>NZ_JBICWL010000012.1:0-201291 GCF_043199735.1 Streptomyces sp. NPDC048566
GGGGTGGTGCCCCCCGGGGTCTCGGGTGTGGGTGTCTCCGCGCGCCCCCCCCACCCCTAGCGGGGGCCGGTGGGGGGGGCGCCCGCCGGGGGGGGGGGGGGGCGGGGGCCCCCCCCCCCCCCCCGGGCCGGTGGAACGTGGTGCGGTGGGTCAGCGCAGGCCGGCGAAGAGGTCGGTTTCGGGCAGGGCCGCCCCGGTGCCGTCCTGGACGCGCACGAACGTCTCGACGCCCATGAGTTCGGTGAACCGCTGCTGCCCCATCTTCAGGAAGAAGATGTTCTCGCCCTGGCTGGCGTGCGCGGCCAGCGCGTCGAACTTCTGGCCGCCGAACGCCGTGGTGTCCACCCAGGTGGTGATCTCGTCGTCCGGGAGCCCGATCTCCGCCATCGCGGCGGCCTCCTCGGGGCTCGGCTCCTGCCAGTCCGCGTCGAACTCGCGCATGAGTTCACCGAAGCGCTGCATCATCGACCGGGGCGCCGTCGTCCAGTACACCTTCGGTGCCCACTCGATCATGGCCAGAGCGGCCATCGTGATCCGATGGGCCTGGATGTGGTCGGGGTGTCCGTAGAAGCCGTTCTCGTCGTAGGTGACGACGACGTCGGGCCGGTGGCGGCGCATCAGGTCCGCGAGGCGGGCCGCCGCCTCGTCCACCGGCGTCCTCCAGAAAGAGCCGGGCGCGTCGTTGGCCGGCCAGCCCATCATCCCGGAGTCCGCGTAGTCCAGTGTCTCCAACCGGCCGATCTTCAGGACCTCGCAGCTGGCCGCGAGTTCCTCACGCCGCATCGCGGCGACGGCCGCCGGGTCGTGGCCGGGATCGCCGGGCTTCACGCCGCCGGGCCCGTCGCCGCAGGCACCGTCGGTACAGGTCACCAGGACGGTGTGCACCCCTTCGGAGGCGTACCGCGCGAGCACGCCTCCGGTTCCGGTCGCCTCGTCGTCGGGGTGGGCGTGCACCGCCATGAGCGTCAAGGGCCCGTCGTTCATGAAACCGTCCTCCAGTGTGAGTGGGCCGTGGCCCGAGTCCTCGGCAGGCATGTGCGGGCGGACGCCCCCGGGGACCGCAGAGCGGACGTGTCGCGCCGGCTCGACGGGGACGTACTCCGACGCCACCCTACGACGGCGGCGGGTGACGCTCGGCGACGCGACCTGCGGGCGGGACGGTCCGGCCGGAGGCCGCGGTGGCGCGATCAGGCGGAAGGTGGCCCTGGCCTTGCCGGCCGCCGGGACCCGGGATGCTCGCGCCGGTGGGCCCGGTGGGCCCGGTGGGCCCGGTGAGGTGGGTGCCGACGTTCGGCGGAACCGGTGGCGGGCGCGCCCGGATCTCCGCTCGCCGCCCGCGTGGGCAGGGCGCCGTCCCCGGCGGCCTCCTCGCCGGTCCCGCAAGGTCGTACGAGGGCCGCCCGCGAGACCGTGTGCGGCACCCGACCGGCGTCCCCGGCGGGCACAGGGCTCCGGCACCGGGCCGGCGCACCGGGCGAGCACGGGAGGCCGGTGCCCGGCTCGGTCGGCCCGCCTCCTCCGCCGCCGCGTCGCGGTGAGCGTCGACGGCGGGACCGTACGCGGGGTCAGCCGCCGGCCACCGCGGCCGGCACGGCGGTCAGCAGGCCGCGGGAGTGGACGGCGGGGAGGGACAGGGTGCGGTAGCCGACGCTCTCGAAGAGGACGGTGATCTTGTCGCCCTCCTGGTTCATGACGTCGCCCCGGCCCCAGCTGCTGTGCTCGACCCGCGTCCCGGGCGGGAAGGCGTCGTCGGCGGCCTCGGTCTCCCGCGGCGCGGGCGCGGTGCCGGTGCCGGACAGGACGTCGTCGCCGGCAGGCGCCGGTTCCCGTGTGCGGTCGCAGGTGTCGCAGCCCGCGCAGCCGTCCGCCGCCAGGGTCTCACCGAAGTAGCCCAGCATGTGGCGCCGGCGGCATCCGGTGGTCTCGGCGTAGGCGCGCATCATCTCCACCCGGGACCGTTCCAGGTCGACGCGGGCCGAGGCGATGCGCAGGGCTTCCTGGACACAGCTGTCCCGCCGGGCGCCGGGCACCGCCGAGATTCCCTCGCGTCCGCGCGTCGTGAGCGCTCCGGCCTCCTCCAGCAGGTGCAGCATGGACGTGAGTGCGGTCTGGGAGAGTCCGGTGCGTTCGCGCAGGCGGGTGGCGGTGACCGGCCCCGAGCCCTCGCGCACCGCGTCGACGATCCGGGCCAGCACGTCCGGATCGGGGCGCGCGCCGGTGCGGAAACGCTGGACGCCGAGGTCCTCCGGCCGGTAGGCGAGGATGGCCCGGGACGGCTGCCCGTCACGGCCCGCCCGGCCGATCTCCTGGTAGTAGCTGTCGAGGGAGCCGGGAACCGAGGCGTGGAGCACGAAACGGATGTCGGGCTTGTCGATGCCCATGCCGAACGCCGAGGTCGCGACGACGACGTCCAGTTCGCCGGCCTGGAAGCGGTCGTGGGTCCGGGAACGCTCGGCCGACGGCATCCCCGCGTGGTACGCGGCGGAGTCGAAGCCGAGTTCCGTCAGGTCCGCGGCGTACTCCTCGGCCTCCCGGCGCGTCCCGACGTAGACGATGCCCGGCTTGGCCTCGGCCGCCGCCCGCTCCACGACCCACCGCCGCTTGCCCGCGGCGTCCCGGTGGCGGACGACCTCCAGCGTGATGTTGGCGCGGTCGAATCCCGCGATCACCTGGTGCGGCCGGCGCATGCCGAGCCGTTCCACGATGTCGGCTCGAACGGGTGCGGCTGCACTGGCCGTCAGGGCGAGCAGCGGGGGACCGCCGATGCGGTCGCGGACGTGGTTCAGCGACAGGTAGTCGGGCCGGAAGTCGTAGCCCCAGGTGGACACGCAGTGCGCCTCGTCGACGACCATCAGCGCGGGCCCCGCCGCCGCTATCTGCTCCACCACCTCGTCCTTGGCGAGCTGCTCGGGCGACACGAAGAGGAAGTCCAGGGCGCCCTCGCGCACCCGCTGCCAGACCGCCTCGTTGTCCCGCGCGCGCTGGGCGGAGTTCACGGCGGAGGCGTCGGACCCCTCGATGCGGGTGAGGTGGGCGACCTGGTCCCGTTGCAGGGCGATGAGGGGGGAGACCACGACGGTCGGCCCCTCCAGCAGCACCCCCGGCACCTGGTAGACGGCGGACTTGCCGGCGCCCGTCGGCATCACCACGACGGTGTCCTTGCCCTCCATCACGGCCGTCATGGCGTCGAGTTGGGAGGGACGCAGGCGCTCCCAGCCGAACACCTCCAGCGCGCAGACGCGCAGGCGCCTTCTGAGTGACCTGGTCCTGAGGAAGCCGACCTTGACACGCATGGCACTCCTGACGCCGTTCTCGAGTGGGACTCCGCGACCGTGTACCCCCGCCCCGTCGGGGAAACGGCCCTTTCGCGGGGAGTTGCCGACTCGTGTCCTGACGGCATGGTCGCCGCGGCCCCACGGTCGGGGTCGCGGCGTGGAGCGCGGTGGCCGGAAGCGCGCGGTCAGCGGGAGTACGAGGGCCGGTCCGCCCGTCCGTCCGCGGGGCCGGTGCCATACTCGCGGGGTCCTCGCGGCCTCGGCACCGGGCGTGCTCGCGGCCCGGTGAAGTGGTCCTCGGTCCAGCCCGGTTGGAGGCAGACATGGCGGCGCAGTCCTCCGGAGGGAGGATCGACACGAGCAGGCCCCACCCGGCGCGCGTCTACGACTGGCTGCTGGGCGGCAAGGACAACTACCCCGTCGATCAGGCGGTCGCGGAACGGCTTCCACCGGAGGCGCGGCTCAACGCGATGCGCAACCGGGCGTTCATGCAGCGCGCCGCGGCCTGGCTGGCCGGCCAGGGCATCGACCAGTTCCTCGACATAGGAACCGGCATCCCCACCGCGCCGAATCTGCACCAGATCGTTCAGGACATCCTGCCCGCGGCCCGGATCGCCTACGTCGACAACGACCCGATCGTGCTCCGCCACGCGGAGGCCCTCCTCGTCAGCAGCCCGGAGGGAGCCACCGACTACGTCGAGGGGGACGTCCGCCGTCCCGACGCCATCCTCGCCCACGCGCGGGCCTTCCTGGACTTCGACCGCCCGGTCGCCCTGTCGATGATCGCGCTGATGCACTTCATCACCGACGAGGAGGATCCCTACGGGCTCACCCGCACACTCCTCGACGCGCTGCCCGCGGGCAGCCACCTCATGTTCTCGCACGGCACCACCGACGAACATCCGCACCTGGTGCGCTCGGTGACGGCGACCTACCGCAAGGGCGAGATCCCGCTGCGCATGCGCACCCGGTCCGAGGTGGAGCCGTTCTTCGACGGACTGGAACTCGTGGCTCCCGGTCTGGTGACGGCCACCCGCTGGTTCCGGGAGGCACCGGGCCCGCCGGCGGAGCCGAGCGGGTTCTACGTCGGCGTCGCCCGCGTGCCGTAGCGGCGCGGGCCGGACGATGGCACCGTGACCCCCGCGCGGTACGGCCCGGCGCGAACGCCGCACGCGACGGGGGAGGGGGCGCAGGTCTCCGGCAGGCGCCGACGGGACCCGGGTGGCGCCTGCCGCCCAACCGGTCCCGGACGGGAGCCCGCGCGCGGCCGGTCCCGCTCGCGCGCGGGCTCAGTCGACGGACGGCGGCCCGGCGGGGAGGGTGCCGGGTGCTGCGTCGGCTTCCGCGGCGTCGGCGAGCGCTTCGGCTGCGGCCTCGGCCGCCTGCGCCGCGTCGTCGGCGGCCTGAGCGGCCCGGTCCTCCGAGGACGCCTCGCGTGTGGCCGGTGACCGGGGCAGCGCCTCCCCGAACGCCCGGGACACGCCCTGGAGCGCGGCCGTCACCTCGCCGGGGATCACCCAGAAGGTGCTCCCGGGGCCCTGTGCGAGCTGGGGGAGGGTCTGGAGGTACTGGTACGCGAGCAGTTTCGGGTCGGGGTCGTTGCGGTGGACGGCCTGGAACACCTCGTCGATGGCCCGCGACTGCCCCTCGGCCTTGAGGATCTCGGCGGTGCGGTTGCCCTCCGCGCGGAGCACCGCGGCCTGCTTGTCGCCTTCGGCGGTGAGGATCTGGGACTGCCGCTGTCCCTCGGCACCGAGGATCGCGGCCCGCTTGTCCCGTTCGGCCCGCATCTGCTTCTCCATCGCGTCCTTGATGGACTGCGGCGGGTCGATGGCCTTGATCTCGACCCGGTTGACCCTCAGCCCCCATTTGCCCGTGGCCTCGTCCAGCACGCCGCGCAGCTGGTTGTTGATCGTGTCCCGCGAGGTGAGGGCCTTCTCCAGGTCCATGGACCCCACGACGTTGCGCAGGGTGGTGACGGTGAGCTGCTCGACCGCCTGGAGGTAGCTGGCGATCTCGTAGGCCGCCGCGCGCGGGTCGGTGACCTGGAAGTAGAGGACCGTGTCGATCTCCACGACCAGGTTGTCCTCGGTGATCACGGGCTGCGGTCGGAAGGAGACGACCTGTTCGCGCAGGTCGATGACGGGATACACGCGGTCGATGTACGGGATGACGACATTCAGTCCGGGGGTCAGCGTGCGGTGGTAGCGGCCGAGCCGCTCCACGTTGCGCGCACGGGCCTGGGGGACGATGCGCACGGCCCGTACGACGGTGAAGACGGCGAACAGCGCGATGACCAGGCCCGCGACGAGAAGCGCCGAGACTTCCATGGCTCACCCCTGGGGGTAGACGATTGCGGTGGCACCACTGATCTCCATGACGTCGACGGTCGAGCCGGCGGGGATCACCAGGGCCTCGTCGTAGGAGCGGGCCGTCCACTCCTCGCCGCCGATCCGGACCCTGCCGCCCCGTGCGGACACCTCCGCGACGACATAGGCGCTGCGGCCGACGAGCGCGTCCACGCCGAACCGGACCCGGGGCGGAGTGGAGGCCCGCCGCAGCACCGCGGGCCGGACGAACAGCACGCTGACGACGGCGGAGACGGTGAAGACGAGGAACTGCACGGCCGGCGGGGCGCCGATCGCGGCCGACCCGGCGGTGACGAGTGCGGCCAGACTCAGCATGCCCAGGGCGGCGGTGAGGGTGAAGATCTCCGCGACGGCCAGCGCCGCCGCGACGACGAGCCAGATCAGCCACGGGTCCATGGCCCCTCCTGCCACCTGCGTCGACGGGTGGGTGGACGAGCCTGCGGTACCGGCCCTTCCGGAGGCCGGCTCGCATCCGCCCGTCACTATCGAGTATCACGCACGAAAGGGAAGTACAGGATAAAACGAATGAAATGCATACATTCGTTCCGCGGTGACCGGCGGTTTTCTCTCCCTCGACCGGGTGGGGGGCCGGGCAGGGGGCCGCCCGGCACCTCCTGCGCCACGGGAGCCGGGTCTCGTGCGCGTGTCCGGCCGCGCCGTTCCGTCCGGTCGGTGCGCGGGTGCCCCGCCTGCTCCCGGCTGTGCGGGGCGCGGCTCGTCCTTTCCGCGGCGGGGGAGAGGGAAGTGGGGTGCCCCGCGGCGTGGACGGCCTCACGTGCCATGATGTGCCGCGTGAACGGGGTTGAGCAGCATGCGGAACTGGCCTACTGGCGGCGCAGTCTGTGGCGGGGGTCGCGCTGCGAGCCGGTGGTCCTCGTCCCGGAGCCCCGTGAACTCCGGGCGCACGACAGGGCGTTGAACGTCGTCTTCCAGGTCGATCCGCGCGAGGTGGTCGGCCGCCTGACCCGCTTCGGTACGCTGCGCGTCCGTGTCGGCGGGCGGACCTACGACCTCGTTGGGCGTCCCGCGCAGCAGTCCCCCGCGCCCAGCGCGGGGCAGGAGAAGCTGGTGGGCCGCCGGCGGTCCGAGGCACCCCGGTCCGCGGGAACCGTCGACGCGCTGCTCAACGGTGGCGCCGCGGCGCGGATGGGGGCCTGGCGGCAACGGCTGCGGTCCGCGGGCGCCAGGCTGGACTGACGCGCGTCGGCGGCGCCGTGTGCGCCGGTGCGGTGCGCAGGGTGACGCCTTCACTCCACCCCGTCCGAGAGAGCCGCTCGGGACGCGATGGCTCGCGTCGTCGCTCTCCCGGGCCCGGCCGATCCGACTCCGGGTACGCATGCGGACCGTGTCCCTCACTTGACCGAACGGTCAACTCGCCCCTACGGTTGACCGATCAGTCAAGTGGAGGGCCGATGGCCGACGACACCCGCACGCGCCTCGTACGGACGGCTCGCGCGCTGATCCACGGCTCCTCGTACGCCGACGTCGGCATCGGGGACCTGTGCCGCGAGGCCGGGGTGCACCGGGGGAGCCTCTACCACTTCTTTCCGTCCAAGGAGGCCGTCGGGCTCGCCGTGCTCGACGCGAACTGGGAACTCCTCGAAGTCCTTCTCGACGAGTCCTTCGGCGACGAACTCCCGCCGCTGGAGCGGATCGACGCCTTCATCGGAGGATTCGCCGGCATGCTCACCGCAGCCAGGGACCTCACGGGCGCTGTGCCGGGATGCCCCGTCGGCAACCTCGCCCTCGAACTCTCCGGCCGGCCGGGTGCGGCATCGGCCAGGATCGCCGAGATCCTGACCGCCTGGCAGCGGTACTTCCGCGACGCCGTGGCCGAGGCCGCGCTGCGGGGGCATCTGCCCGCCGGTGTGGACCCGGACGTGGCGGCCCTGCGCGCACTGGCCTACCTTCAGGGCATCACCCTCATGGCCAAGGCGTACGACCGGCCGAGTCTCGTGGTCGAGGCCACGGCGGCCGTCCGCACCCTGATCCAGACCCCCGCCGGCTGACGCGACCCGCTCCCCGGATCCCGCCCCGGAGCCCCCCTCCGGCGCCGATGCCCCGCATCCGGCCGTTCCTTTGACCGCCCCGTGCCGTCCCATCCGCCGCCCTTTCATTTGACCGAACGGTCAAGTGGGAGTTGTCACTCCAACCGAGGAGAACGCATGCACACGCCGTCACCCGCTCGCACGGAGGGCCGGGAGTACCGCTTCGAGCGCTTCCGGACCCGTCTGCTGATCGACGACATGACCTTCGGCCGGAACGCACTCGGCCCCGGAAGCAGCCTGCCGGACTTCGACCTGCCCACCCTCGACGGAGGACGGTTCGCCTCCCGCGCGCTCGGCGGGCCGGTGCTCTTGGTCTTCGGCTCGCGCACCTGCCCGGTCACCGAGAGCGCCGTCCCCGTCCTCAAGCGCCTGCACGCGCGGTTCGCGGAGGACGTCCGCTTCGTGCTGGTCAACACCAGGGAGGCCCACCCCGGCCAGACGATCGGGCAGCCGGCCACCGCCGCCGAGAAGCACCGGCACGCACGGATGTTGCGGGACCACCACGCCATCCCCTTCGAGGTCGCCGTGGACGACATCGACGGCTCCCTGCACCGCGCTTTCACCCCCAAACCGAACTCCGCCTACCTCGTGGACGCGACCGGGACCATCACCTTCCGCGCCCACTGGGCCAACGACGAACCGGCCCTGCTCCGAGCCCTGGAGGAAGCCGCGTCCGGCGGAGCCGCCCACGGCCGCAGCCGGGCCATGGCGAGGCCGCTCCTACGCGCCGTCGGGCACCTCCCGGGCGTCGTCGCCGCCGCGGGGAGCAGGACCGGCCGCGATATCTGGCGCGCCGCGCCCCCGCTCGCCGTCCTCGGCTCGCTCTCGCGGCTCTTCACGCGCCTGCCCGCGGACCGGCGCGGCCCCGCTGCCGCGGCGGCGGCTCTGGGCGTCTGCGCGATCGCTGCCGGCGTGGTCGCCCTGCTGGTCTGACGGCGGCGCACGGGACGGCGGTGGCCTTCCGAGTGGCGACCGAGCGGGAGGAGTCCGGCAGTCGCCGGGGTCGTTCCCGAGCACGATGCGCCGGAAGGGGAGGTGGAGAACCCGGCGACGAACCGGGTGCGGGCGGGTGTGCCGATCCTCCTCGGCGCGGGCCCGGGCCCGCGGTCTCCGGCGGTGACCGGTCGGCGGCCTCGGCCCGGTGTCACGGCCGTCCGGGTTCCGGGTGGGTGTGCGGACCGGTGCCCCGGGCCGCACACCCGGAGCCCGTCTACTTCCTGCGCCCGCCGGACTTCTTGCCGCCGTGGCTCGACCGTCCCTGCGCGGACGAGCCGCCGTGGCCCTCGCGTCGGCGCCGCTGCTCCGGAGCCGGTGCCGGAGCCGGCGGTCGCGCCTGGTTCGCTTGCCCGTACTGGGCCATCAGCGCCCGGGTCTCCGGCGGAAGCTGCCAGTTGGAAACGGCCACCTGTCCGACGTCTCCGGCCTCGATCCGGGCCTGCCGCTCGCGCGACTCCGCGCTGAGGAAGGCGATGGGATTGGGTGTGCCGTCGTAGGCCGGCGGCCCGGCCGGGTGGCTGCCGGACACGGGACCGATCCGGCCGCCGGCGATCTCGGCCTGGAGCGCCCTGGACTCGGGATCGAGGAAGGTCAGCGGGTTGGGTGAACCCTCGTACGCCGGCGGCCGGGCGTCGGCGGCCCAGGAGCCGCCGCGGGCCGTTCCCGGGTGGTGGCCCCGATCGATCGACTCCTGGAGCCCTCGCGACTCCGGGTCGAGAAAGGCCAGCGGGTCGGGGGTGTGGCCCTCGTAGGCGGGTAGTTCCTCGTCCCGTGACGAGGAACCGGAGGAGTCGTGCTCTGGCATCGTGGTGCCTCCGCGCGTGTCCGGTGGGGGTCTGGGCGGCCTCCCTTGGTGAAGGACTCCAACGCGGCGGACTCCGGCGGGGTTCAACGCCCCGGCGCCCGGCTGCCTGGCGTCGTGCCCGGGACACGCGAGCCGAGCCGAGCCGGGCCGTGCCCGTCCGCGACCGCCGGGCGTCGGGCCGCATGCGCCGCGGTGCCTCCGGCGCGCACGCTCGCCGCGGTCAGGCGTGCGTGACGAGGTAGGCGGGTCCCTCGCCGCGCCGGGCCTGTTCGACGGCGTGCAGGCGGGCGAACTCCCGCGGTGTCGCCAGGGCCCGCCACGCGGCCAGGTCGTGGACGGCCCACATGTCGTGTTCGCCCGGGTCGAGGCGGACGCAGCGAAGGCGGTCGGCGGTCAGCCTCCCTCCGTCGAAGACGAAGCCCACCTTGGCGAGGCGCGATGCCGGGCCCGACGTCAGGTAATGCGTCAGGAGCAGCCTCGGCGCCTCCCCGCCGAGGTCGAGCCCGGTCTCCTCACGCGTCTCCCGTCGGGCTGTGCGCAGCGGGTCCTCCCCAGCGTCGAGGTCGCCGCCCGGGAACTGCCAGGGCCTCGTTCCGTGGACCGAGCGCAGCAGGACGGGCCGGTCGTGCGCGTCGCGGAGGTACAGCGCGGCGTAGACCGTGTGCCGCGGAAGGGTCTCCAGGTACCGGGACGGTTCCACCGGGAACCGGCGGCCGGGCCGGACGGGGCGGTGGTCGAAGGCGACGGCGAGCACACCGAGTGCCTCCCTGTCGCGCGGAAAGGCCGCGCGCAGGGCGCCGAGCAGATCGTCGCGGGTCGCGTCGGGGTCGATGCGGCCGGCGTCCTCGGTGTCCAGCAGGGCTTCGAAGGAGGTGTACGGGGTGACCCTCCCGACGGCGATGTCGAGTTCCCGGCCGCCCCGTTCGTGGAAGACGATCGTGTCTCCCGCCGCGATGCCCGCGGTCCGGTCCGTGGCGACGCGCACGTCGATCGTCCTGCGCCCCGCCTCCACCTGGTCGTAGGCGCGCGGTGCCAGTCGCAGGCGGTGTTCCCGCGGGCCGTCGGCCGTGTCCGCCATGGGGTCCTCCTGACCGTTGATGGGCGGCAGGCTGCCAGAAGTCCCGCCGGGCCGTGCCGGGTTCGGGCGGGCAGGCCGGCGTCAAGGCCGCCCGTCCGGCCAGGCTTCGCCGGAGTCCGTGCCCGGCGGCCGTCCCGTGGTCGCGGCCCGCGGACCACCGCGCCGTCGCCGGGGGAAGCCCGCCCCGTCCCGACGGCGCGGTGGCACCGCCGGATCCCCCGTCCGGCGGTGCCACCGTGCCTCGGTGCACCCGTGTCAGCAGGTGGGCACTCCGGGCAGCCACGCCGGGCCCTTGATGTAGATGTTGGTCATCCACGAGCCGTCCGTCAGCCGGGACCAGGCGTCGTTGGTGTAGCCGTCGGCCGTCACCGTCTGGGCGTGGGCCTGGCAGGTCACGTTGACGGTGGTGGGCTGCGGGAAGTAGTCGACGACGGCCGCGTTCACGTTGGCCTCCGTGTGGGTGCGCACGCTGGTGCCCCAGGTCTGGAAGGCCGTGCTGCCGCCGCTGGGCGGAGGGGTGGAGGTGCCGCCGCAGTCCGGGACGCCCGGAAGCGACGCCGGGCCCTTGATGTAGATGTTCGTCAGCCACGAGCCGTCGGACAGCCGGGACCAGATGTCGTTGGTGTAGCCGTCCGCGGTGACCTTCTCGGCGTGCTGCTGGCAGATCACCGACACCTGTGTGGGGCCGGGGAAGGTGTCCACGACCGACGCGCCGACTCGCGGCGCGGAGTGCGTGCGCACCCGGGTGCCCCAGGTCTCGAAGGTGGTGCCGCCGTCGGCGGGCGGGGGCGGAACCGTGCCGGAGCCGTCGATGCGGACGGCGCCCGCGTAGTCCCCGCCGGTCCGCACCGGGGCCACCCTGATGTGCGTTCCCGACTCGTAGGCCTCCACCATCTGGCCGCCGCCGATGTAGAGGGCGACGTGGTGGATGTGCCCGCTGCCCCAGAACATCAGGTCGCCGGGCAGGAGGGGTGCCGAGCCCTGCGCCGCGGAGAACCTGGCGGCGGCGTGCGTCGTGTGGAACTGGTCGTCGGACGTGCCGTTGAGCAGGTCGCGGCCCGTCGCCTGGGCGTAGGCGTAGCGGACGAGACCGGAGCAGTCGAAGCCTCTGCGCTCGCCGTCGTGGAGGCTGTCGGGGTCGGAGCCGTCGTAGTACCCGTACGTGGGGCCCGGTGTCGCGCCGTGGCCGCCGCCCCAGCTGTACCAGACGCCGAGCTGGCCGCACGCGGCGCGCACCGCGGCCTCACCGGTGGCCGAGGCACCCGGGGCGAGTACGGCGCAGGCGGCCTGGGCGGAGCGCGGAGTGGCCGTTGCCGCGTGCGCGGTCACGGGCAGCGCCGCGCAGAGGGCGAGGGCTGCGGCGACGGCGGCCGACGAGCGGGCGGCGGCGCGGTGCGTGCTGATGGTGGTCTTCACGGTGCACTTCCTCCGTTGACTGCGTGTCATCCCGGGGACCGGGCTGAGAGGGCACCGATATGACCACCGGCGTGTGACCTACATCACAGGTGTGAAGGGGGAGGTGGACTCATATCGGAGCCGGTCCCCGGCCGTCCCCCGCATGCCCCGCCGGGTACGGCGTCGACCGCCCGTATCCGTCCGCGTGCGGCTCCCCGTCCGACGACCGAGGGACACGAGATGGCCATTTCCGGGCCGCCGACCACCACCCCGCCCCGATCCCGTTCCGCCCTGCGCCGCCGGGCCGCCGGCGCCTCCGCGGCGGCGCTGGCCGGCATGCTGCTGGCCGCCCCCACCGCCGTCGCCGATCCCGCCGCCGCGTCCTTCCCGTCCGCGTCCGGAGCCGCGGCCCGGGCCCCGGACGCGCCCTACCAGGTGTACGTCTGGGCGACCGGCGTCAACCTGCGTCCGTGCCCGCGGGTGACGGAGGTGTGCCGGCCCACCGGCGTGCGGCTGGGGCGGGAGTACGTCGCCGCCTACTGCCAGGCCCTCGGCGACCGCGTCGTGGACGGGCCGTACCGGAACGTCTACTGGGTCGAGGTCGCGGCGCACGGGCGGGTCGGCTGGATCAGCGCCGTGTACGTCCGCGGCGGCGCCGACGACCAGCCCGTTCCCGGCGTCCCGGGCCCCGACAGCTGTGTCTGAACCGTCCGCGTCCCGCCCACCACGTCAGGAGACCACCGTGCCCCGTCCGTCCTCCCTCCGCCGCTCCCTCGCGGCTCCCGCCGCCGTCGCCGCGACGTCCCTCCTGCTCGTCATCGCCCCCACGGCGGGTGCGCAGGCCGCCACTCCGTCCGGCCTTCACCACGTCACCCGAACCACCGACGGGAACCTCCCGGCAGGCTCCGCCGCCCCGGCCGCCTGCGGGCGGCGAACGGCCGCAGTCGCCTGCGCCGGCACGACCGGGGCGACCGGAGGAAGCGGGACCTTCGCGCCGGGTGCCTCGCCGGGCGTCCGGGCGTTCGGTCCCTACAGCGTCACGGCGTACGAGACCGTCAACATCCGCACGTCGCCCACCACCTCCTCCCGGGCCTTCGACAGGATCCGGGCGGGGGAGACCCGTACCGACGCCCTGTGCTGGACCCACGGGGAGACCATCCGGGACCACGGCTACACCAACGACGTCTGGATCGGCTTCACCGAGGGGTGGGCGAGCGCGGTCTACCTGAAGGGCGACGCCTACGCGGGTCTGCCCGCGGACGCCGCTTGCTGACGCGGACTCGAAACGCCACAGGGGGCGGGGCCCGGTGCCCCGCCCCCTACGCGTCGCGCCCGCGTCAGCGGGTGCGGGCTCCGGCCAGTGCCGCCCGCATCTTGGCGAGTCCGCGCATCCGGTTGCGCTGCACCGTGCCCCGGTGCGCGCCGAGCCGTTCCGCCGCGGCGTCGTGGCTGAGCCCCTCCAGGTCCACCAGGATCACCGCGGCGGCCTCCTTCGGCGAGAGCAGGGCGAGCAGTGCCAGCGTCGCGCACCGGGCCTCGCAGCGTTCGACGCCGCCGTCCCAGCCGGGTTCGGGCAGCCGGTCGGTGGCCGTCTCGCGGCGGGACGGCCGCTGCCAGGAGTCCCGCAGCAGGTTCCGCGCGGTCGCCGCGGCGTAGGCGTACGGGTGCTGCTGGGCGGTCAGCGTGCTGCCCCTCGCCCGGCGGGAGAGCCGCAGGTAGGTGTCCTGGAGCAGGTCGTCCGCGTCGTGCGGATTTCCGGTGAGGGCCAGCAGGCGCCGGCGCAGCCGGGGCATGGCCTCGGTGAAGGCGGCGTCGAACTCGGCCGGGTTCATGCCGCCGCGTGGACGGTCGATTCCGGTGTCGCAGGTCTCGGTACGGTTCATCGGACGTTTCCCCCATGAGCCCGCGGTGCCGCCGGTCCGTCGGCGCGGGCAGTTGCTGTGTCCGGTCGGCACGCACTGCGCCGGCCGGTCGTGCGAGTCGAAGCGGACGGTCTCGACGGAACATCACGGAAGAGGACGGCTTCGCGCGGTCGCGGGAGGCGGTCGGGTGTCGCGCCGCCGCGTGTGCCGCCGACCGAAGGCGCCGACCGGCTGCGGGTCGCCCGCCTGCGGGCCTCCCGGCGTCCGGCCGCCCCCTTCACCGCGTTCGGTGCCGGGCCCCGAGCGCAGGCTCAGGCCGGTGCGCCGAACTCCCCGGTGGCGCCCGGCCGTTCGACGGGTCCGTAGCGGGCGGCCCGCCGGCCGGACAGGAGCGCCCAGTAGCGGTCTCCGAAGGACCAGTGCCACCACTCCGTCGGATAGTTCACGAACCCTGCGGACGCCAGCGCCCGGCACATCACCTCACGGTGGGCGCGGGCGGTGGCGTCGATGTTCGACGCCTGCGTACGACAGGCGTTGTCACTCTCCTCGGGAGTCGCGTTCACCGCGGTGCCCAGGGGGAGTTCGACGCCGGCCTCCGTGCACAGCGTCAGGTCGACCGCCCCACCGCTGACGTGCGGGGCCACTTCCGGCGGCGAGACGTAGGCGCTGGCCAGGTCCCTGATCCGGGAAGGGGGCGCCTCGGGGCGGGTGGCCCACAGGCTCGCCGAGTACGCCTCGAAGTAGGAACGCTGGAGGGCGGGCGGCCGGTACCCCTCGATCACCAGGAACCGCGTCCCGGTCGGGAGGGCGCGCTGCGCCCGGAGCAGCCTGCGATGGACACCGGACCGGGTCAGCGCCCAGGCGCCGAGCCGGTCCGCCTTCCGGTCGTCGAGCAGGAGCCCGGAGTCCTCCCGGAGGTCGACGAGCGGTTCGGCGCAGTCGTCCAGCGGGACGGCCGCCACGCGCGGATCGGAGAGCATGATGATGTCGGTCACGCACCGATGGTGCCGGGCGGCTCTGCAAAACCTCTGCAGATGCTCTGCAAGGGTCTGTTCGCGGGCGAGAAGGTGCCCGGCCGGGCTGCCGGGGCGGGTCGGTACGGGCCTGCCGGCGCCGCGCTCGCCCTCCTCCGATGGCGCGCCTTCAGCCCCGCTTCTCCCACGCCTCCCTGCTGCCGAGGGCCCGGAACGCGGTGTGCGCCTGGCGGTGCGCCTCCGTGGCGGCGGCTCGGTCACCGTGCGCGGCGTGCACCTCGGCGAGATCGCGCAGGGTGCGGGCCCGCCAGAGCGGCAGGGCGAGGCGCTCCCAGAGGGCGAGCGACTCGCGCAGCGGTGCCTCGGCGCCGTCCGGGTCCGCGCAGGCGAGATGCCATTCGCCGCGCGTGCGCAGCACCAGCGCCTCGCCGAAGCGGTCCTGCCGCTCCCGGGCCACCTCCAGGCAGCGGACGAGCCGCTCGTCCGATCGGTCCAGCAGGCCCTGCCGCAACTCGACCTTGGCCAGAGCCTGTTCGGTGTACATGAGTCCGAAGGAGTCGTCCAGCGCGGTGAAGAGGCGCAACGCTCGTTCGAGGAGGCCGGTGGCCTCGGACAAGGCGCCGCACGCCCGGTCGCAGAGGGCGATCGACCGCAGCGTGAGGGCCTCGCCCTGGTGGTCGCCGACCCTGCGGAACAGCTCCAGGGACCGGGCCAGCGCCTCCCGGGCCCGGGCGCCCCGCCCCTGCTCGCGGTCGACGTAGCCGATCCCGTACAGGGTACGTGCCGAGCCGGCGTCGTCGCCGAGCGTCTCGTACCGCTCCAGCGCGGCGGTCAGCGCCTCGGAAGCCTCGCCGAACCGGGCCTGTTCACGGCGGATGGTGCCGATGCCGACGAGGGCGGTGGCGCTGCCCCGCAGCGCGTCGCGCGCCGCGTCGCCCCATGCCCCCTCGGTGCCGCCCGGAGCGGGCGTCTGGTCGTCGAAGAGCTGCCGCGCACGCGAGAGGCAGACATACGCCTCCTCGAACCGGTCCTGCTCGTAGCGCAGTTGCCCCAGTCCGACGAGGAGCCACGCCTCACCTTCGCCGTCCCCCTCGCGTCGCACCGCGTCCAGGGCGACGGCGTGCGACTGGGCCCAAACGTCGAACTGGTTGTACAGCGCCGCGGAACTGGCTATCAGGGCCCCGGCCAGATCGCGCGCGGCGCGGGTCATGCCGTGGGCCGCGCAGTGGTGGACGGCCGCGACCAGGCAGTCCTGTTCGGCGGCGAACCAGGCGGCGGGCCGGTGCAGCAGCCGCTCCTGGACCTCCGGGTCCACCGGCGCCTCGGGGTCGGGCTGCGGCATCAGCCAGGAGACCCCGCCGGGGCCCTGGACGGCGGCGCGATCGGCGAGGGTGAGCCAGCAGGCGACCAACCGCCGGACCGCCTCGTCGCGTTCGTCCGGGCTGTCCTCGGTCAGGCAGTGTTCGCGGGCGTGTTCCCGCACCAGGTCGTGGATGCGGTACCGGTTCTCACCGGTGCCGTCGACGCCCAGCGCCTCGATGAGGTGGCAGTCGACGAGCCGTTCGACCGTCTCCTCCGCCTCGTCGGTGTCGACGCCGAGGAGCGGCGCGGCGATCCAGGCGGCGAAGTCCGGCAGGTCCAGCAGGGCGAGGCGGCGCAGGGCCCTACGCTCGGGCGGATCCAGTTCCCGGTAGCCGAGTTCGAGACTGGTGCGCACCTCCAGGTCGCCGACGCGCAGTTCGTTCAGCCGTCGGCGTTCGTCGCGCAGGCGTGCGGCGAGCCGTCCCGCACCCCAGTGAGGCCGTGCGGCCAGCCGGGCGCCCGCGATCCGCAGGGCCAGGGGGAGCTGGCCGCAGAGTGCGACGATCTCGTGGAGATGGTCGGGACCGGTGGACGGGCCGCCGCGGCCGGCGACCGTGCTCAGCAGGTGCCGTGCCTCGTCGGGTCCCGGCACCGCCAGGTCCAGGTGGACCGCGCCCTCCAGTGCCGTCAGCCGCCGCCGACTGGTGATCAGCACGGCGGAACCCGATCCCGGCGGCACCAGCGGGCGCAGCCCGGCCTCACCGGGGGCGTTGTCGAGGATCAGCAGCATGCGGCGGCCCGCGGCGTGCGTCCGGTAGAGGCCGAGCAGGTCGTCGGTCCCGGAGACGGGCTCGGGATCGACGCCGAGCGCGCGGAGCAGCCGGGCGAGGGCGTCGGCGGTGCTGAGCGGAGTGCTGTCGGAGGCGCGCAGGTCGAGGAAGAGGCGGCCGTCGGGGAAGAGGTGCGCCGCGCGGTGGGCGGCGTGCACGGCGAGCGCGGTCTTGCCCATGCCGGGGCGGCCGGAGACGACGGCGACGGGGGGCGCGGTCCGGTCCGGTTCGCTCGCCTGGTCGAGCAGACCGGTGAGCCAGCCGACCTGGTGCGCCCGGCCGACGAAGTCGGCGACGTCCGGCGGGAGATGGGAGGGCGGACGGACCGCCCGGCCGCCGACGCCGGGCGGGGTGGAGCGGTGCCCGGGCGCCGATTCCGGGGCGGGCGGACCGCCGGTTTCCGGGAGAGCGGCGTCGACCGGCGACCGCCCGGAACCGGAGGCCCTCGCCCCGCCGGGCGGGCCGCCGGAGGGGGCTGACACCGGGACGTCCTGCGCCGAGAGCACTCCTGAGGCGAGCCCGGGATCGTTGCGCAGCACGGCGAGGTGCAGCGCGCGCAGTTCGGGCCCGGGGTCGAGACCGAGGTCGGAGCGAAGGATGTCGCGGCCCTCCTGGAAGACCCGCAGCGCGTCCGGCGCCCGGCCGACCCGGAACAGCGCGGTCATCAGCTGCGCGCGCGCCCGTTCGCGCAGCGGATGTGCGGCGACATGGGACAGCAGCGGGGCGACGACCTCGCCGTCGTGCCCCATCCTCAGCCGCAGCGCGTAGAGGTGTTCCAGCGCGACCAGCCGCAGTTCCTTCAGCCGGGCCGCCTCGATCCGCGCGAAGGACTGGGTGACCCCCTCCAGGGCGTCCTGTCCGCGCCACAGCCCGACGGCGTCGGAGAGCAGCGCGAGCGCCTCGGTGTCCCGCCCCTCCTCCTCCGCCCGCCGGCCGGCCCCCAGCAGGCCCTCGAACCGGTACGCGTCGACCTGGTCGGGGGAGAGGTCCGCGAGGTAGCCGGGAGCCCGGGTGCGGATCGCGGTGGCGGCGTCCGCCGCCGCCAGGGCGCGCCGTGCGGCGGCGACGTGCGAGGCGACCAGGGCGCCCGCCGTCGCGGGGACGCGCTCCTCCCAGACGAGGTCCACCAGCCGCGCGGTGGACAGCACCTCGCCCCGGTGGACGACGAGCGCGGACAGCAGCGCGACGGGGCGGGACCCGCCCAGAGGCAGGCGTCGGGTCCCGTCGTCCCACACCTCGACCGGCCCCAGCAGGCGCACTTCGATCATCGTTCCCCGGCAAGCATCGATCCGCGCGTCAGGCCCGACAACGATATCCGCAGGCCCGGTCCGGACGGCCCCGCCGGCCGGTCCGCTGTCCGGTTTCGAGCGGTCGGCCGCGACGGAACCCGGGCGGGACGGTGCCGGGAACGCTCTCGCCGTCGCCCGGCCCCGGAACGCTTTGGCCGGTTCCAGGTCGTGCAGGGCCGGCCGGCACACCGTCGGCGAAAGCCCCGACACCCTGCCGCCGCCCGCAGCGGGCTCTCGCGGTGCCGTCGCCGCCGGCATCGGGCGCCACCCCCGGCCGTCGACGCCTGCCGCTCATACGGGCCCCGCACGGGCCCCGTCACCCCGGTGACGAGGAGTCACCCAGTCAGAGGAGACGACGATGACGACAAGCCTGCGCACCGCGGCGCGATCATTGCGGCGAGCCGTTCTCGCCGCGGCCGTCGCGACGGCCGCGGCCCTGCCCCTGCTGCTCCCCACCCCGGCCCGGGCGAGCACCACCGACGTCCAGCTGTACGTCTGGGCCACCGGCGTGAACGTACGGGACTGCCCCGGGGTCTCCGCCGCCTGCCCGCCCATCCAGGGCGCCCAGATCGGCAAGCGGTGGGTGACGGCCTTCTGCCAGCGGCAGAGCACCGAGGTGGTGGACGGCCCGTACCGCAACAACTGGTGGGTGCAGGTGAACGCGGGCGGGCCGATCGGCTGGATCAGCGCGGTGTACGTCCGCGGCGGCGACAACGACCAGCCGGTGCCCGGCCTGTCCACCGGAGCGTTCTGCCGCTGACCCGACGCGGCGGCACCACGGACTCATACGAGCCGCCCGTGGACGCCGTCCCCCGGACGACGCGTCACCCACCCGACCCCGATACCGAGAGGGGCACCTCCTGTGTCCTCGAAGTCCGCGACCCGCCTGTTCTCCCTGCGGGCGCTGTGCGCCGCCCTGCTCGGCCTGACCGCCGTGCTGGGCCTTCTGTCGGCTCCCGCGCAGGCCGCCACCGCGGCGTCGCCCGTGCGCACGGCTCCCGCACAGGCCGCCTCCGCGACGTCGCCCGTGCACATCTGGGCCAGCCAAGTGCGGGTGCGCCAGTGCGCGAGCATCACCTGCCCACTGGCCACCCAGGAACGGCTCACCAACGTCACCGTGCAGGCGTTCTGCCAGCGCTGGGGCGACCGCGTCAGCGACGGCGCCTACTACAACCACTACTGGGTCGAGATCATCACACCGCAGCACTGGCTCGGCTGGGTGAGCGCCGTGTACGTCAGCGGCGGTTCCAACGACGGCCCGGTGCCCGGCGTGCGCGTCGAGTCCGACTCCGGCCCCGTGTACTGCGAGTACCCCTAGTGCACCGGGCCCGGTCAGGTCACCGCATCACAGGAAAGGGAACACCATGAACCTGCGGCATTCGACGTCCGGGCCGCTGCTGCGCCGGGCGGCCGTCATCCTCGCCTCCGCCGCCTGCCTCGCGACGGGCGTGACCGGCGTCGCCGAGGCCCGGTCGCCCGACGGGGGCCGGACGACACCGGCGAGCCCGGCCTCGACTCAGGCGGTCGAGCACTACGGCAACATGGCGACCGGCGGCTGCCTCGACGACAGCTTCCCCTACGGCTTCCGGGGATTCGGCTGCAACAGCAGCGATTTCCAGAACTGGAGCATCCGGGTGTGGCAGGAGGACGGCACCCGCCAGTTCCGCAACGTCTCCACCGGTCGCTGCATCTACGGCGGGGTCGGCGCCGGGGCCCACCCGGACACCCGGTCCTGCGACTCCTCGCAGCAGCAGAGCTGGTGGGTCTACAAGCGGGGCGACCAGGTGAGCTTCGAGAACCAGGCCACCGGACTCTGCCTCGACGACAGCGAGTACGGCCTGCGCATGCTGGCGTGCACCTACAACCGCAACCAGACCTGGCGCTGACCGGCGACGGGCGGACCGGCGTCGGGGGAGAGTCCCTCCAGCGCCGGTCAGTGCCGGTGGGCACCGGCCGCCCGGCCCGTGCCCATCGGCCCACAGCGCTCGTGCTGCCGTCCGGCTGCACAGGCTGGGCGCCCCTCGCGTCAGAACAAGGTCTCCTGCCGGGCCCGCTGCCCGGCAGTGCGGCGCCCGCCGCCCGCCGGCCGGGTTCGAGGCCGTTCCTCGCCGAACAGGGGTGGCGTCCCACAGGCGTCGGGCACGGCGGGGACCGCCGCCGCGTCGACGGCCGTCTGCGGTGCGGCGTCGTGGCCGAAGCTCTCCGGGGTCATGCGCAACCAGTCGCGCCCGTTCGGTTCGTCCACTGGCCGGTTCCCCGCCTTCCGCGTCGGCTGCTCCCGTCCCGGCACCTCTTCCCGCATATCGGCGCCCGTCACCGTGATCTTCGCACCGGCGGACTCCGGTCGGGCGAACGGTGAGGCGCGGCCGGCCCCGGCGGATGCCGTGGGCGACCCCTGTCCGGTGGGATGCCGACCCGGCCGGGAAGGCCGCCGTCCGGTGCCAGGCGCGTCGAGAGTGACGACGGTAAGCCGGCGTCAGGCGGGTCGGGCGACGCTCACGAGGGTTCCCGGTCGCTCGATGGCGTGGGGAACGCGCCGCAGCGACGGCGCGGAACGGTGACCCCGTGGGCGCCGTCGACGTCCGGAGGAGAGCCCCTTCCGCGCGCGGTCCGTGAGCGCACGCCGCAGACACGGCCCGCCAGACCGGGGCATCGCGGGCCCCCACACGGCTACGCCCGGCAGGCTCCGGTCACCTGGCCCCGACGGCCGTCGGGTTCGGGTCGCGGCCGGTCGCCGCGAGCAGGCGGGGCAGGGGCGAGGCGTCCTCCGGTACGTCGACGGCAGCGCCGAACATGCCCATCGACCGGGCGGTGTCCCCCAACTCGGCCACGGCGCCGAGGAGCTCGATGAGGACGGGTGCCAGTGCGTCGTCCTCCCGGTACTCCCGACCGATGGCACGTGCCAGGTCCCAGGCATGGACCACCAGGTCGAGCAGCGCCATCGAGGCGACCAGCCGGGCCGGCATGTTCATGGCTCCGGCCAGACCGTCCTCCGCGCCCGGGCGGGACCAGGCGGCGGCCAGCGCGCGGGCGTCGGCGGCGAAGCGCTCGCGCCAGTCGGGCCCCTCACTCACGCGATCCGGCGTGCTGGAGAAGTCCGAGGTCCCCTTCGCCGCCAGTTTCCGGAACTCCACGACCACATGGGACAGGTGGTTGATCAGCGCCTTCACGTCGTAGTCCGCGCAAGGCGTCGGGCGGTGCAGATCCGCCTCCGTCACGGCGTCGACAACGCGTACGGCCCGTGCCACGGCGACGTCGAGAAGGGCGCCGACGGGTTGATTGTGCTGGTTCACGTCCATGCGCCGACCGTACGAGGGCCGCGCGCGGCGGTCTTGAACAAACGCGTCACCCCTCCGGGTCACGCCCCCTGCCGCCCACCCCGGTCGCCGTCCCGTCCGTGCCGCTCGGGCGTCGCCGGTTCGGGAACGCTGTCGACGCCGTGCGGCGTGTTGCCTAGGATCAAGGGCACGGCATCGCGTGTCGGTCACCGGCCGGGTGAGGCATGGAGGTGCCCGTGAGATTGCCTTGCGGAGGCATTCCACCCATGTCAGTCGAGTTGAATCACACCATCATCCACGCCCGGGACAACCGGGAGTCGGCCGAGTTCCTGGCGCATGTGCTGGGGCTTGAGGTCGGGACCGAATGGGGCCCGTTCCTTCCCGTCGCCACCGGCAACGGGGTCACCCTGGACTTCGCCGTCGTCCCGGCGGAGGCGATCGTCATGCAGCACTACGCCTTCCTCATGTCCGACGAGGAGTTCGACGCGGCCTTCGCGCGTATCCGGCAAGCGGGGATCGCCTACTTCGCGGATCCGCATCTGAAGCAGCCTGGAGAGATCAACCACCATCACGGTGGGCGCGGCCTGTACTTCATGGATCCGGCCGGGCACGGCATGGAGATCATCACGCGGCCCTATGGCGGCCATCAGCAGACATCGACGGCTTCGTGAGGCAGCGGCAGGCCGGGTGAGGGAGGGACCTGGCCTGCCGCTACGCGGCGACAGTCCTGGTCGCGGTGATCAACGTGTGGCTGTGATCCTTCACTGAGAAGGCATCGGGGTCCACGGCAACGCCTCCCGCCATCCCCGTCGATCGTGAGCCCAGTCCATCATCAGCCTGGCGGTCGACTCTTCCGGGCCGAACACTTCGTGGAGCCTGGGGACGTGGGCCTGGTGGTGCTTGTCCGCACCGCCTTCGCGGTACTCGACCCGGTAACCGAGGTCGTCGTCCAGGTACACCTGAAAGTAATGCTGGTCCGCAGGCTGAAGATCGAGCCTCTCCAGGATCACAAACCGGTGCGACAGGCTCATCTCGGACAGCAGGTCGTGCAGAGCCTCCTCGGTCGGATCGTCCACGGTACGACCGCCCGCTTCAACTGCACGGAGCACTGGCTTCGACATGCACGCGACTGTACCGCCCCGTAGGGCCCCACTGCCCTGCGATCCCGCAACAGCTGCTAGCCGCCTTCGTGCCCGAGAACCCGACGCGCCGCCTCGGCCTCGGCGGCCGATGGGGACACCTCGTCGAGGACGTCCAGCTCGTCGTCCCCTGCCAGTTCCCGCTCCCAGTCGGCGGCGAGACGCGCCCGCTCCTCCGCCGATCCGGAGGCGACGGATTTCCGGTCCTCGGGGCCGAGGGCCGCCATGAAGCGCTCGACCGAGTTGTTCGACATGCGCAACTCCTTCGTCGCCGGTCGGCCGGTCCGCCGGCGCGGGCGGCGGACGGACGTGCCCGTGGACCCCGGCACACCGGGGCGGCGGCCGGGCGGCCTCCGGGCCCGTATCCGGGTCCCTTCCTCACGCTAACGCCGATCCCGCGGTCCGGCAGGAGCGCGCCCGAGCGGGCGACGGCCGGGCTGCCGGGCCGCGCACGCGTGCCGGACGACCGGTACAGCCGACCCGTGCCGCGGAAAGAGCACATCGGCCAGGTTCGCGGCGCCGTCGCTGCGCCGCGAACCTGGGCATATGAGCCTTCCCGTACCGCCCTGTCGTCGCTCAACCTTCGGTTCTCACGGCAGGACCACCAGCCGCGATATAGAGAGAGCCGGTGCGTGCTGTGCCGGGAGGATGGTGGCACCCCTGGCGGAGCACCGGCCCGCGTGATGCTCCACGCCGCGCACCGCCCGGCCCGAGTCGTCCGGGCCTCCCCGAGCCGGCCGGCGCGCCGCCGGATGGAGTTCACGCCGCCGGGAGGACCCCCTCGTCGACGAGGAGCGGTGCCGCGGTCGCCGCGACGACCTCCTCGACCCCGACGCCGGGCGCCGTCTCGGCCAGCCGCAGGCCCTCGGGCGTGATGTCGACGACGGCGAGGTCGGTGATGATCCGGTCCACGACGCGGCGGCCGGTGGCGGGGAGGCTCAGCTCCTCGACGATCTTCGGGCTGCCGTCGCGCGCGACGTGCTCCATCACGACGAGTAGTCGGCCCGCGCCGTGGACGAGGTCCATGGCGCCTCCCATGCCCTTGACGGTCTTCCCGGGGATCATCCAGTTCGCGAGGTCGCCGCGAGAGGACACCTGCATGGCGCCGAGGATCGACACGTCGATCCGGCCCGCGCGGATCATGCCGAAGGAGAGGGCCGAGTCGAAGTAGGCGCTGCCCGCGGCGACGGTCACCGTCTCCTTGCCGGCGTTGATCAGGTCGGGGTGCTCCTCGCCGGCGTACGGATAGGGGCCCACGCCCAGAATGCCGTTCTCCGCGTGCAGCACCACGTGTACCCCGGCCGGTACATGGCCCGGGATAAGGGTCGGCAGGCCGATGCCGAGATTGACGTACTGGCCGTCGCGGAGTTCCCGGGCCGCCCGGGCGGCGAGCTGGTCACGGTCGAGCGGCATGGTCACTTCTCTTCGGAGGCGGCGGACGGCAGGGCTGCGGCGGTGCGGGTGCGTGCCGGGCGCACGGTGCGGCGCTCGACGCGCTTGTCCAGCGACGCGTCGACGGCGACCACCCGGTCCACGTACACGCCGGGCAGATGGACGGTGTCCGGCGGCAGTTCCCCCGCCTCCACGACGCGTTCGGCCTCCACGACGGTGACCCGCCCGGCCATCGCGCACAGCGGGTTGAAGTTGCGGGCCGCCGCGTGGAAGACGCAGTTGCCGTGCCGGTCGGCGACCGCGGCCCGCACCAGGGCGAAATCGGTGCTGACGGCCTCCTCCAGCAGGTAGCGCCGGCCGCCGAACTCCCGTGTCTCCTTGGGCGGGGAGGCCACGGCGACGGCGCCGTCGGCGGTGTACCGCCAGGGCAGCCCGCCCTCCTCGACCTGGGTGCCGACCCCGGCCGGGGTGTAGAACGCCGGCACCCCGCTGCCGCCGGCCCGCAAGCGCTCGGCGAGCGTGCCCTGCGGCGTGAGTTCGACCTCCAGCTCGCCGGACAGGTACTGCCGCGCGAACTCCTTGTTCTCCCCGACGTACGAGGAGGTCATCCGGGCGATACGGCCCGCGCGGAGCAGCAGGCCCAGGCCCCAGTCGTCCACCCCGCAGTTGTTCGACACCACCCGCAGGCCGGACACGCGCGTTCCGGCCAGTGCGGCGATGAGTGTCGACGGAATGCCGCACACCCCGAACCCGCCGACCGCGACCGACGCCCCGTCCGCAATGTCCGCGACCGCCCGCGCGGCCGAGGCCACCACCTTGTCCATGCCGATTCCTTCCCCACCAGGGTCCGTTCCGTCCGCCGCGCCGGGTTGTCCACGGCCCGCGGTCACGACGGGTGGACCTCAGCTTTGCCCGCACCCGCCGATCCCGGCCATGTGGACCGTCGCCATGACCGGGCGTCAAAGAGCGGTGACCGGCCACATGCCGCCCCCGATACGGCGCTCCTAGGGTTCCGGCCATCACGCAGCGCGCCTCCGGCGTCGCCGCCCGGCCGGTCCCCGGACCCGGCCGGACGGACCGGCGCGGACGTCGACCCGTCAGGAGCCGATCACCATGCCTTCCAACCTCAGGGACTCCCTCGCCGGCAGATCCCTTCGCACCCTCGCTCTCCTCGCCGCCGGTGCTCTCGTCGCGGGCTGCTCCTCGGCCGGTACCGCCGGCACCGCGTCCAGCGGCTCCGGCGGCAAGGCCGACCCGGTCAAGGTGGGTCTGGTGTACTCCCGCAGCGGGCTGCTGGCCGCCTACGGCAAGCAGTACGAGGAGGGCTTCATGGCGGGACTCGCCTACGCTACCCACGGCACGAACAAGGTCGCGGGCCACCCGATCGAGGTCACCGAGCAGGACGACGCCGGAGACCCGGCCAAGGCCGTCGCCGCCGCGAAGTCCCTGGTCGGCAAGGGATACAAGATCCTCGCCGGCACCACCGACTCGGGCGTGGCCCTCCAGGTGGCGCCGCTCGCCGCGCAGAACAAGGTGCTCTACGTGAGCGGTCCCGCGGCCACCGACGCGGTCACCGGGGTCAACGCCTACACCTTCCGCTCGGGCCGGCAGTCCTACCAGGACATCCTCACCGCGGGGACCCTGCTCGGCGACGCCGAGGGCAGGAAGGTCACCGTCCTCGCGCAGAACTCCGCCTTCGGCAAGGCCAACGTGGCCGCGGTCAAGGCGGTTCTGGGCAAGAAGGGCGCGAAGGTGGGTTCCGTCCTCGCCCCGCCGAGCGCGACCGACCTGACCCCGTTCGCCCGCCAGACCAGGGCGGGCAAGCCCGACCTGGTGTTCGTCGCCTGGGCCGGCTCCAACGCCCCCGCCCTGTGGACCGCGTTGAGCCAGCAGGGGGTGCTGGACGCGAGCAAGGTTGTCACCGGGCTCGCGGGCACCGCCTCCTACCCCGTCTTCGGGCCGGCCGGGTCCAAGGTCGCCTTCCTCGCCCACTACTTCCCCGGCGCCGGCGGCGGAAGCCCGGTGGAGAAGGCCATGCTCGACGGCATCAAGAAGGAGGGCGGCACCCCCGACCTGTTCAGCCCGGACGGCTTCACCGCCGCCCAGATGATCGTGCACGCCATCCGGTCCGGCAGCGCCACCGACACCGCCGCCATGGCGAAGGCGCTGGAGGGCTGGAGCTTCGACGGCCCCAAGGGCAAGGAGCGGATCCGCGCCGAGGACCACGCCCTGCTCCAGCCGATGTTCACCGCCCGGCTCAAGGGCACGGGCAGCGCCGCACTGCCCGAGCTGATCGACAGCGTCCCGATGGCCGAGGTCGCGCCGCCGGCCGCCGGCACGGCGGGCTGAGCGCATGGCGTCCTCGAACACGAAGTCGACGGCGGCGGCCGGCGCCCCGGGCGACCGGGAGGCCGGCGCCGCCGCGCCCCCGGTCCTGCGACTGCGCGACATCGGCTGGACGGTCGGCGGTGCGACGATCCTCGACACGGTCTCCCTCGACGTCCGGCAGGGCGAGTTCCTCGCCTTCATCGGCCCCAACGGTGCGGGCAAGACCTCGCTGTTCAACCTGGTCAGCGGGCTCAGCCCGGTCACCCGGGGCACGATCGAACTGGACGGCCGCGACATCACCACGGAAGCCGCCTACGCCCGGGCCCGGCGCGGCCTCGGGCGGACCTTCCAGACCTCCAGTCTGTGGCCCGGCATGACGGTCGCCGACCATGTCCGGCTGGCCGCCCAGGCGGCCGAGGGCGGCTCGTTCCGGGTCTGGCGCCGCGCCGGTGCGTATCCGGAACTCGTCGAACGGGTGCTGGGGCGGACCCAGTTGGGGCACCGGGCGGACGCCTGCGCCGACGCCCTGTCGCACGGCGAGAAGCGCAAGCTGGAACTCGCCGTGCTGCTCGTGGGCGAGCCCCGGCTGATGCTGCTGGACGAGCCGATGGCGGGCGTGAGCGCCGAGGAGGTCCCCGCGCTGACCGAGCTCATCCGGTCGCTGCACAAGGAGGAAGGACGCACCGTGCTGATGGTGGAACACCACATGGACGTGCTGCTGGGCCTGGCCGACCGGGTGGCCGTGATGCACCACGGCACGCTGCTGGCGCTGGACACCCCGCAGGCGGTCATGGATGACCCCACCGTGCAGCAGGCCTATCTCGGGGAGGAGCTGTGACGCCGACGTCCGCTCTGACCGTCCGCGACCTGCGCGTGGTGATCGGAGGCCGGCACATCCTGCACGGCGTGGACCTGGACGTCGCCGCCTCGGGCACCACCGCCCTGCTGGGCCGCAACGGAGCCGGCAAGACCACCACGGTCCGGGGCATCCTCGGCCTGGTCCCGCGCACCGGCAGCGTGCTGCTGGCCGGCGAGGAGACGGTCCGGCTGTCCACCCACACGCTCGTGCGCCGCGGCATCGGGTACGCGCCCGAGGACCGCGGTGTCTTCGCCGCCCTCACCGTCGCCGAGAACCTGCGCCTCGCCGAGCGGCCCGCGGCCGGCGCACCCGCCTACGACCTGGTGTACGACCTCTTCCCCGAACTCCGGCACCGATCGAGGCAGTTGGCGGGCACCCTCTCGGGCGGCCAGCAGCAGATGGTCGCCATCGCCCGCACCCTGCTGAACGGCAACCGGCTGGTCATCGCCGACGAACCCACCAAGGGGCTGGCACCCAAGGTGGTGACCGAGGTCGCCCAGGTACTGGAGCGGGCCGCCGAGGCGGTGCCGGTCCTGCTCGTCGAACAGAACCTCGCCGTGGTGCGCCGCCTCGCCCGCACC
The DNA here is from genome assembly GCF_043199735.1 of Streptomyces sp. NPDC048566. NCBI lineage: Bacteria > Bacillati > Actinomycetota > Actinomycetes > Kitasatosporales > Streptomycetaceae > Streptomyces > Streptomyces sp. NPDC048566. The sequence goes on from NZ_JBICWL010000012.1 coordinate 27,801, forward strand.
TGCGTCGTACTCGCCGACGGCCGCACCGCGCACCGCGGCCCGACGGACGCCCTGCTCACCGACCCCGACGCCGCCCGACGGCTGCTCGGCGTCGCCACCGGACCCGCCGCAACCGGCCCCGCGGACCGCCGCGGGCCGGACGGTCCGGACGCCCAGACCGCGGCGCGCGCCGCCGCCCGGCCCGCGGAGGCGGACGCCTGATGCCCACCGTCGTACTGCTCACCTTCACCGGGCTCGGGCTCGGCGCCCTGTACTTCCTCGTCGCCTCCGGGCTCTCGCTGATCTTCGGACTGATGGACGTCCTCAACTTCGCGCACGGCGCCCTGCTGTCCGTCGGCGCCTACGGCACCTGGTGGGCCGCGACCGGCCACCTGCCGGGAGCCGGCTCCGGCGGCTTCGGATTCGCCCTCGCCGTCCTCTTCGGGACGGCCGTCGGCACTGCCGCCGCCGTCCTGCTCGAACTCGCCGTGATCCGCCCGCTCTACACTCGCCCCCGCGAGCAGATCCTGGCGACGGTGGGCGTCGGACTCGCCGTGCCCGCCCTGCTGTCCGCGATCTGGGGATCGGACGCCCGCCCCTTCCCCGGGCCCCGGGCGCTCACGGGAACCGTCGGCCTGCTCGGCGCCGAAGTGCCCTTCAACCGCCTGGTGCTGATCGGGGCCGCGCTGCTGGTGCTTGGCGCCCTCAGGCTGTTCCTCGGCCGGACCCGGCACGGCCTGGTGGTCCGCGCGGGGGTGGAGGACCGGGCGATGGTCACCGCGCTCGGCATCGACGTCCGCAAGGCCTTCACTCTCGTCTTCGCCCTCGGCGGCGCCGCCGCCGCCCTCGGCGGTGCCCTCGGCGGCCTCTACTTCGGCTCCGTGGACCCCGAACAGGGCACCTCCCTGCTCATCTTCGCCTTCGTGGTCGTCGTGACGGGCGGCATGGGCTCGCTCACCGGCGCCGCGCTGGCCTCGCTCGCCGTCGGCCTCGTCCAGCAGTTCGCCAACTACTACACCACCGCCGGACTCGGCGACCTCGCCGTCGTCGTCCTGCTCGCCGCCCTGCTGCTCGTCCGGCCGCGAGGGCTCACCGGGAGGCTCGCATGACCAGCGTCACCCAGCCGCGCGGCCGGGCCCGCGCCGGAGACCACCCCGCCGGCCCGCGCTCCCGGCGACTGCGCAGGGCCGCCCGCTGGTGGCCGGCCCTGCTCCTCGCGGTCCTGCTGACCGTGCCCTACAGCGCGCTGCCCCTGCCGGTCCTGCTCGACGGCCCGATCGGCAGCCCCGGCAATCTTCAACTGCTCTCCCTGTGCCTGGTCTTCGGAGCCCTGGCCACCGGATACGACCTCCTGCTCGGCCGGACCGGACTGCTGTCCTTCGGGCACGCGCTGTACTTCGCCGCCGGCACCTACGTCACCGACATCGTCATGCTGGAGGCGGGGCTGCCGTTCGCCGCGTCCGCGGTCCTGGGCCTGCTGGCCGGCACCGCCCTGTCGGTGCTCCTGGGCGCGGTGAGCCTCCGGGTCGACGGCATCGCCTTCTCCATGGTGACGCTGGCCTTCGCGCAGGCCGCGTCGATCCTCGTGCAGCGCGACCCGGGCGGCGTCACCGGGGGAGAGGAGGGCAGAGCGGCCCCCGACGGCGGACTGCCCGCGGCGCTGGTGGGCATCCAGCACACCGCGGGCCTCTACTGGGTCGCGCTGGCCTATCTCGTCGTCGTGCTCGTGGCCGTGCGCTGGGCGGTCCGCTCCCCCCTCGGTCGGGTGTGGGAGGGCATCAAGGAGAACGAGCGCCGGGTGGAGGTGCTGGGCCTGCGCCCGTACGGCTTCAAACTGGCCGCGTTCGTCCTCGCCGGCACCCTGGCCGCGCTCGGCGGTGTCGTCTACCTGCTCCTCACGGGCGGTGCCACCCCGCAGACGACCACCTCCGACTTCACCCTGTCCCTGCTGGTCATGGTCGTTCTGGGAGGTTCCGGCAGCCGATGGGGACCCCTGATCGGCGGCATCCTCTACACGTGGGCGGACCAACGGCTCGGCGACCTGGCCGGTTCGGACGCGGTCACCTCGCTGCCCACCGTGGTGCGCGTCCCGCTCTCCCAGCCGCTGTTCCTGCTCGGGGCCCTGTTCGTCGCGGTCATCTTCCTGCTGCCCGGCGGCGTCGTGCGGCTCCCCGAGCGGCTGCGCGCGGCCCGCGCGCCGCGCGCCGAGGCGAGCCGCGAGGAGGCGGTCCCGGCATGAGCGGCGCTCCGCGCCACGGCGCTTCGGACCGGCAGGGCCCGCAGACCGGCACCCGCCGGGACATCGGGACGAGGCTTCACGAGGAACTGCGGGTGCCGGTGCGCGGCGGGACGCTGGCGGTCTCCCGCTGGCCCGCCGACGACCCGGCGGCACCGGTGGCACTGGCCCTGCACGGGATCACCGCCAACGGCCTGAGCTGGGCGCGTGTCGCCCACCACCTGGCGGGCCGGGTCACCCTGGTGGCACCGGACCTGCGCGGGCGGGGCCGCAGCGGCGGGCTGTCCGGCCCGTACGGCATCGCCGCCCACGCCGACGACACGGCCGCCGTGGCCGACGCACTGGGAGCGGAACGCGTCGTGCTCGCCGGGCACTCGATGGGGGCGTTCGCGGCCGCCCTGACCGCGGTGCGCCACCCGCGCCTCGCGACCGCGCTGGTCCTGGTCGACGGAGGCGTCGGCTTTCCCGTTCCGGCGGATCTCGACCCCGACGACCTGCTCACCGCGGTGATCGGCCCCGCCATGCGCAGACTGTCGATGACCTTCGCGGACCGGGAGTCGTACAGCGCGTTCTGGCGGCGGCACCCGGCCTTCGCCGACTGCTGGTCGCCGTGGGCGGAGACCTACGTCCAGCGCGACCTCGTCGGCGAGGAGCCCGTCTTGCGGTCGTCCTGCGCGCTGGAGGCGGTCCGCACCGACGGCGTGGACCAGCTCCGTGCCGAGGCCGCGGGCGCCGTGCACCGGCTGCCCCGTCCGGCCGTGCTCCTGTGGGCCGAGCGGGGCCTGATGAGCGAGGCCCAGGGCCTGTACGACACGGACCGTCTCGCCGCGGCGGGGCTCGACCCCGAGCGGGTCCGCCCGCGCCTGGTGCCGGGGACCAACCACTACTCGATCCTCATCGGTGACGAGGGCTCCCGGGTCGTGGCGCGGCACCTGTGTGCGGCGGCGGGGATCGGGGGAGGGGCGGAGGAGGTGTCCGCCCCCTGAGCGCCGGGCGCTGCCGCCGCCGAGCCGCGCCCAGGCTGCGTGGCGAGCGGGGGCGGCGGCCCACCGCGTCGAGCCGGTGTACTGGTGCGCTGGTGTGGGAGGCGGCCGTCCGCGCGGCCGTTTCGCGGCCTCGGCCCGGTGCGGTCAGGCGTCGGACAGCAGGAGCAGGCGCAGCGCGAGCTGGAGCTCCAGTGCCTGCTCGGGCGTGTTCCAGCCGGGGCCGAGCAGGGCCTGCACGCGGTCGAGGCGCTGCACGACGGTGTTCACGTGGACGTGCAGCTCCTCCTTGGCCCGGGTCAGGCTCCCACCGCAGTCGAAGTAGGCGCGCAGCGTGCGGATCAGCTGTGTTCCGCGCTGCGCGTCGTACTCCAGCAGGGGGCCAAGCGACGCCGTGACGAAGCCGTCCACGTCGTGGTCGTCGCCCAGCAGCACCCCGAGGAAGCCGAGTTCGGCGACGCTCGCCCCCTGCCCGGCCCGGCCCAGGACGCGCAGCGCTCGCAGGCAGCGCGTGCCCTCCGTGTGGGCGGCGGCGATGGCCCGCGGACCGGCGGCCGGTCCGGCACCGGCGACCGTGACGGGGGTGCCGATGAGCTGCCCCAGTTGTCCGGCCGCGAGGCGGGCCGCTTCCGCCGGACCGGTGCCTTCGCCGGGCAGCAGCAGGACCACGGCGCCCTCGTGCTCCGCGCTGACGCCGCCGCTCCCGAACAGGTGCTGCACGGCGGCGTCGGCGAGCCGGCCCCGGGCCTCGTCGTCCGTCCGGGCGACGAGGAGGACGTGGGGCCGGTCGAGGTCGAAGCCCAGACGGTGCCCGCGGGCCACCAGACCGGCCGGGTCCCGGTCGGGCGCGGTGAGCAGGTCGGTGATCAGGTCGCCGCGGACCCGGTTCTCCGTCTCCGCCACCGATCGCCTCAGCAGGAGCAGCAGCGAGGTCACGACGCTGCTCCGCTCGAACAGGCGCTGGTCGGCGCCGTCGAGGTCGGGCCGCCCGTAGAGCACCAGGCAGCCCAGCAGTTCCTGCCCGGCCAGCATGGCGCAGACCCAGCGGCCGTCACCGAGCACCGCGCGGGCCGCGGCGCGGGAGTCCTTCGCCGCGGCGACCAGGGCCGCCGCCTCGCGGGCGCCGTCGGGGTCCTCGCCGCCGCGCGCCGACGGGCGCCCGTGTTCGCCGACGGTCGCGAGCGGCCATCCGGAGCCGTCGTGGACGGCCACGTCGCCCTTCAGCAGCCCGGCCACGGCGGCGGCCACGTCGGCCACGTCGCCGCCGCGCAGCACCAGGTCGGTGAGGCGGTCGTGCGATTCCTCCGCCCGTTGCAGGGCGGCCGAGTGCTCGCCGATCACCGCGTTGGCCTCGGCCAGTTCGGCCAGGGCGAGCCGGGCGTCCGCCATCGCCTTGGCGGTGTCGATCGCGATGGCCGCGTGGTCGGCCAGCGAGCACAGCAGGGCGACCTCGTCGGGCGCGAAGGTCCGCGGGGTGCGGTCCGCCGCGAACAGCGCCCCGATCACCTGACCCCCGCTTCCCGACCCCAGCAGCAGCGGCACGCCCAGGATGGCCACCAGGCCCTCGTCCAGGACGCCGGCGTCGATGCTGCCGGTGTGCAGGAAGCGGCCGTCGGTGCGGTAGTCCGGGGTGGCGTAGGGGCGGGCGGTCTGCGCCACCAGACCTCCCAGTCCCTCGCCCAGTTGCAGCCGCAGGTTCTGGAAGAGTTCCGACACCGAGCCGTCGGTGACCCGCATGAAGGTGTCCCCGGCCTCCTCGTCGGGCAGCGTCAGGTAGGCGGTGTCGGTGCCGAGCAGCATCCGCGCCCGGCGCACGATGGAGCGCAGGACGGCGTCGAGGTCGCGCAGGGCGGCCAGGTCGCCCGCGGTGTCGAACAGGGCGGTCAGTTCCGCCTCCCGGCGCCGGTGCTGGCGGAGCGTGCCCTGCACGCGCAGAGCCGCCTCGACGGCCTGCTCCAACTCCGCGAGGTCCTGCGCGCCGGCACCGCAGCGGCGGGCCTCGGCGGCGACGGCGCCGAGTTCCTCCGCCGGGGCTCCGGCGGCCAGCAGTTCGAGGAGCCGGCGCAGGTGGCGGCTGACGGAGACGGGCGTGTGCGACATGGCGGGCTACCGTTGCGAAGTCGGTGGACGGCGGGATCGGGGTCGGGGGCCGGGCGGGGAACGACGGACGGGGGCCAGTGTCCCCCAACGGGGAAGACACCGGCCCCTCCGCGACGCGGATTCCGAGTCTCAGGCGGACGCCGCCGGCTCCTGCGTGCGGGCGGGGTGTTCCGCGGAGTCCTCGGGCTCGATCGCCGACAGGTCCCGGCCGCGGGTCTCCCGGGCGGCGAGGACGGCGAGCACGGTGATCACCGCGGACAGCCCGACGTACACGGAGATCGGGGTGGAGTTCCCGTAGGAACCGAGCAGCGCGGTGGCGATCAGCGGAGCGGGGGCGCCGGCCGCGACGGAGGAGAGCTGGGCGCCGATCGAGGCGCCGGTGTAGCGCATCCGGGTGGCGAACAGTTCCGAGAAGAACGCCGCCTGAGGGGCGTACATGGCGCTGTGGAAGACCAGTCCGACCGTGACGGCCAGGACCAGCGACGGGAAGGACCGGGTGTCCAGGAGGGCGAAGAAGGCCCAGGACCACAGGCCCACGCCGACCGCGCCGACCAGGTAGACGGGCTTGCGTCCGACCCGGTCGGAGAGCGCGCCGAATAGCGGGATCAGGCAGAACTGCACGGCCGAGCCGATCAGTACGGCGTTCAGCGCGGTCTGCTTGTCGAGGTCGAGGTGCTCGACGCAGTAGGTGAGGACGAAGGCCGTGATCACGTAGTAGGAGATGTTCTCGGCCATCCGGGCGCCCATCGCGACCAGGATGTCCCGCCAGTGGTGGCGGATGACGGCGACGAAGGGAAGCTGCTCGGCCCGCTGTTCGCGCTTGCGCCGCTCGGCCTTGGCCAGCGCCTCCTTGAACAGCGGTGACTCGTCGACGGACAGCCGGATCCACAGGCCGATCATCACCAGGACGGCGGAGAGCAGGAACGGTACCCGCCAGCCCCAGGAGTCGAAGGCGTCGTCGCTGAGCACGGTGGTCATCAAGGAGAGCACGCCGACGGCGACCAGGTTGCCGGCCGGCGCGCCGGCCTGCGGCCACGAGGCCCAGAAGCCGCGCTTGTTCGCGTCACCGTGCTCGGACACCAGCAGGACGGCGCCGCCCCACTCGCCGCCGAGGGCGAAGCCCTGGACCAGCCGCAGGGTGGTCAGCAGCAGGGGAGCGGCCACACCGATCGTGTCGTACCCGGGCACGCAGCCGATCAGAGCCGTGGACAGGCCCATCATCAGCAGGCTGATCACCAGCAGCTTCTTGCGTCCGAGCCGGTCCCCGAAGTGGCCGAAGACCACCGCGCCGATCGGGCGGGCCGCGAATCCGATCGCGTAGGTGAGGAAGGACAGCAGGGTCCCGGTGAGCGGGTCCGACTCGGGGAAGAACACCCGCCCGAAGACCAGGGCGGCGGCGGAGCCGTAGAGGAAGTAGTCGTACCACTCGATGGTGGTGCCGATGAGCGACGCGGCGACGATGCGCTTGAGGTTGCCGGGTGTCGGGGGAGCGGATGCTGCGGAGGCCATGTGCGCCACTTCCTCGTGTGCGGTGGGGACGGGTACGTGTCGGCACACGGTAGAAACATGCAGGTCAGGCGCACATGTGGTGAGGCAACATAGTTCGAGCGTTGGCTATGCGTGCGGCCACCATGCCGACTCGCGGAAGGGCGGTTCAGGGGCCCGAAGATGATCGAAACGAGTGCTGTCCGGGACGGGCGATTCGGGGTGATCTGACGGTGCGATGCTGACTCCCGTGCTGGCTTGCCGACTGAAAACCCACGTCGTCGCCCGTGTTCACCCCCTCTCGTGCCGACCCGGTGATGACGACGCTCCGTTGCACTGGGACATCGTAGGGCTGATCGGCTCAGGGCCGTTGCGCGGTAGGCGACCTGACTGAGAGGCCGACCCGGCTTCGCCGCTCGGCTCTGCGGGCAAGGACAAGGCGTTGCGCCTGCGCGTGGTACGCGTTCGGCGCAGCAGATTCTTGGTGTGCTGGTGGTACACGCCTCGCATGGCTGCTGACCATCGGAAACGGCTACGATTCGGCCCAGCTGCAGGCGGCTCGGCAGCCCAATTTCGGGTATCGGCGGAGAGTCGCCGGTCATGGGCCATATCGGCGAGCGTCTGCCTTGTGCTTCCTGAGCAGGAGGGATCAAGGAGCCTTTTCCAACCTCACGTTGATGCGTGGTGAAGGACGAGGACGGCCTTCACGAAGTCGGTGACTCGGTTGGTGCTGCAGCGGAGTTTCCGCAGGAGGCGCCACCCCTTGAGGGTTGCCATGGCCTGCTCGCCCAGGCAGCGGATCTTTGCGTGGGTGGTGTTGTGGCGGCGTTTCCATCGCTTGAGGCGGCGGCCCTGAAACGGCACCCGGACGGGTCCGTCGGCTCCTTGGTACGCCTTGTCCGCCCAGCATTTGAGTCCTGCTTCGGCGAGGGCTTCGATGATTCCGTGGTGTCGCGCGGCGGTCAGGTCGTGAGTCGAGCCGGGCGGAGCCGGCGAGGCCCGGAGCAGCCGTCCGAACGGATCAGTGAGGACTTGGACGTTCATGCCATGGCGTTTGTGTTTCCCGGAGTGGTACGGGGTGTCTGCGGCGACGCGGTCGATCGGCAGCAGGGTGCCGTCGAGGATGACGAACGCCTGGGACCGGATCGTCCTCATCGCCTCGGTCAGGGACGGGGTGATGGCGGACAGGGCCTCGACGGCTTCACGTATGTAGCGGTAGGCGGTCGCGATCCCGATGCCGAACCCGGCGGCCAGTCGGGCGTATGTGTCACCGCACCTCAGGTGGGCCAGGGCGAGCAGGGCCTGTCGCGAGGCGGGAAGGCGTCGCCACCGAGTTCCGATCTTCCGCCGCTTGGCTGTCAGCTATCCGGTCAGGAACCGCAAGGTGCGGCTGGACAGATCAGTGGAGGACAGGTAGACAATCACGCGAAGTCCTGGTGGACACGGGTGATCTTGGCCGAGAACCCGTCTACCAGGAGCTTCGTCGCTGCGCAGGACTGTCCAACTCGCGTTCAGCGCAACCAGTTTGGAAATAGCTCACAGATCTTGTTCCAGCACCTCGCGCCCCGTTCAGGCAGCGTTTGGCTGCATACCGCTTACCGATTCACCGGGACGACACAAGTGTGCGCGGAATGCGCGGCATCGGCCGTTCGCCCGCTTGCCGAGAACCATGCGCACCGGCGGCACTGCGGAATGACGAGTCGCTTCGGAAGATCAGGCTGGTGGGTCACGGGCGCACCGGGCAGCCCGCATCGCGGCTTCACAGGGGATACCCAGGCCCGAGGCCGTGCCGGGGCGGGCGGCGTGGACGGTGCCGTACAGACTGACGAGCCGGACCTGTTCGGCCCCGGCGGTGACCCGGTCGCCTTTCACTGCCGCCTCAGGGAGCCGCACACAGCCGTGCGTATCCCTGTTGCCCAGGCCGGGTACGCACGCCGTCGGTATCGCTCGACGTCACCGCGTCGACCGCCTCCTTCTCGCCAGGACCACGGCGTGGCCCCGGCCATCGTGTTCTGACGCTGACCAGGAGTGCGCGGTCCAGCCCGCGTCCTTTAGGCTACCGATCGGTAATCTGATGGCTCGTCCATCAGGGGGAACGCGGGACCGCACGGGGCGAGTCGACCACTCGTCGGGTGGGGTCCTCTCACGTAGGGCACACATGTACTACCGCTTGACGCGCAGACTGATCACCCTTCTGGCCGTACTCACAGTCTTCATCTCGCTGGGCATGGGGGAAAGCACGGCGTCAGCCGTACAGGGCATCCAAGCGAAGGCCGCCGCGAAGGAAGCGGCGAAGAGCCGCGTCGAGAGGCTGGCGGAGCTGGTCCGGGCGGCGGCCAAGTACTCCGGATGCACCGACCGGCCGTTCTTCGAAAAGGCCGCCTGCTACCGCGAGTTCGGCGAGAAGGCCGTCAAAGTCGGTGCCGGCGTCGGCCTCTTCGCCTACGGCATGCACGAAGGCCACAAGGACACCGTCAAGCATTTCGCCAACCTGGAGAAGGGGATCGCCGGGTTCGCCGAACTCGAGGACATCCTTCAGCAGGACCCCTCCAAGATCGCCGATCCTACCGTCCGGGCCCAGGCCGAGGCACAGGTACGCACGGCGCTGAACGGTGCGAAGAAGGACATCGACAAGGTGTTCGCCGACGTCATCGAGACCATCGGCACCGTTCTGGTCTTGGTCGAATTCGTGCTGCTCATGGTGAATCTGACGCTCACCCTGGCCCAGCTGGTCGGTGACCCCGGATTCCAGAAAGCGGCGAACGGCGTCAGGACCGGTCTGGAGGGAATCGGCAAGGACCTCGACAGGATCAACGCGGGCCTGGCCAAGATGGGCGGCGCCCTCGACGACATGAACGGTGCCGTCGACGAGATCAACAGCGGCCTTGGCCAGATGAACCGGGGCATCGCCCAGGCCAACCGCGGAATGGACAAGCTCAATCAGGGCCTTGCCGATTCCAACAAGGCCGTGAAGGACGTCAACAAGCACATTCCCGATATCAAGAAGGCCGCCGCCAAGCTGCGCGGGCTCCCTGGTATCGAATTCGACTTCTCCCATATCGGCGACACCTGGAGCTCCGGAACGTCCGGCCTCAGCACCGCTGAGCAGGAGCGCCGCATGTCCCTGGTGCTCGATCTGCTGCCCGGCATCGGCGACGGCAAGGGCGTCGTGGAAGCGATCACCGGCAAGGACATGATGACCGGCGAACGGCTGAGCGGCTTCGACAGGGCCCTTGGCGCCCTGGTTGTCATGCGCTGGGTCAAAGTCGGCAAGAAGGTGCTGGACGCGAACGACATCCGCGACGCCCGCAAGGGACTCGACACCGTCACCTGCAACAGCTTCCCGCAGGGCACACCAGTCGTCATGGCCGACGGGACGCGCAAGCGCATCGAGGACATCCGGCCGGGTGACGAAGTGATGGCGACGGCCCCCGAGGGCGCCCCGGCCGACTCGCCCTTCACCAGGGCCCGTCCCGTCCTGTCGAGGGTCGTCACCGCGTCCGACAAGGAGTTCACCCGTCTCACCACCGACGCCGGATCGGTGACCTCCACTGGCCACCACCTCTACTGGGCGCCCGACCTCCGCGCGTGGCTGCGGGCGGATGAACTGAAGCCCGGCAACCGTCTGCTCGACGCCACAGGCCGGGAGACGGCCGTATCGGCGACGGACAGCTTCGTCCAGGAACAGGTCACCTACGACCTCGACGTCAGCGGCATCGACAGCTACTACGTCGGCGTCGGCGAGAGCAGTGCACTGGTCCACAACTGCACGGACCTCGTGAAGGACGCCGGCCGGTTTCCCGGTCTGGCGCACACCCTGGACGAGCATGTCGACGTCGATCTCGACCGGATGAAGGAACTTGCGATCGAAAAGACACGCAAGAGGGGCAGGCCGACGCCCAACAGCCGCTGGACCGACCGGCAGACCGCCCAGCAGGTGGTGGACTACGCCGTAGCCGGGAACAAGGCGCGCATCGACAAGTGGCTCAGAGAGGGAGCCCGGCAGCCGCTCGAACTCAAGGGTACGTTCGGAGGGAAGAACTCCCTCGGTGACGTCATGACGCACACCGGGCAGCACAGCAAGGCGGGCAACGGCTACGTGGTCCTCCTGCAGCGCGCGCCCGGTCACAAGCCGGGTGGCTACTACGTCTCTACGGCCTACCCGGTCTGAGCCCAGTGACAGGAGCTTGTGTGCACGACCGGACCATGAGCAGCAACGATCTGTGCTTCGACTTCGGACTCACCGGTCTGGGCGGCTCGTTCCACGGCGACTGGGCGCTCTTCGCGGCCGACCAGTGGGATCACATCACCCAGTGGTACGGGCCCGTCGGAGCCGACAGCGACAAGCGCCGCCGCCTCCTGCGCGACGACGTCCGGCGGCTGGTGGGATCCTGTCTCACCGGCGCCGAGCTGAACGCCCTGTGGAGACTGACCGACAGCAACGCACTCGACGGCAGCCCGGAAATCGGCGGCCGGGAGCGTGACTGGCTGGAACGGACTCTGGCACCCACGGCCAGGACGGCGGAGCCGCACCACGGGGGCGCAGGAGCAGCGACTGCAGGCACCGGGTCCTGCGCCCTGGGAGCCGGCGGGCCGGAGACCGACGCGGGTGCCCCTTCACCGATGTACGAGCACCGGTTGCTGGCCGACGACGTCAAGGGGCTGATCGACCGGCTGGACCCACGGCAGGACGCGGTCGGAGTCACCCTGCCGCAAGCGCGCGACGCGCTGACGCGCTGTGCGGAAAAGGTGTGCAGCGAGATCGCGTTCCGGTTTCTGCTGCACGGCTTCGAGGCGTTCGGGTCCCGGGTCTCCCGCGATCTGTACGGCAGGCTGGAGCGGGTCGGTGAGCGGTTCGGGTACGGACCGCACGTGGTGGACCGACTCCACTACCTGGTGGAGTGAGTGACTCGGCGGCTCCGGTACCGACCGGAGCCGCCGTGGCTGGTGACCGCCACTCGCTGGCCTGTGGCGCGAACGACCCAAAGGGTGGGTGAGAATCTGCGGGGGCCCGTCCCGGGTGGCGACCGGTCCCCGGAGGTGACGGACGGGACACGACGACGACCGCGCCCTCGTGCGGCTGCTTCCCGATGCCGTGCTCCGCCGCCCAGTCGTTCGCGACGTCCTCGGGGTCCTTGCGGTCCTTGTCCACCAGGCGGTTGAGCTCGGTGAGGTCCTCGGTCGTCAGACGGCCCCGACGGGGGCGAGCGCCTTGCGGATCGTAAAGTCGGCCCTACTCCCGGGGCGGCCTTGATGGCCGGCACGGCTTCGCCCAGTCCATGCCCAGCTTCGTGCTCCTCCAGGGCACCCCCACCACCGACACCGCCCCACCCCCGGCGCAACACCGACGGAGGCGACGAAGCGCAGCGCGGACAGGTCGTGGGAGCGGGGCAGGTCGTAGGGTCCCTCGCGGGGTGTGGCCCGCATCAGCATGCGCAAGGCGGTGGGAGCGGTGTACCAGACGGTCACCCGCTGCTCGTCGAGGATGCGGTACCAGCGCCGTGCGTCGTAGTCGCCCTCGTCGACGACGACCGTCGCCCCGTGGACCAGCGGGGCGATGACGCCGTAGGACATGCCGGTGACCCAGCCGGGGTCCGCGGTGCACCAGTACACGTCCTCGGGGTGCAGGTCGAGCGCGTACGCGGCCGTGGCGTGGTGGGCGACCACGGCCTCGTGGACGTGGACCGCGCCCTTGGGGGAGCCGGTGGTGCCGCTGGTGAAGTGCAGCAGGGCCATGTCGTCGGGTGCGGTCGGCGGGATGGAGAAGGTGTCCGGGGCGCCGGACAGGAGATCACCGAAGGAGCGGGTGCCGGGCAGGTCCTCGGCGCCCGGGCCGACGATCAGGACGTGTTCCAGCCCGGGAAGCGATGCCCGGCGTTCGGCGACCTTGCGCCGGTAGAGGGCTGCCGTGGTGACCAGGACGCGCGCGTCGCCGAGCCGCATCCGCTGTTCCACCGGGTCGACGCCGAAGGCGGAGAAGAGCGGGCAGAGCACGCTGGTGTTCTTCAGCGTGCCCAGCACCGTGGTGTACAGCTCGGGACAGCGGCCCAGCAGGGTGAACACCCGTTCGCCGCGGCCGACGCCGAGGGAGCGCAGAACGTTCGCGCACCGGGAGCTGAGCCGGGCCAGTTCCGCCTAGGTGACCGTCGAGACCGGGTCGTCGCGGGCGACGCACCGCAGGGCGACCTTGTCGGCGCGTTCCGAGTCCGCGTGCCGGTCCACCGCCTCGTAGGCCATGTTGAGTCCGCCGTCGGGCAGTCCGGCCAGGGCGGCGCGCGCCTGTGCCCACGTGAACGCGGAGCGCGCCCGCTCGTAGTCGGCGAGACGGGCCGGGACGGCGGGTGCGGCGTCCTTGCGGATCGTTTCCCACTCCATGGGTGCTCCTCCCGGCACGGCCCCCGCTCTCCGGCGTCGCCGGGTCCGGCTCGGTTCCCGGATCGGTTCGGCGGTGACCGGCCGGCCGGGAGAGCCGGCGGCCGGGGCAGGCCGCATACGTTCGGGGGGAGCCGGGGGCCGCCCGCTGTCAGCGGACCCGAATCACACGGTGCGCGGCCCCTGATCCGCTTCCCCGTGTCTTCCCTCCGGCCCTCGGCTCCCTTCCATGACACCGCCGCACGCCGTCGGGCTGTAGGGGCCGGACGGCCCTGGCCGAGGGGCCGGGCGACCCCTGGGGTTGCTGTGTCGAGAGGGAATCCGGAGACGGGCACGCGGTCGTGTCCGAGGAGCCGTGCCCCGATGGATCGGTCCGCAGGGCCGGTCCACGGGCGCGGGGAGGAGGCGGCGGGGCGGGACCTTCGGCCCCTGGCCGGTCGCCGGTCGTCCTCCGGGAGGGTGGTGCGGGGGGCAACGGGGGAGGGGCCCGAGGGATACCCGGGTCCGTTCCGTCAGGCCGGTGCGCACCGGGGACCGCGTCGGCGCAGCGGTTCAGGAAGCTGCCGGCGGACGGTGGAAGCAGCGCCGGTCCCCGGGGCGCCGGTGCCGGTGCCGGCGCGCGGGGTGGGCACCTATCGCGTCGATCCCCCTCCGCCGGACGGCGCGGGTCGCCCGCGGGCGCGGCGAGCGGACCCGCGGGCACGCCGCAGCGAGCCCGTGTCCCGGGTCCGGCCGGAGTGGGTGACACGAGGAGGCCGGACCCGGGACGTGGGCTGCGGGCGGGGTGCCGTCGGGTGGCTTCCCTCAGTGAGCCGTCCAGCCGCCGTCCAGCGGCAGGGACGTGCCGGTGATGTAGCCGCTGCGCTCGGTGCACAGCCACAGGGCGGCCTCGGCGACCTCGGCCGGTTCGATCAGCCGCTTGATCGCGGTCCGGTCCAGGAACACCTGGTCGACGACCTCCGACGCCGGGATGCCGTGGGCGAGTGCCTGCTGGGCGACCTGTTCCTCGACCAGAGGAGTGCGGACGTAGCCGGGGTTGATGCAGTTGCTGGTCACACCGTGCGCGGCGCCCTCCAGGGCGACCACCTTGCTCAGGCCCTCCAGCGCGTGCTTGGCGGTCACGTACGCCGACTTGTAGGCGCTGGCCCGCAGCCCGTGCACGGAGGAGATGTTGACGACCCGGCCCCACCCGCGGGCGTACATGCCGGGCAGGCTGCGGCGCAGGATGCGGAACGGCGCCTCCACCATGACGCGCTGGATCAGCGCGAAGCGCTCCGGCGGGAACTCGTGCAGCGGCGCCACGTGCTGGAGGCCGGCGTTGTTGACCACGATGTCGGCGTCGTCCGGCAGCGCGTCCACGGCCTGGGCCTCGGCGAGGTCGGCGACGACGGCCGTGCCGCCGATCGCCTCGGCCACCTCCTTGGCGGCCTCGGCGGCCCGGTCGACCACGTAGACCTCGGCGCCGGCCGCGGCGAAGGCTTCGGCACAGGCCCGGCCGATCCCGCTCGCGGCACCGGTGACGAGCACCTTGCGGCCGGTCAGGAAGCCGGTCGGCGCCAGGCAGGACGCCGCGGTGCCACCGGGCCCGGGATGCTGGGGCGAGCCCTCGGGGGAGCTCTTCGTGCTGTCCATGGCCGAACACGCTAGGGAGGAACCGCGCGGCGAGACATGTGGGCCGCCGACATACTTTGGTCTCCCGAGGTGGCGCCGCACCGCACAGCGGTCCTGTCGGCAGGCCACCCGGCCGCCCGTCCCGCAAGCCGGAGGGCACGGCCCGCGGGGCCGGTCCCGAGGCGGCCGTCCGCCGCATGTCACAGCGCCGTCGCCGGGACCATGGGTGCATCCGCCACGCCGCGCGCCGCGGTCCTGGCTTCCCCTCACATGTCGTGGCGCGCCCGGCCGGTCGTACGGTCCGCTGCGAGTACGTCGGCAGACCACGGGCGGACGCGGACGTGTGCCGCGGCAGCCGGCCGACGGCGGGCACGGGGCGTGACCGGGCGGGGTGGGACCGCCGGGAGGCGCGCCGCTCTCCCGCACCGCTTCCCTCCCCACCACTCATCGGAGTCGCATGATGCCTCTCTCCATCCGGCGTGGAATCGTCCGGCGCACCGCGCTGGCCGCCGCACTGAGCGCCCTCGTCGCGGGCCTGAGCCTCGTCACCCCCGCCGCGGCCGGCGCGGCCGGCACCCTTCAGCAGGTCACCTCGTTCGGCTCGAACCCCGGCAATCTGGCCATGTACGCGTACACCCCCGCCAACCTGCCCGCCGGCGCGCCCCTGGTGGTGGCCCTGCACGGCTGCACCCAGTCGGCGAGCGACTACCACGCCCACTCCGGCTGGCAGAAGTTCGCCGACCAGTGGGGCTTCGCCGTGGTGTACCCGCAGACCGGCGCGGCCAACAACAGCCTGTCCTGCTTCAGCTGGTTCGACGCGACGAAGGACACCCGGGGCAAGGGTGAGGCCGCCTCAGTCAAGCAGATGGTCGACACCGCGCTGGCCCGGTACGGATCCGACCCCTCCCGCGTCTTCGTCACCGGGCTGTCCGCCGGAGGCGGCATGACCGCCGACCTCCTCGCCGACTACCCGGACGTGTTCGCCGGCGGCTCGGTGGACTCCGGTCTCCCCGCGCAGTGCGCCACCACCCAGGCCGCGGCCTCCGGCTGCCAGTACGGCGGGCAGAACCTCACCCCGAAACAGTGGGGCGACAAGGTCCGCGCCTCCTACCCCGGATACACCGGCCCCTGGCCGCGGGTCGCCATCTGGCAGGGGTCCTCCGACACCACCGTCACGCCCGTCAATGGCACCGAACTGCGCGACCAGTGGACCGATGTCTGGGGCATCGGTCAGACCGCCTCCAGCACCAAAAGCCTGACCGGAGGCACCACGGAGAGCATCTACAACGACAGCGCGGGCAAGCCCGCCGTCGCCCTGTTCTCCGTGTCGGGCATGGCGCACGGGCTCGCCGTGGACCCGGGCTCGGGCGCCGACCAGTGCGGCAGCACCGGCGCCTACTACCTCGACACCATCTGCTCCAGCTACCACACCGCCACGTTCTGGGGTCTCGACGGCGGCGGCGACCAGGGCGGCACGGGTTCCCTGCCCGCACCGGCCGGGCTGACGGTGACCGGCACCACCGACACCGGCGCCACGCTGGCGTGGAACGCGGTGAGCGGTGCCGCCGGCTACAACGTCTACCGGGGCGGCACCAAGGTGGGCTCCGCCACGGGCACCTCGTACACCGACAGCGGGCTGTCCGCCGCCACCACCTACAGCTACACGGTCGCCGCGGTCGACTCCTCCGGCGCCGTCGGCGCCGTCTCCGCCCCGGTCACGGCCACGACGACCGGTGCGGCTCCGCAGTGCTACACCACCGACAACTACCGCCAGGTGCAGGCCGGTCGGGCCCATCAGAGCGGCGGCTACACCTACGCCAACGGGTCCTCCCAGTACATGGGGCTGTACAACGTCGCCATCACCCACACCCTGAAGGAGACCTCACCGGGCTATTTCGTCCTCGCCGACTCCGGCTGCTGACCACGGCGTCCGGCACATCCGCGCCGGGCCCCCGGAGGGCGACGCGGACGTGCCACGGCCGATCCCCGGCCGGCGCCTCGCCGGACTCGTGGACGGATGTCCGCCGCACTCAAGCCGCCGCGGACCCGGCCCGTCCGACCGCAGGAGGCCGGAGAGGACCGCGGCACGTCCGCGTGCCGGCACGCCCGGTACTCTCCCGGTCGGCCACCGTCGTACGGGGCCCCGGGCGCGGGAGCAACGCATCCGGCCGGATGCTGGCCTGATCCGGGCGGTGCCGCGGAGCAGCAGCGCCGCGGCACCGCCCGTGTGCCGGACCTTTACCGGGGCGGGGCCGCCGCCGGGTGGTGGATCGCCCCGGCCAGCCCGCTCAGTGGAAGCCCGCTCCCGCCGCGCCGCACCGCCACGATCTCCGCGGCGATGGACACGGCCGTCTCCTCCGGCGTCCGACCACCGAGGTCCAGCCCGATGGGAGAGCGCAGCCGCGCCAGTTCCCCGGCACCCACCCCGGCCTCCCGGAGGAGCTGCACCCGGTCGTCGTGCGTCCGTCGCGACCCCATCGCCCCCACATAGGCGGCCGGTACCCGCAGGGCGACCTCCAGCAGCGGAACGTCGAACTTGGGGTCGTGGGTCAGGACGCACAGGACCGAGCGGGCGTCGGTGCGGGTGGCGCGGAGATAGCGGTCGGGCCACTCCACGACCACCTCGTCCGCCTCCGGGAACCGGGCCCTCGTGGCGAACACACCCCGCGCGTCGCACAGGGTGACGTGATACCCGAGGAGTTTTCCTGCCCGGACGAGGGCTCCCGCGAAGTCGACCGCGCCGAACACGATCATCCGCGCGGGCGGCACGCTGGACTCCACCAGCAAGGTGACCGCGTCGGCGCAGCCCGTCGCACTCTCCGGCACCCCGCACACCTCGGTCCGCCCCGAGTCGAGCAGCGCCCGGGCCTGCGCGGCGAGAGACGCGTCGTCGGCCGTGCCCAGACCGCCCCGGTACGTGCCGTCCGGCCGGACGAGCAGCAGGGCCCCAGGCGCGTCGCCGGGGGGTGCGGGGTTCGGGCCGGGCTGCGGTCCGGGACCCGCGTCGAGCACACGGGCCAGCGCCACCGGCTCCCCGCGGGCCGCCAGATCGAGGGCAGCCTCCAGCGTCTCGCGGTCCGCTGACCCGACCCGGACCGGCACCACCAGTACCTCGACCGCGCCGCCGCAGGTCAGTCCCACGGCGAACGCGGTGTCGTCGTCGTACCCGAACCGCTCGCGGACCGGGAGACCGTCCGCCAGGGAGCCCACGCACAGGTCGTACACCGCCCCCTCGACGCATCCCCCGGACACCGAGCCGACGACCTCGCCGCCGGAATCGACGGCGAGAGCCGCGCCGACCGGACGCGGTGCGCTGCCGCTCACCGAGACGACGGTGGCGACGGCGAAATCGCGTCCCTGCGCCACCCACGGCGCCAGCTCGGCGGCGAGGTCAAGCATCGGTGCGGTCCGCCTCGGCGAGCAGGACCCGGTCGGGCCGGATGGGCAGGTCGCGGTGGCGGACGCCGGTGGCATGCCACACCGCGTTGGCGATCGCGGCCGCCGCGCCGACGATGCCGATCTCGCCGATGCCCTTGATGCCGACCGGGTCGTCGGGGTCGGGGTCGTCGATCCAGTCCGCCTCGATCTCCGGGACGTCGGCGTTGGCCGCGAAGTGGTAGCCGGCGAAGTCGGCTCCGACGTGGTCGCCGAAGGCACCGTCGCGGACCGCCTCCTCGTGCAGGGCCATCGACAGACCCCAGGTCATGCCGCCCACCAACTGGCTGCGCGCGGTGAGCGGATTGATGATGCGGCCGGCCGCGAAGACGCCCAGCATGCGCCGAACCCGCACCTCGCCCGTGGTGACGTCGACGGCCGCCTCGGCGAACTGCGCGCCGAAGGCGTGCCGCTCCTTGCGGGCGAGGGCCGCGATGAGGTCGGCGGTGTCCGCGGTGGCGGTCACTCCGTCCTCGGGCAGATCGGTTCCGAACAGGGCGAGCCGCTCGCGCAGTTGGCGGGCCGCGACGGCGACCGCCCACCCCCAGGAGCGGGTGCCCATCGAGCCGCCGGCGACCCAGGCGGGCCCGAAGTCGCTGTCGCCGATCCGTACCCGCACCCGCTCCGGCGCGACGTCCAGGGCTTCGGCGGCGATGAGGGTGAGGGCGGTGCGGGCGCCGGTGCCCACGTCGGCCGCGGTGATCCGGACGGTGAAGGTGCCGTCGGGTTCGGCGGTGGCCGAGGCGGTCGTGGGCGCGGCGCCGGCCTGGAACGCGGCGGCGGCCACGCCGGTGCCGATCAGCCACCTGCCGTCGCGGCGGGTCCGCGGGCGCGGGTCGCGCTCCGCCCAGCCGAACCGGCGGGCCCCCTCCTCGAAGCAGCCGAGGAGGTTGCGGCTGCTGAAAGGCAGACCGGAGACGGGACCGACGGCGGGTTCGTTGCGCACCCGCAGCTCGACGGGGTCCATGCCGAGCCGTTCGGCGAGTTCGTCGAGTGCCGACTCCACCGCGAAGGAACCGGGCGCCTCGCCCGGCGCGCGCATCCAGGTCGGTGTCGGCACGTCGAGGGGCAGTATCCGGTTGACGCTGTGGTGGGCGTCGCTCGCGTGCATCGTCCGCCCGAAGCCGGCGCCGCCCTCGGCGAACTCGCGCAGGGTGGAGGTGAGGTTGAGGTGGTCGTGCCCGAAGGCGAGCAGCCTTCCCCCGGCGTCGGCGCCCAGCCGCACGCGCTGCCTGGTGGGACTGCGGTATCCGGTGATCGCGAACACCTGACGCCTGGTCAGGGCGATCCGGACCGGCCGGTCCAGCAGGGTCGCGGCCATGACGGCGGCGACGTGGTGCGACCGCAGCCCCTTGGAACCGAAGGCACCGCCGACGTGTTCGGAGCGGACCCGGACGGTGGACGGATCCAGCGAGAACAGGTGGGCGAGGTCGTCCGCGATCCACTTCGCGCCCTGGTTGGAGTCGAAGACCTCCAGGCGTTCGCCGTCCCGGTGGACGGTGACCGCGTGCGGCTCCATGGCGCTGTGGTGCTGCTCGGGAGTGGTGTAGACGGCGTCCACCACGGTGTCGGCGGCGGCGAGTTGCTCGGCGAGGTCGCCCTTGACCGCCTCGTCGTCCTCCAGGCGGTAGGCGCCGTCGTGGTCCGCGCGGAAGGCGACGTCGTGCGGCTCCCTGTCGTACTCGACCACGAGGGCGGCGGCGGCCTCGCGGGCCTGCTCCGGGGTCTCGGCGACGACGAGCGCGACGGGCCAGCCCGCGTGCGGCACCCGGTCGTTCTGGAAGACCTCGATGATGGGGTCCGGACGGCCGAGGACACCCACCACGTCGTCCCGCACCCGGGGCGCGTTGCGGTGGTGCAGCACGGCGAGCACGCCCGGCATGCCGAGCACGGCGTCGTCGTCCACGGAACGGACACGGCCGCGGGTCACCGTCGACAGCACCAGCCAGCCGTGCGCGAGATCGGCGAAGGGGATCTCCGCCGCGTAGCGGGCCGCTCCGGTGACCTTGTCGCGGCCCTCGATCCGCGTGTGGGCGACGCCGACGGCGTCCGCTCCTGCCACGGTCGTCATCGGCCGGCCTCCTCGTCGAGTTCGGTGAGCAGCGCGACGGTGAGGTTGCGCAGCAGGGGGACCTTGTACGCGGCCTGGGGCAGCGGCCTGGCCGCGGCGAGTTCCGCGTCGGCGGCGCGGGCGAACGCCGCACCCGAGGCGGGGCCTCCGATCAGCGCGGCCTCGGCGGCGCGGGCCCGCCACGGTCGGGAGGCGACGGCGCCGAAGGCGAGCCGGACGTCCCGGACGACACCGTCCTCGACGTCGAGCGCGGCGGCGGCCGACCCGATGGCGAAGGCGTAGGAGGCGCGTTCGCGGACCTTGCGGTAGCGGGAGTGGGCGGCGACCGGCGCGGGCGGCAGGGTGACGCCCGTGATCAGCGCGCCCGCGGGCAGCGCGGTCTCCAGGTGGGGCGTGTCGCCCACCGGCAGGTAGAAGTCGGCGAACGGGGTCTGCCCCTCGCCGTCCAGGGTGGTGTGGTGCACGACGGCGTCGAAGGCGGTGAGTGCGACGGCCAGGTCGGACGGGTGGACGGCCACGCACGTCTCGCCCGCGCCCAGGATGGCGGAGTTGCGGTGCTCGCCGTCGACAGCGGGGCATCCGCTGCCCGGGTCGCGCTTGTTGCACGGCTTGGTGACGTCGGTGAAGTAGGAGCACCGCGTGCGCTGGAGCAGGTTGCCGCCGACGGTCGCCATGTTGCGCAGTTGCCCGGAGGCGCCGGCGAGGACGGCCTGGGCGAGAGCCGGGTACCGGCGGCGGACCTCGGGGTGGGCCGCGAGGTCGCTGTTGCTGACCGTGGCGCCGATGCGGAGCCCGCCGTCGGGGGTGGACTCGACCCGATCGAGGGGCAGTTCACGCAGGTCGACCAGATGGCCGGGGCGCTCGACGCCCGATTTCATCAGATCCACGAGGTTGGTGCCGCCGGCGAGGCAGCGCGCTTCGGGATCGGCGCCGAGCACCGCGACGGCGCCCGCCACGTCCCGCGCGCGCTCGTATCCGAACTCCCTCATGCCCGGGCCTCCTCGGTGGTGTCCGCGGCCGGGGCGGCCGTCGTCCCGGTCTGCTCGGCCGCCCGCGCGACGGCGCGCACGATGGAGGTGTACGCGCCGCACCGGCACAGGTTGCCGCTCATGCGCTCGCGGATCTCCTCCGGTGTCAGCGGCGCGGGCCCGGCCTCGGGCCGCACGTCGCCGGTGACCGCGGACGGCCAGCCGGCCGCGTGCTCCTCCAGGACGGCCAGCGCCGAGCAGATCTGGCCCGGGGTGCAGTACCCGCACTGGAAGCCGTCGAGTTCGAGGAAGGCCTCCTGCACGGGGTGCAGCCGGCCGTCGCGGGCGACGCCCTCGACGGTGGTGATCTCGCTGCCTTCCGCGGCCACCGCGAACTGCAGGCAGGAGACGGTCCTGCGGCCGTCGACCAGCACGGTGCAGGCACCGCACTGTCCCTGGTCGCAGCCCTTCTTCGTGCCGGTCAGGTCGAGCCGCTCGCGCAGTGCGTCGAGGAGCGTGGTGCGGTGGTCCACCGGCAGGGTGTGCCGCTCGCCGTTGATCTTCAGCGTGACCG
The DNA here is from genome assembly GCF_043199735.1 of Streptomyces sp. NPDC048566. Taxonomy (NCBI): domain Bacteria; kingdom Bacillati; phylum Actinomycetota; class Actinomycetes; order Kitasatosporales; family Streptomycetaceae; genus Streptomyces; species Streptomyces sp. NPDC048566. The sequence goes on from NZ_JBICWL010000012.1 coordinate 49,615, forward strand.
TGCTGGTCGTGGACGAACGGTGGGGGGTCGTCCCGGTTGGGGACATGTGGTGCCTTCTTTCGCGTGTGTGGAGTGCGAGGAGAAGCGCCGGCCGCGCGGAAGGGCGGGCCGAATAAGCGGACAGTTGTCCGCTCAGTGTCTCCCGAACGTAGTGGACTACTGTCCGTTCAGCAAGGAGGTATCCGCGCCACGGCCGTTGGAGGACGCGTGAGTCACCCGCAGAAGCGCGAACCGCTGCGTTCCGACGCGCAGCGCAACCGGGAGCGCATCCTCGAGGTCGCCCTGGTGGAACTGACCTGTTCGGCACAGGCCCCGCTCAGCCTCATCGCCAAGAAGGCGGGCGTGGGGCAGGCGACGTTCTACCGCAACTTCCCCAGCCGCGAGGCACTCGTCCTGGAGGTGTACCGGTACGAGGTGCAGCAGGTGTGCGACGCCGCGGCCCAGCTGCTGCGGGCCGGCCCGCCGGAGGTGGCGCTGCGCGAGTGGATGGACCGACTGGCCCGGTACGCGATGGCGAAGGCGGGGCTCGCCGGAGCCCTGCGGGAGGCGACGGCCGCCGGCACGCTCAAAAGCCTGGCCCACGGCCCGCTCACCGAGGCCGTGGGCCTGCTGCTGGGCGCCTGCGAGGAGGCGGGCGCCATCCGCCCCGGTGTCACTGCGGACGACTTCATGCTGGCGATCGCCGGCCTGTGGCTCATCGACCCGCACACCGACTGGCAGCCGCGCGCGTCCCGGCTCCTGGACCTGGTGATGGCCGGCCTGCGCTCCGGCGCGCCACGCCGGGGCACCGGCCCGGACGCCGGGGCGGGTTGAGGGCCGCCGCCTCGGCCTCGTCGGACTCCGTCCCGCGGGCGGGGTGATCGATCTCGAATCACGGATGTGCCACCACGCGGCCACTCTGGAACGGCGCAGGCTGCGGTGACGTCACCGGTCGGAGGGGGGAGAAGACCCTCGACGCCATGGGGCGCGCGCGTGGCCGGCCGCCGCCGGCGTGCCGGCTGTCGCGCGGGAAGGTTTTGCCAACCGGGGTCCGAAGGCCGCCGGGGGAGACACCGGGATCGGCGGCGTGCGGCAGCAACAGCGCCGTAAGATCGATACCCGACGAGGTGCCGAAGCGCGGGTGCGGGTGCGGGGGGAGGCGATGATGCCGGACCGTGAACCGCTGCGCGCCGCGCGCCTGGCCGACTACGCGGGCGTGAGCACGTGCCTGTCGCTGCTCGGCGACCGGCGGCTCGGCCGGGCCGTGGCGGCCGCGGTCCCGCTCGGATCGGGAATCGGCGGCAGGTGCGGAGAACTGGACGTGGACGGTACGCGTGTCTTCGTCAAGCGCATTCCCCTGACGGACGCCGAACTGCGCCCCGAGAACGTGCGGTCGACGGCGAACATCTTCGACCTCCCCCTCTTCTACCAGTACGGCGTGGGATCGGCCGGATTCGGTGCCTGGAGAGAGCTCGCCGTGCACACCATGACCACGAACTGGGTCCTGGCCGACGCGTACGCGGGGTTTCCGCTGATGTACCACTGGCGGGTTCTGCCGGACTCCCCGCCCGAAGGGTTCACCGACGCGTTCGGCGGCGTGGACGGCGCGGTGGCCCACTGGGAGGGGTCACCCGCCGTCCGTGACCGGTTGGAGGCGATCGGCAGCTCCTCGTGGAGCCTGGTGGTCTTTCTGGAGCACGTGCCGCACACCCTGGCCGACTGGCTGGCGGCTCACCGCAGGAGCCCGCAGCGGGGGAGCGGGGACGATTTGCCTCTCCGGTGGGTGGAGGCGGCTCTCATGGAAGGCGCCGCCTTCATGAGCGCCCGCGGACTGGTTCATTTCGACGCCCACTTCGCCAACGTCCTGACGGACGGCCACCGGCTCTACTTCGCCGACTTCGGCCTCGCCCTGAGTTCCCGCTTCGACCTGTCGTCGGACGCGTCCCGCTTCCTGTCGGAGCACCTCGCCTACGACCGGCGGTACACCGCGAGCCACCTGCTCCGCCACCACCTGCTCGACCAGGTGCGCGGCGAGACGGAACACGAGGACTTTCTGCGCGACTGGATTGCCGGCCAACGCCCTGGTGACGTCCCGTCGGAGATCGCCGACAACATCGACCGGCACGCACGCCCCACCGTCGTCATGAACTCCTTCATCCGCGGCCTTGTCACCGAGACCAGGCGGACGCCGTTCCCGGCTGCGGAGATCGAGCGGCAGGCAGGCGTCGGGGCCGCTGCCGCGGGCTGAGGCCCATTGCCGGAGGGCTTCCGGACCGCTTCACCGCCGAGATCGAGTCAAGATCACGAATGGGCATCCGTCCGCAACCGGATCCGCATCCGGGCGGACCCCGGTGGGCCGCATGCCCGTCGCGCCGTGCCAGCATGCCGCGACGAACGAGGCGGAACGGCTCACACCGGATCACGGCCCTGCCGGGACCGGTCGGCCGAGGCGGAAGGCGGACCGGTGGCGGGAGTGACGGTGACGGCGGGGGTGCGGCCGAGGCGGCGGGACGGCATCTGGGCGTGCATGCTGTGGGTCCTGCTGGCCTCGTCGTGCCTGCACCTCCTGTGGTTCGGGCCGGCCGTGCCCGTTGAGCTGTTCGCGCTGGACCTGGGGATGTCCGTACTGTTCGGCGCGTGGGTGGCGGCCCGGCGCCGAGGACTGGTCCGGCGGCTGGAATTGGGATCGGCCCGCGACCTGCTCGTGCTCCACCACCGGATCGTCCGCGCGCAGATCCCCACGGACCCCGCCGAACGGGCCGCCCTCTGGCGGCTGGTACGGCTGCGCCAGGAGCGCCGCCGGCGCCGTCGCGGCGCCGTCGGCCTGCTGTGCCTGCTCTACCTGCTGGTGGCCAACTGGATGTGGACGGTCGTCGGCGACCGTGTCCTCGGCACACTGACGCTCGTCGTGGCGGTGCTGTACGCCGTGTTGGTCACCTGGTCACTGCGCCGTGCGGCGGCCCGGCTGGACCGGATCGCCGCGGCCCTGGGCGACGGCGGTGGGCTGGAGGTTCTGCGCTGAGAGGGCACCGATATCGGGTACCGGTCCGGCCTGCACGGCTTATAAGGTCGGAGTCGTGACGGATCGGATACACGAGATCGTGACGGACTTGCCCGGCCTGGAGGACGTCACGGGCGTATGCGCGATGGTCGACGAGCGGGTCGCGAAGGGCGACGCGGCGTTCGCCGGGGACCTTGGCGTGGCTCTCGCCGGTGCCTTCGGCACCGCAGGCCGGATGTGGCAGTTCTCCAGCGTGTTCGATCATCTGCTGCGGCTGTTGGCGACCACGACCGGTACCGGGAACCTCACCCAGGCGCTGCGACTGGTCGCTTCGGACGCGGTCGCCCACCGGCAGCTCGACCGCTACACCGCCTCGCTGCTGGCTTCCGGACACGCGGCAACCGACTTGGCCGAGGCCTTCACCGGCCGGGCCTCAGAAGAGCTTCGGGCCTGTCTGGTCCATGAGTTGGTGCTCAGGGGCGTGGCCGTCGGGGATGTACCGGGGATCGCGCGGTGGGCCTCGTCGGCGCACTGGAGGCATCATCCGCTGGGCGGGCTGCCGCTGACCCTGTCCGACCTGGAAGGAACTCCCGACCTCCCGAGCTACACCCTCAGTGGCGGCGGATACGCGATGCCGTACGGCCCGTCGGAGGACGGCGAACGGACGATGACCACCGCCGCCTGCGTGTCGTCGGCCGAGGAGTCGACCACACCCGCCTCGGCGAGAGCGATGGGCGCGGCCGTGGCGAACTGGGCGGAGGAGTCCAACGGGCGCGTCGAGGCGCGGGTCTTCGACCTTGCCGGGCCCCTGGGCGCCGAGGCGGTGCCCGACGCGCTCCTCACGCTGGGGCTGGAGTGCCTGCGCGGTGCGGGGAGGAAGGCTCCGCTGTCGGCATCGACGCAGGCACCGGACCGGGCGTGGCGTGTCCTCTTCGCCGCGGCGTCGACGGGAGGCGCGTACAACTCCGGCTGCCACGGTGCCTACGGCCGCCTGGCGGCGTGGCGGTCACTGGCCGCGCTGGCCGGAAGTCCGGAGGGCTCCGCCACGGCCGATGTCGAGGCGCGTGCACGGGGCTGCGTCTGGTACGGCTTCGAGGCCGGCACGACGTGGTTCGAGCAGGTGGCCTGGGACATCGGGATCGCCGCACTCTCTGCGGACCGTCGGCGCCTGGCCGTTCTCGCCGCGACGGACACCGACTGACGCGGGCGTGATGCGACGAGCAGGGTGATCGCGTGGCGCCGAGCCCTGCCGCGGGCGCCGTGGCGTGTGGGGGGACCGGCGGCCGGGGCCGTTCGCGAGCCGCCGCGTGGTCCGTTCGACCCGGATGCACACCCCGTGAACCAGGACCGCCCGCCCGGGTGATGCGCGCACCACCGGCCTGCGGCGTGCCCATCCACCGGGGACGCCCGGCGGCGGGTCCCCGGTGGATGCGCGACCGGGGCCCGGCGATCACCTCTTGCGGGCGAGCCCCGCGGCGATGAGGTGCTCCCAGACGGTCAGTTCCCTCTTCGCTCCGTCGCTCCAGGGCGTGTCGACCGTCGCGGGGCGCCAGAGGGGAGCAGGAACCACACCTGGATCGAGGATCTCCAGGCCGTCCAGCAACCGGGCGATCTCCTCGTCGGTCCGCCAGCGTCCGCGGCCGAAGGTCTGCTGGAGGACGGCTTCCGCCTCCGCCGTCTCCGGGTTGTCGCCCGACCGGAAGTGGCTGACGAAGAAGTAGCTTCCCGAGGGAACGCGGTCGATCCAGTATCGGACGATCCCGCCGGGGTCCTCCTCGTCGTTGACGTGGTGGAGGATCGCGCTGAAGACCACGGCCACCGGACGGTCGAAGTCGATCAGCGCCCGGGTGTCGGGGTGGTGGTAGACGGCGTCGGGGTCGCGGACGTCCGCGGCGATCACCCGGGTCCGGTCGTTCTCCTCCAGCAAGGCCCGTCCGTGGACCAGGACTTGCGGGTCTATGTCGACGTACACCACACGGGACTCGGGGACATGGCGCTGCGCGACCTGATGGACGTTGTCGGCGGTCGGCAGCCCGCTGCCCAGGTCGACGAACTGGGTCACGTCCGTCGTGGTCGCTATCTCCGCGATCGCCCGGGTCAGGGCCGAGCGGTTGGCGAACGCGATCGCCACCGAACCGGGGAGGTCCCGCTTGAAGACGTCGCCGACCTCCCGGTCCACGGCGTAGTTGTCCTTGCCGCCGAGCAGGTAGTCGTAGACCCGCGCGATGCTGGGCCGGCCGGCGTCGATCGTGGTTCCGTCGCTAGTCACGGTGCCCATCCTCTCCCGAGAGGCGGTCCGGCAGCGAGGGGTTCGCCAACATACGGCGATGGAACCGCATCCGGCAGGCGGGCGCCGGCGTTCACTCTCGACGCGGAGCCCGCCCCTTTGCTCGTGCGCCGACGGTCGGTGCAGCGAACGCCAATGCCTTGACGCATCGTCAGAACGTTTACACGGCGCCACCTTTGTCAGCGATCCGGCGGGCTGGCACGCTCGGTGACACCGCAGCGCGCTCCCACCGGTCCGCCGAGCGGGCCCGGTACGCCGGGTCGCCGCACGCCCCAGCGCGCCCACTCGCCGCAGGAGGTCCCGTGCCGGAAGCAACAGCAGACGAACCGTCGCGGTGGCGCGACCCGAAGCGGTACCTGTGGCTGAGCGCGCTGGCCGTCCCGACGCTGCCGTTCCAGGCGGGAGCCCTGGCTCACCTCACCGGTCTGGAACTCTTCTGGTGGTGGGGCCCCGTCTTCGCCTTCGTCCTCATCCCCGTCCTGGACGCCGCCGTCGGCAGGGACGGCAGCAATCCGCCCGAGGCGATCATGAAGGCCCTGGACGCCGATCGGTATTACCGCTGGTGCACCTACCTCTACCTGCCGCTCCAGTACGGAGCCCTGGTGTGGGCCTGCGGGATCTGGGCCTACGGCGGTCTGTCCGTCGCCGGCGACCTCGGACTCGCCGCGACCACGGGGGTGGTGGCCGGCGTGGCCATCAACACCGCCCACGAACTGGGCCACAAGCGGCAGCGGGTGGAGCGTCGGCTGAGCCGCATCGCCCTCGCCCAGACCTGGTACGGGCACTTCTTCGTGGAGCACAACCACGGACACCACCTCCGGGTCGCCACACCCGAGGACCCCGCCAGCTCCCGCCTCGGCGAATCGTTCTGGCGGTTCCTGCCGCGCACGGTCCTGGGCGGAGTGCGCTCGGCCTGGCGCATCGAGAGCGCCAGGCTGGAACGGCGAGGGCGCCGCGTGTGGAGCGGCGACAACCAGGTCCTCACGGCGTGGGCGCTGTCCGCCGCCCTCTTCGCAGCCCTCACCGCTGCCTTCGGCTGGGCGGTGCTGCCGTACCTCGCCGTCCAGGCTGTCCTCGGCTTCTGCCTTCTGGAGTCGGTCAACTACCTGGAGCACTACGGCCTGTTGCGCGAGCGGCTGCCGGACGGCCGCTACGAGCGGGTCGCGCCGCGCCACAGCTGGAACAGCGACAACACCGTCAGCAACCTGCTCCTCTTCCAGTTGCAGCGGCACTCCGACCACCACGCCAACCCGCTGCGCCGCTACCAGACGCTCCGCCACTTCGACGAAGCGCCCGAACTGCCCTCGGGCTACGCGACGATGATCGTCACCTGCTGGTTCCCCCGCGTGTGGCGGAGGATCATGGACGCGCGGCTGCTGGCCCACTACGACGGAGACGTGACGCTCGCCAACCGGCGTCCGACGGCGGGAGTCCGGCGGGACGTCTCCTCCAGGCGGGGCGCGTAGCGCGGCAGGTCGCCGCACCTCGCGTAACGTCGCGGCGGGACGCCCGGCCCGCGGACGCGCCGCGGCATCGACCGCCGGGAGAACGCCCGACGGGCCGGGGCTCGCCACCGGCTCCCCGGAACGCGCCCGCCCACCCCGCACGGAGAAGCCGGGGAGGCGGACGCGTTCGGTGCCGCGCTCAGCCCGTGGCTACAGGGCGCGGGTCAGGCGGTCGGTGAGCAGCCGGGTGAAGCGGGCCGGGTCCGGCAGTTCGCCGCCCTCGGCGAGGAGCGCGCTGCCGTAGATCAGCTCGGCCGTCTCCGCCAGCGCGGGATCGTCGGCGTTCGCCTCGTGCGCGGTGCGCAGGGCGGTGACGAGCGGGTGCGCGGGGTTGAGCTCCAGAATCCGCTTGACCGGCGGGATCTGCTGTCCCATCGCCCGGTACATCTTCTCCAGGGTCGGTGTCACGTCGTGGGTGTCGCCGACGATGCACGCCGCCGAGGTCGTCAAGCGGGAGGACAGCCGGACCTGCTTGACCTGCTCGGACAGGGCGGTGGTCAGCCACGGCAGTAGCGCGGCGAAGTCCTGCTCGCGCTGTTCCTTCTCGGCATCCGTCTCCCCGTCGCCGTCGGCCGCCTCGTCGAGATCGACCTGGCCCTTGGCGATGGACTGGAAGCGGTGGCCGTCGAACGCCGGGACCCGGTCCACCCACACCTCGTCGACGGGGTCGGTGAGGATCAGGACCTCGTAGCCCTTGGCGGCGAAGGCCTCCATGTGCGGGGAGTTCTCCACCATCGCGCGGGTCTCGCCGGTGAGGTAGTAGATCGCGTCCTGACCGTCCTTCATGCGCTCGACGTACTCGCGCAGCGTGGTGGTCTTCTCCGGGTCGTGGGTGGAGGCGGCCGACACGAGCTCCAGCAGGGCGTCGGTGTTGTCCGGGTCCTCGATCAGGCCTTCCTTCAGCGCCCGGCCGAACTGGGCCCACACCGTCGCGTAGCGCTCGGCGTCCTTGGCCTGCATGTCCTTGACGGCGCCGAGGACCTTCTTCACCAGGCGCCGGCGTACCCCGCTGATCTGCCGGTCGTGCTGGAGGATCTCGCGGGAGACGTTCAGCGACAGGTCGTGGGCGTCCACCACGCCCTTGACGAAGCGCAGGTAGTTGGGCATGAGGACGTCGCAGTCGTCCATGATGAACACCCGCTTGACGTACAGCTGCACGCCGGACTTCGTCTCCGGGGAGAACAGGCCGAAGGGTGCCTGCGCGGGGATGAACAGCAGCGCCTCGTACTCGAAGGTGCCTTCGGCGCGCATGTGGATCGTCTCGGCGGGCGCCAGCCAGTCGTGGCTGATCTGCTGGTAGAACTCGTGGTACTCCTCCTCGGTCACCTCGTTGCGTGACCGGGCCCAGAGCGCCTTCATCGAGTTGAGCGTGTCGAGGTCCCCGGTGGTCTCACCGTCGGTCTCGGTGCGCTCGGCGGCCATGCGGATGGGCCAGCGGATGAAGTCCGAGTAGCGCTTGACGATCTGCCGGATCTTCGCCTCGGAGAGGTAGTCGGCCAGTTCGTCCTCGCTGTCGGCGGGCTTGAGGTGCAGGGTGACCGAGGTGCCCACGGGAAGGTCGTCGACGGCCTGGAGGTCGTAGGTGCCCTCGCCGTCGGACTCCCACCGGGTGCCGGTGTCGGTGCCGGCCCGCCGGGTGAGCAGGGTGACCTTGTCGGCGACCATGAACGCGGCGTAGAAGCCGACGCCGAACTGCCCGATCAGGCTTTCGGCGGTGGCGGCGTCCTTGGACTCCCTGAGCTTCTCCAGGAGACCTGCGGTGCCGGACTTGGCGATCGTGCCGATCAGCTCCACGAGATCGTCCCGGGTCATGCCGATCCCGTTGTCGCGGACGGTCAGGGTGCGGGCCTCCCTGTCGACCTCCAGCAGGATGTGCAGGTCGGTGGTGTCGGTCTCGGCGAGGTCGGAGTCGGTCAGCGATTCGAGCCGCAGCCGGTCCAGGGCGTCGGAGGCGTTCGAGATCAGCTCGCGCAGGAAGACGTCCTTGTTCGAGTAGATCGAGTGGATCACCAGTCGAAGCAACTGGCGTGTCTCGGCCTGGAACTCGAGTGTCTCGACACTGCTGGGCATGCGGGTCTCTTTCTGTGGGAGCGTCATGAACGGGCGGGCAGGCGGGCCGGTACGGAGGGCGGACCGGCGCCGGATGGGATGTGCCGCGGGTCGGGCCGGAGCCCGCCCGCATCGTCGGGTGCCGTGGAGCGGGGGTCATGCATCGGCGGCCCCCGCCGTCCCGGGCAGGCCCTCGATGGCGTCCAGGGACGCGGCGAGGTCGCCGTGCCGGGCGTCGAGATGGGGGCGCATGCCGGCCAGAGGGGCGAGGAGGTCGGCCGCGTCCGCGGCGCCGAGAGCGGCGTGCAGGGCGGCCTGGGCCGAGCGTGCCGCGGGGTCGAGACGGGTGAGGGCGGTGAGCCGGCCGGCCAGGCGGCGCAGGTCGGCGGCGTGGGCGCGGGCCCAGGTCGCGGTGGCGCGTTCGGCCGCCCGTGCCTGGCGGGTGGCCGTCACGCGCTGCTCGCCCGTGCTGCCCTCCGTGCCGGGGCGACCGCGCAGGTAGCGGCGTTCGGCGGCCTGCCGGCTCGCGACGCCGAGAGGGGCGGCCAGGTCGGCCCAGCTGGCTCCCGCGTCGCGGGCGGTCTCGATCAGGCCGGTCTCCCAGCCGGCGAGCCGTTCGCGCACCTGCCGCAGCAGCAGCAGGGAAGCCAGGGCCTGCTCGGGGCCGGGCCCGGCGGCGTCGGGTGTCTCGCCGTGGGCGTCGCGCAGGGCGTCGTCGACGGCGGCCAGGGCTGCCGCGGCGGCGAGGAAGGACGCCGGGCTCTGGGCGTCGGGTCCCCTCGTGGACGGCTGGTCTGCCGAGTTCATGGGCACCTCCCTCGGGAGTGTCATCCGGATGACGACATCGTATTTGTCATCGACTGGATGACATGTTACAACAGGGGCAGTGCAGCGCATTGGCAGCAACCGCTCGAACCTACTGGAGGTGTTTCACGATGTTGATGCGCACCGACCCCTTCCGTGAGCTGGACCGGATGGCGCAGCAGCTGATGGGCCCGGCCACCTGGTCCAAGCCCTCGGTGATGCCCATGGACGCCTACCGCGAGGGCGACGAGTACGTGGTGGCCTTCGACATCCCCGGCGTGTCCCCGGACGCGCTCGAGATCGACGTCGAGCGGAACATGCTCACCGTCAAGGCGGAGCGACGGCCGGTGACGAAGGCCGACGACGTGAAGATGGAGCTGTCCGAGCGGCCGCTGGGCGCCTTCTCCCGCCAGATCGTGCTCGCCGACACCCTGGACACCGAGCGCATCCAGGCCGACTACGACGCGGGCGTCCTCACCCTGCGCATTCCGATCGCCGAGCGTGCCAAGCCGCGCAAGATCTCCGTCGGCGCCGGCTCCGGGCGCAAGGAGATCTCCGGCTGATCCCGCCGGGAGGGCGGACCGTGCTCCACCCTCCCGCCGCGGCCCCCGCGGACTCCCGGCGGCAGCCGAGGCGCGGCCGTCCAGCGGTTCCGCAGCGGAGGGCGCTACGAACCGCAGGGCGGAGCGCGGCCCGCGGGCAGGGCCCGGGACGCCGAGCCCGCGGTTCGCGTGGCGCCCGCCCCGGCTTGAGCGCAGTCGATGGGCGAGTCCTGTGCGAAGCCCCCCGGAACACCGTGACGGGCCGGGGGGCTTCGCCCCGGCGGTTCGCATCGCAACGCGGTGAGGCGTGGTGCCGGAACGTGTCCTCAAGGAAGACGGTCCACCACCGCACACCGCTCGCCATGACGATCTTCTCCGAACAACGCACCCCGCATCTCCGCTACGGCGTAGCGGGAGCGTCCGGACCGCCGTCCCGCCACTCCGGCCCCGCCGGGCGCGGCGCACCGAGGCCCAGCACGGCACAGGCGGCACCGGCCACCCGTGCGGGCGTCGCCCCCGGATCGCCGGAAGGCAGAAGCAGGTGGCTGATGGTCAGCCGGACCAGCAGATCGGCTGCGTCGCGGCGCAGGCGGGCGGGTACGTCCGGCGTCCTGTCGGCAAGCCACGCCTCCACGAGTTCGCGGGCCCGCGAGAAGACGGGTTCGGGCCGGCTCGCGAGAAAGGGGAGCAGGCCGTCGGTGCCGCCGCGGGCCGCACCCACCACGGCACGGACGAGGGGGTTCTGCCCGGCCTCGGCCAGTACGTGACCGACCCCCGCCTGGAGCGCCGCGGCGACGTCGTCGCGGCGCGCGTCGAGGACCCGGGACACCTCCAGCAGGAAACGGTCCGTCTCCCGCAGCACGAGCGCGGCCCCTATCCCGGCGCGGTCGCCGAACTCCGCGTAGATGGAGGGCCGGGAGACCTCGGCCCGGACGGCGATGTCCGCGACGCGCACCCGGTCCCACCCCTCCCGCGCAGCGAGCTGCCACGCCTCCTCGACGACCCGCTCCCGCATCTGCCTGCGCCAGGCAATGCGGGGAGGATCGGCCGGTGGCGGCGTGTCGGAGCGGCGGGGCGGCCGGGGGAGTTCGGACGGCATGGGGCCAAGTCTGCGGTACGCGCCGGGATGCCACACCACCGCCGTGACCGCCGGCACGGCCGTTCGCGTCCGGTCAGTCGTGCGGGACGACGGCCACCGGTGCGGTGCCGTGGTGGGCGAGGGCCTGGACCACCGGTCCGATGTGACGCCCCACGGCGGCCCGCCGGATGCGGCGGCCCACGACGGCGAGGGCCGCATCGTGGGAGGCGTCCACGAGGAGTTCACCGGCGTCGCCGACAGCGGTCCGGGGCGCCACCTCCACGGCGGGGAACCGCCGGCGCCACGGTTCCAGGACGTCGGCCAGGCGGCGTTCCACGCGCGTGCCCAGATCGTCGCGCGCCTCCGGGAGAAGGTCGCCGCCGTAGAAGTAGGGAGGCAGCGTCCAGCCGTGCACGACGCGCAGCCGCGCCGCGCGCCGGGACGCCTCCTCGAACGCGAAGTCGATCACGGCGGTACCGGGTTGGCGCAGGTCGAGTCCCAGGACGACGTCCCCGCGCTCGGGATCTCCGCCGGGAGCGGAATCCGTCGTACCGTCCGGCCCGGCCGGCGGATCGGGGTGGGGGGACCGCACGAGCACCACCGGCCGTTCGCTGCCTGCCAGGACCGTGAGGGATACGGACCCGAGGAGGAATCCGGCGACCTTGCCCAGTCCGCGCGACCCCAACACCAGGAGGTCGGTGTCCCGGGCGGCTTCGATCAGGGCCTGGGCGGGCAGTCCGGGCACGTCGTCGGACTCGATGGTCAGGTCCGGGTGGCGGCGGGCCACACGACTCCGTGCCTCGTCCAACAGTCGCTGCGCGCAGTCGTGTTGCAGGCCGGGCGGTGGCACCGGAATGCCGAGGGCGCTGCGCGGTGCGTACAGCGGGCTCTGCCACTGCGACGCGTGGATCAGGCGCAGAGTCAGGTCGCGCAGGGCCGCTTCGCGGCCGGCCCAGTCCGCGGCGGCCAGGCTCTCCGGCGAGCCGTCCAGCCCGACGGTCAGCGTGCGGGGCATGGTCAACCTCCTTCGGTGGGGCTCCGATTGTTCGCTCCCCGCCGTGTGCCGGGCAGGGGCCTGCCGGCCCTCCCCGGCAGCCGAGAGTCCCGCTCCCCGCCTCCGGAGTCCGCGCGCGGGACCTGCCGCGTCATCCGAAGGCGAGTCGGGGGCAGACGAGTGTTCCGGTGGTTCCGTGGGCGATGGCGTAGGCCGCGCCGAGGGCGCCGATCGCGGCCGGCCCGCCGGTCCGTTCGACGAATCGTGCGGCGGCTTCGGCCTTGGGCCGCATCGAGCCCTCGGGAAGGGGCAGGCTCCGCAGGACGTCGGGAGTGGTGCCGAGGAGCGGTTGCCGGCGAGGGGTGCCGAAGTCCGTGTAGACGTTGGGCACATCGGTGAGGAGCAGCAGGAAGTCGGCCTTCAACTCCTCGGCCAGCAGAGCTGCGGTCAGGTCCGTGTCGACGACGGCCTCGACTCCGTTCAGCCGCCCGGTGTCGGCATCGGTTGTGACGGGAACACCGCCGCCGCCCCCGCAGACGACGACGGCGCCGCTGTTCAGCAGCGCGTGGATCACGTCGGTCTCCAGGACGGCCTCGGGTTCCGGGCACGGGACGGTTCTGCGCCAGCCCGCGGTGTCCCTGGCGATGTGCCAGCCGTGCTTGCGGGCGAGGGACTGGGCGATGTCCCGGGGATAGACCTGCCCCACGAACGTGCCGGGTCGCTCGAAGGCCGGGTCGCCCGGGTCCACCAGCGTATGGGTGACGAGAGCGGTCACCGGCCGGCCGGGAAGGGCGCTTCGGAGGGACCTGACCAGCAGGGATCCGATCATCCCCTGGCTCTGCGCCCCGAGCATGTCCAGCGGCCGGGGAGCGCCGAGCGGGGGACCGGCGGCGCTGTCCACGGCCTCGGTGCCGAGCTCGGGCCCGTTGCCGTGGGTGATGACGAGATCGTTGTCCCGGGCCAGCACGGCGAGGCTCTCGACGGCCCGCTCGATGCCGGCTCGCACGACGTCCGGGCAGGGGCGTTCGTCGCGGTGGAGCAGGGCGTTGCCGCCGAGAGCGGCGACGATGCGCATCGGGGGGCTCCTTGAAGGTGAGAGCACTGGGGGCCCGGCACGGCCCGGACCAGCCAGGACCCGGCTTCTCGTGCCGCGGGTGCGGTCGCGGTGCGCCCGGCCGCGGCATCGGCCGGTACGTCCGGTGAACCGGCCTACGGACATGCTCCTGCGCGGGACCCGCCGCGGGCCACCGGCCGGCGGGCCCCGGGGGGAAGGCCGATGGTCCCGGTGGCGGGACCCGACCGGACCACCGAAGCGACGGCGCCTCGGCCGCCATGCCGGACGGCCCGCCACCGCGACGCGAGCGATCTCCGCGCCCGGCGGGGCGGCATGCCCTTGCCGGTCCATCAAGGCGTGTACTCCCGAGGCGGATCGCCGGCAGCGCACCCGGCACGGGCCCACGGCTCCGGGAGCGCGCACCGATGGGTGGCGGTGCAGCGGCAGACCATCCACCGCTTCGTGTGCGCGCGTCACACGTGGACCCGGTCGCGAACGGCGCTTCTCCGCGCGACGGCATAGCCCCCCGAGCCGTTCGGCGACGGCATCGCTCTCCCGCCCATTCACGGCGCCTGAGCAGTCCCGGCGCCCCTCCGGAGGTGAGCTGGCCGACGCGGTCCGGGCCTTCCGGGACGGGGGAGACGGCAGGCGACGGACGTATCGCGCTCACCGTCCGGGGATGTCGCGGCGGTTACGCAGCGGTGAAGGCGTGTTGCGTGAAGTGTTGACAGTGTCCGGCGGGCGTCCCTAGCCTCTCCAGTGTTGAGAGCGCTCTCATCCTGTGAATCACAGCCAGGTTCGCACCTGTACGAGTGATCGTTACGGACTTTTGCTCGCCGGGCGACGGATCTCCCGGCGGACCAGCACTCTCCTGCCCGTTGTGGCATACGGCCCGTGTGCGGGCCCTCCCCTCAGGAGTTCTCGATGCCCCCAGTCAGTCAGTCCCCACCCGGCGACGCGCCCGGAGCCGCGCAGGCCATACCGGTGCCCGGCGGGCGGCCGGCGGCCACCCGTACCGTGCGGCACCCCCGCAGCATGGTGTGCGCGGTCGTGACGGCCCTGCTCGCCGGCCTCCTCGCCGTGCTCGCCTCGCACACCGCCCGCGCCGACGCCGTCGGTCAGGGCAGCTACACCACCCAGCCGCCGGGGCCTCTGCCGTCCGGCTGCGGGGACATCTCCACCAACCCGCGGCACTGGGTCACCTCCCGGGCGCCGGCCGGGCCCGTCCCCACCAACGACTGGTGGTCCTCCATCCTGTGGAAGCGCACCGACTGCGCCTACGGAGAACCGCTGTACGCGCAGCCGCTCGGTTTCCGCGCCCGCTCCACCGGCCTGGGGGTCTCCTACAGCACCACACCCGCCATCTCCGGGGGCGCGAAAGGCGTCGGCGAGTACCACTTCGACTACGCCGAGGACTTCACCGTCGGTGTGAGCGGGCTCCAGGCGCCCGAGGTGAAGGTCGACGACTGGAGCGACTGGACGGTCAGCCCCCTGCTCAGCGACGGCACCCACTCGCTGCGAGCGACCATCGGGTCCGGTCTGCCGTTCGCCTACTTCCGGGCCGGCGGCGGCGACGCCCGGATCACGCTCGCCTCGGGAGCGCAGTCGAGCGTGTGGTCCCACTCGGGCTCCCGCATCGGCTACCGCGTCAACGGCCACGACTACGTCGCCTTCGCGCCGAGCGGCGCGACCTGGTCTGTCCAGGACTCCGGGTTCGGCTCGTCGCTGGCGGGCAAGGACTACTTCACCGTCGCGGTCCTGCCGACCACGTCCGCCACGTCGGCGGCCGACCGCGAAGCGCTGGCCGACGCGTACGCCAGGTACGCCCACGCGCACGTCACCGGCACGAGCGTCTCCTACACGTACGACGAGATCGACAGCACCCTCACCACGACCTACCGGTACACCACCGAAGCCCTGGAGGGCTCGCAGACCGCCACCGTGACCGCGCTGCTGCCCCACCAGTGGCGCCACCTCGCCGGCGGCGAACCCCGAGCGGAGACCTACGTTTCGTCCCGCGGCCCGCTGAAGATCCTGACCGGCGTCCGGTCCTTCACGACGTCCATGGTCTTCCACGGGGTCCTGCCCGAGGTCCCCGCGGTCGCCGACGGTTCCGGCGCCGACGCCGCCACCCTGCGGGACTACCTGGACGCGGAGAAGTCCGATCCGACCCGCCAGCAGAGCGACGACACCTACTGGACCGGCAAGGGACTCGGCCGAGCGACGCGCATCGCCGAGATCGCCGACCAGACGGGCAGCACGGACGTCCGAGACGCCGCACTCGCGGCGATCAGAAGCAGGCTCACCGACTGGCTGACCGCGTCGCAGGACGAGAACGGCCACAAGTTCTACTACGACAAGGCGTGGGGAACCCTCATCGGATACCCCGCCTCCTACGGCTCCGACCAGGAACTCAACGACCACCATTTCCACTACGGATACTTCGTCGCAGCCGCCGCGACCCTGGCCAAGTTCGATCCGGACTGGGCGGCCTCGGGCCACTACGGCGCCATGGTCGACCTGCTGATCCGGGACGCGAACAACTACGACCGCGCCGACAAGCGGTTCCCCTACCTGCGGGACTTCGACATCTACAGCGGTCACGACTGGGCGTCCGGCCACGGGTCCTTCTTCGCCGGCAACAACCAGGAGTCCTCCTCGGAGGGCATGAACTTCGACAACGCGCTCATCCAGTGGGGCATCGCCACCGGCGACAAGACGGTCCGTGACGCGGGCATCTACATGTACACGACCCAGGCGGCCGCCATCGAGGACTACTGGTTCGACGGCCACGAGGAGGTCTACCCGGCCGAGTTCAAGCACCGGCAGGTCGGCATGGTCTGGGGCAACGGCGGCGCCTACTCCACCTGGTTCTCCAGCGCGCCCGAACAGATCCAGGGCATCAACCTGCTCCCGGTGACCGGCGGCCACTTCTACCTCGGCGCCGACCCGGACCAGGTCACGGCCGACTACCAGGAGATGCTCGCGCAGAGCGGGAAGACCAGACCCACCATCTGGACCGACATCTGGTACGAGTACCTCGCCCTGGGCGACCCGGACGCCGCACTCGCGGCGTTCCGCTCCGACCACTCCTTCACCTCCGAGGAAGGCGAGAGCAAGGCCCACACCTTCCACTGGATACGCAACCTCGCCGCTCTCGGAACCATCGACACCACCGTGACCGCCGACAGCCCGCTGGCCGTCGCCTTCACCAAGGAGGGCAAGCGGACCTACGTCGCCGCCAACGCCACGGCACAGGACATGACCGTGCACTTCTCCGACGGCACCGACGTCGCCGTACCCGGCGGCAGGACCGTCGCGAAGGGAGCCCAGAACTGGAGCGGAGGCAGCGCCACGGGAGGTGATCCCTCACCGACCGGAAGCCCCACCCCGACGGACACCCCCACACCGACCCCGACCGACCCCCCGACACCGCCCGACAGCAGTCCGCCGCCCACCGGCGACGGCGGTTCGTCCCCCGACCTCTTCGTGCAGGCCGACGGGAAACTGACCGCGGCGCAGAACCCGGCCGACACCGTCCCGCTGGCATCGGCCGACGGAACCAACCACGACGGCACGCCGTACAAGGCGGTCGACTTCACCGCCACGGGTCTCACCCTGGACCTCGACGGGGGCTCGACGGCCTTCGATCTGGCCGTCGACGCGGGCACCGCCGTGGGCAACGCCCCGCAGCTCCAGCTCTCGTACGACTGCACCGGTGACGGCAGCTGGGACCGTGTCGAGACCTACCGCTACTTCGCCACCGATCCCGTGGCCGGCTGGGAGCACTACACGCAGCACGCCGGAACGGTGTCCGTGACGGGCACCGCCTGCGATCTCAGAAAGGGGACGGTCCGCGCGCGGATGTGGAACGCCATCGGCCACGCCGCGAGCACGCTGGGCACCGGAAACCTCTCGGTCATCCACCTTCCCTACACGTAACCCGCGCACCCGCCGGGTCCGGCCTCGCGGCCGGGCCCGGCGGGTCGCCGTTCGCCTGCCTCCGCTCCGGGCTCCGGCGCGCCGGGTCCGCGACCGGTCGGTGCGACGCTCCCGGCCGGACGGCTGGGCGCCGGGCAGGGATCACCGTGGTGCGTCAGCGCTCGGTGCGGCGCGCGTGCGCCTGATCCGCCGCCTGATCCCCGCGCTCCTCGATGACACAGCCGGGACCGGGGAAGATCTCGCTCTCGTGACCGTCGTCGTAGCGCAGCCGGTAGGGCGGTTCGCCGTCGGCGCCCAGCACGTCGACCACCGTCGCCCGGTGTTCCGGTTGGCCTGCCTTCCTGCTGGTGAAGCGCATGACGTCACCCGCGTGTGCATGCATGGTCCCTCACTCCTCACTTCCTGCTCGGGGCACGTGGCGCCTGCCGGCGCGCCGCGCCTGCCGTCGCGCTCCGGCCGCGCGGCCGGAGCGGGACGGCCTTCTCGTCACCTCGTGGACGGGCCGCGGTCATAACCGGCCTCCGCCGCCGTCCGCCGCGTACAGATCCAGCAGCCGCAGGCGGGCGGCGTGCAGCCGCAGGGCGACCACGCGCCCCACCCACAGCCCGATACCGCGACCGAACTCGGGATCGGCCGCGCACCGCGCGCGAACGCTCGCGGCATCGAACTCCCAGGCCCGCACCGGGGTCACCGACGCGGCCCCCGCCTGCCAGATCCACGGGGGGAACCGCCAGGACCATCCCACGAGATCACCGGGGCCGAGCGTGTCGAGCACGGTCGGCCGCCGCCCCGGCACGTGCACGTCGAGCGTGACCGTACCGGTGCGCACGACCCAGAAGCGGTCGGCGCGTCCTCCCTCGTCGAACAGGGGGGTCCCGGCCGGGAAGGAGACCTCCCGGGCCAGGCACATGAGCCGGGCGCGATGCTCGGGTTCCATGGCCGGGGCCGGGGCGGCGGTCATCGCGGGGACTCCCTCCGTGGTGCTTCTTCCAGACTGACCGCATCACGGGCCGCGCGCCACGGGTGCCCGTGAAATACGGCGGGCCGTGCCCTCGCGCCCTGTCCCCGGCCGGCTCTGGCGCTGCCGCCGGGAGCGGGGCGCGCGTGCGCGCCGAGCGGGCCGGACGGGCCGGACCGCTCGGCGCGCGCACCCACCCGCGAAGGTGCGGTAATGGAAGGAGGGGCGAAGACGTCGTGCCCCCGGCGCGCCCCGCGACCAGGGCCCGGCTCCGCCCGGGCCGTCCAGGGAGGCCGATCATGGACGCTGTCACGGACGGCGAGACCGCCCCGCACCCCGCCGACGGCACGGTGATGGGCAAGGACGGGATGACCGTGCTCGTGGAGGTGCTGCGGCGGCGCGGCTACACGGTGGTGGGGCCCACCGTGCGGGACGACGCCATCGTCCTGGCGGAACTGCGCTCCGCGGACGAACTGCCCTACGGATGGGGGGTGGAGCTCGACGCCGGGCGGTACCGGCTGCGTGCGCGGTCCGACGGCATGGCGTTCGCCAACGCGGCGGGCCCCCAGTCGTGGAAGACCTTCCTGCATCCCGCGCGGGTGCGCGAGTGGAGCGCCGACCGCGACGGGGACCGGCTGTCCCTCGTGGCCGAGCCGGACGAGCCCCCGCGATACGCCTTCCTCGGCGTGCGCCCCTGCGACCTGCGGGCCGTCGAGATCCAGGACCGCGTACTGACCGGCGGCGCCCACCGGGACCCGGTGTACGCGGGGCGGCGATCCGGGGCGCTGCTGATCGTGGTGGAGTGCACTGAACCCGGCGCCACCTGCTTCTGCACGTCGATGGGGACCGGACCGGCCTGCGGTTCGGACTGTGACCTGGTGCTGACCGAGGTCGACGACGAGGACGGGCACCGCTTCTGGGTCCGCGGCAAGAGCGCGGAGGGTGCCGAGATCCTCGCGGAGCTGCCCGTCCGGGCCGCCGACACCCGCACCCGCGAGGCGGCCCGAGCGGGTGTGGCGGGCGCGGCGGACGCCATGGGCCGCGCCATGCCCGAGACCGACCTGCGCGCACTGATGGCGGGCACCCTGGACGCCCCCCGCTGGGACGACGTGGCCGGACGGTGCCTGACCTGCGGCAACTGCACCATGGTGTGTCCGACCTGCTTCTGCACGACCACGGAGGACGTCACCGACCTGACGGGGGACCACGCCGAGCGGTGGCGGCTGTGGGACTCCTGCTTCGACCTGGACTTCTCCCAGCTGCACGGCGGACCCGTCCGCGAGTCGTCCCGGAGCCGCTACCGCCAGTGGCTCACCCACAAGCTCGGTACCTGGCACGACCAGTTCGGGTCGTCCGGATGCGTGGGCTGCGGCCGGTGCATCGTGTGGTGCCCGGTCGGCATCGACATCACGGAGGAGGCCGCCGCCCTCCACGACTGGACACGCCCCCCGTCCCCCGGCACGGAGGAGACCCCGGGATGACGGCGACCTCAGCGCTCCGCGTCCCCGCGCGCGCCGGGCCCGCACCATGGGGCGGACCGCCATGACCGGCACCGTGGGGCCCCCGCTGCCCTACCGCGTCGCGGAGTCGCACGTCGAGACAGCCGACACGCGGACGTTCGAACTGGTGCCGGACGGAGCGCGGCTGCCTCCGTTCGCGTCGGGCCAGTTCGCCATGATCTACGCCTTCGGGGTGGGTGAGGTGCCCATCTCGGCCAGCGGGCTGGCCGGCCGGCACGGCGGAATCGTCCACACCGTCCGGGCGGTGGGCGCCGTCTCGGCAGCCCTGCACGGGCTGCGCCCAGGGGACGTCGTCGGGTTGCGGGGTCCCTTCGGAACGGGCTGGGACATGGCAGCGGCACGAGGGCGTGACGTCCTGGTCGTCGCCGGCGGGATCGGGCTCGCCCCCCTGCGGCCGGCCGTCCACGAGATCCTGGCCCGGCCGGACGCCTACGCCTCGCTGACGGTGCTGGCCGGCGCCCGCACCCCGTCCGACATCGCCTTTCGGGAGGAGACCGAGAGCTGGCGGGCGCGCGCCCACGTGGAGGTGACCGTCGACCGCCACCAACCGGGCTGGCGCGGTCCCGTGGGACTGGTGACCACACTCCTGGACCACCTCGAACTGCGCGGCGACCGCACCTGCGCCTTCATCTGCGGACCCGAGGTGATGATGCGTCAGACGGCGCGGGATCTCGTCGCCCGGGGACTGCAACCGCACCGCATCCAGGTCTCGCTGGAGCGCACCATGCGCTGTGGCACGGGCCACTGCGGGCACTGCCAGCTCGGTCCGCTCCTGCTGTGCCGGGACGGACCGGTCGTCGGCTACGACCGCGTGGCGTCCCTGCTCCAGGTGAGGGAGCTGTGACATGACATCCGATCCCGGACCGGCCGCCGACCCCAGGCCGTCGCTCGCGGTGTGGAAGTTCGCCTCCTGCGACGGCTGCCAGCTGACCCTCCTCGACTGCGAGGACGAACTGCTCGCCCTCGCCGAACGGGTCCGCATCGACCACTTCCTGGAGTTCTCCTCGGCCGAGGGCGGCACGGGCGAACGGGCCCGCCTCGAAGGACACGGACCCTACGACCTCTCCCTGGTCGAAGGGTCGATCTCCACCGCCGAGGACGCCGAACGCATCCGGCAGGTCCGCCGCATGTCCCGGCACCTGGTGACGATCGGCGCCTGCGCCACCGCCGGCGGTGTCCAGGCCCTGCGCAACTTCGCCGACGCCGACGCCTTCCTCGCCGCCGTCTACGCCCGCCCCGACTACATCTCCACACTCGCCACCTCGACCGCGATCGCGCAGCACGTCACGGTCGACTTCGAACTGCGGGGATGCCCCATCGACCGCGGCCAGCTCCTGGAGGTCCTCACCGCCTACCTCGCCGGACGCAGACCGCAGACCCCCGGCCACAGCGTCTGCCACGAATGCAAGCGGCGCGGCACGACCTGCGTCACCGTCGCCCACGGCACGCCGTGCCTCGGACCCGTCACGCACGCCGGGTGCGGAGCCGTCTGCCCGGCCTACGGCAGGGGCTGCTACGGCTGCTTCGGTCCGGCCGACACCCCCAATCTGCGGGCCATGGTCGAGGAACTGCGGCGCGACGGCATGAGCGAGCGCGACATCGAGCGCGTGTTCCGCACCTTCAACGCGGCGGCGACGGCGTTCGTTCCGGTGTCCGACCTGCTCACGCGCACCCGGCGGCACGCGCGCAGCGCCGCGGAAGCGGCCCGGGGAGGGTCCTCGTGAACGGGCGGGACGACCGCTCGCTGCGGCTGGGCGCGCTCACCCGGGTGGAGGGCGAAGCGGCCCTCCACCTCGGCATCGAGGACGGCTCGGTCACCCGGACGCAGCTGCGCATCTACGAGCCGCCACGGCTGTTCGAGGCCCTGCTGATCGGCAGGGGCCACACCGAACCACCCGACATCACCTCGCGGATCTGCGGCATCTGCCCCGTCGCCTACCAGATGACCGCCTGCCAGGCGATCGAGCAGGCGTGCGGTGTCACGGTCGACGGCCCCCTCGCCGAACTGCGCCGGCTGCTCTACTGGGGCGAGTGGATCGAGAGCCACGCCCTGCACGTCCACCTGCTGCACGCCCCCGACTTCCTCGGCGCCGCGGACGCCGTGGAACTCGCGCGCGGCCAGCGAGCCGCCGTCGAGCGCGGACTGCGCATCAAGCAGGCCGGCAACGCGATCCTGGAACGGCTCGGCGGCCGGAGCATCCATCCCGTCAACGTCCGGGTCGGCGGCTTCTACCGGACACCGGCACCGGACGATCTCCTCGCCCTCTCCGCGCAGCTGTCGCGGGCCCGCGCCGACGCCCTGGAGACGGTCCGCTGGACGGCGGCGTTCGACTTCCCGGACATCCGGTGCGAGCACGCGTTCCTCGCGCTGCGCGACCCGGGGCACTACGCGGTCGACGCGGGCTCCCCGGCCGTCCTCGCCGCACCCGGCGACGGCACGCCCGCCCGCACCTTCCCGACCGCCGACTTCGAGGAACGCGTCGCGTCGTCCCAGAAGTCCTACACCACCGCCCCGACGGCAGCCCTCGACGGCCACCGCCACCTGACCGGCCCGCTGGCCCGGTACGCGATCAGCGGCCGCTGGCTGCATCCGGTGGCCGCGCAGGCCGCGCGGGACGCGGGCCTGGGCGACCCGGCCGACGGCACGGTGTGCGCCAACCCCTTCCGCAGCATCGTCGTGCGCGCCGTGGAGGTGGTGCACGCCCTGGAGTCGGCGGCGCACATCATCGAGCACTACACGCCCCCGCCGGCCCCCGCCGTGCCCGTCACCCCGCACGCCTGCGTCGGGTCCGCCGCCACCGAGGCCCCCCGCGGACTCCTCTACCACCGCTACGCCCTGGATGAGGACGGGACGCTCACCGCGGCCCGCATCGTCCCGCCCACCGCCCAGAACCAGGCGGCCATCGAGGAGGACGTGCGCCGGGCCGTCCAGGCGCGGCTCGACACCGGCGGACCCGCCACCGACACCGACCTGACCGAGCTGTGTGAACGGGCCGTCCGCAACCACGACCCCTGCATCTCCTGCGCCGCCCACTTCCTCGCCCTGACCGTGGACCGCCGGTGACCGGCCCGATCGTCGTCATAGGCATCGGCAATCCGCTGCGGGGCGACGACGGTGTCGGCCCGGCCGTCGTGGAGGCGCTGCGGGGCCGCGTGCCCTCCGGCACCACACTGGCGACAGCGGACTGCGACCCCGGACGTCTCATGGACCTGTGGGCCGGCGCCGACACCGTCGTCGTCGTGGAGGCCCTGCGCACCCGGCCGTCCCGGCCCGGCACGCTGCACGTCCTGACGCCCGCGCAGGTCGTCGGCGATGCCCGGGAGCCGACGAGTACCCACGGGTTCCGTCTGGGCACCAGCCTCGCGCTCGCCGGCACGCTCGGCCGGCTCCCGCCCAACCTGGTCGTCCACGCCATGGAGGTCGCCGACACGGAGCCCGGGCACGGGCTCGGCGAGCAGGTGCGGGCGGCCCTGCCCGAGCTGACCGAGCGCGTCGCCGCCGCCGTGCGCAGGGCCGCCGAGCAGCAGCGGAGACCGTAGGGGAGCCCCGGCGGGACAGCGCACGGGGGCGCCTCCCGCGAGCGTGGCGCCAGAAACGGGGGCGGCCACGTGCCGCGCATTCCGCGCCCCGCGCCGCCGGGGCCCGATGCGTCACGCGGAGCCCGGCCCCGGCCGCGGCCCGGACCACCGGCCGCCGAGGGGGCCGGTCGTCGCCCGTCATCCCGCTGGACCTCAACGGTGGCGACCCCCTGCCCGGTCCCGCACGCTGGGCGTCAGGGCGGACCGGCATCGGCGACCGACCCGACTCCGTGACAAGGAGATGTGACATGGACAGGAACGCACCCGAACGGCGGGTCGTGGTCGGCGTCGACGGATCGCCCGCCTCCTACGAGGCGCTGCGGTGGGCGGTTCGGTACGCGGAGCTGATCGGCGCCGCGGTCGAGGCGGTGGCGGTGTGGGAGCTGCCCGGTCTGGCCGGGTGGTCCGGCCCCGCCGCCGACATGGACGTCGACGAGGACGAGACCAGGCAGCGGATGCGGACCGAAATGAACGATGTCCTGGGACCGACGGCGGCCGAGGCGGTGCAGACGGTCGTGGTGCACGGCAATGCCGCGGAGGTGTTGCTGCGCGCCGCCGACGGGGCGGAGGCCCTGGTCGTGGGCAGCCGCGGCCGGCACGGCTTCGCCAGCGCGCTACTGGGATCGGTGAGCCAGCACATCGCGCAGCACGCCACGTGCCCGGTGGTGATCCTGCGATCCGGAAAGAAGTGACCCGCCGCGCAACCGGATGATCGGCGGCCTCGGAGCGCGCTGCCCGCCCGCTCCCGCTGCGACCGCGTGCCTCGTCCACCCGCCACCGAGGTCGGGTTGCCCGGGCGCCCGGGGTCGGCAGCCCCCGTGCCGGGCGATCTCGCCCTGCGCCGTCCGCGGAGGCCACCGGAGAGAACGGGGACCAATGGCACGCCCGGCGGGACTGTTCGGCCTCGTCGACAGGGCCGCAGACGCGATGGAATGGGAGTGCCACAGCGGCGACGTTCAGGAGGAGGCACGGCGATGGCGACACTGACGCGCAGGCAGAGGTTCCCGTTCCCGGACTTGCCGGACTGGTTCGACGCGGTTCCCGCACGGTTCGCGGTCCCCGAGGTCCGTATCGAGGACTACGTCGAGGAGGACCACTACGTCATGCGGGCGGAGCTGCCCGGCATGGGGCCCGAGGACATCGACGTCGTCGTCGGCGACGGGGTGCTGACGGTCCGGGCCGAACGCACCGAGAAGGAACGGGACAAGAACCACGACGAGATCCGCTACGGCGCCATGACGCGCAGCGTGACGCTGCCGGCCAACGCTGACGAGGACGACGTGGAAGCCGACTACACCAAAGGCATGCTGACCGTTCGCGTGGGTCTGGCCACCGCCAAGTCCGAAGCGAGGCATGTCGAGATCCGGCACGAGAACTGACGGACCGCGTCCCCGCGCGGCGCGTCGTCCGGCGGAAGCCGAGGACGTGCGCCCCCCCGCCTCGCGGAGCCACCCGCGGCCCGCCGCGAGGCGAGGGAACGCGGGGACGTCCGCTGCCCGTTTCCCGCGGGGCGCACCACGGGTCCAGGAACTCCCGGGGCATCCGTGCGTGTACCGCCCGCACCCGAGAAGCCGTTGCAGGCCCGCGACATCCCCCGCCTCCCACGACGGGAGTCTGCCGCCGCGCACACGTCCTCGACCGCTGCCGGGCGGCCGTCCCCCCGGCCGGCGTCCCGGCCCCGGTGGCCCACCCCCCGGCCATGCGTCGCGGTGCGCGCGTCACGGGCCTACACGCCCACCGGGCTCACCGGGACGTGAGGGCTCACCGGGACGTGAGGGAGGGGCAGTTCCGCCCAGATCACCTTTCCCTTCCCCGTGGTGCGGGTGCCCCACTGGCGGGCGAACTGCGCCACGAGGAACAGACCCCGGCCGCCCTCGTCGCCCAGCAGGGCCCGGCGCATGTGCGGCGAGGTGCCGCTGTGGTCGGAGACGGCGCATATGAGGCGGTCCCCGGTACGGATCAGACGCAGCGCGACTGGCGGCCGTGCATGCCGGATGGCGTTCGTCACCAGCTCGCTGACCACCAACTCCGCTGCCACGGACAGGTCGTCCAGCCCCCAGTGCGCCAGGACGTCGCCCGTCTTCCTGCGGGCCTGGCCCGCCGAGGCCGGTTCGAAGGGGAGATCGAAGGTGGCGACGTGGTCGGTGTCGATGGGGCGCGGCCGTGCCACGAGGAAGGCGACGTCGTCCTGCGGATGACCCGGCGCCATGCTCCGCTCAAGGGTGTCGCAGATCTCCTCCAGAGCCTGGTCGGGGTAGGCGAGAGCGAAGGCGATGCGTTCGAGGCCGGCGTCCGCGTCGCCGTCGGGAGCGGCGAAGAGCCCGTCCGTGTAGAGGGCGAGGACGCAGCCCTCCGGTACCTCCACCTCCGCCGACTCGAAGGGAACGCCCCCGACACCGAGCGGGGGGCCCGCCGGAATGTCGGGGAACGTCACCGCCCTGTCCGGGTGCGCCAGAGCGGGTGGCGGATGACCGGCGCGGGCGAACGTGGCCCGGCGGGTCACGGGATCGTAGACGCCGTACAGGCAGGTCGCGCCGACCACGCCCTCGACACCCGTGGGATGCGCCGCGTCGGCCTCCTCGGCGAGACGCTGGACGAGGTCGTCGAGGCGCGAGAGCAGTTCGGCCGGCGGCATGTCGATGTCGGCGAGGGTGTGGACGGCGGTGCGCAGCCGGCCCATCGTCGCCGCGGCGTGGATGCCGTGACCGATGACGTCACCGACGACCAGCCCGACCCGGGCACAGGCCAGCGGCAGCACGTCGAACCAGTCACCGCCCACCCCCGCCTCCGCGTCCGCGGGAAGATAGCGGTACGCGACCTCGACGGCCGTGTGGGTGTGCAACTCCTGCGGCAGCAGGCTGCGTTGCAGGGTGAGCGCGGCCTGGTGCTCACGGGTGTAGCGGCGCGCGTTGTCGACGCACACGGCGGCGCGGGCGGCCAGCTCCTCCACGAGCAGCAGGTCGTCGGTGGAGAACGCCTCCTGGGTGTGCCAGCGGAACAGGGTGGCCACGCCCATGGTGATGCCCCGTGCGCGCAGTGGCACCACGAGGTGCGAGTGGACGCCGACCGCGCCGAAGCGGGTGCGCCGTATGGGGTCGTCGAGCAGCCATGGGCTGGAGAGGTCCAGGACGGCGTTGAGCACGGGGCGGCCCGTGGCGAGGCAGTGGTACTGCGGTGAGCCCTCCGGATAGCCGACCGGCCTGCCGGGTGCGACGACCGCCTCGGGAAGGTCCTCGTGGACGGAGCGGTGCACCGCCCGGCACATGTCGCCCACGGACCGGGCGCTGGGCTCGCGGCCCTCCAGCACGTCACCGAGCAGGTCCACGGCCACGAAGTCGGCGACCCGCGGCACCAGGACCTCGGCCAGTTCCTGCACGGTGCGGTCCAGGTCGAGTGTGCTGCCGATCAGCACGCTGGCCTCGTTGAGGAGGGCCAGCCGCTGCTGCGCGTGGTGCAGATCGGTGACGTCCACCGATTCCTCGCACACCCCCAGCGGACGCCCCTCGTCGTCCTCCAGCCGGTAGTAGGACAGCGACCACACGTGCTCGCGTTCCGGATCGGCCGGGGGCCGCCCCCGGTAGTGCAGGCCCACCACCGTCGTGCCGGTCGCCAGGACCCTGCGCATGAGTTCGGTGACGGTGGCCGGATGCTTCAGGGACAGCACCTCGCTGTCCGGAAACAGTTCGTCCTCGCTCCTGCCGAGGTACTGGGCGAACGGTCCGGGCAGCTCCCGCTGCGCCGCGGAGTTCGCGCAGGCCACCCGCAGGTCGCGGTCGTAGACGGTGATGGCGACCGGGGACTGCGACGTGACACCGCGCGCCACCGCCTGCTGGATCTGCCAGGTCGCGAAACTCTCGGCGTCCGTCAGGAGCAGCAGGAGCGCGGGTCCCGCACGGGTTTCCTGAGGGACGGCCGTCGCCACGATCGGGACGGGCTCGCCGGAGCGATGCCGGAAGGATGTCTCCTGCCATCGGGTTCGCTCCGGTGGACGCGTCGGCCATGCGGCGACGGGACTGTTCTCCCCGTCCGTGAGGAGGGTGCTCAGGCGGACCCCGAGGGCATCCCGGGCCGGGTGGCCGAGCAGTTCCTCGGCCTTCGCGCTCCACGCCGTGACCACGCCGTGTCCGTCCACCCCGACGGACGCGGTGGACAGTTCCTTCTGCGGATCACCGGGGCCGTACGCCCCGGGACCCCCTGATGGCGCGGTCATCGCACGTCCGTCCTCCGAGCCCCGGGATCACCGGGCAGGGCCGCCCGCTACCTCAAGGATCGACCCGCAGCGAGCGGGGCACAAATGCCCGGGCGGTCTTCGCACCGCCACCCGCCGTCACCCGCCGGACGGTCGATGGCCGGCGGGTGAGGCGCGCCGTCTCTTCGGGAGGACACGCGCCCCGCCGGGTGCGATCCGTCGCCCACCTCACTCGCACGGTCTACCGCGATCGCTCGTAGGTCATCAGATGCTTGCGGGGGCTGCGGGTGAAGTCGGTGAGGGTCAGGGAGTCGCCGTCCGCCCCGAGCTCGTACTCCGTCTCGAACGGGTCCGGCGGGCAGAGGCCGGTCGTGGCACCCCGTGTGACACGGGGCTCGCCCCGCATCTCCACCGACGTGGCGTCCACCTGGAGGACGCGCACGACCGCCGTGCAGGGCTCACCCTTGAGCGTGCTGACGGTGAGCTGCGGAGGGCCGTCACCCGCCTGCTCGAAGGAGAGGGTGTGCGAGCCGTCCGCCGCCGTCCAGCGCCCCACGTACGCCGTTCTGAGCGGCTTGTACCGCTGCTGCTTCTCACCGAAGCCCTTGCCCTCGGACCAGGTCACGGACGCGGTCCCGGCGGACCAGCGCTCCGAGAACGCGACGCTGTCGGCCCCGAAGCGGATCTTCTCCCAGCCGTCGCTGCCCCGGGTCCCCTTGGCGGCCCAGTGGTCCAGGCCGGGGCCGTCGCCCACCGCCGCGACGTTCTCCATGGGCGGGTCGCCGTCGCGGCAGTTGGTGGCGAAGTCGGCGATGACGGCGACCCGTTCACCCTGCCCCCGCACGGTGATCCCCTGGCAGGGGGCCGTCTTCGTCCGGTGAACCACGTGTTCCGCGGACCAGGCGCCGTCCGCGCGGTGGCGTTCGGTGAGGCCGCGCCCGGGGCGGTAGCGCAGGTCGACGCGTGTGCCGTCGGGCCGCTCGAAGAGGGTGTGGTCCTGATCCTTCTCCACGACCTTTCCCGGCTTCGCGTCACCGGCGGACGCATCGGTCCCTTCCCGGGTGTCCCCGCAACCCGCCAGGAGCCCACCCGCGAGTACGGAGGCCGTCAGCCACACCATCCGCTTCGCCGTCGCGCTGCCACGGTCCATGTCCGGCCCCCCGCCCCGGCCCTGATGGCCGGCTTGCTCCCACTCGTCGTCGAGACCTGTGTCCCGTGGAAGACAGCCTGCCAGATCGTGGTGTGCACCCTGGGTGCCGTACACCGGCCGCCGGTCCGGCCGGTCACCGTGCGGGCGCGTGCTCGCTCATGGCGGCGATCAGCCGTGCGGCGGCCCAGCGCGGCCCCCTCGCCCGTACCTGGCGGGTCAGGCCGGCCAGCCCCGTGCAGGTGGCGTCCAGGGACTGAAGGGCCCGCGCAACCTCCTTGCCCGTCAGCGAGTTGGGGTCGAGGACGACTCCCGCCCCGGCCAGTTCCGCGTCCCGGCCGACGGCGAACTGGTCGCTGGAGAAGGGCAGGACGACGGCGGGTACCCCCGCGCGCAGGCACTCGGTGAAGGAGTTGTTGCCGCCGTGGTGGACCATCGCGTCCACGTGCTCCAGAAGGGACTGCTGGGGCACCGAGGACACCACCACCGCGCGGTCTCCCGCCAGGTCCGACAGCCGGTCGACCCGGTCGCCGGCCGCGACGACGACGGCGGTGTCCGGCAGGTGGTCCAGGATTCCCTCCGTGACGGTGCGCAGCACGTCGTCACGGGCGGAGAGGAACGTGCCGAGCGCCACCAGCACCACCCGTCGTGACCTGTCGCGCAAGCCGTCCAGCCGCCGCTGCCACTCCTGGTCCGGCGGCGAGGGCGGCAGCACGCTGTGGCCGGCGAAGACGGACGCGGGACCGGCGGGGCGCTCGGGCAGCCAGGGCAGCTCCGGGTAGGAGTACACGACGGCGTGCGCGGACGTCAGCGCGAAGGCCCTGCCCGGTGGTGCGGCGGCGGGAGCGTGCCGCCGGGCGAAGGCCGCGAACAGGTCCGTGAACGCCTCGTCGGTCGCGCGGACCGCGGCGAGCAGCCGCTCCTGGTCACGTGCGGTCGGCCGCAGGACGCCGGGCCAGTCGTAGGGCAGGCCGAAGTAGGCGTCCGGTGCCGACAGGACGTAGCCGGGGTGCCCGGGGCAGAACGTCGCCCAGGGGACGCCGAGGCAGTGCAGGGCCAGGGTGACCGGATAGCTGAGCTGGTCGACGACGTACCAGTCCGGGCGCAGCCGCTCGTCCAGGCGGCGCAGGTCCGTAAGTACGCCCTGCGGGTCGGCGAGCATGTCCTGCCTGCGGTGCCGGGTCTGCGTGAGGAGCGCCGGAACGGCACCGGCCCGGGTCGCGTCCAGGAACTCGCCGAGCCGGGCGGACTCCTCGGCGTCCTGGCGGGTCGCCTCGGCGATGCCCGTGTTGGCGTTGCGCGACACGGCCAGCTCCTCGAAGTGCACGCCCGCCGCGTCGGCGAGCGGGGCGAAGGGAGCCGTGCACGCCAGGTGCACCTCGGCCCCGGTCCGCCGCAGGGCGGAGGCGAGGACGGACAGGGGCCGGGCGTGCGACATGAACGGGGGACTGACGACGACGATGCGAGGCATGCCCTCCCTTCGGCAGCGAGGGCCGCTCCGGATGAGGCCGGGCGCCTGTTTCGGGGGACGCCCGGCGGGCGTCCCCCGGACCCTGCCGGGCCGGTTCCGCTCGGGAAAGCCGGTGCATCCGGCCGACCGAGGCGGAGCGAACCATCGAGGTCAGCTCACCGTGTCGACAGGAGAACCCGTGCCTCCCGCCGCATCCGCATCGACCGCAGTGCTCGAACCCGACGGCGCCGCGTCCGACCCCCTGATCGCGGCGCGCACGAATTTCGCGCTGGGCCGCGACGTGGCCGGCGGGAAGGGCGGCGAAGGAGCCCGCAGCGTCCTGGCTCGCCTGCTGGAAGCCGAGTACGGCCGCCGGCCCGTCGCGGCCGCCGGTCCCGGCGCCGCCACCGCCGTCAGCCGCGAGGACGCGACGGTGGCCGCGCTGCGCAAGGCGTGCCGCCTCGACGTGCCGCTGACCCCGGAGGCGCTCCTCGCCCACGAGCGGCCCTCACCGCGGCTCGCCGCCGTCCTGGCCGAACTGTGGCCGGACGCGGTCCGGTGGTACGGGCCCGATCACTGCACGGCCGTACTGCGCTCCGCTCTGGGCGCGGACCGGGACGCCTCGGCCACCGCGTTCCTCCTCGACCTGGCCGCCTCCACTCGGCTGTTCCCGCTGGCCCCCGAGGAGGCCGCGGACCTCGCGGGACCCGGCCGCTCCCGGCCCGTACGCCACGCGGCGTGGCGCTATCTGCACGACGTCCCCGGCGGGCGGGCGCTGCTGCCCGCCGCCTCGACCGCGGCGGACGTCTACGAACGGATGCTCCTGTCACCGCCCGCTCCGTCCGTCCGGTGGAGCGCGGGGCGCGTCGGGGCCGTCGTCGGGCAGACCATGCTCCTGGGCGGGCTGGAAACGCCCGGCAGAGGGCCCAGCGGCGGGCTGTCCGTCCTGCTCGGCGGGCTGGGGGACCGGCTGGCCGCCACGCCGGGGATGGCGGGCGCGGTCACCGTCGTCCTGACCGGCCGCGCCGGATTCGAGCGCACCCCCGAGGTCGCCCACGAGCGCAGCCCCGGGCACTGGGTGCTGCGGCTGCCGGTCGACGCCGCGGATGTCCCGGAGCAGGCCGAGCTGCACGCGCACCGCCCGGCGATCTCCTGGTGGGCGACCCGGCTGCTGGGCGGCCTGCCGCGCCGGCTGGACGTCCTGCACGTCCGCTACGCCGACGACGGCAGCCTGGCCCTCGCCGAGGCGGCCGCCCGCCTCGGCGCGCGGCTGGTGTTCACCGCCACCCCCGACCCGCACCGCCACCTCGCCGAACGTCACGCGCACACGACGCCGGACGCGGCCGAGCCGCTCCGGCACGACCTGCACCGGATCTTCGTCGCCGATCGCCTCGTCGAGCGGGCCGACACGGTGGTCGGCATCCCCGGGCGCGGTGGCACCGGCGAACTCGTCCGCCACTTTCCCCGGCTCGCCGGGGAGAACGGAGGGGCGGGACCGGCGGCACCCCCGGAGGGCATCGCGCCCTACCAGCCGGCGCCCGACGAGTCCCGCCGGCGGCGCGGCCTGCTGTCCGCGCTGTTCCGCGGAGGGGACCGGCCCGACGCACTCGACCCCGCAGACCGGGAGCTCCCCCTGCTGCTGAGTGTGGGCCGGCTGGATCCGGTCAAGCAGCAGGACCTGCTGGTGCGCGCCTGGCTGGCGTCGGGACTGTGCGACGCGTCCACCCTGGTCCTCGTCGGCGGGGGCCCGGTGGCCGACTCCACCGGGGCGGAAGAAGGGATGAGACGGCGTGTCGACGCCCTCCTCGCGGGGCGCCCGCAGGCCCGGCGGCGCTGCGCGCTGATCCCGGCCATGGCGAACGACGAGGTCCGGCGCCTGGAGCGGGCGCTGGCCGACCCGCGGCACGGAACGCGCAGCTGGTACGTCTGCCCCTCCGTCAAGGAGGAGTTCGGGATCGCCGTCCTGGAGGCGATGGACGCCGGACTGCCGGTGGCCGCACCGCTGCGCGGGGGAGTGGCGCACTACGTGCGGGACGGGGTGAACGGTCTCCTGCTCGACACCTCCGGCGCGGCCGGCCTGGCGCGCGGCCTCGTGCGCGTGGCCGCCGTGGCGGAGGAGGACCGTGCGGCGTACGCCCGGCGCGGTCGCGACGTGGCCAGGGACCGGTACTCGGTCGCCGCGATGGCGGACGCCCTGGCCCGGCACTACGTGACGGCGCCGGCGCCCCGCAGGCATCCCTCCGCTCCCGAGGCGGGCGGGCACACCGGACCGCCCGGACCGCCGTTCCCGCAGGCGCAGGCGGCCGGCTGAACCGACGCTCTCCGGGACCGGCCGGCGACGCATCACCCCGCCGGCCGGACCACCGTCACGTTCAGGGAGCCTCCGTGGCAGGAGCAGGAGCAGGAGCAGGAGCAGGAGCAGGAACAGGAGCAGGAACAGGGGCAGGGGCAGGGGCAGGAGCAGGAGCAGGAGCAGGAACAGGAGCCGGTGACGGAACGGGGTTCTTCGCCGGTTCGGGAACGAGTCCGCCGGCGTCGGGTGTACTCCGCCAGGGCAGCAAGAGCGCGCTGCCCATGCACAGCAGCCCGGCGACGAGGAGCGCGCCGCGCACTCCCACGGCGGCGGCGACGAGGCCACCGGCGATCATGAACGCCGCCTGGCACGTCTTCGAGCCCACCGACCAGGAGGTGGCGACACGGGACATGAACGCGTCCGGTGTGGCCGCCATCCGGTACGTGGTGAACGACGGGCCGAAGACACCGGCCGACAGGAGCAGGCCGAAGTCCGCGGCCACGATGACGAGGACGCCGAGCGAGCCGGAGGGCGTCAGGGGCAGCAGCACCGTCCACAGCGTCCGCGCGACGCCGGACACCAGCAGCACGCGACGCCCGCCGAAACGCCGGGTGAGGCGCGGGGTCAGACGCGAGCCGAGCACGCCGCCCAGGCAGGGCAGTCCCAGGGCGAGACCGTACTGCCAGGGCGGCAGGCCGAGTTCGTCCAGCATGAGGACCGCCGTCAACGGCGAGGTCATCATGATCGAGCCACCGAAGAGGAGCGCGTTGAAGAACAGCGGACGCAGTCCGGGGTGCCGCAGGAGCAAACCCCACCCGGCGGCGATGTCCCGGCCCAGACGGGCGCCGGCGGCGCGTTCGGGCGGCGCCGCTTCGGGCTGACGGATGCGGCGGACACCGACCGCCGACCCGAGGAAGGACAGCGCGTCGACCACCAGTGTGGCGGCGGACCCGAGCAGCCCGATCAGCAGGCCGCCGACGGGCGGCCCCGCACTGACGGTGATCCAGTTGGTCGTCTCGAAAAGGCTGTTGGCGTGCAGGCGGTGCTCGGGCGGGACGAGCGCCTTCAGATGCGCCCCGCTCGCCGCGTCGAACGCGACGGACGCCGCCGCCTGGAGAACCCCCACCGCGCACAGGTGGCCGAAGGTGAGCGAGTCGAACGCCATCGCCACCGGAACGCTGGCCAGCATCACGGCGCGGCACACGTCCGCCGTGATCATGACCGGCCGCTTGTACCGGTTCTCGATGCGCACGCCGAGCGGCAGGGCGATCACCCCGCTGGCCACCGCGGACAGGGCGGCGAGCACGGACACCTGCAACGCCGAGGTGTCCAGCACCAGGAGGGCGATGAGCGGCAGGGCTCCCATCCCGACGGCGCTGCCCGCCGCGCTGACCGCGTAGGCACCCCACAAGCGCCGAAAGTCCCGTCCGAGCGCGCTCCGCTGCCGTGCCAACCCGACCTCCCGAGGTGTTGGGCCGTCAGCGTAGTGGCCGGTCGGGCCCTCGCGGACACGGGCGGCCGTCCCCGGGCCCCCTCCGGCCGAAGGTGTCGCGGGGCCTTGTCCCTCGTCCGTTGAACCTCGCGGGTCCGCCCAGCGTTGTGATCTGTGCATCCCAGCCGAATCACCGAAAAGGGGAAGAAATGGATACGCTGCGGAAGATCCAGAGCCTGCGCGCCGATCCGGAGCCGGACGAGAGCACCCCGCGGGCGACCGCCATGTCCTACATCCACGGACTGCTCAACCAGGCACCGTCGCAGGACCTCACCGTCGGCCACGCCGTCGCGGCCGCCATCGAGGGCATCCGCTTCGGAGCCGGAGAGCACGGCGCGCGCGACGTCCACACGGTCTTCATGGATCCCGACTTGACGAGCGCCTATCTGACGCCGCTCGGCAGCGCGGACGCCCCGGCGGCGCACGAGCGGATCGCCAGCGCCGAGTACGCCTACTGGCACGAGCAGAACCGGCAGAACCCGTCCGTGGCGACCGAGGCGGCCCTGTCCTTCAGCGTGGCCGACCGGGTGCAACTGCAGTCGCGCATCGGCCGGCTGGTGCAGATGGGCTCCTCCTTCACGCAGAATCTCGAAGGCGAGCAGACCTTCAGCACCGGCAACCTGGTCGCCTCGCACGTGAACGCGCACCTGCCCAGCGGTTCGGCCCAGCCCGGAGCCTCGCGCAGCGCGCAGAACTCCTCGGCCCGGACGACCCCGGCGGCGTCCGCGCCCGCCGCGCCCCCCGCACGGCGCCGCTAGCAGACCCTGCCGGCGGGGCGTACGGAGTCAGCTTCCCGGCCCGACGGGACAGCGCCTCGGGCTCTGCCGAAGTGCGCCAGTCCCGGGGGCGGCGAGACGATGGACGGGCAGGCGGCGCGGGGTCGGCCCGCGGTTCGCGCCGCCGCGTGCACTCCCGGGCGAGCTGCGACGGGCCGGGGGACGAAGGCCGTGACGCCGTCCGCGCCACGGTTCCGCGCGCCGCCGCACTCCGCGGCGACGCGCGGCCCGGCCGGGCCTCGGGCGCCGACCGGCGCCCGAGGGACGTCGCGGACGATGCGGCGATGAGTTTCCGGCGGGGCGGGGGTCCACACCCCCGACGAAGGGAGCGCACCATGCGCAAGATCAACGTCTGTACGTTCCTCACGCTGGACGGCGTCATGCAGGCGCCCGGCGGACCCGACGAGGACACCGAGAGCGGCTTCGAGCACGGGGGCTGGCAGAAGCAGGCGTCCGACGACGAGGTCGGAGCGGCCATCGCCGGGTGGTACGAGAACGCCGACGCGATGCTGCTCGGCCGCAAGACGTACGAGATCTTCGCGGGGTACTGGCCGACCGCCGACCCCAGGAACCCGTTCACCAGCCGGATGAACGGCATGCGCAAGTACGTCGCGTCCCGCACCCTGCGGTCGGTCGACTGGGAGAACTCGACCCTGCTGGAGGGGGACGTCGCCGAGGCCGTCCGCGAACTGAAGGCGTCCCCGGGAGGCGACATCAACGTGGTCGGCAGCGGAGACCTCGCCCGGACGCTCATGGAGCACGACCTGGTCGACGAGTACCGGCTGACGATCCATCCCGTGATCATCGGCAGCGGCAAGCGGCTGTTCGCCGGGGGAGCGGTCCCCACCGCCCTGCAGCCGGTCGACGTCGGCACGACGAAGGGCGGCACCGTCGTCGGCGTCTACCGGCCGAGTGGCAAGCCCGTCTACGACAGCTACTGACCGGGTGCCCCGGCCCGCGCGGTGGTCAGGTGGCGGTCGGCCACGTCCGCAGGAGGCCGGCGATCCTCGCGGCCGTGCAGGTGGGGTCGAGCAGCAGGTCCTTCAGGGCGACGGCGTCCTCGCGGGCGGGCTTGACGGAGATCCCGGAGGCTTCCAGGTACATGACGCCGGAGGCGGCGGCGACGGCCATGTTGGAGCGCTCCAGCCAGCGGCAGCGGCCCAGACTGTGTACGAGGGCCGCCGCCCTGGTGTACGGACCGTCGTAGACGGGCTGCTCGAACAGCTCGGCGCGGTGGCGGGCGACCGCCGAGACCGGCACGCCGTAGTCGTCGGGTGCGGGGTCCCCCGCTCCGGCGACCTCCGCGACCTGCAGGATCCAGGGGACGTCGATGTGCAGGTCCATCAGGCCGCGTGCGCTTCCCGGGGCGTCTGCTGGGCCTGTTCGGCCGTGTCGAAGACGTCCTGGTGCTCGGCCAGGAAGCGGGCGGCGGCGTCCACCGCGCGGGCGCGCAGACCGCTGGTGTCCTCCTGGACCAGTCGCGCCAGGTAGTCGCCGATGCTCAGTCCCAGGTCGGCCGCCCGCATCTTCGCGAGCTCCGCGACATCCTCGTTCACGCGTGCACCCAGCTGTGTCTTCGCCATCCCGGCATGGTAACAGCTGTTACCGGCTGCGGGGAGGGGAGTGGTGCAGCGGCGTCTCGCGGCAGGCGGACCGGCGGTGGGGCCGGGGCGCGGGCACGCGGCGCTGTGGAGGGCGGTGGGTGAGCCGGTGTCCCGCCGTGTCCCCTCCCGGCCCGCGATCCGCGGGACTCCGCGCTCCTTCACCGCGTGGCCCGGATGAGCAGGAGGGCGATGTCGTCGTGGTGGCGGGTCGAGCGCTCGGCGTGACGAAGGAGGAAGTCGGCGAGGCTGTCGAGATCGTGCAGCCCGGCCCGTGCCAGGTGGTCGGCGAGGGCGTTGGTCGTGTCGTCGATGTCCCGGCCGGGTATCTCCACCAGCCCGTCCGTGTACAGGAGCAGCACGGCGCCCGGCGGGAGGGCGATGTCGGTGGTGGGGTAGTCGGCTTCGCGGTCGATGCCCAGCAGCAGGCCGGGCCGCAGGTCCAGGACCTCGGTGCCGCCGTCGGGGTGGCGCAGGACGGGTGGTGGGTGTCCCGCGGTGGCGAGACGGACGCGGTGGTGGGCAAGGTCCAGCCTGGCGATCAGGCAACTGGCGAACAGGTCGCTGTCGAGGTCGGTGAGCTGACGGTTCGTGCGGGCGAGGAGGTCTCCGGGCGAGGCGCCGGCGGTCGCGTGGGCGTGCACCGTGGTGCGGACCTGCCCCATGAGGGCCGCGGCGGCGGTGTTGTGGCCCTGGACGTCGCCGATGGCCGCCGTGGTGCTGCCCGGTGTGTGGATGAGGTCGTAGAAGTCGCCGCCGATGTCCATGCCGTGACCGCCCGACTGATAGCGGGCGGCGATGTCCAGCCCCGCGACGCCGGGGAGCACGGGAGGAAGCAGGCTGGTCTGGAGGGTGCGGGCGACGGTGTGCTGGGCGTCGTAGAGGCGTGCCCGGTCCAGGGCCTGGGCGATCAGTCCGGCAAGGGAGGCGAGGAGGGCGCGCTCCGGCGGGTCGAAGGGATGGTAGGCGTCATAGGAGAGGGCGAGGGAACCGATGCGCCGTCCGGAGGCCGTCAGGGGCAGGAACGCCCAGGACGTCCTGGAGTCGTAGCGGGGAGCGCCGGGGTACGCGCGCTGGAAGTCGGCGAAGCGGGGGAAGAACACGGGTGCGCCGATGGCCCGCGCGTGGGCGGTCGGGGTGCGGGACGTCATCGGGGTGCCGTCGAAGTGCCGGATGAGTTCGGTGCTGTGGCCGCGGTGGCCGATGATCCGCAGCCGGCCTTCCTCGGCAAGGGTGAGCACCAGGCCCTGGGGCCCGAACGCGGGCACGATCTGGTCGGCGGCGACGGCGGCCACGTCATGGACGGTGGCGGCTTCGGCCATCGCGGCTGCGAGGTGCGTCAGGTGGTAGAGGCCCATCGCGCCCGGTGAGTCGGGTGGCGGCGGATTCTGCTCGGCGGCCGTCCGCCGAGCCGCGGGGGTGATGTGCACGCTGATGCCGCTGCTGTCCGGGTGGAGCCGGAACACCAGGGGACGGTCCGGGGGACGTGTGGCGGTGAACGAGGTGGCCCTGTGGGTGATCAGCGCCGCCCGGTAGCTCTCCTCGCCGACCGGTGCGTGCAGCCACGGCAGCGCCTCCCACAGGCGGCGGCCGACGAGGGCCACGGAACTGCTTCCGAGCAGATCGGCGCCCGCGGAGTTGAGGAAGGTGACCCGACCCTCCAGATCGAGCGCGCAGCAGCCGGTCGGCAGGCGTTCGGTGAAGCCGAGCGCGGCCATGGCGTGGGCCGGATCGGGCTCCTCGGACGACACGGTCAGATAACGGGGCTCGTCGGTGGGCAGCAACGGGTGGCCCTCGGTTGCGGCCCGCTCCAGTACCCGGGCGATGGTCCGGCAGTGCGCGGCGATCGCCTCGATCCGGCCGGATGTCAGCCGCGGCGGGTGCCCGACGGGCCAGACGAGTGCCAGCCCTCCCCAGACGCCGGTATCACCGATGAAGGGGCTCGCGGCGAGCGAGAAGTCGTAGGGCAGGACCAGACCCAGTTGCGGGTAGTCGCGGGCGAGGTCCTCCTGGCTGCGGAGCGAGATCGAGCACCGTCTGAGGACCGCGTCCGCGACCGGCGTCGAACCGTTCAGCCCGGCCCGGTACCACGGTGCGGCGATCTGCCGGGACAGACCGGACAGCACGGCGAGCCACAGCAGCCGTTGCCCGGGGGGCAGCAGGTAGAGCAGGCCGGCCGTCGCACCGGTGTCGCGCATCACGTCGGACATGAGCGCCTCCACGCGCTCCATGTCGCGGCCGGTTTCCGTGCGGTGCGCAGACGCTCGCATGGCTCTACCCGTGATCCTCGTGGCCGCGGCTTCTCGGCCGAGGGGCGGCCTACGCGCTTCCGCGGCTCTCGGTCCGGAAGCGTCCTCGTGCGCCCGCCCCCGGCGGCGCGAGAACTCCGTGTCATCCCACCTACTCGACCACGATACGCCGCGGAGCGGACGGTGCTCGTCGGGCACACGTCACGCTCGGGGCGTGGTCCGCGAGCGACAGACCCCCGCTGCCGGGCCGCGCGCAGCCCGAGAGCGAGATGCCTCACCAGTTCCGTGCCGCGGCCATGAGGTGGTCGTGGACGCGGACGACGTCCGGGTGAGCGGGAGGCCCCGGGCGGCCGACGAGATAGCCGGTGTTGATGGGCGGGTCCTCGGGCTCGTGCAGCAGACGCAGCGAACCGGCCGCCAGCTCGGCGTGGCACAGGTAGCGGGGCAGGACGCTCCACCCCATGCCCGCGACGACGGCGGCGAGGATGCCGCGCAGGTCGGGGACGGTGAGAGCGGCGCGGGATTGGAGCCGGCGGCCGAAGACGTGACGCCAGTAGCGGCGGGCGATGGGGAGATCCTCGGCGTAGGTGACCAGCGGAACGTCCTGGAGGGCGTTCGGCAGGTCGCGCCCGGTCAGCCGCTCGGCCCACACGGGGGCAGCGACCAGGGCGAACTCCTCGTCGAAGAGCGGTTCGGCGCGCAGAGTGCGCCCGCGGGGGCGTTGGGTGGCGATGACGAGGTCGTGGCGTCCGGCGCGGAGTTCCTCCAGCAGCGGCTCGGTCAGCCCGGTGGCCATCCGCAGCCGGACGCCGTCGGCCGTCAGCGACGCGAGAGAGGGGATCACGACGGAGCACAGGAACTCGGCGGGGCCGGCGATGTGGACCGGAGCCGTCGCGGCGGCGCGCCGTTCGTCGGTGACGCGGGCCAACTGGTCCAGGGGCGCCGCCAGCCGCACGGCGAGTTCGTCCGCGTAGGGCAGCGGGGCCACGCCCCGTGCCCGGCGCTGGAACAACTCGTGGTGCAGGCGCTGCTCCAGAGCGCGGATCTGCGTGGTCACCGTCGACTGCGAGAGGCCGAGCTGCTGGGCGGCGGCGGTGAAGGAACCCGTGCGGTGCACGGCGAGGAAGGTGCGCAACTGGTTCAGGTCCAGGGTGCCCGGCGGGTGAGGTTCCCGTTCGTTCATGGGCCGAGGGTAGGTGACCCGGCTGCGTCCCGTTGATTGCGCTCCAGGACAGGGCGGGACGCCGTGGACCGGACCGGTCCGTGCCCGTGTACCCATCGAATCGTCGATACGTGGCATCGGTGTCGTCATTGGTCGCACGGGCCGAGTCGGTTTAGCGTCGAGGACATCAGCACGCTGACGATCTGAGTCCACAGCGTCAGCGCGTCGAAACCGACCCTCGGAGAAGTGCACCATGTCGAAGAAGATCCTTTTCGTGATGACCGGCGCCGACCACTGGACGCTGGCGGACGGCACCAAGCACCCGACCGGCTTCTGGGCCGAGGAGGCGGTGGCTCCCTACGAGGCGCTCAAGGGAGCGGGGCACGAGATCACCGTCGCCACCCCGGGCGGCGTCGTCCCCACCGTGGACCGGGGCAGCCTCGCTGCCGAGGTGAACGGGGGAGAGGACGGCGCGAAGAAGATCGCGGACACGCTCGCCTCGATCGAGGAGATCAAGAACCCGATCCGCCTGGAGGACGTGCGCCTGGAGGACTGGGACGCCGTCTTCTACCCCGGCGGGCACGGACCGATGGAGGACCTGGCCGTCGACGCCACCTCCGGACGGCTGCTGACCCGGGCGCTGGAGTCCGGCAAGCCGCTCGGCGTCGTCTGCCACGCCCCGGCCGCGCTGCTCGCCGCCGTCGGCGAGGACGGCGGCAACTCCTTCAAGGGCCGCAAGATCGCCGCCTTCACGAACGCCGAGGAGACCCAGGCCGGGCTGGCCGACCGGGCGAAGTGGC
This sequence comes from Streptomyces sp. NPDC048566, assembly GCF_043199735.1. Taxonomy (NCBI): domain Bacteria; kingdom Bacillati; phylum Actinomycetota; class Actinomycetes; order Kitasatosporales; family Streptomycetaceae; genus Streptomyces; species Streptomyces sp. NPDC048566. The sequence continues at coordinate 90,066 of NZ_JBICWL010000012.1, forward strand.
TGCTGGAGACGCGGCTGCGCGAGGCCGGCCTGGAGGTCCAGGTCGGCGAGCCGTGGGCGCCGAACGTGGTCGTCGACGGCAACCTGGTCACCGGTCAGAACCCCGCCTCCTCCGCCCCGCTGGCGCAGGAGCTGCTGAAGAAGCTGGCCTGACATGGCCGCCGCCGACCGCACCCAGGAGGTGCTCGACGCCGCCTACACCTGTCTGACCAGGTACGGGGTGCGGCGCACCACGATGGACGACATCGCCGCGGAGATGGGCGTGTCGCGGTCGGCGGTCTACCAGTACGTGCGCAACAAGGACGCCGCCTTCCGGCTGCTGGCCGTGCGCCTGCACGAGCAGGCCCTGGCGCGGGCCAGGAAGGCGGCATCCGCGGACGCCCCGGTCGCGGACCGGGTACGCGGTGTCCTGGAGGCCAAGCTCGACCTGGTCCTCCAGCTGCGGGGCGACTCCCAGCACACCGCCGAGTTGCTCGACGCCAAGGCCCGTCTCTTCGGCGACATCTGCACTGCGTTCACCAGCGACCTGCATGCCGTGCTCACCGATCTGCTGCGCCGTTCGGGTGTCGAGGACCCGGAGGGCGCGGCGCAGATCTGTGTGTCGCTGGTGGTCGGACTGGAGAACAGCCCCGACCCCCGTCCCCTGCTCGCCCGCGCGTCCGACGCGCTGTACGCCGGGCTGGCCGATCGGGCTCGGTGACGTCGTCGGGGACGCTCGTCCCGGCGCCCCGGGCCCTGCGGGGGCTCGTCTAGGCTGGCCCGGTGCGGGTCGCATTGCGTGAACGCTGGGGTGGACAGCCTGTGTGGGCGAGGGGGGCCCTTGCCGTCTACTCGATCGGGTTTCTGGTGGGGACGCGTACCCACGTTCTCGACATCGCCCGGGGCGGTGTCCACGCGTACGCGATGTTCCCGCAGGTGGCTCTGCAGGTGTTCTTCGTCGGCCTGGTGGTCCTCGATCCGCTGGTCGTCGTGCTGGTGGGACTCGTACGGCGAGAAGGCATCGTGGCGGCGGGCGTCGTGATGGTGCTGGACGTAGTGGGCAACTGGTGGGCCAACTGGCACTGGCTTCGTGACGACCCTTCACGGCTGCTGCGGCTGCTGCCCCTCACGCTCTTCGGGGTGTTCGTCGTCGTGATGGCGCCCTGCCTGCTGCGGTCGGTCGCCCGGACGGCGGACCGGCCTGCGGGCGTCTTGCCGGCCGGCTGACCAGGGCGGCTTGCTCGGGCCCTCCTCCGAGGTGTGGCCATGAACCGAGCGGACCAGGTATGCCGTTGGCGTGGGGCGGCGATTCTGTGATGGCCACCCCGCAACCAGCGGCATCTGGCTTGACGTGCTCTTCGTCGCACTTCAGCGGCCTTCCGGCAGTCGCACCGGGCTGCGCTCCGTCCGGTCCGCGCTCGGCGACGACCGCACCGTCACGGGCGCGATACGACCTGTCACGTCCGGTGGCATCCCGGCCAAGGCCGCGTCCCGGACCGTCGGGCCAACGCCAAGATGCGCAGCCTCCGGAAGCGGAGGCCCGACCACCGCGTGCCCACCCCTCCGGCACGCGCCGCTCGGGCACGTCGTGCGGGAGAGTCACCGTTTGCACGAGCGTTGATATGGCGAACATTCATGCGATTCGTACTCATCTTTCCGTAACTTTCCGTATGCCTTGTATTTCTCTCGGTACGCTCACCGGCAGTGCGGGCGACGGCTCGTGTGCAAGGGGGGCTGCAATGGGTGGAAAAGGCGACGGCGGACGCGGAAGGGCAGGGGTGGGGATGTGGCGGGGTGCCGTGGCAGCGGCCACGGCGATCGCGGCGATTGCGGGCTGCGCGTCGGGCGGCGGCAGTGCGGGAGCGGCGGGATCGACATCCTCGGCCTCCGCAATGCCCGGAGTTGGGACCTCCGCGTCCTCCTCCGCCGGTCTGACGGCATCGGCGAGCCCCTTCCGGGCCGACCCGGCCAAGGTGCCCGGAACGAGGAGCCAGGCCGCGCGGCTGGCGTCCGATGTCGTGCTCGAACCCCACGAATGGGGTGGCGACTTCACTCGCCAGAACCCGGCCACGAGCCCCCCGGGCACCGTCGCAGTTCTCGACGACCAGTGCCGCTGGCAGCGGCGGACGTTGCCGACCGGCGTGCTGGCCTCCATGACGCGTTACAGCGAGATTCCCGCCACCGGCGGCAAGGGCACACTCAAGGTCAGCGCAGGAGTGACCGTGCACGCGACGGTCCGTGACGCCGATCAACTGCTGGCCACCACGCTCGAGGAGCCGCTGCGCTGCCGGGAGCAGCAGGTCCGGGCCGGAGAGCGCATCACCGGCCTGATGTCGGCGGGGACCTCCTACGGCAGCGGCCGCAACACCTACGCCGACGACCAGGTCGTCGAGTTGGGCTCGCATGTCACCGGGCGCACACGGCAGACCTACCACTGGTACGTCACCCGGCTCGGCACGGTGACCATGGCGGTGTCCGTCAGGGGCGCCAAGGGCTACTCGGACGACGAACTGAACCGGTACGCGTCGCGCGCCCAGGTGTCGATGATCAACAGTGTGGAGTTCGAACTCGGGGGAGACCGCTGATGGAGCCGTTGCGCATTCAGGATCCGGCCCGAGTCGCGGGTCATCGCCTGCTCGGCCGCCTCGGCTCCGGCGGTATGGGGGTGGTGTACCTCGCCCGCACTCCGGGCGGCACGCTGGTCGCGCTCAAGGTCCTCCACGCCGAATACGCCGGGGAGCAGGACTTCAGGGAGCGCTTCCAGCGGGAGGTCGAGGTGGCCCGGCGAGTCGACAGCCCCTGGGTGGTGCCGCTCGTGGACGCCGATCCGGGAGCCGCCGAGCCGTGGCTGGCCACGACGTTCGTCCCCGGACCATCACTGGGCGAGGCCGTGGCCGCTTACGGCCCGCTGGAGGGGCGGGGAGTGAGGCACCTGGGCATCCGGCTTGCCGAGGCGCTGGGCGCGGTGCACCGGGCCGGGCTCGTCCACCGGGACCTGAAGCCAGGAAATGTGCTGATCGCCCATGACGGGCCACGTCTCATCGACTTCGGAATCGCCCGGGCGCCGCAGGACAGGGCGCTCACGGTAACCGGCATGGTCGTCGGCACCCCCGGATACCTCTCTCCCGAGCAGGCCGACGGGCGCGCTGGGGACGGTATCGGGTCGGCGAGCGACGTCTTCTCCCTCGGCTGCGTCCTGGCGTTCGCCGCGACCGGACGGGCACCGTTCGGCGGCGGCGCGGTGGACGCCCTGCTGTACCGGGCCGTCCACGCCCCCGCGGACCTCGACGGCGTGCCCGCCGTGCTGCGTGAGACGCTGGCCGGATGCCTGGACAAGGATCCGGACCGACGCCCGCAGGCCGTCGAGGTCGCGCGACGACTGACCTCCGATCCCGTTGCGGGAGGCGACGAGGCACCGGGTTCCACGCGGCACGATGACCAAGTCCCCGACTGGCTGCCCGAACCGGTCGGCGTGCTCATCGCCGAGCGCTCGGCCGCCGTCCTGGCACTGCCGGACGTCGAACAGACACTGCCTCCCACCGACTCCCCACCCTCTCGCGGCACGGCGGGGCCCGACACGGGACCGCCGTCTCCACCGCTTGCGTCCTCTTCCCGCACGGCCGGTCGCCGACGGTTCCTGCTGCTCGCGGGTGGCACGGCGGCCCTGGCGGCGAGCGCCGGCGGGGCCTGGTGGACGGTCGGCCGAGACGATTCCCGGCACGGCCCCACCGGAGTGTCCGCGCGCCGGCCGGTTCACACCGTGGCGCTGCACGGCGACCTCACCGGACCGCACCGCGAGAGCGGCCAGGCCCAGGGGAACGGACTCCGGCTCGCCGTCGCCGACTTCAACGCACGCGATGACGCGCCGTTCCGAGTGAAGACCAGAGTGGTGGACGACGGGGGTGACCCGGCGGCGGCGTCCCGGCTTGCCGCGGAACTCACCGACGACCCCGAGGTCCTGGCCGTGGTCGGCCCCACCACCGACGAAACGGGGCAGGCGGCACTCGCCGCCTACGACGCGGGGCTGCTGCCGGTCGTCGCCGTGTCACCGGGCACGACCGCCCTGTCCATTCAGGGATTCCGCTCGTTCCTGCACGCACGGCTGCCCGATGCCGTACTGCCCGCATACGTGAGCAACTATCTCCGTCACAAGGGCCGGTCAAGGCGCATCGGTATCGTCGTCGACCGGTCGGCCGGCGACTACGGGACGGACCTGGGAGGGTCCCTCAGCAACGCCCTCGGCTCCATCCCGTACCCCTCGGTGCCGAACGTGGTGAGCGCGATGAGCCACGACTTCACCGATGCGGTGGACACGGTGCTCGCCGCCGGCGCCGACTCCGTCTTCTTCGCCGGTCTGCCCGACCGTGGTGCACTGATCGCCGAGGCCCTGCACGCCCGCGGCTTCCGGGGCCCGCGTGTGTCCGGTCCCGCCCTGCTGCACGACCGCTTCCTGACGGATGCTCGGGACAGTGCGCAGGGATGGGTGATGATGGCCCCTGTCGTCGACCCGACCCGGAAACCCGAGGCGCGCGCCTTCGCCACCGCGTACCGCCGACGCTTCGGACGGATGCCACCCCGCTACGCGGCCGAGGCGTATGACGTGACCTCGATGCTGCTCACGGCACTGGCGAGGCTGCCGGCGAAGGACCGCACGCGGCACAAGCTCCTGACCGCCGTCCGTCGCGGAACGTACCGGGGCATCACCAAGACCTTCGCCTTCACCGCGACCGGCATGATGGTCATCGACGGCACGGGCGGCTTCCTGTGGCGGGTCGACCAAGGCGCTTTCGTGTACGGCGGCCCGGCGCCGGCCACCGTCTGATGGAGCCGCTGCGAGTCGGCGACCCGTCGCGGATGGGCCGCTACCGCCTACTGCGCCGACTGGGCGCCGGCGGCATGGGTGTGGTCTTCCTCGCCCGCGCGCCGGGCGGTGCGGTCGCCGCGGTCAAGACGGTCCGCTCCTCGTACGCCGACGAGAGGGGATTTCGGACCCGGTTTCACCGCGAGGTGGAGGCCGCCCGGCACGTCCGCAGCCCGTGGGTGGTGCCGCTGCTGGACGCGGACGCCGAGGCGGACACACCGTGGCTGGCCACCGGGTACGTGCCGGGACCCTCGCTCGCCGAGGCGGTGTACGCCCTGGGGCCGCTGCCGCTCGCGTCCGTACGCGTTCTGGCTGTCCGACTCGGCGAGGCACTTCAAGCGGTGCACGACGCAGGACTCGTGCACCGCGACGTGAAGCCCGGAAACGTCCTGCTGGCACCCGACGGGCCCCGCCTCATCGACTTCGGCATCGCCCGCGCTCCAGAAGCCACCGCCCTCACCGCCACGGGTGTCGTCGTCGGTTCGCCCGGCTTCCTCTCTCCCGAGCAGGCGCGGGCCCGCAACGGCGAGACCGGCGCGCCCAGTGACGTCTTCTCCCTCGGATGTCTGCTCGCCTTCGCGGCGACCGGGATTCGGCCCTTCGGTGACGGTGCGCCGGCCGGGATGCTCTGGCGTACCCTCTACGAGGACCCGGATCCGGCGGCGCTCCCGCAGGAGTTGGCTCCACTGCTGCGCGCCTGCCTGAGCAAGGATCCCCATGACCGGCCGTCGCTCGCGCAGGTGCGCGCCGCCCTCGGTCCGCGGGACACGTTCCCTGAGATCCCGGCGTCCGACTGGCTGCCCGCCCGGGTTACGCGGCTCATCAACACCAGGTCCGCCGCCGTCCTCGCCATCGGAACCATCGAACCGACCCGCGTCCCCCCGCCGCCCAAGGCGAGCGGGGCAATCGTCTCGCCGGACGCCCCGACGATGACGGCCGTGGCCTCTCCTGGCTCGCGCCCATGGGGTCGGCGCGGCGTGCTGTGGCTCGGGGCGACGGCGGGGCTTCTCGCCGCGGGCGGTGGGGCCTGGTGGTGGCAGACAGGGGCCACGGCGCCGCAGCCTCCGACGCCCGGAACCCGCCGGGCCCGTCCGGAAGTGGTCGTGGCCTTCCACGGCGATCTCACCGGCACCGGCCGGATGAGCGGAAGGGCTCAGCTCAACGCCGCCCGGCTGGCAGTCGCACGAGTCAACGGTCGCGGCGACCACCCCGTCCGTCTCGCCCTGCGCGCCTACGACGACGGCGGCGAGGAGGACCGGGCGGCCGATCTGGCCACTCGACTGGCCAAGGACGCCCGTGTGCTCGCCGTGCTGGGCCCCACCAGCGACGTCTGCTTCCACGCCGCCGACACGGCGTACACCGAGGCGGTGCTGCCCGCCGTGTCCGTGTCGGTGGGCGCCGACACGTTGGGATCGACGTCCGGCACCAGCGTCTTCCACTGCCACGCGGCGCTGAGCGTCACCCACGCCCAACTCGCTGCGCCTCTCGTCCGCTACCTCGTCAGACACGTCGACTCACGGCGCGTCCTGCTCGTGGACGACCGCGCGCAGGGCGGCTTCGCCGAGACGGTCTGCGCCCAGACCGAGCAGGCGCTGCGCTGGAACGGACGGGACACCGACACGGTCCGAGTGCCCGCGGCGACGTTCGACCCCGGCGCGCTCGCCGCACGGGCGACGGCCTCACAGGCCGATGCGGTCGTCTTCGCCGGGGGCCCCGACCGGGCCGCCGGACTGGCTTCGGCACTGACGGCCGTCCGGTTCGGCGGAACCCGCATGGCGACGGAGCGGGCGCTCGACCCGCGCTTCCTCGTGTCGGCGGGCGACGCCGCGAACGGCTGGGTCCTCGCGACGTCGTTCACCGACCCGACGGCCCGCGCCTCGGCCCGCGCGTTCTCCGCCGCCTACCGCGCCCGCTTCGGCGCCGACCCGGGCTGGTATGCGGCGGAGGCATGGGACGGGGTGATGTTTCTCGCCGAGGCATGTCACAAGAACGGCGTCCCGCTCACGGAGCGGGGCGCGATCGCCCGCCGGATGCCGGAGATCACGTACTCCGGCATCACACGCACGATCAGGTACGAGATGGGATACGGCTACAGCCGCGACGCGATGTTCCACTTCCGGGTCGACGACGGCAGGTTCCGGTACCTGGGCCAGTATCAGGGGTCCGCGGTGTCGTGACCTGTGTGGGGCGATGGCGAGGCGGGGTCGGTCTCGCGGCGCGACGGGCCCCTTCGGCCCGCCGCGCCGGGAGGCAGCTACGTCCCTCCCTTGGCGTCCGAGGGGGGTGTGTCGTCCGAATGTTGGAGTGCTGCGAAAGCGGGAGTGCCCGGCGGAGGGTTCACCCGCAGGAACCGCGACGCCTGCGATGGACAACTCTCCCTTTCGCGCCATGGGTTGGACGTAAGGTGGCTCTCGTCGAATGCGTGATCGACCACAGCGTCCGACGGTCCCCGTGAACGCTCCGACTCCCAAGGAGACACCCATGCCCGGCGATGTCCTCAGCGACGACCCCGCCGAACTCCGCCGGAGGATAGACACCACCAAGGCGCACCCCGCCCGGGTCTACGACGTCTTCCTCGGCGGAAAGGACCACTACCTGGTGGACCGGGCCGCCGCGGCGGCGGCGCTGGAACACCAGCCCCGCGCCTTCCTCACCGCCCGGCACAACCGCGACTTCCTGCGGCGCGCGGTGGGCACCCTGGTCGAGAAGGAGGGGGTGCGCCAGTTCCTGGACATCGGTGCCGGGCTCCCGACGCAGAACAACGTCCACCAGATCGCCCAGGCGATCGCCCCGGAATCCCGCGTGGTCTACGTCGACAACGACCCGATCGTGCTGACCCACGCCCGCGCCCTGCTCACCAGCGGCCCCGAGGGCCGCACCGACTACATCGACGCGGACCTGCGCGAGGTGGACCGCATCGTCGAACGGGCCGCCGAGACTCTGGACTTCGACCGGCCCGTGGCCCTGTGTCTGCTGGCGGTCCTGCACTTCGTCCCCGACGACGAGGCCTACGCGCTGGTCGGGCGGCTCCTGGAGGCGCTGCCCGCGGGCTCGTGGCTGGTGCTGAGCCATCTCGCCACGGATCTCACCCCGCACACGGCCGGGATCGTGAAGTCGTTCCAGGACCGGGGACTTGCCTTCACACCCCGGTCCAAGGCGGGGGTCGAGGCGTTCTTCGCCGAGAACGGGATGAGCCCGGAGGAGCCCGGCGTCGTCCCGGTCCACCGCTGGCGCCCCGACGGCAGCGCCCCCGTGGTGGATGCGCCCTCGCCCGAGTACCTGCAATCGCTCGATCTCATCGACCGGATCCGGTACCACGACATCAACGAGGCGCACGACGGGGACGTCAGCGTCTACGCCGCCGTCGCGCGCAAGCCGGAGTAGGCCGAGGGCACACCGCCCCCGGCCGGGGGCGGTCCCCGGTACTACTACGCGGCCGGGGCCGGCAGCCGGTCGGGCAGTCCGAGCCGCGCGAACCGGTCCGCGCCGAAGATGAAGATCTCCGCGACCAGCCCGCCGGACACGCGCACCACGTCGAGTGTCAACGGCAGGCGGCAGCCCTCGCGTTCGTGCCACTGGTAGAAGGCGACGGCGGGTTGCCGGTTGACCGCGGTGGGGAGGCCGCGCAGGCCCCGCATGCCCTCGAAGCCGTCCTCGATCCAGCCGGCCACCACCGCGTCGCGGCCCCGGGACAGGCCCGGCGTGGGCGGCATCGAACAGCGGACGTCGTCACGCAGCATGCCGGCGAGCCGGTCGACGTCCGTGGCGACGCTGGCGTCGGTGAAGCGGCGGATCAGTTCGCGCGTGCCGGAGTCTCCGGCGTCGCCGCTCCAGTCCTGCCGCTTGGCGGGCAGGTGCTCCCGCATGCCGGCGCGGGCCCGTTGCAGCGCGCTGTTGACGGAGTGGACGGTGTCGCCGAGGAGTTGTGCGGTGTCCTTCGCCGGCCAGCCGAGCACGTCCCGCAGGATGAGCACGGCGCGGGGGCGCGGGGCGAGGTGCTGGACGGCGACGAGGTAGGCCAGTTCGATCGTCTCCCGCGCGACGGCGGCCCTCTCCGGATCGTCCGTGTCCGCTGCCGGAAGTTCGTCCAGCAGCCGGTCCGGGTAGGGCTGCAACCACGGCACCTCGCCGCCGGTCGCGGCCTGCGGGCGACGCCGGGCGAGCAGGTCCAGGCAGGCGTTGGTCGCGATCCGGTAGAGCCACGCCCGGAACGTCGAGCGCCCTTCGTAGGTCTCGCGCCGTCGCCAGGCCCGCAGGAAGGTCTCCTGCACCGTGTCCTCGGCGTCCTCGAACGAGCCGAGCATTCGGTAGCAGTGCACGTGCAGCTCCCGCCGGTGCCGCTCGGTCAGCGCCGAGAAGTCCGCCGGGCCGACCTCGCCCGGCCCGCTCACGCCCGGTTCCTCCAGCCGCGTGTGCCCGCTCATCACGTCCCGTCCCTTCGCCGTGCGGTGTTCCGTCGTAGGTGTGACGGGCGCGGGCCCCGAAACTCATCACTCCGCACACGCGCCACGGCCCTCCCTCCCTCCCTCCCGTTTCCGGGGGGGGTGCCTCGCGCAGATGGGGAGGGCTGTGGCGCGGGGGAGGTCCCGGGCGGAGCGATCGCGGCGCTGGACGGCGAGCGGGCCCGCCCTGGTCCCGCACCGGGGCGGGGGAGGGATACGTCGTCCTGCCCGTGCCGGCAGCGGTTCTCAGGCCGGGGCCTGCTCCCCGGCCGGGCCGCTGGTGAAGAACGCGACCATCTCCTCCAGGCCGCGCACGCCGAACATCGTGTTCAGGCTGTCCGCGGAGTCGCGCGCGGTCTCCTCGCTGCGCGGGAAGAGGTCCTCTTCGTAGGCGCTCAGAGCTGCCTCGGTGTCGTCGGGGTGGGTGGCGAGGGACAGGGCGAGCCGGGCGCCGTCGAGCATGGCGAGGTTGGCGCCCTCGCCCGCGAACGGCGACATGAGGTGTGCGGCGTCGCCCAGCAGGGTCACGCCGGGGACGCGCTCCCACCGGTGTCCGACGGGCAGCGCGTGGACGCGGCGGGGGGTGATCGTGTCGGCGTCGGCGATCAGCTTGCGCAGCCCTTCGTCCCAGCCCTCGAAGTGCGCGAGGACAGCGGCCTTCGCGGCGGCGGGGTCCGAGAAGTCGATGGTGTCGAGCCAGTCCGCGTCGACTTTGAGGACGCTGTAGCAGTGCAGGCTCGCGTCGCTCTCGCGGTGGGCGAGGATGCCACGCTCTCGGCCGAGGGCCATGAAGAACCCGCCGCCCACGGTGGCCGCGCCGTCGGGGTGGCGGACATCGGTCTCGACCAGGTCGGTCTCGGCCAGGGAGATGCCGGTGTATGCGGGCCGGGCGTCCGAGACGAGGGGGCGCACGCGCGACCAGGCGCCGTCCGCGCCGATCAGGAGATCGGTGGTGACCATCGAGCCGTCGGCGAACGCCACCTCGTGCCGCCCGTCGGTCAGCGCCCGCGCCCCGGTGACCCGCCGACCCCAGCGGATCGTGCCCGCGGGCAGGGAGTCCAGGAGCAGGTCGCGCAGCGCGCCGCGGTCCACCTCGGGACGCCCGCCCGTGCCGTCGTCCGCCTCCTCCACCCGCACGGTGCCGTCAGGGCCCAGCAGGCGCATCGCCTGTCCGCCCTCGTGGACGATGCGAAGGAACGCGTCGTGCAGCCCGGCGTCGTGCAGAGCCTGCTGACCGGTCGCCTCGTGGATGTCGAGCATGCCGCCCTGGGTGCGGGCCTCGGGGGATGCCTCCGCCTCGAAGACCGCGGAGGCGATGCCGTGGACGTGCAGGACGCGGGCGGCGGTCAGGCCGCCGAGGCCGGCACCGATGATCGCGACGGGGACGTGGTGGGTGCTCATGGCTGCCTCCAGGAAGAGAGGGGACGGCGGTGCGCCGCGCTGGGCGTCTGGTAAGGACGCGCGAGCCTGCCGTGCTGCGGGGCGTTAAGCGGCGCGTCGACTCCTCGACTGTAACGAACACGTTCGTCGCGAACAAGTTCGTGATGCTCGCCGCGGCCTCCCCGGTGATCCGACGACCCGGCTGCGGGATGGCGGGCTGCCCGGGAGGGCGGGGGAGGGAAGGCAGCGCTTGCCCGTGACGAACGTGCGGTGGAGGAGCGTTCGCTTCGTTGCGCGCCGACGGCGGGGCCAGGGGCGCAGATGGAAGCGAGAACCGGGCTGCGTCCGGTTCGGGCTCCGCGGGAGAAGGCTGGTGCGAACGCGTTCGTTACGATCGGGGCATGGCCGCCAGAAAAGTACCGACGAGCCGCCGGGACCGCCCGGCGAAGCCCGCCCTCTCCCGGCAGTGGATCGTGGAGGCGGCCCTGGGGATCGCGCGGAGCGAGGGGCTGGAGAAGCTCACGATGCGCCGCCTCGCCCAGGAGCTGGACACCGGTCCGGCCTCGCTCTACGTCTACGTGGCCAACACGGCCGCGCTGCACGCGGCGGTCCTGGACGGCCTGCTCGGCGAGGTCGACCTGTCGGGGGACGAGGGCGCGACGGACTGGCGGGAGCAGTTGTTCGCGGTGATGAGGTCCTACACCCTGGTGCTCTTCGCGTACCCTCAGCTCGCGCGTTCCGCGCTCGTCGCCCGCCCCGGCGGCGCGAACTACCTGCGTCTGGTGGAACGAGCCCTCGACCTCCTGTCCCGTGGCGGCGCCACCCGTGAGCAGGCCGCCTGGGGTGTGGACCAACTGCTCCAGAGCGCGACCGCCACGGCCGCCGAGCAGTCGGCACGCGAGCAGGACCCCGCCGCCGCGGACGACTGGAACGCCACCGTGCACGCGCTGGACACCGCGAGCGCCACGACCCATCCGGCGATCGCCGCACACATGCCCGCACTGATCGGCGGTACGCCGGAGGAGAGGTTCCGCTGGGGCTTCGACGCTCTCGTCAACGGCATCCTGCACACCCCGGCACCCGTCGCGGAGGAATGAGCCCCGGGCCCCCTCGCGCTCCCCGGACGGCTGCGGCCGACGCGCCGTGACGGTTCGTCAGGAGCCGCGTGCGCCTGACTCCTCCGGCATCGGGTGTCGTCGTGGTGGGGCAGGCGCAGCTCACGCGAAGGTCAGACCTCCACCATCACCTGGTCGAGCGTCTTGCGCCGCAGATCGGGCACCTGACAGTCGTCCGCCGGGTAGCCGACGGGGATCACCGCGAAGGCCTTCTCGTTCTCGGGGCGGTCCAGCACCCGGGAGAGGAAGCGCATGGGGCTGGGTGTGTGCACCAGCGCTGCCAGGCCCGACAGGTGCAGTGCGGACAGCAGCATCCCGACGGAGATCCCCACGGACTCGTCCACGTAGTAGTGCTTGCGCTTCTCGCCGGCCTCGCCCAGCCAGTACCGCTGCTGGAAGACCACGATCAGTGCCGGGGCGTCCGTGAGATGCGTCTTCACCTCGTCGGTGCCCAGGGGGCGCAGAGCGGCCAGCCACTCCTCGCCCAGCCTGCCGTCGTAGGAGATCCGCTCCTCGCGTTCCGCCTCCGCCCGGATATGCCCACGGATCTCCGGGTCCCGGACCAGGACGAAGGTCCAGGGCTGCTGATGGGCGCCGGACGGTGCCGTGGCCGCGCAGGCGATGGCGTCCCGTATCACCTGTTCCGGCACCGGGTCGGGGGAGAACCGGCGAACGGTGCGCCGCCCGGCCATCCTCTCGCGCAGCTCGGCCGAGCGAGCGAGGGACTCCGAGGGCTCCATGCGCTGCGGGCGGTAGGGGACGGGCCGGTAGGGGGCGCCGTGGTCGGGCTCCCAGCTCTCTTCGGTCGTGGCTGTCATGGGGGAGAGTCTGCTGTCCGCGGCGCCGGGTGCCAAGGGCGGGCGGGAGGCCGCGAACACGGCCGCCGCCGGTCGGGAACCGCGGCGTCATTGCGGGCGTCCGCCGAACTGCCAGGCGTGCACCTCGACATCGGCGTATCCGTCGGCGCTCAGGACGGTGCGCGCCGAGGCCCGGTCGCCGGCGCGGACGAGGGCGGCGGTGCCCAGCCAGGACGAGCCGTCGTCTGACAGCAGTGGACCGTAGGCGATCGGCTCGTGCTGCTCGGCGGGCAGGGCGAGGTCGACCGGTTCGCCCGCGCCCAGCCCGATCACCAGGTAGCGGTTGCCGCCGTCCCGTCCCCCGGCGAAGTCCCACATGGTCCGCCCCAGCGCGTTGCGCCAGCGGCGCAGCAGAACGTCCCGGTACACACCGGCCTGGTAGTTCGGCTCGTCGAAGGCGAACGCGCGGGCCGCGGCGGGATCGGGCAGGTCGACGATGTGCACACTGCCGGTGGCGGTGTCTCCGTCCTCGGTGAGCGTGGGCCCCCGGGCGATCATCTGCTGCGCGTAGCCGTCCATGTAGGACCAGTGCGCCTCCAGTAGGTCGTCGCGCAGCAGAGCGGAGGCCGGCCGGTCGCGGTGGTAGCAGAAGAACTCCATGCCCAAGGATCACCCCGCGGCGTCCGCTCGCGCCGGTGATATCCGATGCCCGGCGACATCGGGTCATGTGATCCCGCGTCACTCGCGCGGGGGATGCCGAGACGGGGTAACCGCTGCGCGGTCGCGCGTCCGGCCTGCCGCCGGTGCCGGGCCACCGGGCGCCGGCGCGTCCTCGCAGGAGGCGAATCCGGACGGCGGGGACGTCGTTCCCGAGCCTCTCGGCGAGCACCTGCGTGCTCGCGGCACCGGGTGGTGGCGACGGGGACGACCGGCAGGGGCAGGGCATGGCCGGCGCAGTCGGCCGTCACGCTCCGGCCGTGGCACCGGCGGTCCGCGATGGTCTGGGTGAGCTGTTCGGAGTACGTCGCGTCGGAGGCCGCCCATGCGGTCAGGGTGAGGGAGAGGCGCAGCCTTACGAGCGGCACGACCCTCCAGTCGGCGGTGGACCGGAAGTGGCTGGCCGCCCTCGTCGACTACCTGCGCCCACCGGCACCTCCGGCGCCGACAGCCTCCAGTGGATTACGAGGTCGGCGTGGGCGCGGCGTACGGCCGTGCCGGTGTCCGTGGGAATCCGGTCGCTCCAGGTGTCGAAAGCCGGCGACCCGCGGAGCCCGGAACGGCCCGTCCGGCGGTCGACGGGGCGGCGCCGTTCTCGGACGCCGTCCGGCCCGTGCATCCGGGGTGCGGGCCCCGTTCGGCGAAGGATGCCGGCGGGCGGTCGGGACGGTGGCCGGGCGGGGTGGCGGACCGGCGCCGGGGAGAGCGCTTCCCTGTCGTTGTCGCTGGTGAAGTATGGTGACGGCGCGAAAGGAGCGTGACGGGTGCGCGAGCAGGTCACGATGGCGGACGTCGCACGGGCCGCGGGTGTGTCGACCGCCACGGTCTCCTACGTTCTGTCCGGCAAGCGGCCCGTCGCCCCGGCGACGCGTGCGGCGGTGGAGTCCGCCATCGCCGAGTTGGGCTTTGCCGTCAACACCGCGGCGCGCAGTCTGCGGACGGGACGCTCAAGCCTGGTGGCGCTGATCGTGCCCGACATCGCCAACCCGTTCTACGCGCAGCTCGCCGCGACGCTCCAGGAGGAGTTCCGCGGGCTGGGCATGCACGTCATCGTCTGCAACACCCGCGCCGACCGGGAGGAGGAGCGGGCGCTGCTGGCCGAGGCGGTGCAGCAGCGGTTCGCCGGTGTGGTGATCACGCCGTTCCGGCTGTCGCCGAAGGATCTGGACGTTCTCGCCGGGGCCGGGGTTCCCGTCGTGGTGAGTGCCGATGTGCCCTTCGGGCCGGTGGACACGGTGGCGCCCGACGCGCGGGCCGCGATGCGGCGGGCGCTGGAGGCGGTGACGGCGGCGAAGCGGCGCCGCATCGCGATGATCGCGGGACCGCGGGACGCGACGGGCGGAGACCCTCGCCTGGAGATCCTGAGGTCGCTCGCCGGGCAATTCGGGACCGCCCTGCCGGGGCGGCTGGTCGTGCGCGGCGAGCACACCCGGGAAGCGGGGGCCACCGGGTTCGCCGAGCTGATGAGCCGGCGCTACCGGCCGGACGCGGTGTTCTGCTCGAACGACGTGATCGCGGTGGGCGCCCTGGACAAGGCCCACGAGCTGGGCATCGACGTGCCCGGCGACGTGGCGCTCGTGGGTCACGACGATGCCTCCTTCGCCTCGTTGGTGCGGCCGCAGCTGACGACGGTGCGCTATCCCGCGGAGGACGTCGGCCGCGCCGCCGCCCGGCTGCTCAGGGAGCGGTTCGACGGGCGCCGTGTGCCCAAGACGGTCCGCGTGAAAGCCGAGTTCGTCGCCCGCAGTTCGGTTTGAGCGGCGGGCGCCCGTGGAGGCGTCCCGCCCGTCCCGACGCGACACCCTCCTGGTCTGGTGAGCACCGTAGCGTAATCGATTGCGTGTGGCGAGAGTGATGTGCGACGCATGGCGACGGTGTTGTTGAAAGTGCAGGTCAACGTAGATTCTGAGGGCTGCTGAGCCTGCTGCTGAGCGCCATTGGGCGTGGACTCGGTTGGGAAAACTTTCGCCGCGCCTGTTGACTTCTGTGGATTCCTGTTGTGAGGGTTGCGCCCATTGCTGGTCGGAGTGGGACACCCGGTGCAAGGAGCAACCTCATGGCGATACGCGAACGTAGTGCATCCCCGGTCGGACGATCGCTGGTCAGGCGCTGCCTGACCGGTGCGGTGGTCCTGGCGCTCGCCACGGCGACCGGCTGCGGCAGCGGTGGCGGAGGCGGAGGAGCGGACGACGCCGCCGGCTCGTCCTGCAAGCCGGCGTCCGGGAAGGTGACGCTGCAGTACTGGTCCTGGGTCCCCGGCATGCAGAAGGCAGTGGACCTGTGGAACAGCGAACACCCGGACGTGCAGGTCAAGTTGAAGACCACTCCGGCCGGCAATGCGGGCACCTACCAGAACATGTCCAACGCCCTGAAGGCCGGCAAGGCCCCCGACCTGGGGCAGATCGAGTACGACTCCCTGGCGAGCTTCCGGCTCAAGGACGGGCTGCGCGACATCGCCAAGTGCCCCGGAGTCGGCGCCGCCCAGGACAAGTTCGTGGACTGGACCTGGTCGCAGGTCGGCTTCGGGGCCGGTGGCAAGGACGGCATCTGGGCGGTCCCGCAGGACACCGGCCCGATGGCGCTGTTCTACCGCAAGGACATCTTCGACAAGCTCGGCCTCAAGGCCCCCACGACGTGGGACGAGTACGCGGCCGACGCGGTCAAGATCAAGAAGGCCGGCAAGTACATCACGCACTACTCGCAGACCGACCCGAACTGGTTCACCGGTCTGCTGTGGCAGAACAAGGCCACCATGTTCCAGCGCGACGGCGACTCCTGGAAGGTCACGGTCGACCGGCCGGAGAGCCGCCAAGTCGCCGACTACTGGCAGAAGCTGATCGACAAGCACCTCGTCGCCACCGACCTCCAGGGCTTCTCGCCGGCGCTGTACAAGTCGTGGAACGACGGCGAGGTCGTCACCTGGATCAGCGCCGCCTGGGGCTACAGCACCATTCGCGACAACGCCAAGTCCACGGCGGGCAAGTGGGCGGTCGCCCCCATGCCGCAGTGGCAGCCGGGCGACGAACAGGCCGGCAACTGGGGCGGATCGACGACCGCCGTGCTCTCCGGCAGCAAGCACCCCGCGGAAGCCTCCCGGTTCGCCCTCTGGCTCAACAGCGACCCGAAGGCACTGGAGATCCTCAACCGCGAGGGCGGCCTCTACCCCGCGGCGAAGAAGGGCCTGGACCTTCCCGCGCTGAAGCAGCCGGTCGACTTCTACGGCAAGCAGCGCATCTTCGACGTCTTCGCCAAGGCGTCCGCCGACGTGGACAACGGCTTCACCTGGGGACCGACGATGACCGACACCTACCGCTACATCAGTGACGGCACCGCGGGCGCCGTCGGCGGCAAGGGCACACTCGCCGACGTCCTGAAGCAGACCCAGTCGCAGAGCGTGGAGTC
This sequence comes from Streptomyces sp. NPDC048566, assembly GCF_043199735.1. Taxonomy (NCBI): domain Bacteria; kingdom Bacillati; phylum Actinomycetota; class Actinomycetes; order Kitasatosporales; family Streptomycetaceae; genus Streptomyces; species Streptomyces sp. NPDC048566. The sequence goes on from NZ_JBICWL010000012.1 coordinate 106,758, forward strand.
GCTGCGCAAGCAGTCCCTCGACGTCACCGGCTGACCTCCCCGTACCCGCCCAGAGCGTCCCCGCCGCCCGTCGCGGCGGCGGGGACGGCACCTCCCCGCCGAAGGCCCTCATGTGAGCACCTCCCCGACCACCCCGCCCCGAGCGCGCCGCAGACCCGCGCGCCAGGCCCTCGCCCCCTACGCCTTCCTCCTGCCGTTCCTCGTCCCGTTCGTGCTGTTCACGCTCGTGCCCGTCGGGTACGCCTTCTGGCAGAGCCTGCACAAGACCGAGCGCACGGGCGGCACCTTCGGCCACACCCACGCGGTGTTCGCCGGCTTCGAGCAATACGCGGACGTCGTGCACGAGCCGTTCTTCGGCGACAGCGTGGTGCGCGTCGGCGTCTTCGCGCTGGTCCAGATTCCCGTCATGCTGCTGCTCTCGCTGGTGCTGGCGCTGCTGCTGGACTCGACCGTGGCGCGCCTGCGGCGCCTGTTCCGCCTGGTGTACTTCGTGCCGTACGGCATTCCCGGCGTCGTGGCGGCCGTGATGTGGGCCTTCCTGTACGACCCCCGCCTCTCGCCGATCGTGGAACTGCTGCGGTCGGCCGGCATCACGGTCGACCTCCTCGGCACCCACCTCATCCTGTTCTCCATCGGCAACGTGGTCACCTGGACCTACACCGGCTACAACATGCTCATCCTCTACTCGGCCCTCCAGGCCCTCCCCGCGGACATCGGCGAGGCGGCCCGTGTCGACGGAGCGGGTGGTTGGACCATCGTCACCCGCATCAAGATCCCGATGATCCGGCCGGCCCTCGTGCTCACCGGGGTGTTCTCCATCATCGGCACCTTCCAGCTGTTCACCGAACCCCAGGTCTTCCGGACCATCTCCACCAGCGTGACCAGCACCTACACGCCCAACCTGGCCGCCTACTCGCTGGCGTCGGGCGACAACTACAGCGAGGCGGCGGCCCTGTCGGTGCTGCTCGCCGTCGTGACCTTCCTGCTGTCGTTCGCGTTCTTGCGCCTGACCTCCAGGAGGCAGGGATGAGCATCCTCACCCGCGTCGAAGGCGCCCACCCCGCCGCCCCGGCGGGCCGGGGCGGGCCCGGACGGCTCCCCGTCGTGGCCGCGACGGCCTTCATGGTCCTGGCCGCCTGCTACATGCTGCTGCCCGTCTACTGGCTGTTCGTCTCCTCGACCAAGAGCCAGAGCGACCTGGTCTCCACCCCCGGGCTGCTGCCCGCCGACTGGCACCTCGGCGACAACCTCTCCGCGCTGTTCGCCCAGCAGGACGGCGTGTTCGGCCGCTGGCTGCTCAACAGCCTGCTCTACGCCGGAGCCGGCGCGGCCGTCGCCACGGTGCTGGCCGCCGCGGCCGGCTACGCCCTCGCCAAGTACACGTTCCGGGGGCGCGAGGCGATCTTCTCCCTGGTCCTCGGCGGCGTCCTGGTGCCCGCCAGCGCCCTCGCCCTGCCGCTGTTCCTGCTGTTCGCCCAGGTGAACGCCACCAACACCTTCTGGTCGGTGTTCCTGCCCAGCATCGTCAGCCCCTTCGGCGTCTACCTCGCCCGGATCTTCGCCACGGCCTCGGTCCCGGACGAGGTGATCGAGGCGGCCCGCATGGACGGCGCCGGTGAACTGCGCATCTTCCGCACCATCGCGCTGCGCCTGATGTCCCCGGCCCTGGTGACCGTCTTCCTGTTCCAGTTCGTCGTCATCTGGAACAACTTCCTCCTTCCGCTGGTCATGCTCCAGGACGACGACCTCTACCCCGTCACCCTCGGCCTGTTCACCTGGCAGTCGCAGACCAGCCGGCTGCCCCAGCTCCAGACCCTGACCATCGTGGGAGCCCTGATCTCGGTCGTGCCCATCGTGCTCACCTTCCTCCTCCTGCAGCGCTACTGGCGGGCCGGACTGGCCGCCGGGGCGGTGAAGTCGTGACCTCCACCCCGCCCCACCCGCAGACCGCCCACCCGCCGGCCCCCGACCCGCTGACCGCGCTCACCCGCAAACTGGGCTCCATCGCCTACGGCGGCGACTACAACCCCGAACAATGGCCGAGGGGCGTGTGGCGGGAGGACGTCCGCCTCATGCGGGAAGCGGGCGTCAACCTCGTCACCGTCGGCGTCTTCTCCTGGTCGCGCATCCAACCCCGCCCCGGCACCTGGGACTTCGCCCTGCTCGACGAGGTGCTCGACCTGCTCCACGCCGGCGGCATCGCCGTGGACCTCGCCACCGCGACCGCGGCCCCGCCCCCGTGGTTCACCCACGCGCACCCCGACGCACGGCCCGTCACCGCCTCCGGCACCCGGCTCGCCCACGGCAGCCGGCAGGTGTTCTGCCCCAGCCACCCCGCCTACGCGGAGGCCGCCGACGCCCTGGTCACCGCGCTCGCCGAGCGGTACGCGAACCACCCCGCCGTCGTCCTGTGGCACGTGCACAACGAGTTCGGCAACCACAACGCCCTGTGCTACTGCGACGTCAGCGCCGCCGCGTTCCGCCGCTGGCTGCGGGAGCGCTACACCACCCTCGACACGCTGAACGAGGTGTGGGGCACCGACTTCTGGGGCCAGCGCTACGGCGACTGGGAGGAGATCGACCCGCCACGGGACACGACCGCCTTCCGCAACCCCGGGCAGGACCTGGACTACCGCCGCTTCTCCTCGGACCAGCTCCTGTCCCGCCACCGGGCCGAGGCCGCGCTGCTGCGGCGCCTCGCGCCGGGCATCCCGCTGACGACCAACCAGCTGGGCACGCTGGAGAAGAAGGTGGACGCCCACTCCTTCGCCGCGGACTGCGACATCGTCTCCCTGGACCACTACCTGCCCGCCACCGACCCGGACGGACACATCGACCTCGCGCTCAACGCCGACCTGGCGCGCGGCATGGCGGCCGGACGTCCCTGGTTGCTCATGGAGCACTCCACCTCCGCCGTCAACTGGCAGCCCGTCAACGTGGCCAAGCAGCCCGGGCAGATGCGCCGCAACAGCCTCGCCCACCTGGCCCGCGGCGCCGACGGCATCATGTTCTTCCAGTGGCGCCAGTCCCGGGCCGGCGCCGAGAAGTGGCACTCGGCGATGCTCCCGCACGGCGGCACGGACACCCGGATCTGGAAGGAGGTGTGCGGCCTCGGCACGGACCTCGCCGCCCTGCGCGAGGTGACCGGGACCCGCGTCGCGGCGGACGTCGCGCTGGTCTTCGACTGGCACAACTGGTGGGCCCTGGAAATGGACGCCCGCCCGAGCGCGCCCCTGCGCTACCTCGACACCGTCCGCGACTGGTACGAGGCCCTGTGGCGGCTGAACATCACGTGCGACGTGGTCGCGCCCGGCGCCGACCTGTCCGCCTACAAGGCCGTCGTCGCCCCCAACCTCTACCTCCTGTCCGACGAACACGCCGACGGTCTCACCCGGTACGTGCGTGACGGCGGCCACCTCGCCGTCGGCTGCTTCAGCGGCGTCGTCGACACCCACGACCGCGTCCACCCCGGCAGCTACCCGGGCGCGCTCGGCGAGGTCCTCGGCCTCCGCATCGACGAGTACCTGCCGCTGCGCCCCGGCGACACCGTCTCCCTCGACGACGGTTCGACGGCCGGCCAGTGGGCCGAACGCGTCGAGCCCCGCGGCTGCACACCCGTGCTGCGCTTCGCTGACGGACCGGCTGCGGGAGGCCCCGCCCTGACCCGGCACGACCACGGCGCCGGCACGAGCTGGTACGCGGCCACGCGTGCGTCGGGGGCCACGTTGCGGGACCTGCTGCGGCGGCTGGCGGGGGACGCCGGGCTGCGGCCCGTCGCCGACGTGCCCGACGGGGTCGAGGCGGTCCGCAGGACCGGCCCGGACGGCTCCTACCTCTTCCTCGTCAACCACGGCGGCGAGCCGGTCGGGGTGCGGGTCGCAGGGACCAGCCTTCTCGACGCGGCCGGGGACGGCCCGTGCACCGAGATCCCCGCCGGGGGCGTGGCCGTCGTCCGCGAGGATGTCGCCGAGTCGCTTTACTGAACCGGGCGCCGGCGCCCGCCGGACCCGCCGCGTCCCCACCCGTCACCGAGGAGTGCCTGATGAACGCCCCCGTGTCCGTGCCCGCGGCGCCCGCAGGTGTGGAGTTCGACGAACCAAGCGGCACGGTGGTGCTGCGGACCGACGCCTCCTGCTACGTCCTGCGGGTGGACCGTGCGCGGGGCACCGTGCGCCACGTCCACTGGGGGGCTCCCGTCCCGACGGGGGACGCGGTGGCGCTGCCCGTGTGGTCCGGCCACGACGACAGTTTCGAGGGACGGCACGACGCGGTGGAGGAGTACCCCGTCGAAGGAGGCGCCCGGTTCGGCGTCCCCGCCCTCACGGTCCGCTTCCCCGACGGCAGCAGCGCCCTCGAACCCCGCGTCGAGGACGTCCGGATCATCGACGGCGACCACCTGGTGGTGGCCGTGCGGGACCGCTCCCGGCCACTGGCCTGGGAACTCCACTACCGGGTGCCGGCGGGCGGTGACGTCCTCGAACGCTGGACGGAACTCGTCCACACCGCGGGACCCGGCGCCGAACCACTGCACCTGACACGGTGTTCCTCCGCCCACTGGCCGCTGCCTCAGCGGCCCGGGTGGCGCCTGTCCTGCGTGCACGGCGGCTGGTCCGCCGAGCACCGTCTGGAGCGGACCGCGCTGCCGATCGGCGAGACCACCCTGACCAGCCGGCGCGGCCACACCGGTCATCACGCGAACCCCTGGGCGATGCTCGACGCCGGCCACGCCGACGAGGAACAGGGCGAGGTCTGGGCCACGGCGCTCGCCACCAGCGGCAGTTGGCGGCTGACGGTCCAGCACACCGCCGCCCGGCACGCCGGCGTCGCCGTCTCGGAGGGCCACGAGGGCGCCGAGACCGCCCTCGCACCCGGCGGGCGCCACGTCACGCCGGTCAGCGTCGCGGCGTACGCCCGGGGCGGCTTCGGCGACGCCAGCCGCGCCCTGCACACCTATGTGCGGCGGCAGGTGCTGCCGCACCCCGACGAGCTGCGGCCGGTGCTCTACAACTCGTGGGAGGCCACTTCCTTCGCGGTGGACGAGGACAACCAGCTCGCCCTGGCCCGTCGTGCCGCGTCCCTCGGCGTGGAACTGTTCGTCGTCGACGACGGCTGGTTCGGTGCCCGGGACGACGACCGCGCGGGACTCGGCGACTGGACGCCTCACCCGCGCAGGTTCCCTCGCGGACTGCGGCCGCTGGCCGACGAGGTGCACCGCCTCGGCATGTCGTTCGGGGTGTGGGTGGAGCCGGAGATGGTCAACGCCGACAGCGACCTGTTCCGCGCCCACCCCGACTGGGTGCTGCACCTGCCCGACCGCACCGCCACCGAACTGCGCAACCAGTTGGTCCTGGACTTCTCCCGGCCGGAGGTGACCGACTGGGCCTACGGATGGCTGCGCGCTCTGGTCGCGGACAACGGTGTGGACTTCCTGAAATGGGACTTCAATCGCTCGTTCACGGAAGCGGGCGCGCATACCGGCGGGCCCGCCCGCCAGGTGTACACCGAGCACGCCCGCGGGGTGTACCGGCTCCTGGACCGGCTCCGCGCCGCTTTCCCCGCGCTGCGGATCGAGGCGTGCGCGGGCGGCGGAGGCCGGACCGACCTGGGCATGCTCCGCCGTACCGATCAGGTGTGGACCTCGGACAACACCGACGCGGTGGACCGGCTGGCCATCCAGCACGGCTTCGGCCAGGTGTACCCGGCGGGAGTGATGTCCGCCTGGGTGACGGACAGCCCCAACCCGCTGACGGGGCGGTCGGTTCCGCTCGCCTTCCGCTTCCACTCGGCCATGGCCGGGGTCCTCGGCATCGGGGGCGACCTGACCCGCTGGACGGAGCCGGAGATCGAGGAGGCGGCCCGGCTGGTCGCGCAGTACAAGGACATCCGCCCGCTGGTGCAGCACGGCCGGCAGGACCGGCTGCTGGCCCCGGGCGAGGGGCCGCTGACGGCCGTTCAGTACACCGACGCAGAGGCCGGCCGCATCGCGGTGTTCGTGTGGCGGGCCACCACCTCGTTCGGGCCCGACCACCCTCCGCTGAGGCTGCGCGGCCTGGACCCCACCGCCCGGTACCGGGACGAGAGCACCGGCGCCGTCTGGTCCGGGGCCACCCTGCTCGGCTACGGGCTGCCGGTACCCGCCCTTCCGGCCGGTGACGCCGCGAGCGCCCTGGCCGTCCTGCGCCGCACGGCGTGAGACGACGGGGGCGTCCGGCGTCCCGCCCGGCCCCGACCCACTCCCTTCCCCCAACGGAGCATTCATGGCACTCGACGCAGGACGTGATCGTGCCCGCCCCACAGCCCTTCGCCTCGCGCTCTGCCTGGCCGGAGCGGCGGGGCTCTGCGGCACCAAGGCGAGAAGCCTCGCGGGCCCCGGTCCCGCCGAGTTCTGGATCTACTTCACCGTCCAGAGCAATCTGCTCCTGATCGCGGTCTTCGCCGTGCTACTCGTCCGGACGCGGCGCAGCGCAGATGCCGACGAGGCCCTCGTTGCCCCGGTCAAAGGGGCAGCGACCCTCTACATCGTGATCACCGGCACCGTCTTCAACCTGCTGCTCGCCAACCCGGCCAGCCCCTTCTACCAGGAGCAGAAGGAGTCGCACTACCTGTGGGACAGCGTGCTGCTGCACCTGGTCACACCGGTGGCGGCCGTGCTGGACTGGCTGCTCTTCGGCCCGAGGGGAACCCTGCGGCCCCGGCACGCGGTGGTGTGGCTCGCGTACCCGCTCGGCTACCTCGCCTTCGCCCTGATCCGGGGCACCCTGGTGACCGGCGGCACGCGCTATCCGTACCCGTTCCTCGATGTCGGGGCCTTCGGTTATGCACGCGTCGCCGTCAACTGCGTCTTCCTCGCGGCCGCCTTCCTGCTGCTGGGGCTCGGGCTGGTCGCCGTGGACCGCCGGCTCACGCCGCGCGGCGCCGCCGCCGCGGTGACGGTCGGTCCGTGATCGGGCGGGCGGCCGGGCTGCGACCGCGCGGCGCGGCCGGATCAGATGAGGCCGGTCCGCCGGGCCACGCTCTCGGAGAGCTTCATCCGCTCGTGGCCCTCGTCGCCGATCTTCTCCAGGGTCGCGGCGACCAGGGACTCGATGAGGGCCAGTGCGGGCGTGAGGCTGTCGTACGGAGAGTTCGACGCGACCTGGGTGGTGAGGACGACGTCGGCGTGTGCCGCGGCCGGCGAGAGCCACGGGTCGGTGAACACGACGACCTTTCCCCCGCGTTCGCGGGCGAGTTCGGCGATGGCGGTCTTGTCGGGTTCGTAGCGCCGGTAGTCGAACACCACGGTCACGTCGCGCCGTGCGAGCTGGGTGAGGAAGGAGGTCCGCTCCACGTCCCGGTCGGGCAGGAAGTGCACCTGGTCGCGGAATTGCGTGAGGTGCAGACCGAGGTACTGGGCCAGGAGATGGGTGAACCTGCCGCCGACGACGTGGACGCGTCGGCGGGGATCGCTCAACAGGTGCACCGCGTCGTCGAATTCGTGCGGGGCCACCTCCTCGAACGTCTGCGACACGGCCTGCTGCACGAGGGCCAGTGCGGCCCCGAGTCGAGGATCGGCGGTCCGTTCGGCTCCAGCCCGTTCCTCGGGCCGGGCCGACTCGGCGTGGCCGTACAGGGTGATGGGAGAGGCCGTGCGCGCGTCGAGTTCCGCCCGCAGTGCGGCCTGGAGGTCGGGGAAGCCCTTGTAGCCGAGGCGTGAGGCGCACCGCAGCACGGTCGGAGCGGAGACCGAGGCCCGCTCGGCGATGGTGGCGACCGTTTCGAAGACGGCGGAGGGGTATCCGGCCAGCAGGACCCGCGCGACCTTGCGTTCGGCCGGGCTCAGCTCGCCCAGCCGCTTGCGGATCTCGTCGGCCAGCGTGGGGCTCATCGGACGTCCTCCCTGGGTGGTGCGGTGGCGGATCTGCCGTCGTCGCCCGCTGCCGTCAAACCCGGCTGCGTACAGCGCCGGATGTACTGCCTGTTACGTTGCCGTTGCAGTGGCCGGGTGCGGCGTCCTGGTGCATTCGTCGTCCGGTTCGTCTCTCCCGAGTCGAGCGTCCGCCCATTCGTAACGAACATTACATGACGTGCCCCGTGGGAATCCGTGGAGCGCTTCCCTGGGCGGCCGGTGGCCTCCGCCTGTCCCGGAGGCCACCGGCCGCCGCCCCGCGGTGCAGCGCCGGGGCCCGAACGCCGTCCACCTGCTCCGTTTCCACGGGGTGGACGTCAGAGGGTCAGCTCTTGGTGAGTGTGCAGGTGTAGGGGGAGGAGCCGGAGCCGTTGTAGGCCTCGACGTCCACGTAGTACGTGCCCGATCCGGACGCGGTCCTGGTGAAGGTGAGGGACTCGTCGGTGCCGGCGCCGTCGTTGACCGAGCGCTCCAGCGTGCTGCCGGAGGAGTCCAGCCAGTACAGGTCGGCGTCGTAGGCGCCGGGGACGGCGCACTGCACGGACGCGCTCTGGCCCGAGGCGAGTGCGACCTTGAAGTAGTCGCGGTCGCTGCTCGACTTCATGCCGCCGGTGAGGGTGGCGGGGGAGGGGAGGCCGGAGGCGTCGTCGGCGGTGTCGCGGGTGTCGTTCGGTTCGGTTTCGGCCAGGGTGCTCCCGGCCGACGAGCCGCAGTCGGTCACGGGGGTGCCGTCGTAGAGGTTGGCGTCGGCCTTGCCGTTGGTGACGCTGCGCAGGTAGTAGCCGCACGTGGGACGGTCGCCGAAGTCGTACGTCGATCCGGGCGTGAGGTGCCAGATCTTGAAGCCGGAGTACGTCAGGGGCTTTCGGGCGGTGGCCTGCTCGGGCTGGTGGTCGGCGAGGACGACGTAGGCGTCCTGGCCGTAGTCGGTCGCCATGCCGTCGCGGTCGATGAACAGCGAACCGCCCTCCTCGACCCCGACGGCCCGGGCGGCGCCACCCGAGGTGAGGTTGTCCTTCGCCGCCCGGGCGGCGAACGCCATGCTGCGGCCCATCCGGTCGCGCGTCACGAAGTGGGAGTCGTTGACGATCCCGTCGTAGTGCGGCCACTGGAACATGCCGGTGGTGAAGCTGATGGAGCGGTCGTAGGGGTCGGCGAGCGCCTCGCTGCTGGTGACGCTTCCGTTGCACGCGTCGTACACCAGGGGGCTGTTGATGTGGTGGCCCGCGCTGCCCCCGCCCGATCCGCCGCCCTTGGCGACCACCGACTCCACGGAGGCTTCGAGCGCGGTTCCCTTCCAGGCCGCGTACCGGCACTGGTCGCCGCCGGCGAAGTACACGAACTCGGCGTTGCGCACATCGGTGTTGACCTGGCTGTTGTTGCCGTCGGATGCAGCGGTGAGCGTCCAGGTCGTGCAGGAGTTGACCCCGGTGAGACCCATGACGGTGTCGCATTCGGGTGTCGCGCTGCCCGAGGTCGGAGCCGAGCCGGCGAGGACGACGACGTCGATGCTTCCGGTTCCGCCCCGGATCTGCTCGATGGCCCTGTTCATGGAGGCCGGCACGACGGCGCCGGAGCCGTTCATGGTGAACGCGGGACCGCTCCACGAGGTGCGGGCGACATCTCCCGCCGAGCCGAGCCGCACGCGGTCGGCGGCTGCGTGGGCGGACGGCTGTGCGGTGAGGGACAGGGCCAGTGTCAGCAGGGTGACGGCCAGGGCCGGGGTGGATCTGCGCGTGGCGCGTGACGCCATGAGGCGCTCCTTGGGGAGGGGACGGACGGGCGTTTGGGGGGTCGCCGGAGCGACCGGGCGACCGGGAACGTGCCTCCGGGCGCTGAGTTGGTAGCGGAACTTACAGATACTTCGGATCGGACGGAAGATGTACGACCCCACTTCGCGGCAATGGCGGCTCACGTCATCCGCCGATGTGCCCTGACATGGTGAAAGGTCGGTGTCGCGGGGTGGAGTCGACCGCGTTACGTCAACGTAACGTGCGATACATCTAGCCAACTCGGCGTTGAATCTGTAACTTCCGTGCTGAGACCCGGCGGCTTGAAGTCGTCGTCGGCTGAAATCCTCGAGAGGTTCGACTCCGATGAACGCTCGTGTTACCCGCGGCCTTGCGGCTGCCGCCGTCACCACCACGGCCCTCGCGGTACTCGCCGCATGCGGAGACACCGATCCCGCCCCCGCCGCGGGTGCGACGGTCACCGTCGACGGTGTCCGGATCAAGAAGGACCCCGCCCTCCACGCGATGCTGCCCGACGCCATCAAGAAGGCGGGCAAGGTCCGCGTCGCCACCGACGTGCCGTATCCGCCCTTCGAGATGTTCGTGAAGGAGGGCGAGAGCGCCCTGACCGGGCTCGACTACGACCTGGGGCAAGCCCTCGGCGGACGGCTCGGCGTGACCTTCGCCTACACCCCGCAGAAGTTCGACGGCATCGTCCCCGCGATCCAGGCGGGCAAGTTCGACGCCGCCATGTCGGCCATCACCGACAACAAGGAACGTCAGCAGGTCGTCGACTTCGTGGACTACTCGCAGTCGGGGTCCGGCATCCTCGTCGGCGACGGCAACCCCGACAAGATCGCCGATTTGGACGACCTGTGCGGAAAGAAGGTCGCCGTCCAGGCCGCGACCAACCAACTCGACCTCCTCAAGACCCACCAGGCCGCGTGCGCCAAGGCCGGCAAGGGGTCCGTGCGGATCCAGACCTTCCCCAAGGACTCCGACGCGCAGCTCGCGCTGCGCTCCGGCAAGGTGGCGGCCCAGGTCCTCACCAAGCCCGCCGCCGGCTGGGTCGCCAAGACCGCGGACGCCGGCAAGGCCTTCGACCTGGTCGAGGACCCGGCCGCGCCTGGCGGGTACAACGCCTCGCCCAACGGCATCGCCGTCAGCAAGCGGCTGCCCGAACTCACCGACGCCATCCAGAAGGCCCTCCAGTCCCTCATCGACGACGGCACCGTCACCAAGATCTACACGAAGTACGGTGTCGCCTCGATCGCGGTCCAGAAGGCCACCAGGAACGCGGCGGTCGACTGAAGATGATCGCGACGACACCCTCCTCCACGACCACCTCCACCCCCCAGCCGACCGCAACCGACCTCGACGTGGTCCCCGTCCGCCACTACGGACGCTGGGTCGCCGCGGCGGCGTCGATCCTGGCGCTCGTGGGACTGATCGGCTCCCTGGCGAAGAACGACAACCTGCACTGGGACGTCGTGGGCAGCTACCTCTTCGCCCCCCTGATCTTCGACGGCCTGGCCACGACCCTCTGGCTCACCGCCGCCGCCATGGCCCTCGGGCTCGGCCTCGGCACCCTCATCGCCGTGATGCGGCTGTCCACCAGCCCCGTCCTCTACGGCCTCGCGAACCTCTTCGTCTGGGTCTTCCGCGGCACCCCGCTCCTCGTCCAGATCATCTTCTGGGGCTACGCCGGGGCCCTGTACAAGAACGTCAAGATCGGGGTCCCCTTCACCGACGTCACCTTCTTCCAGGCCGAGACGAACACCCTGCTCACCCCCGCGATCGCGGCGCTGCTCGCGCTCGGCCTCAACGAGGCCGCGTACGCCTCCGAGATCGTCCGCGCCGGCATCCAGTCCGTCGACCACGGGCAAGCCGAGGCCGCTCACTCCCTGGGCATGCGGCCCGCCCTCACCATGCGGCGCATCGTCCTGCCCCAGGCCCTGCGCGTCATCATCCCGCCGATGGGCAACGAGACCATCAACATGCTCAAGATGACCGCCCTGGTCTCGGTCATCTCGGCACGTGACCTCATGTCGAACATCCAGGACGTGTACGCGCAGAACTACCAGGTCATCCCCATGCTGATCGTCGCCAGCCTCTGGTACCTCGCACTCGTCACCCTGCTCAGCATCCCCCAGGCGCGGCTGGAGCGCCGCTACGGCCGCGGCACCTCCGGCGGCCAGGTGACCCCGCTCCAGCGGATGCTGGCCGGGGCCACCGGACTGATCGGCAGGAACAGCAAGGAGAACGGCCGATGAACGTCCCCATGGTGCGCGCCGAGGGCGTGCGCAAGAGCTTCGGACGGCTGGAAGTCCTCAAGGGGATCGACCTCACGGTCGACCGCGGGCAGGTGTGCTGTCTCCTGGGCCCGTCGGGCTCCGGGAAGTCCACGCTGCTGCGCTGCGTCAACCACCTGGAGAAGGTCGACGGCGGCCGGCTCACCGTCGACGGCGAACTGGTCGGCTACCGGCAGCACGGCACGAAGCTGCACGAACTGCGCGAGCGGGAAGTGGCCGAACGGCGCCGCGACATCGGCATGGTCTTCCAGCGGTTCAACCTCTTCCCCCACATGACGGCGCTCGACAACATCGTCGAGGCTCCGGTCAAGGTGGGCCGGGTGCCGAAAGCGGCGGCCCGGGAGGAGGCGCGGCGCCTGCTGGAGCAGGTCGGTCTCGGCGACCGCGCCGAGCACTACCCGGCCCAGCTGTCCGGCGGCCAGCAGCAACGGGTCGCCATCGCGCGAGCCCTGGCGATGAGACCCAAACTCATGCTGTTCGACGAACCCACCTCCGCCCTCGACCCCGAACTCGTCGGCGACGTCCTGGACGTGATGCGCCGCCTGGCCGCCGACGGTATGACGATGGTCGTCGTCACCCACGAGATCGGCTTCGCCCGCGAGGTCGCCGACACCGCCGTCTTCATGGACCAGGGCGTCGTCGTCGAAGCGGGCGATCCCCGGCAGATCCTCGTCGACCCGGAGCAGGAGCGCACCCGCGCCTTCCTGTCCAAGGTCCTGTGAACGCGCCTCCCTGCCGGCTGTCCGGTGCGGAGCTGCTGAGCCGGGCGCGCGCCCGTCACGCCGCGTACCTCGCCGACCTCCGCGACCTGGTGTCGATCGACTCCGGTTCCTACAGCCCGGACGGCGTCAACAAGGTGGCCGACTGGGTCCAGGAGCGGCTGGCGCGCATCGGGTGCGAGGTCGAGCGGGTGAGCTTTCCCGCCGACCCGCGCTATCAGGCGGGTGATGCCCTCGTCGGCCGGAAGCAGGGCCGCCTCGACGCCGCCGCCGGCGGCCGCCGGATTCTCCTCGCCGCCCACATGGACACCGTCTTCGACGACGGCACCGCCGAAGCCCGCCCCTTCCACCTGCGCGAAGCCATCGCCTACGGCCCCGGCGTCAGCGACGACAAGGGCGGCCTCCTGGCCGGACTCACCGCCCTGGAGGTCCTGCAGGACGCCTCGGTCGAGGACTTCGCGGAGATCGTGTTCCTCGCCACCCCCGACGAGGAGATCGGCTCCCTGGTCAGCAGGCCGCTCATCGAACGGACCGCGCGGGGCGTGCACGTGGGCCTGGGTCTCGAATGCGCCCGGGAGAACGGGGACCTCGTCATCGCCCGCAAGGGTGTCGCCGACTTCCGGCTGACGGTCACGGGCCGGGCCGCGCACGCGGGCATCGAGCCGGAGCGCGGGGCCAACGCGGCCCTCGCAGCCGCCCACCTGACGGTGGCACTCCAGGGACTCAACGGGCACGGGGACGACGTCACCCTCAACGTGGGAGTCGTCCGCGCCGGCACCCGCCCCAACATCGTGTGCGCCGAGGCCGAACTGCACATCGAGGTCCGCGCCGCCACCGCGTCCGGAATGAGCGGTGCCATCGCGGCCATCCGGCAGGCGGCGGCCCGCCCCGCCGTGCCCGGCACCTCCGTCGCCGTCGAGCAGGTCGACCTGTGCCCCCCGATGGAGGACACGCCGGCCTCACGGCGCGTCTTCGAAGCGGCGCGCCGGGCCGCCTCCGGATACGGGATGCCGCTTGGCGCGGCGGCCACCGGCGGGGTCGGGGACGCCAACCTGATCGCCGGTGTGGGAGTGCCCACGCTCGACGGCCTCGGCCCCGTGGGCGGGGCCGACCACACCCCCGGCGAATGGCTCGACACCTCCACCGTCGCGCCGCGTGTCGCGATGCTGGCCGGCCTGATCGCGTCGCTCGGCAGGTCCGGCGACATCTCCTGACCCCGGCGCCGAACCCGGCCCGGCACGTTCCCCACCGCGGGCCCCGCCCCCGACCCCGTCATCGGGCCGGCACCCGCGCCATCACCCACCACACTCACGGAGGCACCATGCGCGCATACCCTCGACCGCCACGCCGCGTCGCCCTCGCCGCCGGCACCGCACTCGTCCTCGGCGTCCTGTCCGCCACCCCCGCGGCGCAGGCCGCACCCGCCCACGCCGGCCACGCCGGCTCGCTCGTCCTCGTGGGCGGCGCACTCAAGGAGGACAACAGCCGGGTCTACGGCGAGATCATCGATCGCGCCGGGGGACCGAAGGCCCGCATCGGGGTCATCACCGCCGCCTCGGTACCCGAGAGCCAGGACCCCGACGCCGGCGACCCGCAGCGGTGCAGCAACTCCGCCTGCAACGGCCGTTACTACGCGGACCTGTTCAAGCAGCACGGCGCCGCCGACGCCCAGTGGATCCCCATCGACCTCGACCACATCGCGAACGCCGACTCCGCCGACGTCGTCGCCCAGGTCGACTCCATGACCGGCTTCTTCTTCGGAGGCGGAGACCAGTACCGCTACGTCACCACGCTCCTGAACGGCGACCGGCACACCGACTCCAAGGTCCTCGCCGCGATCCGTGCCAAGCTCGCCCGGGGAGCCGTCGTCGCCGGGTCCTCCGCCGGCGCCCAGATCGCGTCCGGTCCCGACATGGTCAGCGGCGGCGAATCCTACGAAGCGCTGCGCGACGGCAGCAGCCCCGGCTACTTCGACGACGCCACCCGCCTCGGCTACATCCCGCGCGGAGGCTTCGGCTTCCTGCGCTCGGGACTGGTCGACACCCACACCGGCGCCTACGGACGCGAAGGCCGCGCCCTGCGACTGGCCGCCGACACCCACCACGACCGGGTCTACGCGTTGGAGGAGAACACCGCCCTCGTCGTCGACAACCCGGGCAGCCGGGACGAGCGCATGACGGTCCTGGGCACCAACGGCGTCGCCGTCCTGGACCTGCGGCGCGCGCATGCCCGGACCACTGCTGCGGGCTGGTCCCTGAGCAACGCCCGCTACACCTACCTCACCCAGGGCGACCACTACGCCGCCCGCACCGGAACCCCCCGTCCGGCCCCCGACAAGAGGCCCCTGACCCCGCACGACGCCACCTCGGTGCCGGCCAACACCGACGTCTTCTACTCGGCGGCCAACCCTGACGGCAGTCCCTACTCCTTGCGCACCACCACCCGCCAGCTCGCCGCCCGCCTTCAGACCAGGGCCACCGCGACCACCTACGAAAGCGGCCCCGGCTTCACCGTCACGCTCACCGAGCCGCACGGCTTCACGGCGTGGACCGACACCGCGAACACCCCGCAGACCCTGATCGGGCTGCGCGTCGACATCGCGCCGAAGTAGCCCTCGGCACCACTGTGTGGGGACGGCCCCGCCGTCCCCCCACAGCGCGCTTTCGGGCGCCCTCCGTAGGTGCGGTCGACCGTTGCCGGGTCGGTGTGGAAGCCGGGAGGCTTTAACTTGCATCTCATATGAAAGTTAAGGGTAGGGTGGGCTCATGAGGCTCACCAAGTCCACCGACCTCGCCCTGCGGGTCGTCATGTCCCTTGCCGTCATCGGCGAGGAGGAGTCGACCATCGCGAAGATCGCGGACGCGATGCAGGTGCCCTATTCCCACCTCGCCAAGGTCGCCGCCCAGTTGCAGCGCCTGGGGCTCGTCGAGTCGCGACGCGGTCGCGGCGGAGGACTGCGGATCACCGCGGCGGGGCTGCGGGCGTCGGTGGGCGGCCTGGTGAGGCGGTTGGAGGGCGAGGGGGACGTCGTGGACTGCGAGGGCGCGACGCCGTGCCCGCTCAACTCCTCCTGCCGGCTGCGGGGTGCGCTGCGACGGGCCCAGGAGGCCTTCTACGCGTCCCTCGACCCCTTGACCGTCGAAGACCTCACCCGGTCGCCGACCGGCCCCGTCCTGGTCGGCCTGGTGGCGGTCAACCCCTGACCGCAGGCGTGAATGGTCCATCCTCCGGCCCGGGTCGACGGGTCGGCGACGCTGCACTCAAATATGAGTGTCAGATGCATATTAATCTCCGAGGAGCACCGATGCTCAGCCCCACATCGTCCGCCGTCGTCAGCGCCACCCTTCCCGCGGTGGAAGGTGCACTCGGGGAGATCTCGGAGCGCTTCTACCGGCGGCTCTTCGACGCCCATCCCGAACTGCTGCGCAACCTGTTCAATCGAGGCAACCAGGCCGCCGGAACCCAGCAGCAGGCTCTCGCCGCCGCTCTCGCCGGATTCGCCCGCCTCCTCGTGCACCGGCCGCACAGCCGGCCTGACGCGATGCTCGACCGCATCGCCAACAAGCACGCGTCCATCGGGGTCACGGCCGGCCAGTATCCGATCGTCCACGACCACCTGACGGCCGCGATCGGCGAGGTGCTCGGAGGGGCGTTCACCGCTGAGGCCGCCGCGGCCTGGGACGACGTCTACTGGCTGATGGCGAACGCTCTCATCGGCATCGAGCGCCGCCTGTACGCCCAGCACGGCGTCCTCGTGGGGGACACCTGGAACGACTGGGTCGTCACGTCCCGTACAGCGGAGGCGCAGGACGTCGTCACGCTCGCACTCACCCCCGCCGACGGCCTCCGGCCGCCCTCCTTCCAGCCCGGGCAATACGTCTCGGTCCAAGTGCAACTCGCCGACGGGGCACGTCAGATACGCCAGTACAGCCTGTCGCGGGCGGCCGACGCGTCCGACGTCCGGTACATCACGGTGAAGCGCGTTCGCGGTGAGGGGCCGGACGGGGAAGTCTCCCACCACCTGCACGAACACGCGCACGCCGGCACCACGCTGCGACTCTCCGCCCCCTACGGCGACCTCACCGTCAAGGACACCACCGTTCCCCTGCTGCTCGCCTCGGCGGGAATCGGCTGCACCCCGCTGCACGCCATGCTGGAGCATCTGGTGGCGCGGCGGCACCGGGGGCCGGTCACGGTCGTGCACGGAGACCGCTCCCCGGCCCACCACCCGCTGCGGGAGCAGCAGAAGGACCTCGTACGTCGACTTCCCCACGGTGCGGCCCATTTCTGGTACGAGGACTCCCACGGGGCCGACGCCGGCGACCGCACCGGATTCGTGGACGTCGCACCGATCGCCCTGCCGGAGCGGACGCACGCGTACCTCTGCGGCCCCCTTCCCTTCATGAAGGCGGTCAGGGCCCAACTCCTCACCCGCGGCCTGTCCGCCGAGAACGTGCACTACGAGGTCTTCGGCCCCGACATGTGGCTCGGTCGGGAATCGGAGGTCGCCGTCTGAGGAAGCCGCTCGCCGTGAACACCTCGGTCCCGCCCGTTCGTCAAGGCCGACGCCGTGGTGCTTCCGGCGCGGCGTCCGGCTCCGGCATCGGTGCCCTCGCGTGGTGCGGCAGGTCCCGGCGGATGAAGTGCGGGAACGCAGTCGGCGCCCGGCGTCAGAGTCTGCGGGTGTGCCGGTCCAGCAGCGCGCGGAGCGCGTCCACGTCCTGCGGGTCCGGTACGCCGCGTTTGGGGAGCACGGTCAGGCAGGAGACGTTCTTGTCTCCACTGAGCAGGACGAAGGTGTCGGGGGTTTCGGCGTAGTGCGGGGCGGCGGTCCAGTTCACCTGGCTGGAGCCTCCCTCGTTGGCGACGCCGGCGCCGGAGTCGTCGACCCTGGCGCGGTAGGTCCCGTTCCGGGAGGCGATGGCGTGGAACTGGCGTGCCATGAGCCAGGGTTGAAGCACGAACACGACCGCGACGACCAGGCCGGCCATCACCAGCGACTGCGTGTCGGGGGCCTCCCCTTTCGCCAGCGGCACGGCCGCTGTCCCGACGAGCGCCGCGACCGCGATCACGGCCAACCGCTGTGTCCGCCGGGCGCGGCCGGACGCCTTGGCCCGCGCCTTGAGCGCCTGCTTCATGTCCTGGCGCGTCAGCTCGTACTCCAGCTCGACGTGCTCTCCGAGCGTGGCCTTCGCCTGCTCCTCCACGATCCCCCCTTGGACTCTTCGTGATCAAACGAGGTCAGGGTAGCGGGCGATGCGACCGCTCACGCTCGCGATATCCGTTCGGTCCGGTCACGACGTGGTCGCAGCGCTTTCCGATGCGTCGACCCGGCGTTGGCACGGTCACCGGTCACCGGTCATCGGTCACACCGGGCCGGAGGGACGCGCCGCCCCCGGTGGCCGTGGCGGCCAGGCCGTGGGGGAGAGGAGGCCGAGGACGTAGGCGCGGGCGACCAGTGCGGGGCGCGTCGGCGCCTCCAGGAGGAGGCGCAGCCGGCTCAGGTGGTAGTCCAGCGTCTGCCGCGACAGGTGCAGTTCCTCGGCGATGTCGGTGTTGCTGCGACCGGCCGCGAGGAGGGTGATGATGCGGAGTTGGGCGGGGGTCGGGGAGGGTTGGGTCTGCCGGCGACGGCCCAGGCGGGTGGCCACCGCCCACACGCCGGTCACGCCGGTCGCCGGCGCGCCGACGGCCGTCAGGTGGACGCGGGCCCGGCGCTGTGTGCCCTCTCCCGCGACGAGCACCGCGGAGGCGCGGGCGCTTCTGCGTCGCCCGCTCGTCAGATCGTGCCAGGCCCGGAACAGGTCGACGTGCTCGGATGGGTCGGAGAGGAACGCGTCGGCGCGGACGCCGGTCAGGTCGGAGAGGCGGACGCCGAGGACCTCCGCCGCGGCGATGCCCGCCTCGCTCACCCGTCCGTCCGGTGTCAGTCTGACGCAGGCCAGTCCGCTGTGGTCGCGGAGCGCGCGCAGGTCCGCTTCGGCCCGGTGCCGTTGGTCCGTCGCACGGACGTAGTCGGTCACGTCGACGTAGATGCCCGCGACGCAGCGTTCGCTGCCCCAGGCGGCCGGGAAGCGGTAGCCCGCGGCGTGGGCGCGGGACCCGTCGGGGCGGCGGTAGGTGAGGGTGTGCCGCACCGATTTGCCGTCGGTCAGCACCTGTCGGTCCATGGCGAGGAAGCGGTCGACGTCGGCGGGTTCGTCGATGTCGGACAGGTGGAGGCCTATCACCGCGTCGCGGGTCGTTCCGTACAGGTGGGCGTAGGCGTGGTTGGCCCACACGTAGCGGCCTGTGCGGTCGCGCATGAACGCGGCGGCGGGTGCGAGTTCGGCGAGGGCGACGAACGGGTTGTGGTCGGGTGGTCCGGCCGGATGAACCGGCCGCGTCCCGGACTCCGTCTTGCTCACGGCCCAACTCCTTCAAATTTGCACTATGTGACGTTTGGTGACGCTTCGCGTGTAAGCCGTAGCACCTCCCGGAGCAGGGGGCGCCGGTCACCCGTGCTGCCTGCACCAGCTGTGCGCTAGCGCATCACGAAACCTTCACTCGGCGCGAACCGCCCCTGCCAATAGGGCGTTTGCCTGAGTGATGAACCGACTGCGCTGGGTACAGGGCGAGTTCGGACTGGTTCGCTTGAGAGGAGGCGGACGGCGGGCATGGGTGTTTGCGGCGTCAACCGCCATGACTTCAAGGGAGATGGATTCGCATGAGCCAGGTGCTGTACGTGCATGCCAAGGGCGGCCCCCCGGTGGGCCATGCCCTGGCGCGGGTGGCCGCGAGGTCCACGGCGCATCTGCTGATGCTGAGCGAGTTGCCCGAGGGGGTGGCGGAGGATGCGGCACGGCTGTGCGCCTCGGTGGTCGCGCCGTCCGCAGCGGAGCAACGGGATCTCGTCGAGGTGATCACCGCCCGGGCGCGCGAGGTGGGGGCGGAGGCGGTTGTCACCTTCTCGGAGTACGCGGTGGTGGCGGTCGCCGAGGCGTGCCGGCGGCTCGGTCTGAGGGGGGCCGGGTCCGCCGCCGCTCTGGCCCGCGACAAGCGGCTGATGCGTGCCGCCTGGGAGCGCCGGGGTGTGCCGCAGCCCCGGTTCCGCGCCGTCGCGGGTCTCGCCGAACTGGAGCAGGCGACCCGTGAATTGTCATGTCCTCTACTATTGAAGTCCGCCTGGAGCGCCGGGTCGACCGCGCACCAGATCATCGACGAGCCCGCGCAGGCGCACCAGGCGTGGAGCCGATCGCGGCAGGTGATGGCGGAGTCGGCGCAACTCGGCTTCGCCGAACTGCACGTGCGGGGCGCGTCGGAGGACTTCATCGTCGAGGAGATCGTCTCCGGGCAGGCCGAGGAGTGGTTCGACGGCCCCGGCTGGGGCGACTACGTGAGCGTCGAAGGCGCCGTCGTCGACGGCGAGTTCCGGCCGGTGTGCCTGAGCGGACGCATGCCGACGGTGGCGCCGTTCACCGAGCGCGCCGGCATCACGCCGGCCGCGGTCGAAGGGGGAGCGCAGGACCGGATCGTGGAGCTGGCGCGGCGGGCCGTCGACGCGCTGGGGCTGGAGAACTGCGGCACCCACACCGAGATCAAACTCGGGGCGGACGGCCGGATGTGGGTCATCGAGACCGCCGCCCGCTTCGGCGGCGCCATGACCGTGCCCCAGATCGAAGAGGTCTTCGGCCTCGATCTGGTCGGCCTGTTCACCGACCAGCTGCTCGGCCGTGCGCCGGCCTGGCCCACGCGGGCGCTGACCCGCGCCGACGCCGGGCGCGCCGCGGGGTCGCTGGTGGTGCTCGCGGTCAACGGTGACGGCACCCCGTGGGAGCGCCGCGCCCGGTGGGACTCCTCGGCGGTGCTGCGCGCGGCGCCGGTCGGCGAGGACAGCACGCTGTCCGTGGTCCGGGAGAGCTCCTTGCCGGACGGCTCGCCGGTGCCCGTCTACGATCCCGCGGGCGGCGCCAACACCATGGCGGGGCTCTGCCTGTTGTCGGCCGACCGGCCGCAGAGCGTCGTCCGGGACTTCGCCGCCCTGGTGGACGCCCTGCCGGACATCCTGCCCGGCTACGCCGCCGAGGAGGTCCGCGCATGACGCTCGCGCAGGACACCTCGCGCGCCCCCGAAGCGGCGGGCGACGGCACCGCCGTCGGTGTCAACCTCTCGCTGCCGCTGTTCCGCACGCTCTCCGGCGTCCTCGCCGGACACCCGTACCTGAAGGTCGTGGTCGACCGGGCCGAGGACACCTGGCACGTACTGGACACCCGGGTGCACCCGTTCCACGTCGACTACATCGCCACGCGCGTCCTCGGCATGACACCGCAGCAGCTCGACGCGCAGCTCGACGCCTTCAACGCCTCCGTGTACATGGCGCCGGACCGACGCTTCCTGCTGGGCGTCCTGTCCCTGCACAGCGACCAGGACCCCGACGGCACCGACCGGCCCTTCCTCGTCCTGGAGACGACCGAGGCGGACACCATGCACGGCGCCCTGCTCCAGGAGTTCTACGACTACGTCCGCCACCGCGTCGACGGGCGCCTCCCCCTGCTCCTGAAGCCGGCGAACCACGGCCAGGAACACGAACTCGCCGCGATCGGCGACGCCCGCCTCCCGCGCATCCTGAGCCAGGACCTGTTCGGCACCCGCACCCGCACCTGCCTCAACCCGGGCGTGGCGCAGGGCCGTCTGCGGTACTTCCGCAGCGCCCGGGAGTACCGGTCCGCAGCCGCGGACCTCGGCTGGTCGGACATCGTCGCCATGGCAGGCCTGCCCGACGACGTGCCCCGGGTCGCCGGATTCGTCAACACCGCCCCCACGACACCGCTCTCGCACACCAACGTGCTGGCCTCGGGCTGGGGCATACCGAACGCGATCGTCCGGGACCTCGACGCTCTCGTCGAGCGGCACGCCCTGGACGGCGCGTGGGTGACGTACCGCGTGCGCGAGGACACCGTCACCCTGGAGCGGCTCAAGGCCGCCCCGGCACTGGAGCGGCCGGTCTGGGACACCCAGCGCATCCACATCGCGGCGCCCCTCATCGGGGACGCGCCCGTCCTGGACCTGCACCGGCTGCGCGTCGACGACCGCGACAGCCACGGCACCAAAGCGGCCCACCTCGGCGAACTGCACCACGTGCTGGACCGCCGCACCGCGGACCTGACCGCCTTCTACGCCCGCCCGCGTCCACCGCGGCCCGACCTGCTCGCCCACCTCGGAGCCCGCCTCGGCGAGCCCGGAGCCCCGCTGGCCCGCCTGCGGGCCCTGGCGGCCGAACGCGTGGCCGGAACGGTCCGGGCACCGCGGGGCGTCGCCCTGCCGTTCCACCTCCACCACCTCTACCTGACCTCATCGCCCGCCCTCCAGCAGGGCATCGGCAAGCTGAAGATGGCGCTGGAACTCGACGCGCTCGACATGATCGACTCCCTCTGCCTGGACCTCCAGCACCTGATGCGCGGCACGCCGGTACCCGAGGAAGTGGCGCGAGCCATCACCGGAGCGGTACCGCAGCTGCTGGCCGACGACCGCCGGCTCGTCGTGCGCTCCTCCTCCAACGCCGAGGACCTGCCCGGATTCTCGGCGGCGGGCATCTACGACTCGGTGACGACCGTGCGCGGTGCGCGGCAACTGCTGGACGCCGTGGTCCACGTCTGGGCCTCCCTGGTGTCACCGCGCAGCGTGCGGATGCGGCACGAGGTCGGCATCCCGCTGGACGACACCTACATGGGGGTGATCATCCAGGAGTACACGCCCGCCGACCTCGGGGGAGTCCTGGTGACCTGCAACCCGACCCGTCGGGAGGACTTCCGGAACGTGTACATCAACTGCACGCCCGGTTCCCCCGAACACGTCGTGGACGGAACGGTCCTGCCCCACCAGTACCTCTACAACACGGTCGAGGGCGGCGGCCGGACGGTCGCCGTCGGATCGTCGGGAACGGACCTGCCCCCCGACACGAGGGCGGCGCTGGCCCGGCTCGCCCTGGCGGGGCGGCTGCTGCAGTCGCACTTCGGCACGGACGACCCGGACGAGGCGCTGGACATCGAGTGGCTGATGACCGCGGAGGGGGCGTTCCACCTGGTCCAGGTCCGCCCGTACGCCCGATGAGGCGCCACCTTCCCGCGCGGTGGCGCCGGACGGACCACGGGGACCTGACGCCGGCCGCCCGCCGGGTGATCCGCCTCAACAACGGCTTCCAGCTGCTGTTCAACCTGCTGTGGTGGATGCCCGTCTTCTACGCCTACCAGCGCGACGCGGGCCTGTCCGACGGCCAGATCTTCGGCATCCAGAGCGTCTACTACATCGCCTTCTGCCTTTTCGAGATCCCCACCGGGCTCGTCGCCGACCGCATCGGCGCACGCAACTGCCTGTGGGCGGGCGCGGCGGTCATGACGGCTGCGAACCTGATGCCGGTGTTCTCGCCCTCCTACACGGGCTTCCTCCTCCACTTCCTCGCCATCGCCGCCGGCCGCTCCCTGACCTCGGGGGCGGCGAGCGCCTGTCTGTACGACGGGCTGCGGGCGGAGGGCGCCGACGCGCACTATCTCCGCGCGGAAGGGACGGCGCGTGCGCTGGGGCTCACCGCCAAGGTGGTCTGCTGGCCGCTCGTCGGGCCGCTGATGACGCTGGCTCCGCAGTCCCCGTACGTGCTGAGCGCGGTGAGCGCGGCGGGCTCGCTCGGATGCGCGCTCGCGCTGCCACGGGCCGTTCCGCGCGGCCCCCGCGAGGCGACGGACGGCTCCGGGCGACGCGGCACGGCGCTGCTGCGCGACACGGCAGCCGCGCTGAGGACGCTGCGCGCGTCACCGTGGCTCGTCCTGCTCATGGTGCAGGGCGTCGGCGTCTTCACGTTGTCGCGCATCTGCCAGGTCAACCTCTTCCAGCCGGTGCTCCTGCACCACGGCATCGCCGAGAGCAGCCACGGCACGGTGCTCGCGGCGATGACGGTCGCGGAGGCCGTAGCCTCGGCGCGCCCCCGGTGGCTGGGCTCCCGGATCTCCCCGACGGCCTGGGTGTCGCTGCTGAGTGTGGCGCTCGCGGCCACGCTGGCGGGCACCACGATCGGAGGCCCGTGGGCCGTCGCCGGTCTGCTGTGCGTGTTCGCCGCGCTCACCGGCTTCTGCTATCCGGTGCAGCGCAAACTGATCAACGACGCGATCCCCGAGGGCGCGCCGCGCGCCACCCTGCTGTCGGTGGAGAGCATCGTGGACCGCGGGGTGTGCGCACTGGCCGCGGTGGCCGCGGGCGCCTACCTGGCGGCGGACCGGCTGGACGCGCTGCTGTGGCAGTCGGCTGCCGTCACGTGCGTGCTCATTCTCCTCCTGCACGCGGCGCTGCGCCGGGTGCGCCGAGATCGACGGACAGAGCCTGCCGCCGGCGGGGCGAAGGGCGCCGAGCCGGAACCACGGCGGCCCGGCCGGCTACCGGAGCGGCAACCGGTCGCCCTGCCCGCCGACGAGGGAGCGGCGCCCCGACCCTGACCCGGAGCCCGAAGCGGGCCGGCAACTCGACAGACAATCGACATAGGCGATCTGCCCGCCGCAGCCCCCACGGGGTCCGCGGCGGGCAGCAGTCGCGTGCCGGGCCCGGCTCTGCGGTGATCACACTTTTCAACGACTTCGCGCGGCGTCCACAGACGTAAAGGGCTGTATGTCCCGCGTGAAGGCGCCGTGGGGTTGTTGTCATTTGTGATCCACCTGTATGGCGCGACCGCCGTCACCTGAGGTTCTCTCTGGGTGTCACCGCCAATTCAGATCCCTGCAAGGCGAATTGATGAGGCGTGGACGCTGTTCGCCGATTGTCATGCCCCTGCTTTGCCGGGGTGTGCCCTTCATGTAGCTCACACCGGCCGTCTTCGCACGGCCGGAAAAATCCCCCCACGGAACCGGAGCTCGCATGACCTCCCGCACCACACGTCACCACATCACCCTCGCGGCAGCCATCGCCACCGCCACCGCGGCCGCCCTGATGAGCACCCCACTCACGGCGTCTGCCGCACCCCGGCTCACCGCCGACTCCGCACGACCGTCGGCCGCGCCCGTCGCCCTGTCGGCCGCCGCGCGCACCGGCCTCATCCGGACCGCGCAGGCCGGGGTCGCCCGCACCGCCGAGGACATAGGCCTGGGCGCCAAGGAGAAGCTGGTCGTCAAGGATGTCGTCAAGGACGCCGACGGCGCCGTCCACACCCGCTACGAGCGCACCTACCAGGGCCTCCCGGTGCTCGGCGGCGACCTGATCGTGCACACGGCCGCCTCCGGCAGCACCCAGGGGGTGACCAGAGCGACGAAGGCCAAGCTGAAGCTCACCACGCTCACACCGCGGATCGCCGCGACCACGGCACAGAACCAGGCGCTGAGCCTCGCGAAGGACAAGGGCTCGGCGAAGGCCACCACCGACCGCGCCCCACGCAAGGTCGTCTGGGCGGCGAACGGTACACCCGTCCTCGCCTACGAGACCGTGATCGGCGGCCTCCAGGACGACGGCACCCCGAACCGGCTGCACGTCATCACCGACGCCACGACCGGCAAGAAGCTCTTCCAGTACCAGGGCATCGAGACGGGCGTCGGCAACACCCACTACAGCGGCAAGGTCGACCTGTCGACGGCCCAGTCGGGGTCGTCCTACACCCTCACCGACGACTCCCGCGGCGGCCACAAGACCTACGACCTCGACCACAAGCAGAGCGGCACCGGCACCCTGTTCACCCAGGACAACGACACCTGGGGCGACGGAACCACCACGAACGCCGCCACCGCCGCGGCCGACGCCGCCTACGGCGCGCAGACCACCTGGGACTTCTACAAGGACACCTTCGGCCGCAACGGCATCAAGAACGACGGCACGGCCGCCTACTCCCGCGTCCACTACGGCACCGCGTACGTGAACGCCTTCTGGGACGACAGCTGCTTCTGCATGACCTACGGAGACGGCACCGGCGACAGCGACCCGCTGACCTCGCTCGACGTCGCCGGCCACGAGATGAGCCACGGCGTCACCTCCAACACCGCGGGACTGGAGTACAGCGGTGAGTCGGGTGGCCTCAACGAGGCCACGAGCGACATCATGGGCACCGGCGTCGAGTTCGCAGCGAAGAACAGCACCGACCCGGGCGACTACCTCATCGGCGAGAAGATCGACATCAACGGCGACGGCAGCCCGCTGCGCTACATGGACAAGCCCAGCAAGGACGGCGGCTCCGCCGACTACTGGACTTCCTCCGTCGGCAATGAGGACGTCCACTACTCGTCGGGCGTCGCCAACCACTTCTTCTACCTGCTGTCCGAGGGCAGTGGCGCGAAGACCATCGGCGGCGTCGACTACGACTCGCCCACCAAGGACGGCTCCACCGTCACCGGCATCGGCCGGGACAAGGCCCTCCAGATCTGGTACAAGGCGCTGACGAGCTACTTCACGTCGACGACCGACTACGCCGGGGCCCGCACGGGCACACTGTCCGCTGCCGGTGACCTGTACGGCGCCGACAGCGCCGAGTACAAGGCGGTCGAGGCGGCCTGGACCGGGGTCGACGTGCACTGAGCCCACCGGCTCCAGCCAGCCTTCCATGCGAGGTGGCACCGGGCTCCTGCCCGGTGCCACCCCCGTGTCCGTACACCCGTCCGCAGCCCGACTTGAGCCGGCGTCCCGGGAGGTGGCATCCCGTCTCCACCGTACGGTGATGCTCGGCTCGCTGATGGCCCGACAGTTCCTGGACACGAGGGCCGACGTCGAGACGGGCGACCCGCCTGTCCTTCCCCGGGCCACGGGCACCCCCATCGAGGCGGTGGCAAACTGGCTCCGGACCGACTCCGTCGTGGGCACGGACCGCATCGCCGGAACGGGGCCGGGACAGGGGATCGGGCGCCGTCCGGAGGGGGTGGGCTGCCGGCCATACGCGTGACCGGTCTGGGCTTCCGCTTCACCGGCACCTCGGACGACTACGGGGCCTTGCTCCATCCGGTCGCGTGAGCGTAGGCGTCCAGCAGGTCCACCACGAAGATCAGGGTCGAGCCCGGCGGAATCAGCCGCGAGGGCGACTGGTCGCCGTATCCGAGACGCGGCGGCACGATGATCTCGCGCCGACCGCCCACTCGCATCCCTCTCACTCCCCGGTCCCAGCCCTTGATGACCTTGCCGCCACCCAGGGCGAACTTGAACGGCTCGCCCCGATCCCAGGAGGCGTCGAACTCCTCCCCGGACTCGAACGTCACCCCGACGTAGTGAACCCGGACCACCATGCCGGGTCTGACCTCGACCCCATCACCCACGATGAGGTCCCGGACGGTCAGTTCGGCAGGAGCCGCGCCTTCCGGCACGACGACCACGGGCTTGTCCACTTCGCTCATGTCGACCCCTTTTCCTTTCGCTGGTACCGGACACAGGCCGGCGATGTGCGGCGCGGGACATCGTTGACCTGCAAGAAGCGTCCCCGTAGACGTCCTTCAGGAGCTCGCCATGTCGCCGGCCGGACTCAACTCCGACCACCGGCTACCGCTACCTGCACGAAGGCATCAACGTTCTGGCCGAACACGCCCGGCATACGAGCCCTCGGCGAACGTGCAGCCGCCGACATCAAGCAACGCTGGCGCGCTCTGCAGCACGTCACTGTCAGCCCCAGCCGGATCGGTGACGTCGCCCGCGTCTCCCTCGCACTCAACCGAATCTGGAAGCGATCACCGCTGAGACAACGTCAGTGAGGTCTGGGGGTTGCGAAATTCAGGGCGTCCGGCGCGGACAGGAGCTTATGCTCCTCAGCCATGCACACTAACGCAGAGATAGTCGGTCTGGCTCTGGACCGGATCACGTCCGGATACGTCTTCCCTCAGCGAGTCGTGGAGATCGAGGGGGCGATCCGACGTCAGCTCGCTGCTGGGGCGTACGACACGCTGACCGGCCTCGCGCTCTGCGAGGCCGTGACCGCCCATCTGCAGGAGGTCTGCCCGGACAAGCACCTGAGACTGCTCTGGCAGGACGAGCCGCAGTCCACGGATCCGGCGGACGAGGACGAAGGCCGAGCGGCCTTCCTCGCAATGCTGAGGGCTGAGAACCAGGGCATCCACCGCTTCGAGCACCTCGAGGGCAACATTGGCCACCTCGACATCCGGCGGATCGCCGACGCCGGCGACGGCGCCCGCGCGATCGGTGCGGCCATGGAACTCGTCGCCCGCACCAGTGCGCTCATCCTCGATCTGCGTGAGTGCCGCGGTGGCTCACCTGAGGGCGCCGCCATGTGGTGTAGCTACTTCTTCCCTGACGACCAGGTGCACCTCAACGACATCTACGAGCGCTCCACCGGCTTCACTCGGCAGTACTGGACCGCCTCGCACCTGCCCGCGCCGCGCTACCTCGACCGCCCCGTGTATGTACTCACCAGTGCCATCACGTTCTCGGGAGGGGAGGACGTGGCGTACACCCTGCAGGCGCACGGGCGGGCCGTTCTCGTCGGCGAGACGACCCGGGGTGGTGCTCACCCGACCGCCCGGCACCCGGTGACGGAACACATCTCAGTCACCGTACCGACCGCCCGGACGATCAGCACCGTCACGAGGACCAACTGGGAGGGCGTGGGCGTGGTGCCGGACCTCGCCGCCCCCTCTGATCAGGCGCTCGAGGCGGCACGCAAGGACGCACTGCGGCGCGCTGCGTAGCTGTTCCGAGCAACCGCAACCGGGGCGCTGCGCTTGGCATTTCGTGAAGAGGGCCTCAGTGGCCCAACTTCTGCCGAGCTCCGAAGTGTCATCGACAGGGTGGGTAAGGGGCAACTCCACGACGTCCGTGGCATCGCGGCCACTCTGAGGAGCCATTGATGGGAGCGCAACGAATGAATATCGAGCAGCTCATGGAGAAGTTGGGCCGCTCCGGCATCACCGTGATTCTTAAGGTGGATGACGAGAGGATGGCGGAAGGCGGCGAGCCCTGGACTTTGGTGATGTCGGGTCCTGGCCTAGGGCCCGAAGGGCTCGTTCGCGCTGAATCTTCCAGCCTAAGCGACTGCCTTGAGCAGGGAATCATCCGGCTGCGTTCCCGACCCGGCGACTGGGAGTGGCTGGCGTACATGTCTTAGCCATTGAAGCGGCGTCCTCCCGAATCCTTCGGGAGGGCCTCCGGGTATTGGTATGCCCTGAACGCGGCTGCCGAGTACGCCGCGAGCGTCAGCCGATGGAACGGCGACGCGCCCGCAGCAGGCGAACGCCTTTCACTCCGTACGCGGTCGTCACGAGGACGAAGCCGGCCAACCCGAGCCAGAACCAGGACTCCGCCAGCTTCAGCGTCAGCCCGAAGCCACCGAAAGCCAGCAGACTGCCCACGGCGTCCAGGAGATCCAAGCGCGCAGAAGAGCGGACGACGGGATCCGAGGCACGCAGTCGGCCGCTGATGGGAACAAGGGCGATGGCCTGCAGGGACGCAACGCCGATCATGATCCATACGGACCAGTGGGGAACGTCGTGGGGTATGTCCACGCCATGCACTGTAGCGTCGGAGCCGTCCCGGACAGCCCCGTTCACCGGGCTGAGCCCACGCTGTTTCGCGAGCTGGTGACGGCTCTGCGCCGCGAGACTGCGGCCAAGGAGCATCGCGGGCGCCCCCTGGGGGCTGCCGCTGGAGGACCGCATCCTGTTGGTCGTCGCCTACTGGCGCACGAACTTGACGATGCGCCAGCTCGCCCCGCTGCTCGGCATCTCGAAGTCGGTGGTCGACCGGATCATCGACCACCTCGGACCCAAGCTCGCGCTCCGGCCGCGCAAGCGGTTCGCGAAGGACGCCGTGCTCATCGTGGACGGCACCCTGATCCCCACCCGGGACCGCACGAACGCCGAGCATGGCGTGGTGAACGTCGTCGCGCCTTGAGTCGGCAAGCGGACCTGCTCGTAGGCGGTCATGGCGAGGAACGTGGGGGCGCGGCCGTAGGACTTCATGCCGACGAGGCAGACGCCCTGTTCGGAGTGGGAGAGTTCGCCGCGGCCGTGAGGGGGGTGCCGCAGGAGTGCTGCTTGGGGTCGATCGGCGGCGCGAGCTCGACGGGAGCCTGGAGGCGTTCGGCGAGCCCGAGGCGGATCTCGGGCTGGAACGACAGGACGGGGCGGAAGGCGGTCAGGACCAGGCGACCGTCGCCGTCACCGATCGCCGCGGTGCGGAAGCCCGTGACGGCGTGCGTGTGACCCTGGTCGACGGCGGCCCCGGCGGGGCGCCGCTTGCCGGTCCGCTTCTGCGCCGCCGTAGGTGGAACCGGAGATGCGGCGGCGCAGGATCCATCCGCTCTTCGTGCCGCTCCCGTCCTCGGCTCGGTCCAGGTCGGCGAGGTCGGCGAGGTTGGCGAGCGCGGTGAAGGCGGAGGCGCCGGAGCCGACGACGGCGTGCGCTTGCCCGCGTAGCGGGCGCGGACGGCCGGGTCCTGCAGGTCGGGAAAGCGGTAGGTGACGCGGTCGATCGCCGCGCGCTCGCCCAGGACGGCGAGTCCGTTGCCGCCGGCGGGGCCGGGGGTGTGCCAGGTGCCGGAGGCGTCGATGACCGCGCGGGCGGCAGTCGCTCCTCGCCGCCGTCGGCGTAGGCGACGTGGACGACGAACGGCTGCCGTTGGCCTCGGCGGTGCGTAGTCCGTCGTACGTCAGCTCGCGCTGGAGGTCGCGTTGGAGTTCGCCGGCGGCGGCGAGGATCTGCACCATGAACTTCACGGTGGACACCAGCTCGCCCGTGCGCGGATGGCGGGCGGTGAGGTCCATGGCGGAGAACGCGCCATCGTGGATGCGCAGGGCGAGCTGGTCGCGGTGCACGACTTCGAGGACATCGAGGATGTGCTGATTGCCGTGCACGAGGCGCTGCATCTCGGACGTGTGCACGGTGTCGCCCCGCTGCACGTAGGTGAGCAGCTTGCCGAACTTCGGCTGCTGGAGGGGTGGAGGCGGCTGGAGGTGCCCGGGTCCTCCTCGAAGACGACCGGGTCCTCGATCCCGGCCTCGGGCGAGGGCGAGGTCTTGGCGGGCGATGGACTGCTGGTCGGTCGACACCCGCTTGTAGACGAGATTGGCCACGCTGTTCCCTCGCTTCCGCCGCCGCATCGGCCCGCGGGTGTCATCGACCCTGTCGTCGGCCGCCATCGGATCTCATCGGAACGAAGCCGCCGTCGGGCCCCGGAATCACCGGGTTCATTGGACGCCCGTCGCCCCTGTCGTCATTTGATCGTCTTATGGCAGGGGAGACGAGGAAGTGGAAAGTCGCCGCGCAGCCCCCTACCCCGAAGGACCTTCGAACTCGCGACCGGTTGGCGGTTTTGCGTTCCCTGGCCTGGGGGTCTGCTGTGGCCGGATTCACTCCACCCGATCCGGACGCTGTGTGTGCATGTGACCACTTTGGGTAACGTCGGCATGTCTGCTGATCTTGGGCATCAGCGTTGAGTGAGAGGTACCCATGAAGAAGAACTGGCTCATCTGGAGCACTGCCGGCCTGGTTCTCGGCGGAGCGGCGACCGTGGGCGCTACCACCGTGCAGGCCGCTGCCCCAGCCATCACGGTGGTGAGGAGTGCCGAATCCTCGCCTGGTGGCAACGCGATTGCTACCTGTCCGTCCGGGAGCATGGTGATCGGCGGCGGTTACCAGGGCAATGGCGTCTTCGCCAACGGCGGCACCGTCTACGACATGGTCGAGGCGAACACGCCGACCGGCGACGGCAACGGCTGGGGTGCCCGCTTCCACTCCGGCCGTGCCATCGCCACCGCGATCTGTAAGAGCGGAGCATCCGTCACCGTGGCGAAGAGTGCCCAGTCCGCAGCGGGCGAGAACGCGATTGCTACCTGTCCGTCCGGGAGCAAGGTGATCGGCGGCGGCTACCAGGGCAATGGCGTCTTCGCCAACGGCGGCACCGCTTACGACATGGTCGAGGCGAACACGCCGACTGGCGACGGCAACGGCTGGGGTGCCCGCTTCCACTCCGGCCGTGCCATCGCCGCCGCGATCTGCTCCACCTCCTGACCAGGCGGATGAGATGACCGCCTAGTTGTTCTGTCCGGCGCCGTCGTCCTCGTCCAGCCCCGGCGCGTCCGGGTCGCGCAGCGGGCGCAGGGCGCCGGCGGCGGGGGTGGAGGCGGTGAAGCTGTAGCGGTCTAGCATCTTCAGGTTGCGGTGCGTGAGCGGAGACAGGCGGGCGATGTCCTCGTCGCGGATCTCGTGGCCCTCGGCCCGGAGCTGGGCTACGGCGGCGGCGATGTACTTCGTGGTCCAGAGCACGATGGCGTTGAGGGCCAGGCCGAGCGTGCCGAGCTGGTCCTCAACGCCGTCGCGGTACGCCTGGTGGATGGTTGCGCGCTTGCCGTGGCACACGTCGCGGGCGAGCTTGTGACGGCATTTCTGCACGGTGAGTTGCCGGTTCATCTGCCGGCGTAGGTCTCGTCCACCGGGTCGACCACTCGCAGGTGCCGTTTCACCGAACCCCAGCAGCGAAGTGGATCACTGCGCCAGACGTCCATGATCGCTGTCACCGATAGCCGCTGTACCGCTATTCCCCGAGGTCGGATTCGGTCCCGGCCCGCCCGTGAGACGCCGGTGACCTGTGCGCCGGTGCGTACTCGTCTGCCGAGGACGTCGGCGAGCGGCTGCCGGTACCGGCCGGCCCTTTCGCTGCCGGAGGGATGGGTCGCGGAGTCCGGCCGCGCCCAGCCGGTGGCGGAGAGGAGCCTTTCGGCGGCCGGGTCGACCACCTCGTTCCGGGTGGAGAACAGCCGTACGTGCGACCACTCGCCCACAGCGGCTCCGGCGGCCGGGCCGGATTCGAGAAGCAGGGGCTCGATGCCGCGTTTGAGCAGGTGGGCGGCAGCGGCCGGCCCGATGGGATCGTGGACCGTGTCGCCCGGCACCGCGCTCGCGCATCTCGCGCACCGGCGACGGACCCCCCGAGCTGGTTCGACGTGTGTCAACATAGACGCATGTCGCATGCGAAGGTGCTGCCCCTGCTTGAGCCCGCCGAAGGTCAGGGTGTGGTGCCGTGCTGCCCGCCGGTGACGGAACGCCCCATGACCGCCGACGAGGCCGAGACCGCCGCGCGGATGTTCAAGGCACTCGGTGACCCCGTCCGCCTTCGGCTGTTTTCGGCCGTGGCCTCGCACGAGGGCGGCGAGGCCTGCGTGTGCGACATCTCCGACGTCGGCGTCTCCCAGCCCACCGTCTCCCACCACCTGAAGAAGCTCAAGGAGGCCGGGCTGCTCACCTCCGAGCGACGCGGCACCTGGGTCTACTACCGCGTGGAGCCGTCCGTGCTCGCCGCCATGGGGCAACTGCTGGTGGGAGCACCGGCTGCGGCATGACCCCCGCGGGCGCCCGTCGACACGGCCGGACCACGTGGAGCTTCGCGCCACCAGGTGGGCGGGATGGTGCCGGTGAGGCGGTCCACCCCGCGCCTACCTGAGCAGGTCGGCGACCTCGCGGACGGCGTCCCGGGCGGTCCGGCCGACGCCGATCAGGGTTGCCGAGGCAGGGCCGGTCCAGTCGCCGTAGCCGAGCAGGTGCAGCCGCGGCTCGTGTCGGGCGCGGGTGCCGTCGGTGGGGATGCGGCCGCGCGGTCCGCGCAGGTCCAGCGGGGCGAGGTGCGACAGAGCGGGACGGAAGCCGGTGCACCAGATGACCGCATCCGCGCCTGCCTCGCTGCCGTCGGTCCACCGGACGCCGGCGGCGGTCAGCCGGGAGAACATCGTCCTCACCTGAAGGAGTCCGGCGTCGCGGGCGGCGCGTACAGGCGGTACCGCCACGATGTCGCCGAGCGATGCCACTCCGCCCGTGTCGTCTCGGCCCGCGTCAAGGGCGCGCCGGCGGGCGGTGGCGACGTCGAACAGGGCACGGCCGTCGATGTGGTCGGGCAGGAACCGCGGTGGGCGCCGGGTCGCCCACGTCACGCCGACCCGTCCGTCCAAGGCCAAGTCGGCTGCGATCTGAGCACCGGAGTTGCCACCGCCGACGACGACGACCCGCTGCTCGGTGAAGTCGGCCGGCCGGCGATAGTCCACCGTGTGCAGTTGCCGGCCGGTGAAGACGGATCGGCCCGGGACGGCCGGGAGGAAGGGCCGCGACCAGCTGCCGGTGGCGCTGATGACCGCGCGGGCCCGCCAGGTGCCGGTGTCGGCCTCGACCAGAAGCTCGTCGCCGTGACGGCGAACGGCCCGCACGCGGGTGCCCTGCCGGACGGGCAGGTCGTAGCGCTTTGCGTAGTCGGCGAGATAGCCCACGACGTGCCCGGCGCCCGGGTACGTCCGGCCGGGCTGGGCCGGCATGAGGCGGCCGGGCAGCGAGGAGTGCTCCGCCGGGGAGAACAGGTGCAGCGAGTCCCACATGTGCTGCCAGGACCCGCCCGGTGCCGTCGCGGCGTCCAGGATCACGAAGCCGAGGCCCTGGCGCCGCAGGTGGTAACCGGCGGCGAACCCGGCCTGGCCGCCACCGATCACCACCACCGGGGACGTGTGCGTCACCCGGCGGCTTTCCGGCCCGGCATGAAGATGAGCGCCACCAGCGCAAGTCCGACCACGGCACCGACGAGCTGCACGCCGACGAAGCCCGCGACCGAGCCGGGGGCGATGCCCGCGAACGTGTCGGTGAAGGCGCGGCCGATGGTTACGGCGGGGTTGGCGAACGACGTCGAGGAGGTGAACCAGTACGCCGCGCCGATGTACGAGGCGACCGCGACGGGTGCGAAGCGAAGCCGGTCGGTGCGGGCCAGGCCGAAGACGAGCAGGATCAGGCCGGCGGTGGCGACGACCTCGCCGAGCAGCAGGTGCCCGGCGGACCGGTCGTGGGTGGACCACTTCACCAGCGGTTCGCCGAACATGGCATCGGCCAGGATCGCGCCCGCGACGGCCCCGACGATTTGGGCCGGAACGTAGGCTGCTGCCTCGCGGGCCGAGACGCCCGCGCCGCCGCGGCGGGCGGTCCACCATTCGGCGAGGGTCACGACGGGGTTGAAGTGCGCGCCGGAGACCGGGCCGAGCAGGGTGATCAGCACGCCGAGGCCGAAGACGGTGGCAGTGGAGTTGGCCAGCAGTTGCAGGCCGACATCCTGGGTCAGTTCGGTGGCCTGGATGCCGGAGCCGACGACGACGGCGACGAGCGCCGCGGTGCCGACCAGTTCGGCCGCGGCCTTGGCCGGCAGCGGAGGGCTCTGCGGCGGAGTGGCTCCCGGGGCGGGCTGCGGGTCGCCGGCGGCCGCCATGGCGAATTCCTCGGGCCCGTGGTGCTCGGCGGTCTCGATGGCGGTCAAGGGGACTCCTCGGTGCGTGCGGGAGGTCGACGGGACGCGGCGGTGGACGGGCGTCGGGGAATTCAGGGGCAGGACCGCTTGACGTTGTTCTCCGCGGTGGCGCGCGCGGTCTCCGCGAGGTCGGCGAACCCGTCGGCAAGCGAGGCGATGACGTCTGCCTTGAGTCGGTAGTAGGTGAACCGGCCGCATGGCTCCGTCTCCACGATCCCTGCCTCCCGCAGCACTTTCAGATGATTGGAGACGTTGGTCTGTCTGGCCCCCGTCTCCTCGATCAGATGCGTGGAGCAGAGCGTCTCGTTGGCGAGCAGCGTGACGATCCGGAGGCGGAGCGGATCGGCCAGAACTCGCAACAGATCAGTGTCGACTGACGTCAGCATGGGCTGATACTCTCACATCACTTCGAACTGATACCAGCCTGGACTGATGATGGGGGCCGGTAGCCCATCACCGGTGGGGACACATGCCACCCATGCCCGGCAGGGTTCCCCGTACCTCCGCCCTTACCCTGTTCGAGCCCGGCCGCTGCTCCGTGGACTGGCCCGCGACCGAGTCCGAGAGGGTGCCGATCGCCGTCGTCCGCCGTATCCGCGACGAGATCGATGCCCGCGTCACCGAACCCCTCGCCTCCCTGGCGAACGTCCGAACCGCGGTTCCGCTCCGCACGACCTGCCTGATCCACTGACGAAGGAAGAACCGATGTCCTCGCCGCTCGCCTCCGTGCTGTTCGTCTGCGTCCACAACGCCGGCCGCTCGCAGATGGCCGCCGGATTCCTCGGCCATCTCGCGGGCGACCGGATCGAGGTCCGCTCGGCCGGCTCCGTCCCGGGCGCCCAGGTCAACCCCGCCGCGGTCGAGGCCATGAAGGAAGTCGGCGTCGACATCTCCGCGGCCGAACCGAAGATCCTCACCACCGAGGCCGTGCAGGCGTCCGACTACGTCATCACGATGGGCTGCGGAGACGCCTGCCCGATCTTCCCGGGCAAGAAGTACCTCGACTGGGCCCTGGAGGATCCGGCCGGCAAGGGCGTCGACGCCGTCCGGCCCATCCGCGACGAGATCCGCACCCGTATCGAGGCACTGATCGCCGAGATCGACGCCCGGCAGTAAGCGTGAACTGCTCCACCGGCACCGTGACCGGACCAACGTTCCGGTAGGGCGGAGGCCGGCGTGAGCCTGCACCTCGCATGGTGACGGCGCATCCCGAGAGGGCTGCCCTGTGACACCGCCCGTTCGACGCGGTACGGCTGATGGCGCATCGCGGTGCGGCAACCGGTACGGGATTGACCTTGCGGACGCCCATGGCGCAATATCCCCAGGTCGACAGAGGTGGCGGTCGCGTGACGGGGCCGGAGTGCCGGCCCGCAGGCGACCGCCTCCACGTGCCCAAGGGGGGCCATTGAAAGGCAAGAGACCCGTACAGGCCGCAGCGGCGGCCACACTCGGGTGCGCACTGACCGTCGTCTGGGGACCGGGAACGGCTCAGGCCACGGGCACGCCGGAGAACGGCATCAGCTTCTACAACGTGGTGTTCAACGACGGTGAGCCCGTCGTGATCGGGACCACCAACACCGTCCAGATCCCGGTCACCTTCACAGTCAAGAGCACCGCTCCCCTGGACTGGTTCCGGGTGTGGGCGTACAAGGGCACACTGACGAACGGCGACGCGCTGAACGACGCCAGCGAGTGGAACGAGGACTGCCGGGAATCGAAGGCCGGCGGCTTCTACTTCTACGACTGCGACCGCGTCCACGACATCGACCCGCGCTCGGAGCGGCTCAACGGCGGCAAGGGTCTGATCAACGCGGACGCGACGTCCTGGAAGGTGGGCGCGACCGGAGTGCGCCTGGGAGGCGGCTTCGACGACGATCACCTGTCCACGACCGTGCAGGTCAAGCGCTACGACCGGATCCGTGACATGAACGCCTCGCCGGAGCCCGTCACGGCCGGCAAGGCGATCACCGTGAAGGGGACGATCCAGCGCGCCAACTGGGACACCAACCACTACGACGGCTACTCCGGCCGCCGGGTCTCCCTGCAGTTCAAGCCGGCCGGATCCAGCTCCTACTCCACGGTGAAGAAGGTCTACTCCGGTACCGGCGGAACCCTCTCCACGACGGTCACCGCCACCCAGGACGGTGCCTGGCGCTGGAAGTACTACGGCAACAGCACCTCGGGCCCGGCCACCTCCCACGGCGACTACGTCGACGTCGTCCAGTAGCCGCGACACCCGTCGAGCACGAACGCCCCGCCCCTTGCACCTGGGGGCGGGGCGTTCGCGGCTCCCTGGGCGTCGTGGCGGGCTCGGGGAAGAAGCCCGGAGCGTGGACGGTCGTGCCGCGATCTCCGGGAAGAACGACGCCGACCGGCCTATGCGACGTTCGGCAGGCAGCCGAAGCGCCGGGGACGCGGGGACAGGACGGCCAGAAGCGCTCGGCCAGGCGCTGAGATTCCGAGGAACGCCGGCGGTCTGGCACGCCGGGCCGCTCACGGTGTCATGCGCGTGCGGATCGGGTGCGCACTCGGCTCCGTCGGCGGGAGCCGGAGATGCACGTGGCGGCGGGGGAGGAGTGCGGGAACGCCGGGGGCCGCTCCCGCACGACCGAAGGACCACTACGCTCCGTCTGCTCGACGTTTCCCCAGGCCGCGCCGCCAAGTACTGCTGGAGTACTCGCCGCGGCAGTGTGACGTTGCCTTTTGCTGGTGCTGGTACCAGCATGCGTCGATGGTGCGTCCGTCACCCAGGGTGAAACGCGGCGGTCCCGCTGCAGGGGTGAAGCCGGCTGTCGTGAGTGCTTGCCGAGAGGCTCTGTTGGTCGGCTCGGCGCCGGCTCGCATGACCGCGAGTCCGAGGTGCCGGTGACCGAACTGGAGGGCGCCTCGGAACAGTTCGACGCCCAGTCCTTGCCGGCGGTAGCCCGGGGCCAGGGCGCCACCGATCTCACCGGATGCGAGGCTCACCGTCGTCGTGCCCGCGTATCTGCCGTCAGCCAGATGTACGGCGGTCAGCTGAGCTATGCCGTTGGAGGGTTTGTCGATCTTCCTCATCAATCTCAGGCGGTCGCGCGTCTCGAACCGTGAGAGGTCGTCGTCCGCGCGCATGGACAGGAACACCTCTCGCGAGTACGCGTCGTGGACCACATTGTCGGCTCTGTCTCCCAGCCAGCGCTGTGCCTCGCTGTCGGATCCAACTGCTGCGCAAGCGATGACGTCCTGAGCTATGAGGGGCGTGTAAAGCAGCAACCGCTCGGTGCGCAACACATGCCGGCCCTCGCTGCACCTGCCGCGCACAGGTGGGTGAAGCGGTGCTGGGGATCGGCGGAACAACGCCTGCCACATGGTGTCCTGCCCCTGGTGAGAGGTTTGCTGACGTGCTGTTCCAGCACCGCGCGACTGCCGAATATAGCTTCGCCATCAACGCAACGGATTCCGGGTGGTGTTCCCGGCGGGTGGGGGACGACGCCGGGTGGCGACCGCGGTGAGCCCTGAGCCGAGGACGCCTGAAGGGGGCTTTGAGTCCGACTCCAGGCGTGAGAGGTATCGAGGGCACCTCCCCACCGGCCACCGCTGCCACCTTCAGGCATCGCTCCGGCCCGAGCTTCCTCGGATGCCGACCGAAGTGCGACTGCTCCAGCATTTCGCCCGCTGATCCCCTGAGGCCATTTTGAGTCTTTCGCGGGCCTCACGTAACCGAGGCCGGGTCCGGAAATTGCCCATCCCTCAGAGGGACGTGGCGGGCAGCAACGGGGTTGTGCAGGAGAGGATTCCCCGTCGTTTTCGGTGGTTGCCCTCCGCGTCGACTTTCAGCAGAGCCCGGCGCCGGGCCCCGGATGGCCGAAATCACGTGATGGCCGAAGGAGTTGACCGTATGTGCGCCCCGATAGGTGAACACTTGCCAGGCGGGTATTCCCGCCTTAGCCTCCAAGATGCCGACCTGATGCGATATCACCCCCGTCCGACGGAGGCCCGCGGGACCATGCACCCCGACAACGTAGTCACCAGGCAGGCCACCGGATCGGGCGCGGTGCGTCGCTACCTCCCCACGTGCAAAGGGAAGACCGTATGTCCGTGGTGACCCCAAATATCACCCCCTTGTCCACTGCCGGCGACACGGGCGCCGGCGCGAACCGCCGCCGCACCT
Source organism: Streptomyces sp. NPDC048566 (assembly GCF_043199735.1). NCBI lineage: Bacteria > Bacillati > Actinomycetota > Actinomycetes > Kitasatosporales > Streptomycetaceae > Streptomyces > Streptomyces sp. NPDC048566. The sequence continues at coordinate 145,755 of NZ_JBICWL010000012.1, forward strand.
ATACGGCCCACGCCTGTCCGAAAGACATGACCATCACCGCCGCGGAAGCCGAATTCGCGGCACTGTTCTGCGCGAGTCCCGGCGAGATATGCGGCCGCTCGCTGAGCGACCTGCTCCGGGCGGGTGCACCCGCCCGCCTGCGTCATCGGTTCACCGACCTTTCCGAGGGCCGCGCGAACTGGTTCACGGAGCGGGTGGCCGGCCGGCACGGCGGTGGCCGTGTCTTCGCCGCGGATCTGACGGCCATAGCGGTCACCGGCCCGGCCGGGCCGGCCGGACTGGTCCTGCTGCTGTGCCCCGTGCGGGACGCGGACACGCCGGGCCCCCGCGAACTGACGCTCAGCGAACTCGACGCGCGCGTACTCGAGGGCGTGGCGAGCGGTGCGTCGACCGTGCAACTGGCCGGCCGGCTGTACCTGAGCCGCCAGGGAGTCGAGTACCGCGTAGGTCTGCTCCTGCGCCGCTTCGACGCCCCCAACCGGCCCGCCCTGGTGGCCCGCGCTCACGCACTCGGCCTGTTCGCGCCCGGCCGGTGGCCCCCGCAGGTGCTGCCGGACCTCGTCGACTGAGGGCTGCTCCGCAGTCCCGGGTGGATCGGCGCGCGGCGTCGGATGCGGTGCTTCGCAAGGCGGAGGGGCGCCCTCATACTGCGCGCATTCGGGCGTTCCGATAACGACGGGGTGCCGTCGCTGTCGTCGTGCGCCCGCCCGGGACTACGGGACAGCCCTCGGCGCGGACGACGGGGGACACGGGCACGGGGTCGTCCGGCGCCGGAACGCCCCCGGCGACGGCCGCCGCCGTACCGGGGTCCGGCCGCCCGGGGCACTCCGCGTAGAGGTGCCTGGCAACGCCTACGCCGCGGAGGGCTGCCACGCCTCCCGGAACCGCAGGCGCGCGCGGTGCAGCCGGGACCGCACCGTGCCCACCGGCAGCGACAGCACCCGGGCCATCTCCTCCTCGTTGAGGCCGTAGGCGCGCAGCGTGAGCACCTGCCGGTGGGACGTCGACAGCCGGTCCAGCACGTCGCTGATGTGCACCGCGTCGAGCGGGTCCGACTCCTGCCCCGGCTCCACCCGTTGGCAGGGCCGCTGCTCGCCGGCCCGCTTCACGGTGCGCACGGCCTCGCGGACCGTCACCGAGCGGACCCAGCCGTAGAACGCGGTCGGCTCACGCAGCGTGCGCAGACCGCGGTAGACGGCGAAGAGGGCCTCCTGCGTGGCGTCGGCCCCGTCGTCGCGCGTGATCGACCGGCACAGCCGGGCGACGTACGGAGTGATCCCGGTCAGCAGTTGGTTCATGGCCTGCTCGTCGCCCGCCTGGGCGTGCGGCAGCAGCGCCAGGGGTGTGGGGATGTCGCTGACTGCGCTCATGGTGGCGAAGGGCTCCTTGCGGTGGCCGGTGCGGTGCGGCGAGTCGTTCAGCCCGACGGCGCGGGGACGGGCTCGGCGGCGTCGGTGAAGGCGGCGAGCGCCGCGCCGGCCCCGTCGCGGAAGCTCCGGACGAACGTCGGGCTGTAGCAGGCGGTGAAGTACGGGAACTCGATGGCGAGCCGCCCCTCGAAGGAGACGACGCAGGCCATCACGGGACTGCGCCCAGCCGCCGGGAAGTACTGTTCCCGGGCGGGCATCAGCCGGACGTCGGTGACCTCCAGGCCCGCCGGCAGGCGGGGGCCGGGGACGGCACCCATGTTGGTGGCGATCACCGTGGCCAGTTGCAGGACGGGATTGCGCGGGATCTCGGGCATGATCCGCATCTCCTGGGCGGGCCCGTCGCCCGCGACGAACGCGCCGAGCCGCGCGTGAACGGTCCGGGCCAGCTTCAGCGGATCCGAGTCCGGGGAGACCTCCAGGGACTGGAGGTGGGCGGTGACGGCGGGCACCATCACCAGCGCGGGTACCGGCGGCGACAGCCGCGAGCGCAGGTCGACGGGGGAGAGGCAGCCGAGAGTGCGCGGCCCGTCGCCGGGCAGGCGCCCGCGGGCCGTCGTCAACAGCGCCGCGGCGACCAGGGCGTGCACGGACACGCCGGCCGCGCGGGCGGCGCGGCGCAGCCGGCCGGTGCGCTCCTCGTCCAGCGTCAGCCGGCAGACCTCGATCCGGCCCTCGGCGGCGGACGGGTCGGTGACGTCGTAGGCGACCAGCTCCGCCGGATGCCGGAGCGCCTCCTCGGTGCGCCGGTCCAGGTACGCGGCGGTCCGCGCCGGGTCGGTCGGGGGCAGCAACTCGCTGATCGGCACCGGCCAGGCGGCGGCGCCGTCCCCGCCGACCGGCCGCTGCCCGCCCTCGACCAGTTCCCGGTACCGGTCCCAGATCTCGTTGAGCAGGGCGATGCCGCTGTGCCCGTCGACCACGGTGTGGTCCACCGAGAGGACGAACAGGTGGCCGTCGCCCTCCGGCTCGCTCACCAGGACCGCACGGCTCAGCGGCCCCCCGACGGGCAGCGGCGTGTTCAGCTCGACCCTGTGGGCCTCTTCGGCGGTGCCGGTCCGGGTGGCCAGCCGGGTGCGCTCCGCGTCCTCCAGCAGTTGCAGCGCGAAGCCACCGCCGTCCGGAACGATGCGGGCCCGCAGCGACGGATGCGCATCGGTCACCGCGTCGATCGCGGACGACAGCGCCCCGGTGTCGACTCGGCCGCGCAGGGTGCAGGAGAGCACAGCTCGGCTGCGCTGCCCCACGTACAGCGTCTCCACCGGACACAACGCACGGCGCATAAGTCAGGACCTCTTTCCGCCCGCTCATTCCCGGAAGCCGGCCCGCCGACCCGTGGTCGATGGCGTGGGTCCAGCCGATGTCCTTTCGAGAGTGCATGGTTGGACCCGCTCGAATCCACTGCCGACCCGGTGCCCCGGGGAAAGTCTCGTGATTTCCCTAAAGTTCGTCGCGGGAGTCGCTATCCCGGAACCCGCGTTTTTCAGGGAAACACCTGAATTCCGTTCGGGGAGCCCGGACCGGCTTGACCGGGTTCCACGGGCTGCCCCACCGTGAGGAACTCGTGAACGGGCGGCGGGCCAACGCTACGACCGCACCCTCGGTGTGCGGCCCGTGAGGTCGGCACCGCGGGCCGAGGACGCTTTCCTGTCAGACCGGCCGGGCTTGCGCCCACCGGGCCGTTACGGCTTGCCACGTGAGGGTTGTGCTATGTCACTCCGCGAGGAGTCTCTCCCCGAGGACGAACACCGAACGCTGTCCGGACCGCTGTCCGGCGCTCAGGAGGGCCTGTGGTACGCGCAGCGGCTCACCCCCGACAGCGCCGCGTACAACACCGCTGAGGCGGTGGAGATCCACGGCACCCTGGACACCGGTCTGTTCGAGACGGCACTGCGCCGCACCGTGGACGAGGCCGGCACTTTCGCGCTGCGCTTCCGCGACACCGACGACGGCCCCCGCTGCGGCCCCGCGCCGGACGCCGCCGACTGGACGCTGCGCCGGGCCGACGTGCGCGACGCCGCCGACCCGGAGGACGCCGCCTGGGACCTGATCCGAGCCGACCTCGCGACGCCGGTGGACACCGACAAGGGCCTGCTGTTCGCGCACACGCTGCTCACCCTCGCCACCGACCGGCACATCTGGCTGCTGCGCGCCCATCACATCCTGCTCGACGGCTACAGCTACAAGCTCATCGGCCGCCGCCTCGCCGACGTCTACAACGCGCTGGCCGAGGGCCGCGACCCCGGAACCGGCGGCTTCGCACCGGTGGAGCGGCTCCAGACCGAGGAAGCCGCCTACCTCGCCTCCGAACGCCACGACCGCGACCGCGCCCACTGGGCCGCCCGCCTCGCCGGGCTGCCGGAACCGGCCCGCCTCACCCGCCGTACCGCCCCACCGCGCTCCCCGTTCCTGCGGCGCACCGCCGAACTGGACGCCCCCGACGTCGACGCGCTGTCCGCCGCGGCCACCCGGCTGGACGTCACCCGCACCGACCTGCTCACCGCCGCTGTCGCCGCCTACCTGCACCGGATGACCGGCGAGAACGACCTCGTCCTGGGCATGGCCGCCATGAGCCGTCTGGGCAGCGCGGCCCTGCGCGCCCCGGGAACCGCCTCCGACGTGCTGCCGCTGCGCGTCGCCGCCCAACCCGGCACGACCGTGCACGACTTCACGCGCATGGTCGCCGACGAGGTGGCGGCGCTGCGCCGCCACCAGCAGTACCGGAGCGAGTTCATCCGCCGCGACCTCGGGCTGCTCGGCACCGGGCGCCGCCTGTACGGCCCGGTGCTGAACATCGTCCCCTTCACCGAGGACCTGGACTTCGCGGGGAGCACGGCCACCTGGCACCACCTGTCCGGGGGTGCCGTCGACGACCTCCAGATCAGCGTCCGCCCCGGGACTCGCCCCGGCACCCTCTGGCTCGCCTTCGACGCCAACCCCGCCCTGTACGACGAGGACGAACTCGTGCTGCACCGCGACCGGTTCGTCGCCCTGCTGCGCCACCTGGCGGAGGCAGGACCCGGCACCGCGGTCGCCGACCTGGACCTGCTGCTCCCCGGCGAGCGCCCGGGCGACGCCCCGGTGCGCGAGTTTCCCGTCACGGCCACGCTCACCGAGCTGTTCGAACGGCAGGCGGCGGCACGGCCCGGGCAGGTCGCCGTGACCCACGAGGGAGAACACCTCACGTACGGGCGGCTCAACGAGGAGGCCAACCGGCTGGCCCGGCTGCTCGTTGAGCGCGGCGCCGGACCGGGCAGGGTGGTCGCCCTCGCGCTGCCCCGGGGCCCCCGGCTGCTGCCCGCCCTGCTGGCGGTCGTCAAGACCGGCGCCGCGTATCTGCCGCTGGACCCAGGGCACCCGGCCGAGCGACTGCGTCTGGTGACGGCGGACGCGGCCCCGGTCCTCCTGGTCACCGAGAGCGAACTCGCAGGGCAGCTCGGCGGTGACACCCCCGCAGTCCTCCTGGACGATCCCGCCGTCACCGCCGCCCTCGCGGCCCGCCCCGCCGGTGACCTGACCGACGCCGAGCGCGGCGGGCCGACCGGGCCGGCCGACATCGCCTACGTCATCCACACCTCCGGCTCCACCGGCCGTCCCAAGGGTGTGCGCGTCCCGCACGCCAACGTGGTCCGGCTGTTCGCCGCGGCGGCCGAGCACTTCGACTTCGAGGCCGACGACGTGTGGACCCTCTTCCACTCCTACGCCTTCGACTTCTCCGTCTGGGAGATCTGGGGTGCCCTGCTGCACGGCGGCCGGATCGTCGTCGTGCCCTACGCCGTGAGCCGCTCCCCGCGCGACTTCCTGCGGCTGCTGCACGACGACGGCGTCACCGTCCTCAGCCAGACGCCGTCCGCCTTCGAACAGCTCGTGGACGCCGACGAGGGGACCGGCACCGGCGCGCTGCGGTACGTCGTGTTCGGCGGGGAGGCCCTGCGCCCCGAGCGGCTGCGCGCGTGGACCGAACGGCACGGGCTCGACCGGCCGGCCCTGATCAACATGTACGGCATCACCGAGACCACCGTGCACGTCACCCACCACCGCCTGACCGCCGCAGACCTGGCCGACCCGCGCCGCGGCGGCGTCATCGGCACCCCCCTCGCCGACCTGCGCGTCCACCTCCTGGACCCGGCCGGCCGGCCCGTACCGCCGGGCGCCGTCGGCGAGATGTACGTCGCCGGCGCCGGGGTGGCCGCCGGATACCTCAACCGGCCCGAACTCACCGCCGAGCGCTTCCTGGACGACCCCCACGGACCGCCCGGGAGCCGGATGTACCGCTCCGGTGATCTGGCCCGCCGCCGCGCCGACGGCACCCTCGACTACCTCGGCCGCGCCGACCAGCAGGTGCAGCTGCGCGGCTTCCGCGTCGAACCCGGCGAGATCGAGGCCGTCCTCGCCCGGCACCCCGGCGTCACCCGCGCCGCCGTCGTCGTGCGCGAGGTCGGCAACGGCGTTCGGCAGCTCGTCGCCTACACCGTCGCCACCCGCGAACCGGTACCCACAGCCGCCGAGTTGCGCGCCCACGCCGCGGCTTACCTGCCCGAGCACATGGTCCCCGCGGCCTGCGTACCCGTCCAGGCGCTGCCGCTGACCGCCAACGGCAAACTGGACACCGACGCGCTGCCCACCCCCGACTTCACCGGCAGCACGGCCGGCACCCGCCCCGCGAACGCCGAGCAGACGCTGGTGTGCGGCCTGTTCGAGGAAGTGCTGAAACTGCCCCGGGACACCGTGGGGGTCGACGCCGACTTCTTCGACCTGGGCGGCGACTCCCTGCTCGCCACCCGGCTGCTGGCCCGGCTGCGCCACGCCACCGGCACGGACGTGCCCATCACCGCCCTGTTCGAGACACCGACGCCCGCCGCGCTCGCCGCGCTCCTCGACGGAGGCCCCGGCACCACCCCCGCCCGGCCCGCCCTCGGCGTACGGCCGCGCCCCCCACACGTCCCGCTGTCGTACGCCCAGGAACGCATGTGGTTCCTCAACCGTCTCGACGACGCGACGGCCACGTACAACATCCCGCTCTGTGTGCCGGTCGGCTCCGCCGTCGACCCCGAGGCGCTCCGTGCCGCGCTGGGCGACCTCGCCGACCGGCACGAGAGCCTGCGCACGGTGTTCGCGGAGCACGACGGGACGCCGTACCAGCGGATCGTGCCGGCCGGAGAACTGCCTCCGCGGCTGCGTGCCGTCGATTGCCCCGCCGACGAGATCGGCGCGCACCTGGCCGCCGCCTCCCGGCACCGCTTCGACCTGACCGCCGAAACCCCCGTGCGAGCCTGGCTGTTCGGGACCGGCGAGGAACGGACCCTGCTGCTCGTCCTGCACCACAGCGCCGCCGACGGCTGGTCGCTGCGCCCCCTCGCCGAGGACCTGAGCACGGCCTACGCGGCTCGCCGGGCGGGCACCGCACCGGTCTGGGACGCGCTCCCCGCGCAGTATGCCGACTACGCGCTCTGGCAGCGCGCGCTGCTCGCGCCCGCGCAGGACGGCAGCGGCAGGGCCGAGCGGCTCACCGCGCACTGGCGGGAGGCGCTGGCGGGCCTGCCCGAGGAGTGCACCCTGCCAGGCGACCGGCCCCGGCCACCGGCACCGCGCGGCGGCGCCCACGTCACCGAGCACGTGCCCGCCGCCCTGCACCGGCGGCTGACCGGCCTCGCCGAACGCGAGGGCGCCAGCCTCTTCATGGTGCTGCACGCCGCCGTCAGCGCCCTGCTCACCCGGTGCGGCGCCGGCGAGGACATCGTCGTGGGCGTTCCCGTCGCCGGTCGATCCGAGCCCGGTCTGGACGACCTGATCGGCCTGATCACCAACACGCTGGTGCTGCGTGCCGACACCTCCGGCGACCCCGCGTTCCGCGAACTGCTGGCCCGCGTCCGGCCCGGCGACCTGGCCGCGCTCGACCACCAGGAACTGCCCTTCGACCGGCTGGTCGACGACCTCAACCCGCCCCGACTGCCCGGCCGGCACCCGTTGTTCCAGGTCATGCTCGCGCTCCAGAACAACGAGCCCGCACTGCTCCGCCTCGACGGCCGGGCGGTGCCGCTGCGGCCCAGCGCCACCGGCACCGCCAAGTTCGACCTGTTCGTGGACGTCCTCGAACGGCACACGGCCGACGGCACCCCCGACGGCCTGGACCTGCACGTCGAGTACGCCACCGACCTCTACGACACCGCCACCGCCGAGGAGTTCGCCCGCGCTCTCGGCCGCCTCCTCACAGCCGTGTCCGCCGACCCGGACACCCGACTGCGCCGGCTCCCCGCGCCCGAGCAGCGCACCCCCTCCGCGGACCGCGAGCCCGACACCGCCGCCCTGACCGAGGCCGCGCTGTCCGTGCCGGGTGTCCGCGACGCCGCCGTGCTGCCCGCCGCCGACGGGGACGCGCCCCGGCTGTTCGTGGTGCCGGGCCGCGTGGAGGCCACCGAGGGCGTCGAACGACTGCTGGAGCGCACCGGCAGGGCGGCCGTCCGCGTCACCGCCGTCAGCACTCTGCCGCGCACCGCCGACGGAGACCTCGACACGGCCGCCCTGGCCGCCCTGCCCGCCGTCGACCGGTCCGCCGCACAGGACTGGCAGCGCCACCTCGCCCGCGCCGACGGTGTCGCCCGCGCCGAGGCCACGGTGGAGCACACCCAAGAGGAACTGGACCGCCGGTACGCCGGTCCGCCGCGCCGCACCACCGAGCCGGCCCCCACGGCGGCTCCGCAGGCGGCGGACCGCCGCCCGGCCCTGAGCGAGGGCCCGGAGCTGACGGAACCCTCCGTCCCGGGCTGGAGCGAGGCCCTGGTCCGCGCCGCCGAACACGCCCGCGGGGACATCGTGCACGTCCGCGCCGACGGCAGTGAGACCCGCCGCGCGTACGCCTCCCTGATTCCGGAGGCATCCCGGGTCCTGGCCGGACTCCGGCGGGCGGGGCTGCGCCCCGGCGACCGGGTGATCCTCCAGTGCGACGACAGCGAGGACTTCCTCGCCGCGCTGTGGGGCTGCGTCCTGGGAGGCTTCGTCGCCGTCCCGCTGACCGTCCCCGCCTCCTACGGCACGTCCTCGGCCGCCCTCACCAAGCTGGAGGGCATCTGGAGGATGCTCGGCCGGCCCTGGATGGTGTGCTCGCCCGCCCTGGAGGCGGGCCTGCGCGGCGTCGCCGACCGGCAGAACTGGCCCGGCCTGCGCCTGACCACCGCCGACGCGCTCCGGGAGGCGCCCGAGGACCGCGACTGGTACGCCGCGAAACCGGACGACCTCATCCTCATGCTGATGACCTCGGGCAGCACCGGGCTCCCCAAGGCCGTCCGGCTCACCCACCGCAACGTGCTCACCCGGTCCGCCGCCGCCGAGGCCGTGAACGGTCTCGGCGCCCGCGACGTCACCCTGAACTGGATCCCGCTCGATCACGTCACCGGCGTCGTCATGTTCCACCTGCGGGACCTCTACCTCGGCTGCCGCCAGATCCACGCGCCCACGTCCTGGATCCTCCAGGACCCCACCCGCTGGATGGACCTCGCCCACCGGCATCGCGTCACCGTCACCTGGGCCCCCAACTTCGCCTTCGGCCTCCTCGCCGAACAGGCCGACCGCTTCCGCGACCGCGACTGGGACCTGAGCCCGATGCGGCTCGTGATGAACGCCGGTGAGGTTGTCGTGGCCGCCGCCGCCCGCGGCTTCCTGCACGCACTGCGGCCGTTCGGACTGCCGCAGGACGTGATGCACCCCGGCTGGGGCATGTCCGAGACCTGCTCGGTCGTCACCGACTCGGTGCTGCCCGCCGAACCGTCCGGCGCCGACGAGACGTTCGTCAGCTGCGGCCTGCCCTACCCGGGCTTCGCCATGCGCGTCCTCGGCGAGGACGCCGCCGTGCTCGCCGAGGGCGACGTCGGCCGCCTCCAGGTCCGGGGCACCTCCGTGACCGGCGGCTACCACGACAACCCGGCCGCCAACGCCGAGGCGTTCACCGACGACGGCTGGTTCGACACCGGCGACCTGGCGTTCCTGCGCGACGGGGAACTCTTCATCACCGGCCGCGCCAAGGACGTCATCATCGTCAACGGCGTCAACCACTACAGCCACGAGATCGAGTCCTGCGTCGAGGAACTGCCCGTCGTCGTCCGCAGCTTCACCGCCGCCTGCGCGGTCCGCACCGACCCGGCCGCCGGGACCGACGAACTCGCCCTGTTCGTCCACCTCGCCGACGGACCCGACCGCGCCGCCGCGCTGCGGGAGATCGCCGGCAAGGTCACCCGCGAGATCGGCGTCAGCCCCGCCTTCCTCGTCCCGGTCGGACCCGGCGACATCCCCAAGACCGAGATCGGCAAGATCCAGCGGACCAGGCTGCGCAAGAGCTTCGAGGCGGGAGACTTCGACGACGCCGTCCGCGCGGCCCAGTTGCTGATGGGCACCGCCGCGACCCTGCCCGACTGGTTCCTGCGCTCCGAGTGGCGGCCGGCCGCACCGCAACCGCCACGCCCCCTGCCGCCCGGCCGGCACACCCTCGTGCTGGCCGGCTCCGACACCGCGACCCACGACGCCGCCGGACGCCTGGCCCGGGCCCTGCGCGCCGACGGCGCCCGCTGCACCGTGGTCACGCCCGGATCGTCGTACACGCGCCTCGACGCCGCGCGCTACCGCATCAGGCCCGCCGAGGAGAGCGACCACGCGGCGCTGCTCCGGGACCTCGACGCCGACGAGCGACCGGTCGACGCCGTGGTCCACCTCACCGCCCCCGACCCCGGCGAGGCCGCCCCGGACGAGTCGAGCGCCCTCGCCCTGCTCGCCCTCGCCCGCGCCCTCGGCACCCGGCCCGTGGATCTGCTGCACGTGACCTCCGGCGCCCAGGCAGTGACCGGCGGCGAAGTCCCCTCCCCGGCACAGGCGATGGCCGGCGCCGTCCTCAAGTCGCTGCGCGAGGAGGTCCCGGCGCTGCGCTGCGTGCACCTGGACGTCGAGCCCGGCACCGACCCCGTACCGTTGGTCCTGGCGGAGGCCGGACAGCCGCCGGTGGACGCCGAGGTGGCCCACCGCGCCGGACGGCGCCACGTCCGCCGACTGGCCGCGCTGCCGGAGGCACCGGTCCGCGTGGAGCCGCCCGCCACCGAGGGATTCCACCTGATCAGCGGGGGACTGGGCGGAGTCGGCACCGCACTCGCCGCCCACCTGCTGCGCACTCCCGGCACGCGGCTCCTGCTCCTCGGCCGTTCCCCGCGGGACCCCGGCGACCACGGGCTGCCCGACACGGGGAACGTGCGCTACGCCCGCGCCGACGTCACCGACGAGACCCAGGTACGGGCGGCCGTGACCGGGGCACGCGAGGCATGGGGCGTTCCCCTGGTGTCGGTGTGGCACCTGGCCGGCGCCCTGGCGGAGCGGCCGGTCGGCGACCTCGACGCCGACGCCTGGCGGACCGCCCTGGCCGCCAAGGCCCACGGTGCCTGGACCCTGCACCGGGTCAGTGCCGACCACCCGGTGACCTCGTTCGTCCTCTTCTCCTCCGTCAACGGCTGGTTCGGCGGCGCCATGAACGCCGCCTATGCCGCCGCCAACGCCTACCTCGACGCCCTCGCCCTGCACCGCCGAGCCCGGGGCCTGCCCGCGCAGAGCCTGGCCTGGAGCATGTGGCGCGAACGCGGCATGAGCAGCGGCTACCGGCTGGTCGCCCTCAGCGAAGCCCGCGGCTACCGGGTGCTGGACACCGCCGCCGCGCTCCGCTCCCTCGACCTCGCCCGCGCCCTGGACGAACCCCACCTGCTGATCGGCGCCGACCGCACCGCCCTCTGGGTCCGGAGCCACCTCGGCGAACAGGCGCGAGGCGTACGGCGGCTGGCCGGACGCGTCGCCCTCGACGAAGGCGCCGACCTCGGCGCCCTGCACCGGACGGCGGCCGACGTCGCGGGCGCCGCGCCCTGGGTGCTGCGCGCCGCCGGCAGCGCCGAACAGCCGCCCGCCGCGGCCGGGGCCGAGGAACGGCTGCACGGTCTGGAGCAGCGGCTCGCCGGACTGTGGTGCGGTGTCCTGGGCCGCGACCGTGTCGGCCGCGACGACAACTTCTTCGACCTGGGAGGCAACTCGCTGCTGCTCGTCGGCGCGCAGAACGCCGTCAACGAGGCGTTCGGCAGCGACCTGACCGTCGTCGACCTCTTCGCGCACCCCACCGTGCGCGACCTGGCCCGCCACCTCGCGACCAGGACACCCGAACCCCGGACCCCGGACGACGGCGCCGCAGGCCCGCCGGGCGGGCTGGAGCGCGCCAGGGAACAGGCACAACGGCAGCGCGCGGCCCGGGCCCGGCGCTCCCCACGGCAGGGAAGGGGCCCAGGCCATGCATGAGACCAACGGAGCGCAGGACACCCCCGAGGAGGAGACGCCGGCCGTCGCCGTGATCGGTATGGCCGGCCGGTTCCCGGGCGCCGACGACCTCGACGCCTTCTGGGACAACCTCGCCGCCGGCCGCGCGTCGGTACGGCCCGTCACGGACGAGGAGTTCCTCGCCGCCGGGGGAGACCCGCGCGACCTGGACGACCCCTCCCTGATCCGCATGGCGTCCGTCGTCGAGGGCATCGACCGCTTCGACTCCGGCTTCTTCGGCTACACGCCCGCCGACGCCGCGGTGCTCGACCCCCAGCAGCGCCTGCTCCTGGAGACCGCCTACCACGCCCTGGAGAACGCCGGCCGGCTCGCGCCCGGTGCCGACAACGGCACCTTCGGGGTGTACGCGGGCAGCGGCGACAGCCGGTACTACCCGGCCCACGTCCACCCCCGCTACGCCGGGCAGCCCGGTTCCGTCGAGCTGGTGCACGCGGCCACCGCCAACTCCCTGGGCACGCTGGCCACACGGATCTCCTACGAACTGGGCCTGACCGGTCCGAGCGTGTCCCTCCAGACGGCCTGCTCCACCGCGCTCGTCGCCGTGCACACCGCCTGCCAGGACCTCCTGGACTACCGTTGCGACACCGCTCTCGCCGCCGCCGTCTCCCTCAACCCCTCCGCGCTGCTCGGCTACCGGCACGTCCCCGACGGGCCGTTCTCACCCGACGGGCACTGCCGGGCGTTCGCGGCGGACGCCGCCGGCACCTCCTCCGGGGACGGCGTCGGCGCGGTCGTCCTCAAGCGGCTGGAGGACGCGCTCGCCGACGGCGACCGCGTCCGCGCCGTCATCCGGGGCAGCGCCGTCAACAACGACGGCCGCCGCAAGGTCGGTTTCAGCGCGCCCAGTTCGGCCGGGCAGACCGAGGTCGTGCTCGCCGCGCAGGCCCAGGCGACGGTGGACGCCGGCACCATCGGCCTGGTCGAGGCGCACGGCACCGCGACCCGCCTCGGCGACCCCGTCGAGGTCGCCGCTCTCACCGCGGCGTTCCGCGAGTCCACCGACCGGCGCGGCTACTGCGCGCTGGGCTCGGTGAAGACCAACATCGGCCACCTCGGTGCCGCGGCCGGAATCGCCGGGCTCATCAAGGCCGTCCTCGCCCTGGAACACCGGCAGATCCCTCCCAGCCTGCACTTCGAACGGCCCAACCCGCTCATCGACTTCGCCGCCGGGCCCTTCCGCGTCCCCACCGCACTGGAGGACTGGCCCGCCCTCGGCCACCCCCGCCGGGCCGCGATCAGCGCCTTCGGGATCGGCGGCACCAACGCCCACGTCATCCTGGAGGAGGCCCCGGCGCCCGCGCCCGTCCCGCCGCGCGCACCCGAGGACGTCGGCCGGCTGGTGCTGCCGCTGTCCGCGCGTACCGCCGGCGCCCTGCGTGGCCAGGCCGAGGCCCTCGCCCGCCACCTCGAACGCCGGCCCGACCTGCGCCTGGACGACGTGGCGCACACGCTGCGCACCGGCCGCCCGGCCCTGCGCAACCGCCTGACCGTCACCGCCGCCTCCCGGGACGAGGCACTGGAAGCCCTGCGTGCCGCCGCCCCCGCCACCCCGGCCGTGCCGGACGAGCCGGCGCGGGTGGCGTTCCTGCTGCCGGGCGGCGGCTCCCAGTACCCGGGCATGGGCGCGGAGCTGTACCGGGACCACGACGTCTACCGCGACACCGTGGACGAGTGCGCCCGCATCCTGCGCCCCGTCCTCGGCGCCGACGTGCGCACCGCCCTGTTCGAGGGCGCGCCAGGCGACCACACCGCCACCTTCCTCGCTCTGGTCGTCACCGAGTACGCCCTCGCCCGCACCCTGATGTCCGCGGGAGTCCGGCCGGACGCGCTGATCGGCCACTCGCTGGGCGAGTACACGGCGGCCTGCCTGGCCGGGGTCATCGACCTCGCCGACATGCTGCCCCTGGTCACCGAACGCATCCGGCTCATCAGCGAGGCGGGCGGCGCCACTGTCGGCGTGGGGGCCCCGGCCGAGGAGGTGCTGCCGCTGCTGGACGACGAGTTGTCCCTGGCCGCGGTGAACGGGCCCGCCGCCTGCACCGTCGCCGGGTATGACGAGGCCGTGGCCCGCTTCGAGAGGGAACTCGCCCGCCGGGGCCTGCCGTTTCGCCGTGTGCGCATACCGGCCGCCGCGCACTCCCACGTTCTGGCCCCGGTCCTGGAGACCTACGAGAAGCACCTGCGCGGGGTCACCCTGCGCCCGCCCCGCATCCCGTTCGTCACCAACGTCACCGGCACCTGGATCACGGACGAGCAGGCGACCTCGGTCCGGCACTGGCTCGACCACACCCGCGACACCGTGCGGTTCACCGACGGCATCACCGCCCTGTGGGAGCGCGGACGCCCGGTCCTGATGGAGATCGGGCCGGCCGACACCCTGACCAAGCTGGCCGTCGCCCAACTGGACCCGGACACCCCGGTGACGGTGACCAGCATGCGGCACGCCAAGGCCGACGCATCCGACGGCCTCGTCCTCGCCACGGCACTGGGCCGGCTGTGGAGCGCCGGTGTCGACACGGCACTGCCGCCGGTGCCGGGCGCGCCCCGGACGGTACCGCTGCCGCCGTACGCCTTCGAACGGCACCGCCACTGGATCGACGCCCCCGGCGCCCGCGCCGCCGCCTGCGACACCCCGGACCCGGACGGGAGCGGACCGGATCTCACGCCCCGGCCCCGGCTGACCACCGGGCACGTGCCGCCGCGCACCGAACGCGAGCAGGCCGTCGCCCGGCTGTGGGAGGAGACCCTCGGCATCGGCGGAATCGGCGTCCACGACAACTTCTTCGACCTCGGCGGTGACTCCATGCTCGCCGTCCTGCTGGCGGGACGGCTCCGGCGGTCCGGCGTCCTCGACGTGCCCGCCGCCGCCCTGCTCGCCGCCCCGACCGTCGCCGGTGTCCTCGCCGCCACCGGCGACGACCGGCAGGCCCGCCCCCTGGACGCCCTGGCACCGCTGCTGCCGCTGCGCTCGGAGGGCGATGCGGTCCCGCTGTTCTGCGTCCACCCCGGCGCCGGCGTGTCCTGGCGCTACACCGGACTGCTGCCCCACCTCGGCGGCGACCAGCCGGTGTACGGCATCCAGGCCGCCGGCCTCGACGGGACCCGGCCGCCCGCGCCGGACGCCCCGGCCATGGTCGCCTCCTACGTCGGCCTGGTCCGCGAGGTCCAGCCGCACGGCCCCTACCGACTGCTGGGCTGGTCCTACGGCGGCTTCGTCGCCCACGCGATGGCCCGCGCCCTCCGGGAGCAGGGGGAGCGGGTGGAGTTGCTGGCCATGCTGGACGCTCCGCAGCCGCACGGCAGCAGGTACGAGGCGGAGACCGCCGAACGCCAGGTGGCGGCGCTGCTCATGCGGGTGGCCGGACTCCCCGTGGACACGAGCGCCGAACCGCCCGACGTGGCGACCGTCCTGGACCGCATCGACAGCAAGGTCGCGGCGGACCCGACCGGTTCACCCGTCACCCCGGCGCAGGCCGCCGCCATCGCCGACGTCATGCGCAACAACCTGCGCCTCGCCCCGCAGTTCGTACCCGGCGACTTCGACGGCGACGTGCTGTTCTTCAGCGCCGGGGACGAGACGGTCACCGCATTCGCCGGTGACCTCGCCGTCCTGCCCGGCAAGGCCGACGCCTGGCGGCCACACGTCCGAGGCACCCTGCACGACCACCGGGTGCCGTGCGGGCACTACGAGATGACCGAACCCGAGCCGCTCGCCCTGATCGGCAAAGCCGTTGCCGAGGCCCTGCGCGCCCTCCCCGGCTCCCCGCCGCCCGTACCCGTGGTGCCCCCAGGGGGCCCCGACCGCCCAGGAGACCCCGCATGACATCGACCGCGCCCCAGGACCTCTACGACCTCGGCGACGCGCCCGCACTCGGCAGCGTGCCACGGAGGATGTACGCCTCGCTCATCCGCAGGGAGCGCTACGGGCAGCCCGTGGACGCCTTCCGTACCGAGGTGGTCGACGTGCCCCCCATCCGCCGCGGCCAGGTGCTGGTCAAGGTGATGGCGGCCGGCGTCAACTACAACAACGTGTGGGCGGCGCTCGGCCTGCCGCTGGACGTGATCGGCGCCCGGCAGAAGGCCGGCGCGACCGAGGACTTCCACATCGGCGGCTCCGACCTGTCCGGCGTCGTGTGGGCCGTCGGCGACGACGTCAGCGGGGTCCGGCTCGGCGACGAGGTCGTCGTGCTCGCCAGCCGCTGGGACGAGTCGGCCGAGGACATCCGCCTCGGCGGCGACCCGGCCGCCTCCGCCAGCCAGCGGGTGTGGGGCTACGAGGAGAACTACGGCTCCTTCGCCCAGTTCGCCGTCGTGGACGACTACATGTGCCACCCCAAGCCCGCCCGGCTGTCCTGGGCGTCCGCCGCCTGCTACATGGCGACCGCGGCCACCGCCTACCGGCAGCTGTTCGGCTGGGACCCGCACACCGTCCGCCCCGGGGACCCCGTGCTGGTCTGGGGCGGTGCCGGCGGCCTCGGCAGCATCGCCATCCAGCTCGTCCGGCACGTCGGCGGCATCCCGGTCGCCGTCGTCTCCAGCGAGGAACGCGGCGAGTTCTGCATGCGGCTCGGCGCCAAAGGCTGGATCGACCGGCGGGACTTCGACCACTGGGGGCGGATGCCCGACACCACCGACGAGGCCGCGATGAGCCGCTGGCTCTCCGGGGCACGGGCCTTCGGACGGCGCTTCTGGGAGGTGCTCGGCGAGCGCCGCAGCCCGCGGATCGTGCTGGAGCACTCCGGCGCCGACACCATCCCCACCTCCATCTACCTGTGCGACAAGGCGGGCATGGTCGTCATCTGCGGTGGTACCACCGGCTACAACGGGGACGTGGATCTGCGGTTCCTGTGGATGCGGCAGAAGCGCCTCCAGGGTTCCCACGTCGCCAGTGCCCGCGAGGCCCGCGAGGTCACCCGCCTCATCGACCAGGGTGTCATCGACCCCTGTCTCTCCCGCACTTTCGGCTTCGACGAGATCGGCCTGGCCCACCAGCTCATTCACGACAACCGCCACCCGGCCGGGAACATGGCGGTGCTGGTGAACGCGTCGGAGTAGCCGCGTGCGACGACCGGCCCGCCCGGTCGTCGCACGTCAGCGGCAGCAAGCCGTCACGTGCGGTTCCCTCACGAACACATGCGGGGCGAAGGGGCGGTGACCGGTCGTCGCGCGCCGGCACCGCCGGGCCCCTCTCGCGGAGTCGGTCAGCCGGCGTCCCCGCCCAGCACCACGCTGAACACGCCCGGCCCGACGGCGACCACGCGGACGCGGACCACGCGCGCGGGGTCGGCGCGGGCCTCGACCCGAAGGAATCCCGGTCCGTCCTGCCCGGCCCGCAGATCACGCAGCGTGGTCCCGACGGCGTCGGCCGCCAGCGCCTTCCAGGCGGCCTCCTTCGCGGAGAACAGGGACGTCACCGGCCACGCGCGCAGCAGGTGCTCCTCGTCCGCGCGCAGTACCAGAGGGGCGGCGCCGGCCGGCAGAGGGCGAAGTTCCAGATCGCAGCCGAGCGGGACGTCGTGACCGGGCGCCCGGGCCACCGCGACCGCGACGCCCGCGCTGTGGGAGATGGACGCGGCCCGTCCGGGAGGGAACAGCGGCCGCCGGCCGGCCCGGGGCACGTCCCCGCAGTCCAGTCCCACCGAGCGCAGCGCACGGCGTGCGGCGAGCCGGCCCGCGAGGAACTCGGACCGGCGACGGCCGGGCATCGACGCGATCGCGGCGGCCTCACCGGGCCCGGCGGGCGCCAGCCGCGCCTCGGTGGCGAGGGCGGCCCCCGTGCCGAGCCCGGTCGCCGCCAGCTCCTCGTGCACCCCGGGGGGCAGCACGGCCTCAGGCCCGCAGCAGCTTCTTGACGATCTTCCCGGCGGGGTTGCGGGGAACCTGCTCGATGAACTCCACCCGCCGCGGACGCTTGTAGGGTGCGAGCAACTGCGAGACGTGCCGGAGGAGTTCCGTGGACTCGGTGCCCGGTTCCGCCACCACGTATGCCAGCGGCACCTCGCCGTAGTCCTCGTCCGGGATCCCGACGACCGCCGCGTCCCGCACCGCCGGGTGGCTCATCAGGGCGCGCTCGATCTCCGAGGGGTAGACGTTCTGCCCGGCCCGGATGATGAGGTCCTTGGTGCGGTCCACGAGGTGGATGCGCCCCGCGTCGTCCACGAACCCGAGGTCACCGGTCCTGATCCAGCCGTCGAGCCGGATCTCCCGGGTGGCCTCCGGATCGTTCCAGTAGCCCTGCATCACACCGGGGCCGCGCACCACGATCTCGCCGATCTCCCCGCCCGGCAGTTCCGTCCCGTCCGGGCCGACCGAGCGGGCGGACATCCCCGGGATCACGCGGCCGCAGGGGATGCGCGCCGTGACGTCTCCGGGCGCCGGGTGCTCGTCGGGACCGAGGGTGACGAACGGGCCCCCGACCTCCGTCATCCCGTACACCTGCCGGAAGCCGCAGCCCAGGCGCCCCACGGCCTCCTCGTACACGTCGAGCGGCATGGGTGCCGCGCCGTACAGGATCTCCCGGAGCGTGGAGAGGTCGGTGCGGTCGGCGCCCTTGGCCTGGAGCATGAAACGCAGCATCTGCGGGACCAGCCACATGTGGGTCGCCCGGTGCCGCTCCACCGCGGCCAGTGCCCGCTGTGGGGTGAAGCCCGGCATGAGCACGATGGTCGCGCCCGCGGCCATGTAGGTCAGCGAGACCACCATGCTGCCGTGGTACAGCGGGCAGCAGTTGACCATCACGATGTCGTCGGTGGGCCGGGCCGACACGAGCCAGCCCAGGGCGATGGCGCGAAACGAGGCGCTGTCGACCGTGACGCCCTTGGCCTGTCCGGTGGTGGCCGAGGTGTGCAGCACGGCGACCGGGTCGGTGTCGGCCACGGGCGTCAGGGCACGCGGGGGCGTCACTGCGCCCAGTGCCTCGAACGCCGGCTTGTCGAACGCCATCCTGATCCGCACCGACGGCGGCAGCTCCGGGTGCCGGTCCAGCAGTTCGGACTCGCCGAACACGGCCACCGCGCCGACCTGCGCCACGATCCCGGCCACCTCGGGAACAGCCAGGCTGTGGTTGAGCGGAACGAACAGCGCGCCGAGCCTGGCGAGCGCGAAGTAGGTCTCCAGCACCTCGATCCGGTCCTTGGACAGCACGGCGACCCGGTCACCGTGCTCGATGCCCAACTCCGACAGGCCCCGGGCGAGTTCGAGGGTGCGTTCGTGGAACTGGAGCCAGGTGACCGCCCGCTGCTCGTCCACCAGGGCCGTTCGCTCGGGGAAGCACTGCCGGTTGCGTTCCAGCAGCTGGGTCAGCCACATCAGGCGACGCCCCCGGCACCGGCCGCCGACCGGTCGGCCACGAATCGCTCGTAGTCGGCGATCGTGTGCAGCTTCTCCATGTCGTCGGCGGTGATCTCCACCCCCACCCGCTGCTCGACCAGCAGCACCAGCCGTACCAGGTCACCGGAGTCGATACCGCTCGCGGCCAGGTCGACGTCGTCACCGACCCGCCCTGCGTCCGCGTACTCCTCCGTGCCGGTCAGCTCGACCAGCAACTCCCTGATGGTGCTCATTGGGTACCCCTTTCGCCCCGGCGGACCGGCCGCCGGACGGATCGTGCGGACCGGTCACCGGACGGATCGCGTCCCGCGTCTGTCACCCGAACAAGAGGCGGGCGCACCGTCCCGCAATCCCCGCACCCCCGCGTGACGCTTGTCACGCGCCCATGCCGCCGGACGGGGGATTGCGGGCCCGTCGTCCGGCCTCTTTCCCAGACGGAGGCCGCGCCCGAACCCCCGGGCGTGGCGGCATCCGTGAAAGCCCGAGACGTGTCGAAGGAGTGATGCCAGTGCCCAGGCGAGGGGTCCGGTTCGGGGGCGCGTGCATCCCCGCCCCGGCGCGGATCGGGCGGGGAGGAGCGGCATGAGCGCGGTGGAGTCCGCCGGCGCCGCGACCGCCGGCGAGAACGAGCTGCTGGAACGGTTCGAGGCGCTCGTCGGTGCCGGCGAGGCCGTCGAACCGCGCGACTGGATGCCCGACGGCTACCGGCGCATGGTGCTGCGGCAGCTCGCCCAGCACGCTCACTCCGAGATCATCGGCATGCAGCCGGAGGCCGCCTGGCTCGCCCGGGCACCCTCCCTGCACCGCAAGTCGGTGCTCATCGCCAAGGTCCAGGACGAAGCCGGCCACGGCCTGTACCTGTACTCCGCCGCCGAGACCCTGGGCGTGGACCGCGCCGACCTGCTCGACGCCCTGCACGAGGGCCGCCAGCGCGCGTCGGCCACCTTCAACCACCCCGCGTTGACCTGGGCGGACACCGGCACCATCGCCTGGCTGACGGACGGCGCCGCCGTCATCAACCAGGCGCCGCTGTGCCGCACCTCCTACGGGCCCTACGCACGTGCGATGCGGCGCGTCTGCCAGGAGGAGGCCTTCCACGTACGGCAGGGCTACGACCTGATACGTGCCCTGTGCGAGGGGACCCCGGCGCAGCGGGAGATGGCGCAGGACGCCGTGAACCGCTGGTGGCTGCCGGCCGTGGCGCTGATGTTCGGCCCGCCCGACACCGAGGCGGGCGGCGCCGACGCGCGCACCGCGGCGGTCGGCGCCGCGGTCTCGCGCCGGGCCATGGCCTGGGGCATCAAGCGGCACACCAACGACGAACTGCGCCAGCGGTTCGTCGACACCTGCGTCCCGCAGGCCGAGCGCCTCGGCCTGACCGTGCCGGACCCGGCGGTCCGCTGGAACGACGAACGCGGCCACTACGACTTCACCCCCGTCGACTGGGACGGCTACCGGCGCGCGCTCGGCGAGGACACCCACTGGGCCCGGCAGCGCGTCGCCCACCGGCGTGCCGCCCACGAGGACGGCGCCTGGGTCAGAGAGGCCGCCGCCGCGTACGCGGCCCGCACCGGGGACCGCGGCGGGACCGGCGCGCAGAGCCCCGACGGCACGGAGGTGCGCGCATGACCGGCAGGCAGCCCGAGGGCACCCCCGCGTCCTGGGAGGTCTTCCTGCGCCCCCGGCGCGGACTGGCTCACCAGCACGTGGGCTCGGTCCGCGCGCACGACCCGGACACCGCCCTGTTGAGGGCCCGGGACCTGTACACCCGCCGCGGCGACCCGCTGTCGCTGTGGGTGGTCCGCTCCGACCGGGTGCACACCACCTCCCCGGACGAACGCGACCCGTACTTCGCCAACGCCCGGCACAAGCCGTACCGGTATCCGGAGCGGTTCGCACCGCTGACGAGCGAGAAGGACACCGACGGTGACCACGACGACTGACCCGGCGGACGTCCGCCCCGACCTCGACCTCGCCGTCCACCTGCTGCGCCTCGGCGACGACGCCCTCGTTCTCGGGCAGCGGCTGTGCCGGTGGATCACCCGGGCGCCCACGATCGAGGAGGACCTGGCGCTGTCCAACATCGCCCTGGACCTGATCGGCCAGGCCCGGCTGCTGCTCACTCGGGCCGGACGCCTCGACGGCACCGGACGCGACGAGGACGTCCTCGCCTTCACCCGGACCGACCGCGAGTTCACCAACGCCCTGCTCGTGGAACTCCCGGGCGAAGACTTCGCGGCCACCGTCGCCCGGCAGCTCGCCTACACCCACTACGCCGTCGCGTACTACGAGGCCCTGGGCGGCTGTCCGGACCCCGAACTGGCCGCATTCGGGCAGCGGGCCGCCAAGGAGGTCGCCTTCCACCGGCTGCACGCCGACACCTGGACCGAACGGCTCGGCCTCGGCACCCCCGAGAGCACCCGCCGGATGCAGCGGGGCCTGGACCTGGTGTGGCCGTACACGGCGGAACTCTTCGACGAGGACGACCTGGTACGGCGCCTCGCCGCCGCCGGTACGGCCCCCTCGCCCGCCCCGCTCCGTCCGCGGTGGGAGGAGAGGACGGCGGACGTCATCACCCGGGCCGGACTGACCGTGCCCGCCCCGCGCTGGTGGGCCCGGGGCGGCCGGGAGGGGCTGCACACCGAGGAGTTCGCCTCCCTGATCGCCGAACTCCAGTCGGTGCACCGGCAGTTCCCGGGAGGCACCTGGTGAGCGGCGTCGCCGCCCTGACGGCACCGGAGGTCCGGGCACGGGTGGAGGCCGTACCCGACCCGGAGCTGCCCTTCCTCACCCTCGGCGACCTCGGCGTGATCGGCTCCGTCGCCCCCGGCGCCGACGGCCGGCTCGACGTCGAGTTCACCCCCACCTACCTGGGCTGCCCGGCCCTGGCCGCCATGGCCTCCGCGATCCGGGCCGTCCTGGCCGAGTGCGGTCACCCGGACGGACGGGTACGGCAGGTGCTGTCACCGGCGTGGACGACGGACCGCATCACCGCAGCAGGCCGGGCCGCGCTCGCCGCCCACGGCATCGCCCCGCCCGGGCCCGCACCGGAGGACGGTCCGGTGCCGGTCCGACTGGGCGGGGAGCCCTGCCCGCACTGCGGATCCCGGGCCACCCGGCCGCACAGTCCGTTCGGCCCCTCCCGCTGCCAGTCGATACGCCGCTGCACCGCCTGCCGCGAGCTGTTCCCCCACCTGACCGCGCTGTGAGGCCCCGCGTGAACTCCGTCATCCCCGCCGGCCCCCGCCCGCCCGCCGTCCGCCGGCGCACCGGCTGGCACCGGCTCCCGGTCACCGCCGTCCAGCGGCTCACCAACGACGCCGTCGCCGTCACCCTCGACGTCCCGGGGGCCCTGCGGGAGACCTTCGCGCACCGGCCCGGCGAACACGTCGTCGTCCGCCACCACCGCGCGAACGAGGAACTGCGCCGCAGCTACTCGGTATGCCCTCCACCTGAGGATCCCGGCGCGCTGCGACTCGTCGTCGCGCGCGGTACCCCGGACGGTTTCGGCGTCCACGCCCTGACCGTTCTGGCCCCCGGCGATCACCTCGAACTCTCCCCACCCAGCGGCGACTTCGCGCTGCCCGAGCGGCCCGGTGCGCACCACGTGCTGATCGCGGGCGGCTCCGGCATCACCCCGCTCGCCGCCCTGGCCGCGGACGCCCTCCGCACGGACACCGCGTGCCGGGTCTCCCTCGTGCACTCGGTGCGCACCGCCGCCGACGCCCTGCTCGCCGACGAACTCGCCCTGATCAAGGACGCGTTCGTCGACCGCTTCACCGCGCTCCACGTCCTCACGGGCGAGGCGGGCACGCTCCTGGACGGCCGGATCGGCGCCGGGAACCTGCCGCGCCTGCTGGCCGCACTGAGCGCCGAGCCAGGCCCCGGCACCACCTTCGCCCTGTGCGGCCCGTTCGGCCTGACCGCCGCCATCCGTGCGGCGCTGACGGAGGCCGGAGCCGACCCCGGCCTCGTGCGCTCCGAGCCGTTCACCCTCGGCGACACCCCGGGAGGTGCCCCGCCCGCGCCCGTCGCGCCGCCGCTCCCCGAGGACACCCGGGTCACCGCCCTGTACGACGGCCGGCGCCACGTCGTCACCGCCGGGCCGGGGGACCCGGTGCTGCTCGACGCCCTGCTGCGCGACCACCCCGACGTGCCCTACGCCTGCCGTGAGGGCATCTGCGGAAGCTGCCGCGCCAAGGTCCTCACCGGTGAGGTCGCGACCGGCCCCCAACACGCCCTGGACGCCGGACAACTGGCCGCCGGCTACACGCTCACCTGCCGTGCCAGACCCCTCGGTGCCGAGGTCACGGTCGACTTCGACGCCTGACGGAACCGCCCGGGCCACCACCATCCCCAGCAGAAGGAGAGCACGATGACCACCCCACTGCGGCACGCGGGCAGGACCGCCCTGGTCACCGGCGGCAGCCGCGGCATCGGCCGGGCCGTCAGCCGCCGGCTGGCCGCCGAGGGCGCCCTGGTGGCCGTCCACTACGGACACGACCGCCAAGCCGCCGAGCGCACCGTCAAGGAGATCGAGTCCGACGGCGGGCGCGCCTTCCCCGTGTACGCCGAACTGGGGGTGCCCGGGGACGCCGACACCCTCTGGACGGCGTTCGACCGGGCCCTCGCCGAGCAGGGCGCCGTACCCGGTCTCGACATCCTCGTCAACAACGCCGGCATCACCGTCCCGCGCCGGATCGCGGACGTCACCGAGGACGACTACGACCGGGCGTTCGCCGTCAACACGAAGGCACCGTTCTTCATCGTGCAGCGCGGCCTGGACCGGCTGCGCGACGGCGGCCGGATCGTGAACGTCTCCTCCGTCGCCACCCGCGTCGCCTTCCCGCCGATCGTCGCGTACACCATGACCAAGGCCGCCCTCGACTACCTCACCCTGGCCCTCGCCCAAGAGCTGGGCCCGCGCGGCATCACGGTCAACAGCGTCGCCCCCGGCTACACCGAGACGGAGATCAACCCGACCCTCGCGGTCCCCGAGATCCGGCAGCGTTACGAGGCGGCCTCCGTGTTCGGCCGGCTCGGCACCCCCGCGGACATCGCCGATGTCGTGTCCTTCGTGGCCGGCGGCGACGCCCGCTGGGTGACCGGCCAGTGGATCGACGCCTCCGGCGGAGTCCACCTCGGCCCCTGAGCCCAGCGCCCGCCACGCCGCACGGCCGCAGCACCTCTAGGAGACCCTCACCATGAACGACGGCACGTCCGCACCGGCCCGGCAGGCCGCGGACGACACACTGACCCGGCCCTTCGACGGCGGCAGCCCCTACGACGCCTACGTGCGCGCGTCCGTCCTCAACAACCTCCAGCAGCCACTGACCGACGCACCCGACGAGATGGGGTTCGTCGTCACCACCCAGGTGATGGAGCTGTGGTTCACGCTGATCGTCCACGAGTGGCGCACGGCCGACATCGCCTTCGCCAAGGACGACCTCGACGCCGCCACCGACGCCCTCGTCCGCAGCCGCCGCGCGCTGACCGCCCTCAACACCACCTGGGCGCCGCTGGCCGCCCTGACCCCCGCCCAGTTCAACGGCTTCCGGGCCGCGTTCGGCAACGCGTCCGGCTTCCAGTCCGCGATGTACCGGCACCTGGAGTTCCTCCTCGGCGAAAAATCAGAGGCGATGCTCCGCATGCACCGGGGCGACCGGGCCGTGCACGAGGCGCTCAGCGAGACACACCGTCAGCCGTCCCTGTACGACCGGGTGCTGGGCTACCTGCACCGGCAGGGACTGCCGGTCCCGGAGCACGTACGGGACCGGGACGTCACCGCGCCCTACACGGCGGACCCGGGAGTCGTGGAGGTGTGGCGGCGGATCTACGCCGGCCCCCGGCACCATCCCCTCCTCGCGCTCGGCGAACTGCTCACCGACATCGCCGAACTCGTCCTGCGCTGGCGCTTCGACCACGTGATGGTCGTCCGCCGTGCCATGGGCGCGAAGTCCGGCAGCGCCGGCTCCACGGGCCTCGCCTGGCTCGAACAACGCGCGACGAAACCGGTGTTTCCGGAACTGTGGGAGGTGCGCAGTGAAGTCTAGGGTGATCTCCGCCTTCGCGGCGGAGGAGGAGAAGCGGGTCCTGAGCCTGAAGCCGGTCCTCGCGCCGGTGCACGGCCGCTACGGCGACCATCCGCACCAGTCCTACGACGCCTGGCCCGCCGAGGACCCCGCCGCCCCGCTGGTGATCCTCCTGCACGGCGGCTACTGGCGCTACGACCGCATGCACCTGACCCCCTTCGCTGCCTACCTCTCCCGGCTGGGCTTCGACGTGCTGCTGCCCGGATTCCGCCGCTCCGGCGGAGCGGGCGGCTACCCCGAGACCTTCGACGACATCGCCCGGATCGTGGACACCCTGCCCGAGGGCCGGCCCCACCTTCTGGCCGGACACTGCTCAGGCGGCCACCTGGCGCTGTGGTGCGCTGCCCGCGGCCTGCTCCCCGAGGGCTCCCGCTGGCACACCACCGCTCTGCCGACCGGCGTGCTGGCCCTCGCCCCGATCACCGACCTCACCGCCACCCGACGCGACGGCCTGAGCGACGACGCCGCTCTGCAACTCCTGGGCGGAACCGAGGTGTTCGAGGAGCGGCTGCCTGACGTGGACCCCCTCACACTGCTGCGGGGCGCGGGTGGCACCGGCGTCCCCACGGTGCTGCTGCACGGCGCCGTGGACGAGGAGGTCCCGCTCACGCAGTTCGCCGACTACGCGGCCGTGCACGAGGACCTGAGGACGGTCGTGCTGCCCGGCACCGGCCACTACACCCTCATCGAACCCGGCGCGCCCGGCGCGCGCGCCGTCGCCGCCACTCTCCGGGAGATGTCCGCCGGCTTCGCCCCCCGGCGCTCCGCCACCCGTTCAGGGAGGTCCACGCCGCGATGACCACTCCTGGGCATGCCCGAGGGGCTCACGCACGGAGAGACGCGCGCACCCGGCCCGGGTGGACGCCGTGCAGAGCTTCCGGTGACCCGCCGAACGGTCGTACCGCGACCTGATCGGCGAGGAGATGGCCGGCCGGGACAGCGCAGCCTGTATCCCGGTCGCGTTCGGCTGGAGTACCCGCCCGCAGGACCGGGCCGACACACCCGCGCGGCGTAGGGCCCAGAGCGCGGATTGCGACCAACCGCGACGGCGTCCTAGCCCCGTTCAGGTCCAACCTCCTTCCACGCGCTCACCGCCTGCTCACCATGCTCGGCTGACGCCGGCCGCAGGTCCCCTGCGGTGTGGAGTCGGCCCGTGAAGGTGAGGAGGGGGGTGCCGGAGGCGTGGGTGCCGCCGGCGACCTCGGCGAGGAGGAGGTCGTGGTCGCCTACCCGGCGGCGGTCGACGACACGGCAGGACAGGTGGGCGAGGGCGCCGTCGAGGAGGGGGGCGCCGCTGAGCGGGTCCGCGCTCCGGGAGACTCCCTCGAACTGCGCGTCGCCCGGAAGGCGTCCGGGGTCTGCGAAGCGTCGGGCGGCGTCGACCTGCCCGTCGGCGAGGACGTTGACGGAGAACGTGCCGGTGCGGAGCACCAGGCCGGTGAAGGCGGAGCCCGGTCGGAGGGACACGCCGAGAATCAGCGGTTCTCGGGAGACGGCGACCACCGAGCTGGCAGTGGTGCCGTGCCGGGAGCCCTCGCCGGCGTCGACGGTCAGGACGGTCACCGCGGAGGTGAGGCGGCGCAGTGCCGTGCGGGCCGCGACCGGGGTCCCATAGCCGGGTTGCCTGGACCCGGAAGGATGGTCGGTGCTTCCGGGGGCGGCGCCGGCGGCTACGGATGCCACGACGGGCACGGTGGGGGCGGAACGGGCGGAACGGGCCGCCGGTGGTCCGGCGGGGAGCCGGGTGCTCATGTGCCGCCCACCTCTGCTGCTGCGACTGCTGTGCCGCTGGCCGCCGTGGCCGCCGTGGCCGCTCCCGTGCGTCGGGCGTCGCCCGCCGATCCTGCCGCTCCCGTGCCGCCGGCGCTTCGCTTGCCGCCGGCGATCACCGGGCCACCCGCCGATCCCGTGCCTCCCGCACCTCCCAACGACGCCGCGACCAGCGCCTCCACGTGGACATCCACCGTGTCCAGCACCGCCGGCCGGCCATGTTCCGCCGTCGGCAGGAGGAGGCCGAGCTCGGTGCAGGCGAGGATGACGCCGTCCACGCCCTCGCCCCTCAGGCGCTCCCGCAGGTCCGTGAAGGCCCTCGTCGCCGCGTCCGTGACGGAGCCCCGGCACAGTTCGTCGTAGATGATGCGGTCGATCAGCGCCTGGTCGGCGGGGCCGGGCAGGACTGGTTCGACGCCCCGGGCGGTCAGGGCGGCGTCGAACAGGGCGCCGCCTGCGGTGAACCGGGTGCCCAGGACCGCCGCCCGGGAGATGCCGCGCTGTCGGGCGGCCTCGGCCGTGACCTCGACGATGTCGACCAGGGGCAGGTCGCAGGCGGCGCGCACGGCGCCCGAGACGCGGTGCATGGTGTTGCAGGCGATGGCGACCAGGTCGGCGCCTGCCGCCTCCAGGCCGCGGGCGCCCGCGGCGAGCAGGTCGCCGGCCCCGTCCCAGTCCCCGGAGAGTTGGAGGCGCTCGACCTCGGCGTAGTCCTGCGACCAGATGACCACGCGGGCGGAGTGCGAGCCGCCGAGGGCCTTGGCGACGCCTTCGTTGAGGGCGCGGTAGTACGCGAGGGTGGACGGCCAGCTCATCCCTCCGAGCAGGCCGATCACCGCGGGTCCGTCGGCGCGGGTCATGCCGCGGCCTCCTTCAGGCGGGCGAAGGCGCCGGGCTCGATGGCGCTGAAGCAGCGGTCGTCCCCGCAGGGCATGGCGTGCCGCCGCAGTTGGTCGCGCAGGTCCTCGACGACGGGTGAGGTGTGGCCGGACAGCCGTCCGGAACGCAGCTCGAAGAGGGCGACGGGGTCGCCGGGCCGGGGCCGCCGGTCGGGGCGTTCGCCCAGCGAGAGCACCGCGAGCGCCTCGCCGCGGGGAGGGCTTCCGGGCCAGGGGTCGTCCTGGGCGAGGAGGACGACCCGGGTGCGGTGCGAGCCGTCCGCCAGAGCGACGGTGAGGGTCCGCGGGGAACCTTCGGACGTGCCCGGGGAGCCTGAGGATGCTTCGATCGTGCAGCCCTTCCAGTCGAGTTCGGTGCGCCAGCCGTCCAGCACGCCAAGGACGGCGTCGTGTGCGCGGTTCTCGGAGACGGGGCCGAGGTCGAGCTCCCGCTTGACCCGGGCGGGGACGCCGCCGGCCAGGACGCCCGCCGGGAGCGGGGCGGTGACGACGGAGCCGGCGGCCACGACGGTCCCCTCCCCGACGTGGGCGCCCGGCAGCAGGGTCACGTGGTAGCCGAGCCAGACGTCGTTCGCGACGTGCACCGGGGCGTACGCGGGTTCG
Organism: Streptomyces sp. NPDC048566; assembly: GCF_043199735.1. Classification (NCBI taxonomy): domain Bacteria; kingdom Bacillati; phylum Actinomycetota; class Actinomycetes; order Kitasatosporales; family Streptomycetaceae; genus Streptomyces; species Streptomyces sp. NPDC048566. The sequence goes on from NZ_JBICWL010000012.1 coordinate 174,225, forward strand.
GTGCCGTTGAGGGGGCCGTGGCCGAAGTGGTAGCCGTGCGTCCACACGGCCAGGTAGGAGCCGGTGCCGACGCCGTCGCCCAGGCTGATCTCGTGGTTGGCGTTGAGGATGGTGTGCTGGCCGATCGTGACCCGGTCGCCGATCCGCACTCGGGAGGTCGAGGTCGTGGTACCGCCGTAGCCGACCCGCGCACCGTCGCCGAAGTACAGCAGCCGGCCGGCGGTGAAGCGGCGGCACAGGACCTGGGCGTCGGGGCCGATCCGGGCGGCGCCGCCCACCGCGAACCGCTCGGCGACCAGGACGCGCACGCGCGGCCCGAGTTCGGTGCCCGGCCCCAGGCTCAGCGTGCCGGCCCGCAGGTCGCAGTCCGGGGCGATGACGGTTCCGTCGCCGAGGACGACGTCGTCGCCGACGAGGGTGGTGCCGGCGCCGATCGTGACGTTCTCGCCCAACGTCAGGCGGCCGGCGAGGATGCGTACGCCCGGCCCGGTGCGGCACGAGCGCGGCAACTGCCCGGGGTCCACGGGCGGCAGGGCGGGGCGGGCGTCGAGGAGGGTCATGTCAGAGCCAGCTTTCGGGCAGGTCGACCAGGGCCCGCCGCCGGGCGGCGCGGTCGACGTCGGGATCGGAACCGGCCCGCCCGGCGCGGGCGGCGGCGACGGTGGCGGGGGACGGCCGGGACAGGTCACGCAGGTAGGGCCAGTCGTCCGCGAACTCGCGGGCGAACTGCTCGTCGGGCCAGCGGGGCCCGTCGTCGGTCAGCAGCGGGTTCACGTGCAGCGGGCGGCCGGGGACGGGGGCAGTGAGCCGCCCGGGCGTGGCCGGCTGCCCGGCGGCCCGGAAGACGAAGGCCAGCGCGGCGGCGGCCGTGTTCGCCCCCTTCGGCTGCCCCCGGTACGAAGCCGTGCCGGCGGGCCGTCCGCCGTCCACCGCCGCACCCGTCGGTCCGGGCAAGGCTCCCAACGCCGACCCCGTCAGGGCCTCGTCGTCGTACGAGTGGTCCGGCGCGAGCAGTTCGCGGTAGCCGTCGGCGGTCAGCGGCAGGCCGGGGGAGTAGTGGGCGTGGTCGGCGTTGTGGACGTGTCCCAGCAGGACCGGACCGGCGCCGCTGACGCGCAGCAGCTCGGCCAGGACGTGCCGCTTGTCGCGGAAGTAGTGGAAGCTGTCGTGGCTCAGGGCCGTTCCGGCGGCGCCGTCCACGAGAGGGAAGGCACCGTCCGCGTCGAAGCACACGAGGTCCGCGTCGGGGGCGCAGAAGGTCCTGGCGATCCACAGGTGTGAGAAGACCAGGTCCGAGCCGATGGCCGGGCCGCAGCGCTGCGTCCAGGTGCGGAGGAAGTGCCCTGCCCCGCAGGCGGTCTCGAAGAGGGTGGTGCCGGTCGGGGCGTGCGCGTCCAGCAGGGCCAGACCGCTGAGGTACGTCGGCTGGCACCATCGGTGCAGGAAGTAGGGGGCCAGGCCGCCGTATCCGAGGCCGGCCATGGCCGCCGCGGCGGTCGTCGCGCCGGTGGCCACATCGAGGGCCCTGGCGGGGTCGGCGGGCGGGACCGCGTCGTCCTTGCGGTCGCACAGCAGCAGGGCCAGAGCCCGGTCCGCCTCGCCCGCCCGGAGGGCGTCGACGGCCCGCGCCCGCAGCCCGTCGCGCCCGGTGCGCAGGTACGGGATGCCGTCGGGGCAGGGCCACAGCGTGTCGCCGTCGCTCAGCAGGTGAGGCCCAGCCCAGGTCAGCGGGCCTCCGGTCACCGGGCTGCGCAGCAGGGCGCGGAACGGCTCGGCCAGCGGCCGGACAGGGCGGCGCGCGCTCATACGGACACCTCCAGCAGGGCGAAGGGCAGCAGCACCCCGGCGCCGTTGGTCAGCACGATCGCACCGTCCAGGGTCGCGCGGCGGGTGCTCAGCGGGTCGTCGGGGGAGCGGGGGACGTCGGCCGGCGGCTCGTAGTCGTGGAAGCGGTGGCGCAGCCCCCGGGCGGTGAGCCGGTCCGTGAACGCGGCGCGGGAGTGGATGTTCCAGCCGGGCATCCAGCCGCCGTCCTCCGCGCCGTCGGCCTGACGCAGTCGGACCAGGACGTCGACGGGGAAGGGATTGAAGGCGCCGAACAGCAGGGCCCGCCCGCCCGGTTCGACCAGGTCCAGAACGTGGTCCAGCCAGGGGTCGAGGGAGTCGAAGTGGCTGTGCAGGGTGAGCATCGTGACCGCGCTGTACCGGCGCCCGGGCAGGGTCCCGGCCCGGCCCACGTCGCCGACGGAGAAGTCGGCCCCGGGTACGTGTCGTGCGGCGTGCTCCACCAGCGCGGGCAGTGCCTCGACCCCGGACAGCCGGGCGTGCGGGTAGCGGCCCGCCACGTGGTGCAGGAAGGCGCCGTTGGCGCAGCCGATGTCGAGGACGGAGGCGTCCGGCCGGTCCAGGACCCCGCGCAGGTGGTCCGCGACGAAGGGGAAGTAGGGACGCTGGTGCTCGGCGGGCGGGCGTTCGAGGTAGCGCAGGTCGAGGGACCGGGTCCCGGTGCCGACGGCCGGCAGGCCGCTGCGGACCGGCGGCGGGGGAGTGCTCATGCGACACCGCCGAGTGCCGTCGCGTGCGTACCCGGCTGCGCGTCCGCAGGACCATACGAGTCAGCGCCGCCCGGCGGCGTCGGGTGCGTATCCGTCGACCCGGACCCGCCCGATGGCCCGGAAGCATCCGCACCGCCCCCCGGTGCCGTGGACGTCCCCGGGGCCCCGTACCCCTGCGGCCCAGTGGCCCGGGCCGGGTACGCCCGGGCCCCCAGCAGGGCGGAGCCGATCCGCAGGTGGGTGGCACCGGCCGCGACGGCCGCCTCCAGGTCCCTGCTCATGCCGGCCGACATGGCGGCGGCCCGCGGGTGGCCGGCGCGCAGCCGGGCGGCCAGGGCGGCCAGTCGGTCGAAGGCCGCGTCGGCCGGTCCGTCGAGCGGGGCGACGGCCATGATCCCGGCCAGCCGCAGGCCCGGGGCGTCCGCGACCGCGTCGGCCAGGGCGTCGAGCCCGTCCGCGGGCACGCCGCCGCGGCGCGGGTCGCCGTCCAGGCTCACCTGGACCAGGCAGGACAGGGTCCGGCCGGCGTTCCGGGCGCCCCGGGACAGCGCGGTGACCAGCGTGGGACGGTCCACCGAGTGCACGAGCGAGGCGTAACGCGCTACGGAGGCGGCCTTGTTGCGCTGGAGCGAGCCGACGAAGTGCCACTGCGGCGGCTCGGCGTGTGCGGCCAGGTCGGCCAACGCGGCGGCCTTGGCAGCCGCCTCCCGGTCGTGGTTCTCGCCCAGGTGCCGGATACCGAGTCCGTGCAGCAGTCGGGCGTCGGCGGCGGGCCGGGTCTTGGTGACGGCGACGAGGGTGATCCCGCGCGGGTCGCGGCCGCAGGCGGTGGCCGCCGCCGCGATGCGGGCGTGGACGGCCCGCAGGCCGGTTTCGAGTTCGGCCCGGCGCGCGGCGGCCGGGAGGGCGGTGGAGTGGGTGGCCGTCGTGGTCACGGGTTCGTTCCTTCCGTACGGGGGGTGGTCGCGGGGCGGCGTTCGGAGAGGGTGGCGAGTCTGCGCACCGCCTCCTCGAGAACCGCCTCTTGTTTGCAGAACGTGAACCGGACGAACGGGCGGCCCGGGTCCGGATCGGTGTGGAAGACCTGGTGGGGGATGGCCGCGACACCGCAGCGGGCGGGCAGCGAGCGGCAGAACTCCAGCCCGTCCTGTTCGCCCAGCGGGCGGATGTCGGCGGTCACGAAGTACGTGCCGCGCGGGGTGTGCGGGCGCAGGCCGGCCGCGTCCAGGCCGGCGACCAGCAGGTCCCGGCGGCGCCGCAATGAGTCGCGCAGCCCGGTCAAGTACCCGCTGGGCAGCCGCAGGGCGTCCGCGACCGCGTACTGGAACGGCGTCGCGGAGGCGAACGACAGGTACTGCTTGACGGCCGTGACGGCCTCGATTAGGTCGCGGGGTCCGGTGGCCCAGCCGACCTTCCAGCCGGTGAAGGAGAAGGTCTTGCCGGCGGAACCGATCGTCAGGGTCCGCTCCGCCATGCCGGGCAGGGCGGCCGGCGGCTGGTGCGGGGGGCCCTCGTACACGAGGTGCTCGTAGACCTCGTCGGAGACGACGAGCAGATCGTGGGCCCGGGCGATCTCGGCGACCTCCCGCAGGACCTCGGGCGGCAGCACCGTCCCGGTCGGGTTGTGCGGGGAGTTGACCAGCAGGACCTTCGTCCGCGGCGTCACGGCGCTCCGCAGCGCGGCCGGGTCCAGGGTGAAGCCGGGCGGGTCGAGCCGGACGGGCACCAGCGTGGCCCCGGCCATTGCGACGCAGGCCGCGTAGGCGTCGTAGTACGGCTCGAGGACGACGACCTCGTCGCCGGGGCCGGTCAGCGCCAGCAGTGCGGCCGCCAGCGCCTCGGACGCGCCGGTGGTCACCACGACCTCGCGGGCCGGGTCGAGGTCGATTCCGTACCAGGTGCGCTGGTGGTCGGCGACGGCCCGGCGCAGCTCCGGCAGGCCGGGGACCGGCGGGTACTGGTGGTGGCCGGCGCGCAGGGCGGCGATCGCGGAGGCGACGACCGGCTCGGGCCCCGGGGTGTCGGGGAATCCCTGTCCGAGGTTGACCGCGTCGTGCCGGGCGGCGAGTTCGGACATCTCCGTGAACACGGTGGGGCCGGTGTCGGCGAGCCGGACCCGGCGCGGGCGCCCCGGGCCGGTCACCGCGCCCGCCGGACGGCGTCGGCGACGGCGAGCATCCGGGCCCCGGTGGCCGTACGGCTCTCCCGGGTCTGGGCCTGCACGAGGTGGAAGGATGCCTCGGCCAGCAGCCGGGCCGGCAGCGAACCGGTGGCGGCGCTGGCGCCGCCGCCGGCCGCGACGCAGGCGGCGGCGGTCCGGCAGGCCAGTTCCAGGACGGCCGCGCGAACCGCGAGGCGCTCTTCGGCGGCCTCGTGCGCCGGGACCTCGTCCATCAGCCGGTAGGCGGCGGCCCGCAGCGCCTGCGCCTCGGCGGCGGTGTTCAGGCCCAGTTCGCGGTACTCGGTGCTCTGCGCGGGGTCGGTCAGGCAGGCGGTGGCGGCGGCGATGGTGCCGAACACGCCGGGGTTGACGTTGGGACGGCGCTCGGCGTCGGCGCGCCGCCACTCGGTGCCCGGGTGCAGGGCGACCACCCGATCGGGGGACACGGCGGCGCCGTCCAGTCGTGCCGACACGGTGCCGGTCGCCTCCATGCTCCACAGCCGGTGTCGGCGGACCTCGCCGATCCCGGCCTCCTCGTCGCAGTCCAGCAGGGCGAACAGGACCTGGTCGTCGAGGGTGACCGCGCCGACTACGACCACGTCCGCGATCCCCCAGCCGGAGAGCCATGCCAGTCGGCCGTGCAGGCGCCAGCCGCGGTCGTCGCGGACGGCGGTGACGGCCGGCGGGCCGGGACGGCGCAGGTGCGAGCTGGCGCCGGCGGCCAGCACCCGGCCGTCCGCCATCGGTTCGGCCCAGCGCTCGCGGACCGCGGGGTCGGTGCTGTTCGCCACCTCGCGCATCGGGTGGTGGTGCTGGGCCCATACGCACCAGGTCGAGCCGTCCGCGGCGGCGATCGTCTCGGACACCTCGCGCTGGACCTGCGCGGGGGTGACCGGGGCGGCCGGGCGGTGGACGGCGGTGCCCAGGGCGCCGGCGGCGCCCAGGGCATCGAGGTGGGAGCGCGGGACCCGGCCGGCGGCGGTCGCCGCGGCGGCCGGAGCCAGCAGCTCGCGGGCCACCGCGCGGGTGCGCACGACCACCGGGTCGGCGGCCGCTTCCTCGGCGCGGGCGGTGAGGGGCCGGGGGTGCGCGGCGGGGGCGGTCATCGGGCGTCCGCCGCGACGGACGCGGGCACGTCCAGCCAGGAAGTCCCGCCGGCCCTGCGGTACGCGACGTGGCCGGGCCAGGTGCGGCCCTCCCAGACCCCGTGGTTGTCCAGGATCAGCAGCGGTCGTTCGCGCGGCTCGTCGAGCAGCGAGAGGTACGGCTCGCCGCGGAACTCCGGGTGGTCGGGCACGACCAGGACGGTGGACGCCTGCCTCACGGCCTCGGCCAGGTCGGTGGCGGCCGTGCCGGGCCCGAGCAGCGCCTCGATCTCGGCGGCGCTGTACATCGGGTCGTACACGCTGAACTCCGTTCCCAGCCGACGCAGTTCCTCGGTGATCGCGACGGTGGGGCTGAGCGTGGCGACCTTGATGCCGCCCTTGTACGCGAGTCCGAGGACCAGCACCCGGCCGCGGGGCGCGACGGCCTGTGCGACCAGGCCGCGCATCCGGACGTCGGTGTCGACCGCCGCGCTGAGCAGCGAGAGCGGGGTGGCGTCGGCGGCACCGCGCAGCAGGTAGCGGCTGGAGAGCGGGATGCAGTAGCCGCCGGTGCCGAAACTCGGGTGGAAGGTGCCGATGTTCCACTTGGTGCCCGCCAGCCGCAGCACCTCCACCATGTCCACGTGCGCGTAGGCCAGGCTCAGTTGGTTGGCGAGGGTGATCTCCACGTGCCGGTAGGCGTTCTCGACGCACTTGACCAGCTCGCCCTCGATGTGGCTGGGCGCCCGGTGCAGTGTGTCGCACATCAGCCCCAGCACGTCCCGGGCCGCGTCTGCCGAGCGGGCCCCCACGCCGCAGTAGATCCGGTCCAGGTCGCGCAGTCCGTAGCCCTCGGCGAGGAACCAGTCGCGGCGCGGGGCCAGCGCGAGCAGCAGGTCGGTGTCGGGCTCCAGACCGGCCGAGGTGGCGATCGGGAGCAGCAGTTCCTCGACCGTCCCCGGGGTCAGTGTCGACTCGACGATCACCAGCGGCGGGCGCTGCGGCCGCCGGGCGGCGGTCTCGGCGGCGATCGCGGCGAACACCTCGACCAGCGCCCCGGAGTAGGGCTCCGCCTCGCGTTCGGTGGGCACCGCGACGAAGTGCACGGCGACGTCCTCGGCCAGGGCGTGGGCCCGGTCCGAGGTCATCCGGGCGGCGGAACCGACCTCTGCGGCCGCGGCGGCGCCGCGTTGCTCGGCCCGGGCGGGGTCGACGTCGTAGCCGACGACGGCGACGCCCTCGGCGCGCAGCGCCTGGACGGTGGACCATCCGATGTGGCCCAGGCCCCAGACGCAGGCCGCGGCGCGCCCGGCCAGCAGGTCGGCCCGGTGGTCGTGGCGGGTGGCCGGGACGGCGATTCCGGCGGCCGGTGCCGCCCCGGATGCAGGTACGGGCGCGACCCGGGACGGCTCGGTGGTCAGTGATGTCACGGTGTGACTCCTTCGGTGGGAAGGACCGGGCGCTCAGAGGAGCGGACGGCCGGGGGTGAGGCGATGGCGTACGAGGCGCAGCCCTTCGGCGGCTTCCAGCCCCGCGGCGGCCCCCCGCGCCCGGTCGAACAGCTCGACCGTGCCGGCGTCCAGGGGGCGAAACCCCTGCCCGGGGTAGCGGTAGCAGGCCAGCGCGCGCGCCTTGCGGGCGAGCTGGTCTGAGGTGGGGACGTAGAGGTGGGGCACGAACTCGGCGTGCCGCACGGTGCGGTGCTCGTTGGGGCCGAACTGCGCGAGTGCGGCGTGCGGCCAGCGGCGGGAGGAGGCGACGACCGCCCGTGCCACCCGCACGTGGTCGCCGTGCGAGTCGCCGTCCCAGTGGCTGATGACGGTGTCGGGGTCGGTCTGCGCCACCAGGTCGTCGACCAGCCCTACCGCCCGGTACTCCGGCAGGTCCTCGACCTGGTCGTATCGGCCGTCGCCGAGCCAGTGCAGCCGGTGCCCGAGGACCTCTGCGGCTGCCTCGGCGGCGGCGACACGCCGCCGTCGGCGACCGCTGTCGTCTGCGGCGGCCGTCTCGGAGACGGTGAACAGGGCCACCGTCACCTGCGCGCCGCCGTCGGTGAGGCGGGCGATGGTCCCGCCCAGGGCGAGTTCGGCGTCGTCGGGGTGGGCGGCGACGATCAGGACGCGGCTCACGTCGAGCCCTTGCGGCCGGCGGCGAGGGCGGTCTCGAAGCTCCCCAGGAAGGCGGTGAACTCCGCCGCGGCCGGGCCGCCCGCCTGCTGGAGCGCCTCGCGCAGGCCGGGGCACCGGTTGGCGAACACGGGGGCGCGCACCCCGGTCAGGTCGGCGCCGCGGACGGGGACCTTGACCCAGGTGGACTGGTACATGCCGGCGCCGGTCAGCTTGGCGCCGCTGAGATCCGACTGGCTGAAGCGGCTGTACGCGCAGTTGGCGCCCCGCAGGTCGGCGTCCCGCAGGTCGGCGGCGAGGTATGCCTGGACCAGGGTCGCGTTCTCCAGGACGGCGCCGCGCAGGCTCATGGCGCGCGGCGGGTCGCCGGTGAGCATGGCCCGGTAGAGGTTGGCGCCGCGCAGGTTGGCGCCGGTGAGCCGGACGTCGCGGGCGGTCAGGCAGCGGCCGGTGAAGCCGGCCAGGTCCGCGCCGCTCAGGTCGCTCTCGACGAGGTGCAGGTTCTCGCCGTGCCCACCGCGCAGCACCGCGCCCCGCAGGCTGCTGGAGGCCACCGAGCCGCCCGACAGGTGGGCCTCGGTCAGCAGCACGCCGGGCAGGTCGCAGCGGCTGATCCGGGCTCCGCTGAGGTCGGCCCGGGTCAGGTCGGAACCGGTCAGCACGCTCTCTGTGAGGTCGGCGTCGCGGGCGGCCAGCCCGGCGGCCTCGACCCGGTCGGCCCGGACCTCGGACAGCCGCAGCCCGGGCAGCGACGCCCCTGCCAGCACCAGCCCGTCCGCGGCGGTCAGGCGCTGGAGGACCAGTCCCTTGCCGCTCGCGCCGCGCAGCGAGGTCTCGTGCAGGGAGGACTTGGTGACGGTGAGCTGGTCGACCAGCGCGCCGTCGAGGACGGCGTGGTCCAGCAGGCATTCGTTGACCAGGGCGCCCTGGAGGTTGGCGGCGCGCGCGGAGCCGTCCGAGAGGTCGCACTGGTAGAAGAACGAGCCTGCCAGATGGGCGCCGTCGAGGTGGGTGCCGCGCATGCTGCAGCCGTGGAAGAGGGTGCCGGTGGCGTCCCGCAGGCCGGTGAGGTCCGCGCCGTCGAAGGTGCAGGTCTGGGCCGCCAGCGCGTGCACGTACGCCGAGCGCAGGCTGGCGCCCTGGAGGTCGGTGCGCTCCATGCCGGGGCAGACCATGGTCACTTCGGAGAGGTCCGCCGTGACCAGCCGGGTGCTGTGCAGCACGGCCCGGTTGAGGGTCGCGCGGCGCAGGTCCGCCCCGCTCAGGTCGAGGCCGCCGAGGTCGGCTTCGGTGAGGTCCAGGCCACGGCCGGTGGTGTCGATCAGGTGCTGGGTGGTCTCCGACAGCTCCTTCAGCAGCGTGGTGCGGTCGGTGCCGGTGGCCCCGGCGAGGCGGGTCAGCAGACCCGTGTGCGTGCTGTTGCTCATGTGGTCGCTCCTGCGTGGTCATGGTGGTGGATCAGTTCGCGGAGCCAGGCGCTGACGGCCGGCTCGGTGCCGGGTGGGACCGGCTCGTGCTCCATGACCAGTGCCGCCGGCCGGGTGCGGCGCAGCAGGTCGGGGAGGAGCGCGGGCAGGTCGAGGAAGCCCCCGGCCGGGGTGCCGCCGCGGTTGGCGGGCTCGTGCCCGTGGCGCGGGTAGCGGGCGGCGGTGGTCTCGTAGACGTGCATGCTGCGGATCCGGGTGCCGAAGAGTGCGGCGAAGCCGGCCGGCGCCGCGTACTGCGGGCCCAGCAGGTGGGCGTGTCCGAGGTCGAGGCACAGACCCAGCTCGGGGTGGTCGGCCAGCGCTTGGTGGTACTGCAGCGGGGTGCGCAGCAGCGGGTGGGCGGAGAGGTTCTCCACCAGCACGCTCACCCCGTGTTCCCGGGCCAGGGCGGCGGTGGCGGCCAGGAAGTCCTGCCCGGTCTCCTCGAACCCGGCCCGCTGGTAGGGCGGGTAGGGGCTGGGGAAGTGCACGACGACGTGGAGCGCGCCCAGGTCCGCCGCGCAGCGCACCGTGGCCGCGGTCAGCCGCAGGGCCGCCGCCGTCTCCCGCGGGTCGGGTCCCGTGGGGGCGAACCGCCGGGGTGCGGTGCCGCCGTCGTACGGGACGGGGGTGTGCAGGGCCGGCCGGATGCCGTGCCGGTCGCAGAACCGCGCGATGCGGGGCAGCGCCGAGCCGGGGTATCCGTAGAACTCGACCACGTCGGGCCGGTAGGCGAGCAGGGCCTCGAAGTCGTCCCGGTCGGCGAGGGCCGCGGTGGAGACGCCGAGCAGGGTCACCGCGGCGCCTCCGCTCCGTGCCGGGCGGCGGCCAGCCGGGCGGCGGCCTCCCGGTCGGTCTTGCCGGTGCGGCCCAGCGGCAGCTCCGGCACGAAGTGGACGCGCTCGGGGACCTGGTACGGCTCCAGGTGCAGTCGTCCGTGGGCCCGGAGCTCCTCTTCCGTGGGGTCGGCGCCGGGCGCGGGCACGCACACCAGGTGGACGCGCTCGCCGAGCATCGGGTCCGGGATCCCGACGGCCAGGCAGCCGGCGGTGCCCGGGTGGTCGGCGTAGGGCCGCTCCACCTCGAGCGGGGCGATCTTGATACCGCCGCGGGAGATCAACTGCTTGCGGCGGCCGACCAGTTCCACCATGCCGTCGGGTCGCAGGACGGCCAGGTCGCCGGTGCGCAGCCAGCCGCCCATCACCGCCGCGCCGGTGGCCGCCGGGTCGTCGAGGTATCCGGTCATCAGGTGCGGGGTGCGCAGGCACAGTTCGCCGGCGGTGCCGGGGACGGCGGGGAGCGGCGGGCCGTCCCCGGCGGCGATGCGGAACTCCACGCCCGGGCTGGGCCGGCCGATGGTGCCCGCCGCCGCGTCGTAGCGGTCGGGGGTGAGGACGAAGTCGGAGGTCGAGGTCTCGCTCAGGCCGTAGACGTCGGCGATGCCCGAGTCGGGCAGTGCGGCCCGCAACCGCCGGCCCAGCCCGGGCGGCAGCGGCTCCCCGCCGGTGATCCAGGTGCCGGGCCCCCCGGAGGCCCGCAGTGCCTCTTGCAGAAGCGGACCGGAGCCCGGAGTGGCCAGCTCCCGGGCGACCAGGCGCAGCATGCTGGGCACTACCGCGATCCGGTCGGCCCGCCCGGCGGCGAGCCGCGCCAGCACGGCCGGAGCGTCGAAGCGGGGCAGCAGGTGCAGGGTGCCGCCGGTGGCCAGGGTCAGCAGCGAGGTCCACTGCCCGAAGGTGAAGTTGAGCTGGAGGACCTGCACGGCCTGGTCACCGGGTCTGAAGGGCAGCACCTGCTGGATGGCGCGCAGCTTGGTGGTCAGTGCGCGGTGCGAGAGGACGACGCCCTTGGGCCGGCCGGTGGTCCCGGAGGTGAACGCCACCAGTGCCTGCCGTGCGTCGAGTTCCCGCGGGGCGCGGTCCGGCGCGGTCTCGGTCGGCCGGATGCCCTCGCCTGCGGGCTGTGTGGCGTCCAGGACCAGCCGGGCGCCGGTGCGCGCGGCGGTCTCGCTCAGCACCGTGTCCGGCGAGTTCCGGTGCACCGGCACGACCACGCCCCGGGCCTGCCAGACCGCCAGTTGGGCGGCCAGGTCGGCGGGGTCGTTGCCGACCCGGACGACGACGGGGCCGGCCGGGCGGTGCCCCGCCGCCGCCAGCGCGGCGCACGACCGCGCGGCCTCTGCGGCCAGGGCGGCGTACGTCAGGGCGCGGCCGCCCCCGGTCAGGGCGGGCCGGTCCGCGAAGCGGTCGCAGGCGTCGGCCAGCAGTTCCTCGAGCCGCTCGTGGTCGGTGATCACGGTGTTGCTCCTTCCTGGAGTCGGGGGATGGCCGGGGTGGGTGTGTCGCGGGCCGGCTCGGACCGGGCGGGCGTTGCCGGCGGGGAGCCGGAGCGGTCCGGGCCGGGTGCGCCGCCGGGCGCGGTTCCGGGTCGGGAGATGGGGTGGCACTGGTGGTCGCGCAGCCGCCCGGTGCCGCGCAGCGCCGTGATGAGCCGGTCCACCCCCAGCACCAGGCCACCCAAGGGCGGCAGGCCGTGTTCGAGGGCGGCCAGGAAGCCTTCGTCGAGGACGGTGGCGTCCAGGCCCTGTGCGGCCCGGGCGGCGGCCTGGGCGGCGAACCTGCGTCGCTGCTCCACCGGATCGGTCAGCTCCGTGCAGCCCTGGCCGACGTCCAGACCGGCGATCACCAGCGTCCAGCTTTCGACGAGCGCCGGGTCCGCACGGTGCGGGCGGGCCAGGATCGCCCCCTCGGCCGGGAAGTCGAAGACGAACGTCGGCCGCTCGATGCGGGGTTCGGCCAGCTTGCGGTAGAGCAGGTGCGCCAGGGCGCCGGGGCCCGTGCCGGCCGGCACCGCGATGTGGTGCCGCGCCGCGTGGGCCGCCAGTTCCGGGTACGGGGTCGAGACGTCGACCTGCGTACCGAGGGCCGCGCCGAGCAGGTCGTGGAACCGCTCCCGGGCTATGGCCGGGGGCGGAGCCCACGGCCCGGCCAGGGCGCGCGCCACGGCGGTCACCAGGGACTCGGCCAGCGCGGCGGCGTCCCGGTAGTCGCCGTGCACCGCGTAGGCCTCGCAGACGGTGAACTCGGGGAAGTGCAGGGCGTCGGCGCCCTCGTTCCGGAAGGCCCGGCCGATCTCGAAGACCCGGTCCATGCCGCCGACCACCAGCCGCTTGAGGTACATCTCGGCGGTGCCCCGCAGGTACAGCGGCAGGCCCCAGGCGTTCATGGAGGCGGTGAACGGCCGGGCCGTGCCGCTGGGAAGGGGGTGCAGCAGGGGTGTGTCGGCCTCGGTGAACCCCTGCGCGTACAGGCCCTCCCGCAGTGCCCGCAGCACCGCGCCCCGGGCCTGCGCGCGCGCCGTCTCGGCGGGGTCCAGCAGCATCTGCCGGTAGCGGTCCCGGTGCGCGGCGGGCCTGCCGTCCGCCGCCCCCCTGCCGGGCCGGCCCGGCAGAGGCCGCAGCGCCTTCGCCGCGAGCGTGAACCGCCGCGCGGCCACGGCCAGGGCGCCGCTGCCGGTGGTGACCAACTCGCCGTCCACCACGACCAGGTCCCCGAGGTCGGTGCGCTCGCGCCACGCGGCCCGTGGGCCGTCGGTATCGGCCCGGTCGCCGGCCAGCAGCACTTGGATCTCCTCGGACCCGTCGCGCAGGGTGGCGAACCCGGCGGCCCGGTGTTCGCGGCGGCGCACGATGCGGCCGGCCACGCTCACCGCCACGCCGGTCCGGGTGCCGGGCGGCAGCGCGCCGTAGCGCTGACGCAGGACCGCGATGCGGGCGTCGACGGGCCGGGCCGGCGGGTACGGGTCGACCCCCGCCGCCAGCAGCGCCGCGCGCTTGGCCCGCCGGTCGGCCAGTTGGCCGCTCATGCCGCCGACGCTCCGGAGGTGCCCACCGTGCCGCCCGTGCGGATCTGCTCGCGGCGGCGGACCGCGTCCTGGGCGCGTGTGCGGATGGGGGTGTTCAGGCCCTGCGCCATCAGCGCGTCCCGGTAGCGCTCGCACTCGGCCAGCGTGCCCACGGCCAGGGTGAAGTCCTGGTGGTGCAGGGCGGAGACGATCAGCTCCAGGGCATGCCGGAATTCGATGCCCGGCAGGGCCCTCAGCATCGCCCCCACCAGGTTGTCGAAGGAGAGCTGGTTCGGGGAGGCGGCGATGTACACCGCGTGGTCCCGGGCCCCCGCCGGCTCCCGCGACCGGTACGGCTGCGGGTGGGTCGGACGCCAGAAGCAGGACGCCGGGTCCTCCCACATCGGCTGCGCCAGCTCCCGCAGCCGCTCGATGTCGCGCCACGCGTCGGGCAGCAGCGCGCCGGGCGGGTACGCCTGGGGCACGTCGCCGTAGTCGCCGAAGTCGGTCGAGAGCGTTCCGGCGCAGGTCGGGCAGTCGCTGGCGAACACGGACAGCTGGAGCTCGAACTCCCCGGTGTGGTCGGGGGCGTGCACGACGTTCCCGAAGGGCCCCAGCCGGTAGGCGGCTCGTACCGCAGTCTTGGCCCGGTTCGCGCGGGTGAAGGCGTCCGGGCCGCGCACCAGCAGCACCTCCATCGGCCGCCCGCCGTACCAGAGGTCCAGCGACAGGTGCTCCAGCGGGTGCTCGCCGCGGCGGGTGTCCGCCCAGGCCCGGACGATCTCCTCCTCACCCAGCAGCAGCCGGTGCCGGCACACGACGGTGAGGCCGGCTTCCCCGGCGGCCTCGACGACCGCCTGCTGGAGATGCCGCTCCACCCCGTCCGGTTTGATCAGCAGCAGGGAGTGGGTGCTCGACACTTGGCTCTCCTTAGGGGGAGTACACGTACGCGGGACGTCCTGACCCGGCCGAACGCGGGAACGGCGGACAACGGATTTCGATAATGCCGCCGAATTTTCCTTCCGTATATCAACGAATGGGCGCGGCGCGTTCCTGCGCAGGGCGTCGAAAAGGTAGCTCGAATTCGGTGGCGTAACCACGTGATCCGCATTTTCGTGATGCCCGGAATTGTTGACACCTCTCGGACCGGCCGGTCAAATGGTTGACGTGCCGCCGGGGAAAACGCCCCGGCCGGAACATTCCGAATAACCTTTCTCTCAGAGGAGTTCCCGATGAACCGCAACCACGCCGTCTCCATGCGTCCGCGTCTCGACAAGGTCAACGTCCGCACGGGCAAGTAGTCAGCCATACCTGAAAGGGGTGCCGTCGGACTTTCCGTCCGGCGGCACCCCTGCCTGTCTCCCCGCCCTTTTCTCACGACGGGAAATCCATGTCTTCCTCACCGACGTCCGACGTCCCCGTGGTCGTGCACCACGACCCGTCCCTGCGCACCACCAGCCTGTGCGTCGCGCTCGGATTCGGCGCCCGCCACGACCCGCCCGGCCTGGCCGGCGCCGCCCACCTGCTCGAACACCTCCTGATGTCCGCGCCCCTGGGTGACGGCCCCTCGCTCGGCGAGCGCATCGAGGACCGCGGCGGTGACTGCAACGCCACCACCGGCCCCGAATCCCTGGTCATCCACGCCCAAGTGCTCACCGAGGACGCGGCCGACGTCGCCGAGTGGATCTGCCGCGCCCTGCTCGACCCCCAGTGGGACCGGGCCGACTTCGAGGGAGAACGCGATGTGGTCCTCCAGGAACTCGCCGCCGCCGACTCCGACGACGCGGACGCCGTCCAGGACGCCTTCTTCGCCCGCCTCTTCGACGGCCACCCGCTGGGTTCACCGGTCGGCGGGCGCCCCGAGTCGGTCTCCGGCCTGACGCTCGACTCGCTGCGCGCGGCGCACGCCCTCGCGCTGAGCACCGCTCCGATCGCCGTGGCCGCCGCCGGCGGCCTGCCGGAGAGCGCCCTGCGCGAGGCGCTCGAGCGCGGCGGCCTCGGACGCCAGGTGCGCCACCCGCTCCCCGACCCGCACCGCGGCTCCCTCGGCGGCGTACCCGCCCCGCCCGTACCCCAGGACGTCGGGCAGTGGCCCGACTCCTTCTGCTGGCTACTCGCCGGAGGTCGCGCACCGCACGCCGGCGACCCCCGCCGGCACGCCCACACAGTCCTCGCGCATCTCCTGGGCGGCAGTCCCGCCTCTCCGCTCTACGCCAGGATCCGCAACCAGGAGGCCCTGGCCTACGCCTTCCGCTCCTGGGCGCGCAACTACAGCGACTCCGGCGCCTGGCGGATGCTCGCAGGCTGCGAGCCGGACAACGCACCCCGGCTGCTCGCCGCCTTCCGCGACGTGCTGCGCACCGTCGCCGAGAACGGGCCCCGTGTGCAGGACCTCGCGGCCGCCGTCCGCCGGGCGACCGTCGAGACCGTCCGGGAGGCCGAGGCGCCCCTGGACCGGGCCGTCGCCACCGCCACTCAGAGGATCCTGAACGACCGGGTCTGGGACGCGCAGCGGGAGATCGAGGCGCTCGCCGCCGTGACGGCCGCCGACGTCGCCCGGGCCGCCGCCGAACTGGACGCCTCCCTGATCGTGGTCGTCCGCCCGGAGCCGAAGTGAGCCCGACCCCCGCAAGCCCGCCGCCCTGCGACACCGGTCATTCGCCCGCAGCCGAAGGCACCCCGACCCCCGGCACCCCGCCGCCCCCCACCTTCGACATCGACGACCGCTACCTGAGGGCTGCGGACGAGGCCGGCCTGCTCCACCGCGTCGACGGCCTGCCGGTGGTGGCGGGCGAGTATGCCGAGCCGGCCAGCGGGGAGCTTCAACTCCTGGTGGAGCACGCCGACCCCACGCTGCTCGCTCGGGCGCCGCGGCTGCTCGAAGTCCTCTTCCGGCGCCACCCCGACTGCACCTCCGCCGTCGTGCGCGTCCCGGCGCACCTGCCCACGCCGCCCGGACTTCTCCCGCTGCTCGGCTACCTGCGCCACACCCCGGGACCGCCGCCCGAGACGCCCCCCGTAGCGCTGCGCCTGACCGAGGCCGCCGAAGCGGACCGCGCCGCCGTCGGAGCGTGGCTCGCGCGGGCGATCCGCCATGCCTCGGCCGACCGCGGCCACACGGTCACCGACGCGGGCACCGACGAGGCCGTCCGCGGCCTGCTGGACGCCCCCGGCCGACGCTCCTACCTGGTACGAACCCCCGGCGCGCCCGCGGCGATCGGACACGCCACCGTCCTGACCGACGCCCACGACGACGTCAGCGACACCGGGTTCGTCGACCTGGTGGACATCCTCGTCGACGACGACGCACTGCGCCGGGCCGCGACCGCGCACCTGGTGGCGGCCTGCGCCGCAACCGCCGCCGCCCTGGGCCGGCCGCTCATCGGCAACGTCACGCACCCCGTCGACCCCGCGGGCCGCGAACGCGCCGCCGGGGTCGTGGCATCCCTGCGCCGCCAGGGCTGGACCCCGACCCACGGCTACGCGCACGCCCCCCGCCCCTGACCACCCCCGCCGGGCGCCGACCCCCGGCGCTCCGCGGCCCGCCACCGCCCCGACCGCCCGCTCCCAGGAGTCCTCGCATGACAGCGGACCACCGCTCCGACTTCCCCCTCACCCTCGACCTCCTCTACGAACTCCTCGAGGTCGACACCGAACTCCCCGCCCGGCGGCTGCTCCAGGCCGCCCGCCAGGTCCGGGGCGTCCTCGCCCCGCTGATCCTGTCCCTGGCCGAGCGCGAGGGCACCCCCATGGGCACCGGCGCCCGCGACGAACTCGCCCGGATGCACCGGCGCGCCGCCACCTACCGCCGACTGGCCGAGGAAAGCGCACGGGTGCCCGGCGCCCGCGTCGTCAAGGGCCCGTCGCTGGCCCGCCACTACCCCGAAGGCACTCTGCGCGCCCTCGGCGACCTCGACGTCGTCGTACCCTCCGAAGCCGCCCTGTGGCAGGTCCTGGCCCTCGCCCTGGACCACCACGACAGCGACGAGGCCGAACTCACCCACCTCGACGACCGGGGGCAGCGACACCTCTACGCCGGCCTGTGGTGGCCCGGCGAGGACCCGCTGCTCGACCCCGACCACGGCCTCGAGGTCACCACCTTCGCCTTCGCCGGCGACGGCACCGGCGTCCCGCTGCGCGCGGAGCTGCCCGACGACCAGGTCCTCGCCGACGTGCTCTCCCTGGCCGAGGAGCGCTTCCAGCGCCCTTACACCGTCAAGGACGTCCTCGACCTGGTCTGCGTCATGACCTCACCCGCCGCCCCCGACCTCGGCGAACTGGCCGCCTGCGCCGAGCGGTTCGCCCTCGCGCCCGAACTGCTCGCCCTGTGCGAGCGGGTGCGCGCCCACCCCCGGCTGGCCGCCGCCGTCCCCGACGAACTCGTGGCCTCACTGCGCGGCCCGGCCGAGGCGGAGGTGCGCCGCCGTACCGACACGCAGCCCGCTTGCGCCCGCCGCCTCTACGGCATGCAGTTGAGCGCACCGCTGCGCCGCGGCGAAGGCCATCGCAGCACCGAACACCGCTGGAGCGAGGGAGCCATCAGCCGGACACCGGTCGGCGACTTCCTGCTCGTTCCCGGCGAGTCGGTCGACCCCGCCCTGCACGCCGACGCCCTGGAACGACTCGCCGCCCTGGCCCCCTGGCCACTGCGGCCCGCGCCACGCCGGGAGGTCTGAGCCGTGGCCGTCATCGAAGTCGCGGGGCTCACCCGCACCTTCCGGACCCGGCGGGGCCGCCAGGTCACCGCCCTCGACCACGTCGGCCTCGAAGTCGGCCAAGGCGAGGTGCTCGGCCTGCTCGGACCCAACGGCGCGGGAAAGACGACCCTCTCCCGTATCCTGACCACCCTCGTCGTCCCCACCTCGGGCACCGCCCGGGTGGCCGGCTTCGACGTCGTGGAGCGCCCGCGCGAGGTGCGCCGCCGCATCGGCCTGGTCCTCGGAGGCGACCGCGGCCTGTACGGCCGCCTGACCGCCCGTCAGAACCTCCGCTACTGGGCAGCCCTCCAGGGGCTGGACCCCCGCGCCGTGCGCCGGCGCACCGAGGAGGTCCTCGAACTCCTGGGCCTGGCCTCCCGCGCCGACGACCGGGTCGAGACGTTCTCCCGCGGCATGGTCCAGCGCGTCCACCTGGCCCGCGCCCTGCTCGGAGAGCCGGACGTCCTGGTCATGGACGAGCCGACCAACGGCATGGACCCGCACGCCGGCGCCGGCTTCCGCGATCTGGTCCGCACCCTGCGCAGCAACGGCACGACCATCGTCCTGACCACGCACGACATGCAGGAGGCGCAGGCCCTGTGCTCCCGCGTCGCCCTCATCGACCACGGCCGCATCCTGCGGATCGGCTCCGCCGACGAACTCCTCGCCGACCTGCGCGCCCCCCGCACCCTGACCGCCGTGGGCGTCCCGGCCGACACCGCCGCGCGCATCGCCGCACTGCCCGGCAGCGCCACCACCGATGCCGAGGGCAACCTCACCGCCCGCCCCGCCGACGACGACAGTCTGGCCCAGGCGCTGCTGCTGCTCGCCCAGGCCCGAGCCGAGTCCATCGCGGTCGCCGCCCCCGGCCTCGCGGAGGTCTACCGGACCGTCATCGAGGACCGGGAGTTCACCCTGTGATCGCCGCCGCCGCACGGGCCCAGGGCGTGATCCTGGTCCGCTCGCCGGGGATGCTCGCCACCCTGGCCGTGATCCCGCTGTACTCGCTGGTCTTCTTCCACTTCCTGCGGAGTCACCACCGCGGCGACCTGGCCACCACCGTCGCGCTCACCGCGTTCGTCATGAGTCTGTGGGCGCACGCGGTGTTCGTCGCGGCCGAGACCGTCGACGACGACCGGTCCGACGGCACACTGGAGCTCTCGCTGCTCACCCCCGAGCGCTACCTCCTGGCCCTGGCGGTGCGTACCTTCACCACCACCCTGCTCGCCCTGCCGGTGCTCCTCGAAGTCGTCCTCGTCGGCCGCTGGGTGTTCGGCCTCGACGTGGCCCTGCGCAGCCCCCTGACCGCACTGGCTGTCACCATCCTGCTGATCGCGGGCTGCGCGAGCGCCGCCCTGCTGGTCAGCGCGCTGATGATCACCGCACGGGGGGCCCGCACCCTTCAGAACTCCCTGACCTACCCCTTCTACCTGCTGGGAGGCCTGATCCTGCCCGTCGACCGGCTGCCCGCCCCGGCCGACTCCCTTGCCAAGGCGTTCTTCCTCTCCTGGGGGACCGACCTGCTGCGCGACGCGGCCGCCGGACCGGTCCCGCATCTGGCACCGCGACTGGCGGTGCTGTGCGCCCTGATCCTGGCCCAGACCCTGATGGGCGCGTACCTGCTGCGCCGCGTCCTGGCCCGCGTACGCAGTGGAAAGGTGGTCCTCCATGACTAGCCGCTCCGGCACCGCCCCGGTGACCAGGCGTTCGGCGGGTGCCGTGCTCCATCTCGTCGGCTACGGTGCCCTCGCCGCATACCAGGACTACCGGGCGATGTTCACCTGGCGCTCCTGGCTCGGCGGCTGGGTGGTCCGGCTGCTGTGCCAGGTGCTCTTCTTCGCGAACCTCGGCCGGCTTTTGGGCTCCCCCGAGCAGCAGGGCCACCTCGCCCTGGGCAACGCCGTCGTCCTGGGCCCGCTCGGCGCCCTGGGCGTGGTCACCTCCACCGTCGGTGAACTCCGCTCGGGCACGCTGCAGTTCCTGCTGATCAGCCGCACCCCGCCGTTCGTCGCACTGGCCTCGCGCGGCCTGCACTGGGTCGCCGACGGCCTGCTGACCTCGACCGTCGCCCTGCTCACCGTGCACCTGCTGCTGCCCGTCCCGCTCCACTGGGCGGCTCTGCCCGCGATCCTGGGTGTCAACGTCCTGATGACGTTCGGCGTCTACTGTCTGGCCCTGTGCCTGTCCGGGATCGCGCTGCGCAAGCCCGAGTGGCGGATGTATCTGACCGTCGCCACCACCATCACGCTGCTGCTGGTGGCCGGCGTCAACACCCCCGTACCGAGCAGTGGGCTGCCGGCCCTGGTCGCCGCCCTGCTGCCGGTGAGCCACGGACTGGCCGCCGTACGCCAGTTGGCCCTGGACGGCACGCTGCCGGTGATGCTGGTGCTCCAGGAGGCCCTGGTCCTCGCGGGATGGGCCGCGGGTGGTTTCCTGCTCCTCACCCGCGGCCTGCGGCACACCGTCCGGTCCGGTGCCCTCAGCCTGCGCTGAGGGCGGTTCGGATCAGGCCCGGAAGCCCAGCTGGGACGCGAGCACGGCCAGTTGGGTGCGGTTGCGGGTGCCGGTCTTCTTCCGCAGGTGGCGCAGATACGTATCGACGGTGTGCCGGCTGATGCCCAGCCGTCTCGCGATGGAGCAGTAGGTGTCGCCTCCGGAGAGGAGGGCGAGGACCTGCTGCTCGCGGGGCGTGAAGCTGGGAGCGGTAGCGGTGCTGTCGGCCATGACGGACTCCTGTGTCGGATCGCGCGGAGGTACGGGTGGCTGGGGGCAGGTGCGGCTCATCCGCCCCAGGAGGTGTCGTTGGTGCACTTCTCGCTGCCCGAGCAGTTCTCGGCCACCGTGCGTGTCACGTCGGCCGGGTGCCCGGCCGACCTCGCCTGCTCCGCCACCCCCGCCGTGGTGGAGCAGACGGCGGTGAGCACCGCGGCCAGCACGAGCCGGACGGGCAGGGAAGGGCGCTTCTTGTTCATGGGGGGTGTTCCTTCTCTCCCGGCCTCCGGGCCGGGGGTCGGTTCCTGACAGGGAACAGACTGTCGTGTCCCCGCACCGCGAACGACTGCTCACCCCCCTCATCAAAGTACCTGGCACGAAGGCGACGGGCGGCATAACGGATGTTTCGTCATATCGCAGGCGTGCGGTACCGGTTGACGGGCCGCCGCCGTTCCCGAAGATCCCCTTCCCATCCGGGCCGCGGCCGGTTCGGCGGGATAAATCCAGCCATACAAGGGCGTGATCCGGGCGTTCGCCGAACACGCGAACCGGCCGCGTACCGCTCCGGCACCCGGAAGGACGGCCCCCGGAGGCCGACCCGCCGAGCACCGACCCGTGCGGGTGGCCCGTCCCCCTCCTCCTATTCTGTTCGCCTTGACCACAGGGCCGTCCTCTCGAAAGGCCCTGACAGAACGGGTGGGAACGCGGACCATGGGACTGGACGACACACTGGCGGCGGCCGGCGAACTGCGTGACTCCGACATAGCCGTTTACGCCTGGGTGCTCGAACACGGCGCCGCGCCCGTCGACGCCGTCGCCGTGCGGACCGGAGCGGACGCCGAAGACACCGCCTGCGCCATCGGGCGCCTGCTGCGGCTGCGACTCCTCCAGCAGCACCCCGGCGAGCCCGTCACCGTCTTCGCCGTGGCACCCGAGACCGCGGCCGCCCAACTCGCGGCCCCCATCGAGACGGAGATCCTCCAGCAGCGCCGAAAGCTCTCCGGCATCCGCAAGGAACTGCTGCGCGCCGCCCCCGCCTACGACAGCCGGCGCTCGGCCTCCGGGGCGGTCGAGGTCCTGGAGAACCTCCCCCTCGTGCGCGAGGCCCTTGCTCAGGCGTCCGAGCGCTGCCGCGACGAGATCATCGCCAGTCAGCCCGGCGGTGGCGCCCGCGTCCCCGAAGCGATGGAGGAGGCACTCGTCCGCGACCGGGCCATCCTGGAACGCGGCGTCCGGCTGCGCACCCTCTACCACCACACGGCACGCTTCAACGGACCCAGCCAGGCCTACGTCGCCGCCGCGTCCGCCCTCGGCGGCGAATACCGCACCGCCCACGAACTCTTCGGCCGCCTCATCGTGTTCGACCGCGAGACCGCCTTCATCCCGGTCCAGGACGACAGCTGGGGAGCCGTCGTCATCCGCGAACCCTCCACCGTGGCCTACCTCTGCGAGATCTTCAAGCAGACCTGGGACCGGGCCACCCCCTTCACCGCTGCGGTCGGCCAACAGCTCGAGACGGTGTCCCGCGAGATCCACGAGACGATCGTCCGGTTGCTCGCCGCCGGTCTCAAGGACGAGGCGATCGCTCGCCGCCTGGGCATGTCCCTGCGTACAGCCCGCCGCCACATCGCCGACATCATGGGCGACCTGGGCGCCGAGAGCCGTTTCCAGGCCGGCGTCCGCGCTGCAGTCCAGGGACTCTTGGACGCCGACGGCCCGGACGGGCCCCTCGTCCCTTCCCAGGACCGCAACGAGTTCGTTCCGGACGGCCGAGCCGGGCGGTGACGACGGGTGCCGGGCGCGGCGGACCGTGGAGTCGACACTCAGATCCCACGTGATCGAACCCTGAGCGTCTGCCGCGGGACGGTAGCCGCGTGAGATCCGTTGCCGGATACCGCCCCGATGCCACCCGGGAACAGGTCGTAGGCCCACGTCCGGGGGCCCGTCCTCGACCGGGGCGTTCCGCCACGGGACTCCGGTCCGGCCCTGGGGCCGATGCCGCCGATCAACCGCCGCCGCGACCGGACAGGCGGCGGCCCCGCCCTGCTGCCCGGCGGGCAGCACGGCTCCAGCCCAAAGCGGACCTCGGTCTGTGAATGATCACAAGTCATGGAGTGGGCGGGCTTCACGGACGGGCAGCGGGCAGTTCCTCCGCTCCGGGAGCGTTCCGGGAGTCCACGGGACCAATTGTTCGTGACTGTCCGGACGGCCCGGCGTGCGGAATGCTGGTCGTGCGCAGCCGCGCCGGTCGAGCACCTGCGTGCTCCGTCCCGACACCACACCCCCAGGAGCCCCATGTTCAGCGCGTCATCGGCAGCCGGGGGCGCCCCGCCCCACGTGCGCGAACTGGCGCAGTTCCTCGCCGTGTGCGAAGGCCGCGGGCCCGCCATGCTGTGGCCCGAGCAGGACCACGCGCGCCACGGACGCGACGTCGCCGCCCGTGCGAGGGAGAGCCGCGAACTCGCCCGGCTCACCGGCCTGCACCCTTCCCTTGCCTGCCACGTCGCCGACGTCGAAGGCCCTCACCGCAGCTCCGCCGGTTCGACCGACCGACTCCTGGTCCAGCAGATCGACGGAGCCGGCACCTTCCTGCTGCCCGTCGGCCAGGTCGGCGAGCCCCCCTTCACCTGCCGCCTGCGCTCCGGCGAAGTCCTCTACGTACCGCCCGGCCGCAGTTGGCGGGCCGACCTCACCCCGGGCGCCCGCCTCCTGCTCATCAGCCTGGCGCCCGGCCGCCCGCACGATCACCACCCCGGGTAGGCCCACTCCGCGGGCACACCCTCTTGCGGAGCCGTCACTGTCCGGTGCACCGGTGCCGGCGGCCTGCGCACCGCGGCCCGCGCCCCCCTCGCCACTGCGGACGCCCGCCCCCGCCCCGGAGGGTGTCCGTCCTCCGCGGCCTGCGTGCCCGGACCGGTTGCGGGGAGGGCGCCGATCGTCCTGGACCGTAGAGCCCCCGTAGACGCAGCATCCGGCGGGTCGAACACGTCGGGCACATCCGCGGCGTTCTCGTGGCCGCCGACGTCCTGCCCTGGCGGGACGCGCGGATGGTCGGTCTCGAACGGTTCGTGAAGGACCTCGTCGAACCCGACGCGACGGCCGAGAGACGGCAGATCCCGCACCGGTGGGCCACTTGGCACCGCCTACGCGGGCCTCGCCGACGCGACCGCGGCGAGGAGACGGCGCAGTTACCAGTTCATGGGTACGCGGCAGCATGTGCGGGCGGCTTCCCGGCCGAGCGGGAGCGTGAGCCCCGCGCTCGCCATGACAGGTGTGTGATCGATGGGCAACCATTCCTGCGAGCCGTTGGTCATGCCTGTGCCCCCCCGTGTACCAGGGGGCATCGTCAGCTCGCCTCGGGACGTTCCTGAGGCGCTGGAACATGGGAGAAACGCCTTCATGCGTCACCGCACCACCGTGGCAGGCTTCGCCGGGGCCCTCGCTCTGTCCGCGCTCACGATCCCGGCGGCCGCCCAGGCGGATGACTTCTCGGGCGACATCAGGATCACGAAGGTGGTCGTCAACGGAGGGAAGGACATCGTCCTGGGGACCACGGACGTGAAGAGGTTCACCATCGCGGTGACCGCCACGGACGACTCGGGTATCGAGACCGGAAACACCTTCCCGGTCATGGGGCACACGCCCCTGCCCAACGGTGACTTCCACGGTCTCGTGGTCCCCGACGACATCGCGGGCAAGTGCGTGCGCCAGAGCTTCACCACGACCACCTGCACCTACACGCTGAAGATCAACCCGCGCATCCACCCTCAGGACAACACGACGGCCGGGACCTGGACCGTGAGAGCCCACGCCCTGGCCAACGACGGTGACTACATCACCAAGGATTCCGCCGCCAAGGCGAGGGTCCTGCGCAACTCCAGGCTGACGGTCAACGCGTCGCCGGAACCGGTGAGGAAGAACAAGACGATCACCGTCACGGGCGCACTGACCCGCGCCAACTGGGAGACCTATAGGTACGCGGGCTACACCAAGCAGCCGGTGAAGCTCCAGTTCAAGAAGAAGGGCACCAGCACCTACAAGACCCTCAAGGCCGTCACGACGGACCGGAAGGGCAATCTGAGGACGTCGGCGAAGGCCACGGCGGACGGCTCCTTCCGCTACCTCTTCGCAGGCACATCCACCACCCCGGCCGTCGCCTCCGCGGCGGACTACGTCGACGTGCGGTAACCCGTAGGGAGGGAAGCCGTCCTCCGACAAGCGCAGAAGGCCCAGGCCGGACAGCCTTCGGTCCGGGCCTTCTCGAGCCCCGGCGGTCTCCCGGCCGAGATCGTCACCGGCTTGTTGACGGGGGCATGGCGGACGCGACGAATTCCTCCGAGAGGGGCGACGCCCGGGCGAAGCTGCTGGTCGGACAGGGGTGGCAGCAGGCACGACTCGCCGGACTGCTCCACCATCCCGCCGAAGCACCCCGGACCCGGGCCGCCCTCACCCGCACCAGCAGCGGCGGGCCATGGCTCTTCCCCCGCGACGGGGGTGGGGGAGGGGTGTCAGTGACTGACGGTGAACGTGGCGGCCTGGGGTGCGAAGGTGGTGCCGTGGTCCTTGGCGGTGGCCAGTGCGGACACGTGCCAGACGCCTGCGGGAAGCGAGGCGGCTTCCTTGGCCGAGCTCTTCACCGTGTAGGTGCACTTCCGGACCGTTGCGGATGTTGCCGTGCAGGTGGCTTCCTCGGCATCGCGCATCTCGGCAGCCGTGGGCGCAAGGCCCGAACTCGTCGGCCAGGCGAGCACCCGCAGGCTTGTGAGGCCGGAGTGGTCGGCCACGGTGGCGCTGAAGGTCAGCGTGGCACCCCCGCCGGCGGTGGCGGTGAAGTGGGCGGCGGCCTTGGAGATCTCCGGCCTGTCCGGCGCGGCGGCGTCGGCCGAGGAGGCGAACGCCGCGGTGCCCGCGGCGACGCCTGCGAGGGCGGCGAGCGACGAGACGACAAGGCGCTTGGACATGGAGAATCCCCTCTTAGGTGACCTGCTCGCCGAGCGCTTCGTACGCCGCGGCGTTGTCTGCACAGCCTGTCCCATGGCCCCGGAACGCCACATGGGCGGAAGTACTCAACCGACGTACTCACACGCCCTGAGCCTGGAGGACATCCTTGCGGGTCGGGCCATGCCTTCACTCACCGTGATCGGCTGCGGGTTGCCGCTGTGGGTGGTGGTGCCAAGCTGGGATGAGGGTGGGGTGAAGGGACTCCTGCCGTGAGTGCTGGCGAGACTGTGGTTCCCCGGCTGCTGACGGCGGCGGAGGCTGCGGCGCCCGTAGACGCTGTGGAAGTGGTTGCGGAGGACCTGCGGCGGCGATTCGCGGCGTCGGGAGTCTCCTTCCTCATCGTGGACCTGACAGGGAGGGCGGTGGCGCGGCTGTCCACCGCCGGGGCGCTGGAGGGCGGGCGCGAGGCGGAGCGGATCCCGATGTTCGGCAGCGTCTACGAGCAGGTGATTCGTACGCAGCAGATGTACCAGGAGGCGACCGGCCGGGGGCAGCGGGTGATCGTGCCGGTCACGAATCGGGGTGATGCCATCGGCTTGCTGGAACTGCTTTTGCCCGCCGTGCCCGATGAGGACGTCCTCAAGGCGGTCGGAGAGGCCGCACACGTGCTGGCCTATGTCGTGATCGCCAACGGGCGCTTCACCGATTTCTACACCTGGGGCAAGCGTTCCAGGCCGCCCACCCTGGCAGCGGAGATCCAGTACCAGCTCCTGCCCCCGTCCCTGTCCTGCGAGGCGGCGCAGTTCACCTTGTGCGGGGATCTGGAGCCCTCCGAGAGCCTCAGTGGCGACACCTTCGACTACACCCTGGACCGGGACACCTTGCACGTGTCGGTGACCGACCCGATGGGTCACGACATCGGCGCTGCTCTGGCAGCCACGGTCCTCGTGGGCGCTCTGCGCGGAGCCCGCCGTGCAGGAGCCGGCCTGGCGGAGCAGGCCCACCTGGCCGACCAGGCGCTGGCCGCCCATGACCATGGCCACGCCACCGGGCAACTCCTGCGCATCGACCTGCACACCGGGCGGGCCCGGCTCGTCAATGCGGGTCACCCGTGGCCGCTGCGAGTGCGCGACGGGGTCGCCGAGGTGATGACGTGCGAGGTGGACCAGCCTTTCGGGCTGGGGCTGTCCGGGGACGTACCGCACCCGTTCCGCGTTCAGCAAGTCGTTCTGCGCCCCGGCGATCGTCTGCTGATGCTGACGGACGGCATGTTGGAACATCGCGGGCGGGACGTCGATCTGCTCGCTCTGCTGGAGGGCACCCGGGCCCTGCACCCGCGGGAGACCGTGCTGATGCTGACGTCGGCGGTGCGGGGGGGGGGCGGGGGGCGCCGCCCGGGCCCCCCCCCCCGGGTTTGGCGGGGGTGGGACCGCCCCCAAAAGACCCCCCGGCGCCTCAGCTCCCGCGCCGACGGCCCCCCC
>NZ_JBICWL010000013.1:0-61803 GCF_043199735.1 Streptomyces sp. NPDC048566
CATCATCTGCTCGCCGGGGAAGGCGAGTCGGCCTCGGTAGGGCACGGCGTGCCGGGCGAGGGCGTCGATCTGCCGGCGCAGGTCGGCGGGCGCGGAGGGCTAGCGGAGCCGGGCCATGAGGGCGTGCTCCACCAGCGTGATCAGCGCCGACTTGGCGTCCGCGCGGTGCCGGGCGTCCGTCGTGATGATCGGGGTGTCCGGACCGATCTGGAGCGCCTCGCGTACTTCCTCGGGGTTGTACGGCTGGTTGCCGTCGAAGCCGTTGAGGGCGATGACGAACGGCAGACCGCTGTTCTCGAAGTAGTCGACCGCGGGGAAGCAGTCGGCGAGGCGCCGGGTGTCGACCAGGACGATCGCGCCGATGGCGCCGCGGACCAGGTCGTCCCACATGAACCAGAAGCGGTCCTGGCCGGGCGTGCCGAACAGGTACAGGATCAGGTCCTGGTCCAGGGTGATGCGTCCGAAGTCCATGGCGACGGTCGTCGTCGTCTTGTCTCCGGTGTGCGTGAGGTCGTCGATGCCCGCGGAAGCGGACGTCATCACGGCCTCGGTGCGCAGCGGGTTGATCTCCGAGACGGCGCCGACGAACGTGGTCTTGCCCACGCCGAAGCCGCCCGCCACCACGATCTTCGCGGACGTGGTGGAGCGGGAAGGCCCTCCGCTAGAGCTTGCGAAGTCCACTGAGCACCCTTTCGAGCAAAGTCACGTCTGGCTGGCCGCCGGCGTTCTCGTCGCCGCCGGGCTGATGGATGGCGACCAGGCCCGCCTCCGCCAAGTCGGCGACGAGGATCCTGGCGACACCGAGAGGGATCGTCAGCAGGGCCGAGATCTCGGCCACCGACTTGATCTCCCGGCAGAGGTTGCAGATCCGCTGATGCTCGGGCAACTGCCCCTGCATCTGGTGCGGCTGCGCGGTGGTGTGCACCAGCGCCTCGATGGCGAGCTGGTAGCGGGGCCTGGTACGGCCGCCCGTCATGGCGTACGGACGCACCAGGGGGTTGGACGCGCCGGTGGGCGACGGCTCGGGCGAGCGCCGCTGCGGCTGCACCGGCTGGATGCGCGGCGCCGGCGGCTGGTCGTACGGGGACGGCCCGGGGCCCTGCGGGCCCTGGGGCGCGTACGGCTGCCGCCGCTGGCTCGGCGCGGAGGGAAAGTTGTACCGGTTCGGGTTCTGCGCACCCTCGCCCTGGCCGCCGTGCCCCTGGCCGGGGCCGTACGACCAGTTGCCCGAAGACGAACCGCCTGGGGGTGTTGCCACTTTCTCCTCCTCCGACTGTGCCGGGCACCCATCACCGTGGGTCCGCGTCCCGAAACCTTACGGCTACGGGACGCCAATACGCACCGTCTGTCTGTTAGTTGAGAAGGCTCCCCTGGAGCTCCGCGCGGAGATCCGGGGTCAGGACCGTGCCCGCGCGGTCCACCAGAAGCGCCATCTCGTACCCAATGAGGCCGATGTCCGCCTCCGGGTGTGCAAGGACGGCGAGCGACGAACCATCGGAAACGGACATGATGAAGAGGAATCCCCGCTCCATCTCCACAACCGTCTGATTCACATGGCCGCCCTCGAAGATGCGGGACGCGCCCGCGGTCAGCGAGGTCAGACCGGACGCGACGGCGGCCAGCTGGTCGGCGCGGTCACGCGGAAAGCCTTCGGACATGGCCAGAAGGAGTCCGTCGGCGGAGACCACCACCGTGTGCGACACCCCGGGGGTGTTGTCCACGAAATTGGTGATCAACCAGTTCAGGTTCTGTGCCGCCTGGCTCATCGGGCTCACACTAACGCTCCTGGTTGTAGGTGCTGTCAGAGCCGAAGCCCTGACCGTTCGTGTCACTACCTGCATTGCGTCCCCGCTCGACGCCCCGGCGCAGGTTGCTCAGCCTGCCCCGGACGTCCTCGGGAGCGCGGGAGACCTGGGGGCCGCCCTGGGGGGTCGATTCCGCGGTGCCCTCGACCAGGTTGGCCTTGGGCACCCGCCGGGGCAGACCGGACGAGGTGACCCCGCCGGCCTTCGGCTTCTTCAGCTGCTCGGCGCGCTGCCACCGGTCGTCGTTGGACGAACGCCAGTCGCCGTCGCCGCCGCTTCCGGGGGAAGCGGGCGCAGCCTGCTCCCTCGAGCGGTCCGCGGAACGCGGGCCGCTGCCGTCCACGTCGCCGCCGCCGGTGGACCCGCGGCGGGGCAGTCCGGCATCGGTCATCGTGTGGCCGGCCGAGGGAGCCGGTCCCGGACGACCGAAGCCTACGCGGTCCTGCTCGCTCACGTCAGCGGCCTGCGGCGATTCCGCTTCCGGAGCGTACCCGGAGCGGTAGCCGCCCTGGTACGCGTCCTGCCGCGGCCAGTCGTCCTGGTAGGACGGCTCTTCGAAGCCCGAATGCGTCTCCGGCGCGGAACCCCGGGCCCCGGAGTGCTCCTCCTGGGCCGCTTCCGGATAGGAGGAGTCAGAGTAGCCGCCGGTGGACGGGAAGTACGCCTCGTCATACGCAGCGCGCTGCGGTTCCTCGTACGACGTCTGCTGGTCGTAGGTGGTCTGCTGCTCCTCGCGCACGCCCTGGCCGCCGTCGTACGCCGGAGCGCCGTCGAAGGTCGGCCGCCCCTGGTCGTAGGGCTGCCGGCCGTCGAACCCGTCGGCGTAGCCCTGCGGGCCCTCGGAACCGTCCGGGCCCTGGGTCTGGGCCTCCAGGTTCGCCCGGCGCTCCTCGCGCATCAGCGACCGGCCCACCGGGTCGAGGTCGCGCAGGTCGTCCGGAACCTCGTAGCGGCTGTCGTCGAAGCCGAGGTCCGCGGCGGTGAGCATCGGCTGCTGCTGCTGCGCCCCGAAGTCCTCGCCCGGGAACGACTGCTGCTCCGGGATGATCTGGGACACGGTGAACTCGTCGCGCATCGGCTGCTCGCCGCCGCCGCCGTGGGTGATGGCGTCGGGGAGCATGACGAGCGAGGTGGTGCCGGCCTGCTCGCCCGAGGGGCGCAGCTGGACGCGGATGCCGTGCCGGTCGGACAGCCGGCCGACCACGAACAGGCCCATGCGCTGGGAGATCGCGGCGTCCACGGTCGGCGGGTTGGCCAGCTTGTGGTTGATGTCCGCGAAGTCCTCGGCGGTCAGGCCGATGCCCTTGTCGTGGATCTCGACCATGATCCGGCCGTCCGGGAGACGGGTCGCGGTGACGCGGACCTTGGTCTGCGGGGAGGAGAACGTGGTGGCGTTCTCCAGCAGCTCGGCGAGCAGGTGCACGAGGTCGGTCACGGCGCGGCCGTGGATCTCGGCCTCCGGCACGCCGGAGAGCTCGATGCGCTCGTACTGCTCCACCTCGGAGGAGGCGGCGCGCAGCACGTCCACCAGCGGGACCGGCTGGTCCCAGCGGCGGCCGGGCTCCTCGCCGGCGAGGACGAGCAGGTTCTCGCCGTTGCGGCGCATACGGGTCGCGAGGTGGTCCAGCCGGAAGAGGTTCTCCAGCTGGTCCGGGTCGGCCTCGTTGTTCTCCAGGTCGGTGATCAGGGTCAGCTGGCCCTCGATCAGCGACTGGTTGCGGCGCGACAGGTTGGTGAAGATCGCGTTGATGTTGCCCCGCAGCAGCGCCTGCTCGGCCGCCAGCCGCACCGCCTCGCGGTGGACCTGGTCGAAGGCGCGGGCGACCTCGCCGATCTCGTCCGTGCTGGTGATCGGGATGGGCTGCACGCGGGTGTCGACGCGGCCGGGATCGGTGCGCGAGAGCTGGTCGACCAGCATCGGCAGGCGCTGCTCGGCGACGTTGAAGGCCGCGCTGCGCAGCTG
Source organism: Streptomyces sp. NPDC048566 (assembly GCF_043199735.1). NCBI lineage: Bacteria > Bacillati > Actinomycetota > Actinomycetes > Kitasatosporales > Streptomycetaceae > Streptomyces > Streptomyces sp. NPDC048566. Next base: position 3,769 of record NZ_JBICWL010000013.1, read on the forward strand.
GCGCATCGAGCGGCTCATCTGGCGGGCCACCATGCCGGCCAGGATGAACGCCGCCAGCAGGGCGATCACGACGGCCGCACCGGTGATGACGGCGTCGGTCTTGGCGCTGTCGGAGATGTCCGCCGCCTCGGCCACCGCCTTGTCGGAGAGGTCCGACTCGATCTGGCGGTAGGCCTGGTACTTGGCCGTGTTGACCGCCCACCAGTTCTGCGCGGTGACGCCCTTGGCGGCCAGTTCCGCGCGGTCGCTCTCCAGCGGCGACTTGAGCCCCGCCAGCGTGGTGACCATCTGGGTCGGGTCGGACGGCGGCTTCACGTAGTTCGGGTCCGCCGCGGCGGCCTGTTTGGCCTGCTCGGTCAGCTCCGTCTTGATCTTCGCCTGGGCCGTCGTGAGCTTGTCCGCGTCGGCCTGGGTGCCGCCGCCGATGTACTCCTCGACGGCGATGCCCTCCAGGTACGCGTAGGAGGAGAGGGCGACACGCTGGCTGGCGAGGCTGCTCACACCCGGGCCGGGCCGGACCAGCATGTGCATGCCGATGGAGCGCTCCAGCGACAGGGCCGCCTTGGAGAGGGAGATCGCGTAGACGGTACGGCCGTAGCTGGTGATGTTTCCGGTGCCGAGGCCGAGCTCGTTGGCGAACTCCATCAGCGGGTGCTGGATCTGGAGGTAGCCCTCCTCGGTCTTCACCCCGGGAAGCTTGGAGGTGTAGGCGGCCTTGCGCAGGGAGTCCAGTCCGGGCTCGACCTTGCGGAAGACCGAGAGCCGGCGCTCCAGGCCGGGCTTGCTCGGCATGTCCTGGGCCGCCGCGTCGAAGGCGTCCGCCGCGTCGTCGGTGTCCTTGCGGACGGCGTTGACGGTCGCCTTGTCCTTGGCGGTGGCCTGGCTGCCCTTGAGCAGCGGGGCCGCGCTGACGTCGCGCTCGACGAACAGCTTGTCGCCGTAGGTCAGCGCCGCCTGCACCAGCCGCGCCGTCTTCTCGGCGTCCTGGGCCTGCTGCCAGGTGTCGATCGAGCTGCGCACCTGGAAGCCGCCCATGACGAGGCCGACGACCACGGGTATGAGCAGGATCGCGTTCAGCCTCGTCGGCACGCGCCAGTTGCGCGGGGAGAGACGGCCGCCGCTCGGCGCGGGCGCCGGGACGGGCTCCGGGCCGGGCATGTGTGCGGGCGCCGCTCCGCGCGGCGGCGGGGTGAAGTTGCCCCGTGCCGACGGCTCGGGACCGTTCGTGCTTCGCCTCACTCGACCAACAACCTCTCGGCGTCGGCACCTGTGTTGTGCCGCGGTATCTCCAGCGCCCGTGACTTGCTACTGGGCAGTTCAGCGCATTTGAGCACGTCAGGGAGCGCCCTTCCAAACACTCGGAACCAGGGGTTCCGCGCGGTGCCGGTCACAGATAAAACGGTCATAAAGAGCGAGCCCCGCCAAAAGACGGGGCTTTCGTGAGCGCAGCGGTACCGGGTGACCGCGAACCGTGTCGGCGCCGGTGAAATTCTCTGTCGAAACGTTATGAACACTGTGGCCGACCGTGTCAAACGACACAGCCGGCTCCAGCACGTCTACGACAACTTCCTTATGGAACTGTCGACTTGGCTGCTACCGCAGCCGGGCCATGAGGGCGTGCTCCACCAGCGTGATCAGCGCGCTCTTCGCATCCGCACGGTGCCGGGCGTCCGTCGTGATGATCGGAGCGTCCGGACCGATCTGGAGCGCCTCGCGTACTTCCTCGGGGTTGTACGGCTGGTGACCGTCGAAGCCGTTGAGGGCGATGACGAACGGCAGACCGCTGTTCTCGAAGTAGTCGACCGCGGGGAAGCAGTCGGCGAGACGGCGGGTGTCGACCAGGACCACCGCGCCGATGGCACCGCGGACCAGGTCGTCCCACATGAACCAGAAGCGGTCCTGACCGGGCGTACCGAACAGGTACAGGATCAGGTCCTGGTCCAGGGTGATACGGCCGAAGTCCATGGCCACCGTGGTGGTGGTCTTGTCCCCGGTGTGCGTGAGGTCGTCGATGCCCGCCGAGGCGGAGGTCATGACGGCCTCGGTGCGCAGCGGGTTGATCTCCGAGACGGCGCCCACGAACGTGGTCTTGCCGACACCGAAGCCACCCGCCACGACGATCTTCGCGGAGGTGGTCGCCCGGCCTCCGTCAGAGCTTGCGAAGTCCACTGAGCACCCTTTCGAGCAAAGTCACGTCCGGCGCGCCGCCGTTGTTCTCATCGCCGCCAGGCTGGTGAATGGCGACGAGTCCGGCCTCCGCGAGGTCCGCGACGAGGATCCTGGCCACGCCGAGGGGCATGGACAGCAGGGCCGACACCTCGGCCACCGACTTCACTTCCCGGCACAGGTGGCAGATGCGCTGGTGTTCCGGGAGCAGCCCCATCAGCTGCGCAGGGTCGGCGGTGGTGCTGATCAGCGCCTCTATGGCGAGTTGGTACCGCGGCCGGGTCCGGCCGCCGGTCATCGCGTACGGACGTACCAGCGGCTGGTCGCCCTCGTCCCCGTACGGCTCAGCGTACGGATCATGAGAGGCGGTGGGCGGTGTCATGAATCCTCCGGGCGGGACAGCAAGTCGGTCAGTCGTGCCGTCTGTAGGGGCCGGTGGGGGGATTGTGGCGGCCGGACGGTGATTTCGTGCGGTGTCTGGATCCGGGGGCGGTCAGTGAAGCAGACTGCCTTGTAGTTCGGCGCGCAGGTCCGGCGTGAGAACGGCGCCGGCACGGTCGACCAGCAGCGCCATCTCGTAGCCGACGAGACCGATGTCGCACTCCGGGTGGGAGAGGACCGCGAGGGACGATCCGTCCGAGATGGACATCAGGAAGAGGAAGCCGCGCTCCATCTCCACGACGGTCTGGGCCACCGTGCCGCCCTCGAAGATCCGGGATGCCCCGGCGGTCAGCGAGGTGAGTCCGGAGGCCACGGCCGCGAGCTGGTCGGCGCGGTCGCGGGGAAAGCCTTCGGACATGGCCAGAAGGAGTCCGTCGGCGGACACGACGACGGTGTGGGACACCCCGGGGGTGTTGTCCACGAAGTTGGTGATCAACCAGTTGAGGTTCTGTGCCGCCTGGCTCATCGGGCTCAACTAACGCTCCTGCTGGTGAGTGGGGCTGGGGAAGCTGCCGGTCTGGCCGCCGGGAGCGGCCTGTCGACCCTGCTGGATGCCCCTACGGAGATTGGTCAGCCGGCCGCGTACGTCGTCAGGCGCACGGGAGACCTGCGGACCGCTTTGGTGCTGTTGCTGCTGTGCCGTGCCCGCGACGAGGTTGGCGCGCGGGACGCGGCGCGGCAGGCCCGAGGTGGTGACCCCGCCCGCCGACGGTTGACGGACGCGCTCTGCCTGCCGGACGAGGTCGTCGTTGGGAGAGCTGCGCCACGAGGCGGCGGCCGGTGCGGCGGCGGACCGCTGCGGCGGCGCCGAGGGACCCTGCGGCTGCTGGGGGACAGCCGGGGCGGACCCCTGGGAACCGTTGTTCCGGTGGGCGCCGTCGGCGGCGGAGCCGTTGGCGCCGGAGCCGTTCGCCCCCGTGCCGTTGGCGCCGGAGCCGTTGGCACCCGTGCCGTTCGCCTGACCGTGGAACCAGTTGGTCTCCAGGGTGTCGAACAGCGGGGTGCGGCCGTCGCCGGGGCTCGTCGCCGGAGGAAGCGCCTCGGGCTCCTGCGGTACCGCGGGCCGCTCGAACTGCCCGGTGGACGAGGGGTCCTGCCGGTTGTCGTAACCCGGCGCCGCGAACTGCCCGGTGGACGAGGGGTCCTGGGTCGCTCCGTAGCCCGGGCGGGCGAACTGGCCGGTCGAGGACGGGTCCTGGGAGGCGCCGTAGCCCGGGGCCGCGAACTGGCCGGTGGAGGCCGGGTTCCCGCTCGCGGGGGAGGGGCCGACGTTGCCGTAGGCGTCCGGGCGCTGGTACTGCCCGGTGCCGCCCTGGCCGCCGTTGTTCTGCCCGGGGTACTGCGGGCCACCGGCGCCGGGGCGCGGGGCGTCGAAGTCGGGACGGGCGAACTCGGAGGTGGAGGCGGGACCCTGGTGGTCCTCGATGCGCGGCATGCGCGAGGTGGCCTCGGGGTCCTCGTGACCGCGCGGGGAGTCCAGCGACGCGCGCGGCACCGGGGGCTGCGCGTTGTCGTCGCTCCAGCTCGGCGTACGGGAGTCGCCGTTGCCGCCGGGCAGTTCGGCGCGTGCGCCGCCGCGGCCCGGAAGCTGCGGCCGGCGGCGTCCGCCCTTGGCGGGCGGCGGGCCCTGCGGCGGCGTCGCGGCGGGGGCACCGCCGCCGAAGCCGTTCTGCTGACGGGAGTCGTTGCCCCCGGGGCCGCCGAACGCGTTCTGCCGGCCACCGGAGGTGTCGCCGAAGGCGTTCGCGGAGCCCGGTCCGTCACCGAAGCCCTGCTGGTTGCCGTTGCCGGAGTGGAATCCCTGCGGGGCGCCCTGCGTGTTCTGCCCGAAGGCGCCCGCGCCGGCACCGGCCGGAGCCGGCCTGCCCTGCTGTCCGGCGCCCGGACCCTGGGGGCCGCGCGCGCCGCCGGGAGCGCCCGGGCGACCGCCCTGGTTGCTGCCGGGCAGCGCGGCCCGCGCTCCCTGGCCGGCGCCGACCTGTCCGCGCTGCGGCGGGGCACCGAGGGAGCCGCCGCCCGCGGGGCCGGCTCCGGCTCCGAGCGGGGCGCCGCCCTGCTGGCCGTTGCCGCGGCGGGCCGCGGCGAGACCGGCGGATGCCTGCGCGGCGGCGGGACCGCCACCCTGCGCGCCCTGGCCGGGCTTGCCCGGAACGGGCTTCTTGCCGCCCTGGGCGACGTCGACGGGCAGCATGACCAGCGCGGTCGTGCCACCGGAGTCGGACGGGCGGAGCTGGATGCGGATGCCGTGGCGCTGCGACAGCCGGCCGACCACGAACAGGCCCATGCGGCGGGAGACGGAGACGTCCACGGTGGGCGGCGAGGCGAGCCGCTCGTTGATCGCGGCGAGGTCCTCGGGGGACAGGCCGATGCCGGTGTCGTGGATCTCGATGAGCACCCGGCCGTCGGGCAGGGCGTGACCGGTGACCTTGACCTTGGTCTGCGGGGAGGAGAACGAGGTGGCGTTCTCCAGCAGCTCGGCGAGCAGGTGCACGAGGTCGTTGACCACCCGGCCGGCCACTTCGGTGGTCGGCACCGAGGCCAGCTCGATGCGCTCGTACTGCTCCACCTCGGAGGCGGCGGCGCGCAGGACGTCGACCAGCGGGACCGGGCGGGTCCAGCGGCGGCCGGGCTCCTCGCCGGCGAGGACGAGGAGGTTCTCGCCGTTACGGCGCATGCGGGTCGCGAGGTGGTCGAGCTTGAACAGCGAGGAGAGCTGGTCGGGGTCGGCCTCGCGCGACTCCAGCTCGGATATGAGCGAGAGCTGGCGCTGGATGAGGCCCTGGGATCGGCGCGAGAGGTTGGTGAACATCGCGTTGACGTTGCCCCGCAGCAGGGCCTGCTCGGCGGCGAGGCGGACGGCCTCGCGGTGCACGTCGTCGAAGGCCGCGGCCACCTGGCCGATCTCGTCCCGGGAGTGCACACCGACGGACTCGACGGAGGTGTCGACGTCCTGCGGGTCCGACTCCGAGAGCTGCTTGACCAGCTCGGGCAGGCGGTCCTGGGCGACCCGGGTGGCGGTGTCCTGGAGGCGCCGCAGCGAGCGGATCATGGACCGGGCCACCACGAAGGCGCCGACGAGTGAGACGCCGAGCACGAGCAGGATCAGCGCACCCGAGATGATCGCTTCGCTCTCGGACTCGTTGCGCAGCTGACGGGCCTTCTGCTCCATCTGGCCGAGCAGCGTGGTCTCGATCGTCGACATCTTGTCGATCTTGGTCGAGTCGTCGTCGACCCAGTCCTTGTAGGACCGCTTGTTCTGGGTCTTCAGACCGTCCTTGCCGCTCAGCACGCGGCGGGCGTACTGGTCGGCCTGCTGGATGATCGGCGTTCCGCTCTCGATCGGCTTCAGCAGGTCGGCGTTGCCGGCGCCGTAGATGGTCTTGAAGCTGTTCATCTCCGAGTCTTCGCTCTCCTGGGCGGAGAGCGCGTACAGCTGGTCGTTCTCGGAGAGCGTTCCGTAGGTCTTCGGCTGCTCCGGCAGGGCCGCGGCGATGACGGCACGCTGGACGGAGGCGTACTCCTTGGCGGTGGAGAAGGCGGTCAGCGCGCGGGTGCGCTGGATCATCTCCGGGTTGCTGGTCGCCTCGGCCATGTCCTGCGAGAGCGCGAGCAGCTGGCTGACGAGGCGGTGGTACGCCTCCACCGTCTGCATCGAGTTCTTCGGGTCGTTGTAGGCGGTGTCACGGATGCTGTTGAGCTTGATCAGCTCGCTCGCGATGCCGACGAGGCTGTCGCGGACGCCGGACAGCTGACCCTTGGCGGTCGCGTCGTCGATGTCCTGCGTGCCCTCGAGGAAGTGCTTCTTCGCGATGTCCGTCGCGTCGCGCGCACCCTTGACCGTGTAGTCGCTGTCGGTGGCGCCGTGCGCCAGCGGGCCGGCCGACTGGTCGCGCTCCTTCTGGAGCGCGGCGGCCAGCTCGGTCGCCTGCTTGGTCATCTCGGTCAGCAGCTTCATGTTGTCGAGCTGCTGGATGTTGTCCATCGACTCGTTGATGCGCAGCGCGCCCAGCGAGGTCGCGGCGACCACCGGGAGCGCGAGCAGCGACACGAGTCGCGTCGAGATGCGCCAGTTGCGCAGGGCGACGCGCGGGCCGGGGCCCGGGGTGCCCTTCGGCGCGGCGGCCGGAGTGGTGGTGGGGGCCTTGGGCTTCGCGCCGGGGCGGGCGGACTGCTCGCCGCTGCCGCCGGCCTCCGCCGGTCCCTGGTTCTGGGCGTGCTGGGGCGAGGAACCGCGGTCGGTCCCGCCGCGCGGCTCCGGCTCCGCCGAAGCGCTGCCATCCCTCTTGAAACGTCCCTGCACTAGCGTCGCAACCTCTGGACCAGGCGCCCCTCCGCGCGAACGGCGGGACGGTGTCGGCGTCGTACAAAGGCGCAGATGCGCCTCTTGGTGTGGTCGTGAGTGACCCGGCGCAGGCTCCCCCTTCCCGCCGCCACTCGGCGCTGCGTTGCGCCCCTGCGCGCCGGTTCGTATCCCGCGGCGGTCCGTGGAATTCCAGCACAGTGCAGGATCTCCAACAAGGGCCGAGTACCAGGCTGTGACCTCCGTGACAGCACGTGAGGGGCGCGTCACGAGATGTGCAGAGTGATCTCGTACATACCGGGCGTATACCCCCGAGCCGCCGGTGCCCGCCTCCTGTCCCAGTCGCCATGATCAGGAGCGGAATGGTGGGTTCACTGGCGCAATGTCCGTTTGGTCGACCGGAGTCGGGGGTCCGCATTGCCCGCTTTGCCCCTGCGTGAGTGAGCAAACTCACATGACGATCATGGCGTCTTCACGGCTTCGCCCGGGAATTGCATGTTTAGCCTGACGCTTTACAGGGATGGCGAATCCGACAACCCGCGCCTATCAGGGGCCCTTCGCCCCCGGCGCCCGCGACGACAAGGTCGAGTACAACGGTGAAGACCACGATGATGTTCCGCAACATTGCCAACCCGCGACGCACCACGCTGGCGCACCTCGACGACGCCGGCGCCCTGGAGGCCGCGGAGCAGCCGGAGCACTCGCTCGACCTCCCGGGCCAGACGGCCAACCCCCGCCGCACCGTCCTCATGGAGAAGCCGGTCGCCGCCACCGCCGAGTGAACCGGGCGGCGCGCACCGGCCGGCCCGGCCGGCGGGAGCGAGGCCCGCATCCCCTGCCGCGTTAGCCTGGGGCGTCAGACTCCAGCCAGCTCAGTGAGGGGCGCAGGCATCCCGTGCGCATCGCCAGATTCTCCATCGACGGCAACGTCGCGTTCGGCGCGGTCGAGGGCGACAAGCCGGACGAACTCGTCCTCGACATCATCCGGGGCATCCCGTTCGCGGACTTCGAGCTCTCCGGCACCAAGGTCCCGCTGAGCAAGGTGCGCCTGCTGCCGCCGGTGCTGCCGAACAAGGTCGTGGCGTTCGCCCGCAACTACGCGGAGCACGCCGGGGAACTCGGCAACGAGGTCCCCGAGACCCCGTTCGCCTTCTTCAAGCCCTCGACCTCGGTCACCGGCCCCGGCGACCCGATCCAGTACCCCTCGTTCACCAGCGAGCTGCACCACGAGGCGGAACTCGCCGTGGTGATCGGCCGGATGTGCCGCGAGGTCCCGCGTGAACGGGTCAAGGACGTCATCCTCGGCTACACCTGCGCCAACGACGTCACCGCGCGCGACGTCCAGCGGCGCGAGAAGCAGTGGGCCAGAGCCAAGGGCTTCGACACCTCCTGCCCGCTCGGCCCCTGGGTGGAGACGGACGTGGACCCCGCCGACCTCACCATCCAGTGCACGGTCAACGGCCTGCAGCGCCAGCTCGGCCGGACCAGCGAGATGATCCACTCCGTCGAGGACCTGATCGTCAACATCACCGAGGCCATGACGCTGCTCCCCGGCGACGTCGTCCTCACCGGGAGCCCGGCCGGAGTCGGCCCCCTCAACGTCGGCGACGAGGTCGCCGTCACCATCGAAGGTATCGGCACTCTCACCAACAAGGTGATCAAGCGTGGCTAACGCGACCGTCCGCGTACGTTTCTGTCCGTCCCCGACCGGCAACCCCCACGTGGGCCTGGTCCGCACCGCCCTGTTCAACTGGGCCTTCGCCCGGCACAACGAAGGCACCCTGGTCTTCCGCATCGAGGACACCGACGCGGCCCGCGACTCCGAGGAGTCCTACGGGCAGCTCCTCGACGCGATGCGCTGGCTGGGCTTCGACTGGGACGAGGGCCCCGAGATCGGCGGCCCGCACGCGCCGTACCGCCAGTCGCAGCGCATGGACCTCTACGCCGACGTCGCCGCCAAGCTGCTGGACGCGGGGTACGCCTACCCCTGCTACTGCTCGACCGAGGAGCTGGACACCCGGCGCGACGCGGCCCGCGCCGCCGGCAAGCCATCCGGCTACGACGGGCACTGCCGCGACCTGACCGCGGAGCGGAAGGCCGCCTACGAGGCCGAGGGCCGCACGCCCATCATCCGCTTCCGGATGCCCGACGAGGCCATCACCTTCCAGGACCTGGTGCGCGGCGAGATCACCTACCTCCCGGAGAACGTGCCGGACTTCGGCATCGTCCGGGCGAACGGCGCACCGCTGTACACCCTGGTCAACCCGGTCGACGACGCCCTCATGGAGATCACCCACGTCCTGCGCGGCGAGGACCTGCTCTCCTCCACCCCCCGGCAGATCGCCCTCTACAAGGCGCTGACCGAGCTGGGGATCGCCCAGGGCACCCCGGCCTTCGGCCACCTCCCGTACGTCATGGGCGAGGGCAACAAGAAGCTCTCCAAGCGCGACCCGGAGTCCTCGCTCAACCTGTACCGGGAGCGCGGCTTCCTGCCCGAGGGGCTGCTGAACTACCTCTCCCTGCTCGGCTGGTCGCTCGCGGCGGACCGCGACCTGTTCTCCGTCGAGGAGATGGTGGCGGCCTTCGACGTCACGGACGTGAACCCGAACCCGGCGCGCTTCGACCTGAAGAAGTGCGAGGCGATCAACGGCGACCACATCCGCATGCTCGACGTGAAGGACTTCACCGAGCGCTGCGCCCCCTGGCTGCGCGCCCCCTTCGCCCCCTGGGCGCCGGAGGACTTCGACGAGGCCAAGTGGCAGGCGATCGCCCCGCACGCCCAGTCGCGGATGAAGGTGCTCTCCGAGATCACCGACAACGTCGACTTCCTGTTCCTGCCCGAGCCGGCCGTCGACGAGGCGTCCTGGGCGAAGGCGATGAAGGAGGGCAGCGACGCCCTCCTGCGCACGGCCCGGGCACGGCTCGACGCGGCCGACTGGTCCTCCCCGGAGTCCCTCAAGGAGGCCGTCCTGGCCGCCGGCGAGGAGCACGGCCTGAAGCTCGGCAAGGCGCAGGCCCCGGTGCGCGTCGCCGTGACCGGCCGCACGGTCGGTCTGCCGCTCTTCGAGTCCCTGGAGATCCTGGGCAAGGACAAGACCCTGGCCCGCGTGGACGCCGCCCTGGAGCGGCTCGCCGCCTGACGGCCTCCGCGGAAAGCGGAAGGGGGCGGTGTCCGGACCGGACACCGCCCCCTTCCCACGTTCGGGGCCCGCTTCGCTCCACCGGCGAGGCGCCCCGGTGGCGACCGCGGGTGCCTTCCCCGGGACAGCCGGCCGCCCGCGGCGATACGGTCGGGCCATGGGCATCGACGCGGTGGTCTGGGACATCGACGACACGATCTTCGACTACACGGCCGCGGACCGGGCCGGGATGCGCGGCCACCTCGCGGCCGAGGGCCTGCTCGACGCGGACGGCTCCGTCGAGCGGGCCCTGGACCGCTGGCGCGAGGTCACCGACGCGCAGTGGGCGCGCTTCTCCGCGGGCGAGACGGACTGGCCGGGTCAGCGCCGCGACCGCGTCCGGGTGTTCCTGGGAGCGGAACTCGCCGACGCCGACGCCGACGCCTGGTTCGACCGCTACATCACGCACTACGAGTCCGCCTGGATGCTGTTCCCCGACGTCCTGCCCGCCCTCGACGCCCTGGCGGCCGGCCACCGGCACGCGGTGCTGTCCAATTCCAGCCTCCTCGTCCAGGACCGCAAGCTGCGCGTCCTCGGGGTGCACGACCGCTTCGAGGCGATCCTGTGCGCCGCCGAACTCGGCGTCTCCAAGCCCGCGGCGGCCGCCTTCCACGCGGCCTGCGAGGCCCTGGACCTGCCCCCGCACCGGGTGGCCTACGTCGGCGACCATCCGGAGATCGACGGACGGGGCGCCGCCGAGGCGGGCCTGCTCTCCGTGTGGATCGACCGCACGGGCGCCCACCGCGCGCCCGGCGGCCCGCCGGCGGGTCCGCACCGCATCGCGACGCTGGCCGAACTCCCCGCGCTGCTCGGCGCCGATACCCGTTTTGGAGCGCCGTCCACCTTCGGGTAATGTTCTTCCTGCGCCGCCGGGAACGGGCCGAAAGGCCGGAGCTCGGAGGCGCTAACCAAGACAGAATCCCGCAGGGGATGGCGTCTCGGTGGCCTATGGTGTAATTGGCAGCACGACGGTTTCTGGTTCCGTTAGTCTAGGTTCGAGTCCTGGTAGGCCAGCTCGCAGAGCTCATCTGCACCCGCGGAGACCAGCTCCGCAAAGCCCCCGTTGTGTAGCGGCCTAGCACGCTGCCCTCTCAAGGCAGTAGCGCCGGTTCGAATCCGGTCGGGGGTACAGATCCTTCCCAGGGGGACAGTCCGGGTCGCACCCGCTGCCTCTCATGCAGGATCGCTAGGGCCCCCGTTGTGTAGCGGCCTAGCACGCCGCCCTCTCAAGGCGGTAGCGCCGGTTCGAATCCGGTCGGGGGTACTGGTCTAAACCACCATGGGCTATGGTGTAATTGGCAACACTACGGTTTCTGGTACCGTCATTCTAGGTTCGAGTCCTGGTAGCCCAGCTCGGATCTGCGGAAACGCACGATCCAAGGCCCCCGTTGTGTAGCGGCCTAGCACGCCGCCCTCTCAAGGCGGTAGCGCCGGTTCGAATCCGGTCGGGGGTACGCGATCCGAAAGGGTCTCCACTTCGGTGGAGGCCCTTTCGGCGTTCCCGGGCCCGCGTCCCCGTCGTCCTCCGCCCCCGCCCCGCCGCGCCAAGGGCGTGCCGCCCCGGCGATGGTGCCAACCCGGCGGTGCGGGGCGGGCGTTCGGATGCTCCGGGCGGGCCTGCCGCGGCGTTGAGGCCGGCCCGTCCCGGAGCGCGGGCGATCGGGGTGCCGGTCAGCCGGTGCGCCGCAGCGCCTCGGAGAGGCGGCCGGCGGCGTCGATGACCGCCTGGGCGTGCATCCGGCCCGGATGCCGGGTCAGCCGCTCGATCGGCCCGGAGACCGAGACGGCGGCGACCACGCGGTTCGACGGGCCGCGGACCGGCGCGGACACGGACGCGACGCCCGGCTCGCGCTCACCGATCGACTGGGCCCAGCCGCGGCGCCGGACACCCGACAGCGCGGTCGCGGTGAAGCGGGCCCCCTGGAGGCCGCGGTGCAGCCGCTCCGGCTCCTCCCAGGCCATCAGGATCTGGGCCGACGAACCGGCCTTCATGGTCAGGGTGGAGCCCACCGGCACGGTGTCCCGCAGCCCCGACAGCCGCTCGGCCGCGGCGACGCAGATGCGCATGTCGCCCTGGCGGCGGTAGAGCTGCGCGCTCTCGCCGGTGATGTCCCGCAGGTGCGTGAGCACCGGGCCCGCCGTCGCGAGCAGCCGGTCCTCGCCGGCGGCCGCGGCCAGCTCCGCGAGCCGCGGGCCGAGGATGAACCTGCCCTGCATGTCACGCGCCACCATGCGGTGGTGCTCGAGTGCCACGGCGAGGCGATGTGCCGTGGGCCGTGCCAGTCCGGTCGCCGCGACCAGGCCCGCGAGGGTGGCCGGACCGGACTCCAGAGCGCTCAGGACAAGGGCTGCCTTGTCCAGAACGCCGACGCCGCTACTGTTGTCCATGAAACGATACTCGCGTCTCACTCTGTGAAACGCAAGTTCAATTTCCCGTGGAACGCGCCACCCTTGTAGGCACAGCGGCCCGCGGACAACGGGCCCGGCGGACGACGTCCGGACGAGGGGTACGGACGTCTGCCGCCCCGGAGATCTCTAGTTGGGCCGGCGCCACACGAGCCGGCCGAAGGGAAAGCGATGGGTAGGACACTCGCGGAGAAGGTCTGGGACGACCATGTCGTCCGGCGCGCCGAGGGCGAGCCCGACCTCCTCTTCATCGATCTGCACCTGCTGCACGAGGTGACCAGCCCGCAGGCCTTCGACGGCCTCCGCCAGGCCGGGCGCACGGTGCGCCGGCTCGACCTCACCATCGCGACCGAGGATCACAACACCCCGACCCTCGACATCGACAAGCCCATCGCGGACCCGGTCTCCCGGGTCCAGCTGGAGACGCTGCGCAAGAACGCGGCCGAGTTCGGCGTGCGCCTGCACTCCCTGGGCGACGTCGAGCAGGGTGTGGTCCACGTGGTGGGCCCCCAGCTCGGCCTGACGCAGCCCGGCACCACCGTGGTCTGCGGCGACTCGCACACCTCCACGCACGGAGCCTTCGGCGCCCTGGCGTTCGGCATCGGCACCTCGCAGGTCGAGCACGTGCTGGCCACCCAGACGCTCCCCATGGCCCGCCCGAAGACCATGGCCATCACGGTCGACGGCGAACTGCCCGAGGGCGTCACCGCCAAGGACCTCATCCTCGCGATCATCGCCCGGATCGGCACCGGCGGCGGCCAGGGCTACGTCCTGGAGTACCGCGGTTCCGCCATCGAGAAGCTCTCGATGGAGGCCCGCATGACCATCTGCAACATGTCGATCGAGGCCGGTGCCCGCGCCGGCATGATCGCCCCGGACGAGACGACCTTCGCCTACCTCGAAGGCCGCGCGCACGCCCCCGAGGGCGAGGAGTGGGACGCGGCCGTCGCGTACTGGAGGACCCTGCGGTCCGACGACGACGCCACGTTCGACGCGGAGGTCGTCATCGACGCCGCCGCGCTGACCCCCTTCGTCACCTGGGGAACCAACCCCGGCCAGGGCGCGCCGCTTTCCGCGGTGGTCCCCGACCCCGCTTCGTACGAAGACGCCTCGGAGCGCCTCGCCGCCGAAAAGGCCCTGGAGTACATGGGGTTGAGCGCCGGACAGCCGCTGCGCGACATCAGGGTCGACACCGTCTTCGTAGGTTCCTGCACCAACGGCCGCATCGAGGACCTGCGGGCCGCGGCGTCGATCGTCGAGGGCCGCAAAGTCGCCGACGGCGTACGGATGCTGGTCGTCCCGGGCTCCGCGCGGGTCGGTCTCCAGGCCGTCTCCGAGGGCCTGGACGTGGTCTTCAAGGAGGCCGGCGCCGAATGGCGGCACGCGGGCTGCTCGATGTGCCTGGGCATGAACCCGGACCAGCTGGCCCCCGGTGAGCGTTCCGCGTCCACCTCGAACCGCAACTTCGAGGGCCGGCAGGGCAAGGGCGGCCGTACGCACCTGGTATCGCCGCAGGTGGCGGCCGCGACCGCGGTCCTCGGCCACCTGGCCTCGCCGGCCGACCTGTCCGACGCCCCCGCGCCCGCTGGAGTCTGAGAGCCATGGAAGCATTCACCACCCACACCGGCCGGGCCGTCCCGCTGCGCCGCAGCAACGTGGACACCGACCAGATCATCCCCGCCCACTGGCTCAAGAAGGTGACCAGGGACGGCTTCGAGGACGGCCTCTTCGAGGCATGGCGCAAGGACCCCTCCTTCGTCCTCAACCAGCCCGAGCGCGCGGGGGCCACGGTCCTGGTCGCGGGCCCCGACTTCGGTACCGGCTCCTCCCGCGAGCACGCCGTCTGGGCGCTCCAGAACTACGGCTTCAAGGCCGTCGTCTCGTCGCGGTTCGCCGACATCTTCCGGGGCAACTCGCTCAAGAACGGCCTGCTCACGGTGGTTCTGGAGCAGAGCGTCGTGGACCGGCTCCAGGAACTCACGGAGAACGACCCGCAGGCCGAGATCACGGTCGACCTGGAAGCCCGCGAGGTGCGCGCCGAGGGTGTCACCGCCGCCTTCGAGCTCGACGAGAACGCCCGCTGGCGGCTGCTGAACGGCCTGGACGACATCTCCATCACCCTCCGGAACGAGGACGACATCGCGGCGTACGAGGCCAAGCGGCCCTCGCACAAGCCGAAGACGCTCCCGGTCTGACCCGGGCGGACCCCTCGGGCCGGAAGCCCGGCCCGGCGGTCCGGCCCGACGGGTTTCAGCCACCCGCAACACCCCTCTGTACCCCCAATCGTGGACGGTTGGGGGTACAGCCGTATCCGCTCCCGGACGGCCCTCGCCCACCCTCGTTACACCTGTCAACTCCCCTGGTTACAGGGCAGATTGCCTGGGTACGCGGAGAACGGCACGGCGTGCGGCCGAAGCCCTCAGGAGGCCCTCGGCGGGCGGCAGTTGCCCCCTGAGCAGGCGACAACTCGCCCCAGATGGCACAATCTGTGCATGGAACACGACGGCCAACTCCAGCTCTACACGGCAGTCGCGGCCCAACTGAAGGAAGCGCACACAAGAGTGCGCGCACTGCAAGTCCCGGAGGGCGTACGGATGGCGCTGACCCGGAAGCTGCTGGTCATTACGGCCGCGGCCAAGCACGATCTCGCCGATGCGACCAGACGTCTGGAGCGGTTCACCGACGACCTCGACGAGGGCCGATTCCCCGAAGAGGAACGCTGAGGAACTCCGCTGCGGCCCGAGTTCGTTGCGGCACAAGGGTGATTAGCCCGTTTCGTGTTTGATTTGCGGTATATATCTGCCTAACGTGCGAAAAAGCTTGAACGCAATCGTTCGGGCAATGTCTCCGAAGGGGAAGACGTGAACAAGGCGCAGCTCGTAGAAGCGATTGCCGACAAGGTCGGCGGGCGTCAGCAGGCCGCCGACGCTGTCGACGCGGTACTGGACGCCATCGTCCGTGCGGTCGTCGGCGGGGACCGGGTCTCGGTCACCGGCTTCGGTTCCTTCGAGAAGGTCGACCGTCCGGCTCGCTACGCCCGCAACCCGCAGACGGGCGAGCGGGTCCGGGTCAAGAAGACCTCGGTGCCGCGCTTCCGCGCCGGCCAGGGCTTCAAGGACCTCGTGAGCGGCTCGAAGAAGCTCCCGAAGAACGACGTGGCGGTCAAGAAGGCGCCGAAGGGCAGCCTCTCCGGCGGTGCTTCGGCGACCGTGAAGAAGGCCGCGGCCAAGAAGGCCACCACGGCCAAGAAGGCGACCGCCCGCAAGGCCGCCACCGCCAAGAAGACGACCGCGAAGAAGACCACCGCGGCGGCGAAGAAGACCACAGCGGCGAAGAAGACGACCGCGCAGAAGACCACCGCGGCGGCGAAGAAGACCACGGCCGCCGCGAAGAAGACCACGGCCAAGAAGGCGACGGCGAAGAAGGCCCCGGCGAAGAAGGCGACGGCCAAGAAGGCCCCCGCCAAGAAGTCGACGGCCCGCAAGACCACCGCAAAGAAGGCCACCTCCCGCTAAGGCAGGCCGCCGGAGTACCTCACGCGCCGGGCCGGGCTCCCCTCGGGAGCCCGGCCCGCGGCGTGTTCAGAACGTCTGCAGGGTGATCAGCGTGATCCGGCGCCCGGCGCCCTCGCCCTCGGTCTCGATCCGCACCCGCTGCCCGGGCCGCAGCAGCCGCAGGCCGCCGGCGTCGAACGCCGCCCCGTCGAAGGGCACCGGCGTGCCGTCGTCGAGCAGCACCTGTCCGCTGCGGGTCTCGGGGTCGTACGTGTACGAGGTCGCCTGCATGCAGGCAGCCTACTGACCGCCGGCGACCCGCGCCCCGGCCCCGAGGGGGACGGTCCGCACCGCCGGTCGAGCGGGACCCGACCGCCTCGGCCCCACGGTCCGTCCCACGGTCCGCCCCGCGCCCGCGCGCCCCGGCGCCGCCCCGCGAGGCGAGGCTCCGCCGCGCCGCGCCTAGGAGGAATCCGGAATCAGCAGCCGGGCCGCCGCCGCGAGCGTGCGCGGCCCCACCCCGAGCGTCAGCGCCGCCCGCAGATCGTCCCCGGTGTCCACGTCCTGCCGTACCGAATCCACCGCGTCGAGCCGGAGTTCCGCCGCGCCCGAGGCGCGGTGCCGGGCCCGGGAATCCACGCCGAAAGCCGGGAGCAATTCGGCCCCCGGCGAGGCGGCCAGCAGGGTGGTGCCGATTGCGGCCGCGTCGGGGAGGAAAGCGCGGGGGAATTCGGCGGCGGCGCGCAGTACCCGGGCCAATTCCCCGGGGCGCAGGGCGGGCAGATCGGCGTTCAGCGCCGCGACGGCCAGGCCCGCGTCGCGGGACCGCACGCGCCGCGCGCCGTGGGCCAGTGCCGCGTTCAACCCGCCGCCCGGCTCGTCCGCGACGACGCGGGCGCCGAGCGCGGCCAGCTCCCGCCCGGCCAGCGGGTCCCCCGTGACGACCACCACATCCCGGACCGCCTCGCAGGCCAGCGCGGCCGTCACCGTGTCCTGGGCGAACGCCAGGGCGAGCGCCGGGCGCAGTCCGGCGGAGGCCGTGTCCGCCAGCCTGCTCTTGGCCCGCGCCAGGGTCTTGAGGGGAATGACCACACTCCACCGCACGACGGTTCCGCCCTCTCTCGTCACGCCTTATTGTGACCCGCCGACCCTGGCGGTCCGGACGCCGGGGCGTACGGTGTTCTCGACAGACAGGCGACCTGGGGCGACACTTGTGCGGCCCCCCAGGCCCTAGAGGAAGGTGTCCGCGTGCCCCGCCGCAGAATCGGCTTCTGGTACCGCTTCGCTGCGGTTCTCTGCAAACCGCCGCTGGTGGTTCTGATCAAGCGGGACTGGCGCGGAATGGAGAACATTCCGGCCGAGGGCGGATTTATCACCGCGGTGAACCACAATTCGCATGTGGACCCGTTCGCGTACGCGCACTACCAGTACAACACCGGACGTGTTCCCCGGTTCCTGGCGAAGGCCGGCCTTTTCCGGAAGGGATTCGTGGGCGCCGCGATGCGCGGCACCGGACAGATCCCGGTCTACCGCGAGAGCACCGACGCGCTCAGCGCCTTCCGGGCCGCCATCGACGCGGTGGAGCGCGGCGAGTGCGTCGCCTTCTACCCCGAGGGCACGCTCACCCGCGACCCCGACGGCTGGCCGATGACCGGCAAGACCGGGGCGGCCCGGGTCGCCCTCCAGACCCGGTGCCCGGTGATCCCGGTGGCCCAGTGGGGCGCCAACGAACTGCTGCCGCCCTACGCCAAGAAGCCCAACCTGCTGCCGCGCAAGACCCACCACGTGCTCGCGGGGCCGCCGGTGGACCTCACGCGCTTCCACGGCAGGGAGATGAGCCCGGAACTCCTGAAGGAGGCCACCGAGGTCATCATGGCGGCGGTGACCGCGCAGCTGGAACTGATCCGCGGGGAGAAGGCCCCGGAGCAGGTGTACGACCCGCGCGAGGTGCGTATCGCGCAGCGCCGCAGGGCCGCGGCCCGGGCGAAGGCACAGCAGGAAGAGGAGCAGGGTACGTGAGCAACCCGGTCAGGGCGGCCGTCTTCGGAACCGGATCGTGGGGCACGGCCTTCGGGATGGTGCTCGCCGACGCGGGGTGCGACGTCACCCTGTGGGCCCGCCGCCCCGAACTCGCCGAGGCGGTCAACTCCACCCGGATGAACCCGGACTACCTCCCCGGCATCGAGCTCCCGGAGAACCTCCGGGCCACCGCCGATCCGGCCGAGGCCGCGCGCGGCGCCGACTTCACCGTGCTCGCGGTGCCCTCCCAGACACTGCGCGCCAACCTCGCCGAGTGGGTGCCGCTGCTGGCGCCCGGCACGGTGCTCGTGTCCCTGATGAAGGGCGTCGAACTCGGCACGGTGAAGCGGATGAGCGAGGTGATCGAGGAGGTCGCGAAGGTCCCCGCCGACCGCGTCGCCGTCGTCTCCGGGCCCAACCTGGCCAAGGAGATCGCCCAGCGGATGCCCGCCGCGGCCGTCGTCGCCTGCCCGGACGAGTCGGTGGCCCGCCGGCTCCAGGCCGCCTGCCACACCCCGTACTTCCGCCCGTACACCATCACCGACGTGGTGGGGTGCGAGCTCGGCGGAGCCGTGAAGAACGTGATCGGCCTCGCGGTCGGCATCGCCGACGGCATGGGCCTCGGGGACAACGCCAAGGGCTCGCTCATCACCCGCGGTCTCGCCGAGACGACCCGACTCGGGCTCGTCATGGGCGCCGACCCGATGACGTTCTCCGGGCTCGCGGGCCTCGGCGACCTCGCCGCGACCTGCTCCTCGCCGCTCTCCCGCAATCACACGTTCGGCCTCAACCTCGGCCGGGGCATGACCCTCCAGGAGACCATCGCGGTCACCCGGCAGACCGCGGAGGGCGTCAAGTCCTGCGAGTCCGTGCTGGACCTGGCGCGTCGGCACGGCGTCGACATGCCCATCACCGAGACCGTCGTCGGCATCGTGCACGAGGGCAAGCCCCCGGTGGTCGCGCTCAAGGAACTCATGTCGCGCAGCGCCAAGCCCGAACGGCGCTGAACCGGCCCCGTCGCACCGCCGGCCGGGCGACGCTGCGCGACGGCCGGTGCGACGCTGAGCAACGGCCGTCGTGGGGCGCTGACTCACCGCCCTACCACCGGGTACTCTCAACCCGATATGAGCACCGAGAACCTCCCCCAGAGCCCTGAGCAGCCGCAGCGCAAGCCGCGTGTGGCTGTCGTCTTCGGCGGCCGCAGCTCCGAACACGGGATCTCCGTGGTCACGGCCGGCGCCGTCCTGAGCGCCATCGACCGGGCCAAGTACGACGTCCTGCCGATCGGCATCACCCGGGACGGCCGGTGGGCGCTCACCGCGGACGACCCGGAACGCATGGCGATCGTCGACCGCCGGCAGCCGAGCGTCGAGCAGCTCGCCGAGTCCACCGAGGGCGGCGTGGTGCTCCCCGTCGACCCCTCCAACCGCGAGGTCGTCTACAGCGAACCCGGTTCGGTGCCCAAGGCGCTCGGCGAGGTCGACGTCGTCTTCCCGGTGCTGCACGGCCCGTACGGCGAGGACGGCACCCTCCAGGGTCTGCTGGAGCTGTCCGGTGTGCCCTACGTCGGCTCGGGCGTGCTCGCCTCGGCCGTCGGCCAGGACAAGGACTACATGAAGCGGGTGTTCACCTCGTTCGGCCTCAAGGTGGGCCCGTACGTGGTGATCCGGCCGCGCGAGTGGCAGCAGGACGCCTCCGCCGTCCGCAAGAAGATCGTCGACTTCGCGGGGGACCACGGCTGGCCGCTGTTCGTGAAGCCCGCGCGCGCCGGTTCCTCGTTCGGCATCACCAAGGTCGACGGTCTCGCGGGTCTGGACGAGGCGATCGAGGAGGCCCGGCGCCACGACCCCAAGATCATCGTGGAGGCGCTGCTGCGCGGCCGCGAGATCGAGTGCGGGGTGCTGGAGTTCGAGGACGGTCCGCGCGCCTCGGTCCCCGCCGAGATCCCGCCGGTGCAGGCGCACGCCTTCTACGACTTCGAGGCCAAGTACATCGACTCGGCCGACGGGATCGTGCCCGCCCCGCTCACCGAGGAGCAGACCGCCGAGGTCCGCCGGCTCGCCGTCGAGGCCTTCGACGCCGCCTCCTGCGAGGGCCTGGTCCGCGCGGACTTCTTCCTCACCGAGGACGGCGAGTTCGTCATCAACGAGATCAACACCATGCCGGGCTTCACGCCGATCTCGATGTACCCGCGCATGTGGCGCGAGACGGGCGTCGACTACGCCGAACTGGTCGACCGCCTCGTCCAGGCGGCGCTGCGCCGCTCCACCGGGCTGCGCTGAGCGGTCCGCCGTACCCCCGTGTCAGAAGGCGATCCCCTCGGGGATCGCCTTCTTGACGGATGCCGCGAGTCCGACCAGGACACCGGAGACGTCCGCGCCCTCGGGCACCGTGACTTCCACATACGCCCGGCGCAGCGCGGTGGTCAGACGAGTGGAGCCGTCGTCCCGCTTCTCCATCAGCCAGTCGACGCCGTTCACCGCGCCGCCGACCGCCGTCGGGTCGTCGCCGTCGGCCACCTTCGGATCGGTCATCTTCGCGGGCCGTTCGACACCGCAGCGCAGTATGATCGCCGTCGCCGGGCTTCCCCAGCCCGCGGTCAGCGCGGACCGGGGCTCCGGGTCCTCACGGCTGTGGCCGTCCAACGTCCCCGGCAGCGCCTCGTCCAGGTTCCGGCACAGTTCGGTCGCCTTCGCTCCCGGGCTCGGAACCGCGACGGACGCGTGGTCGTCTGCCGAGGAGCAGCCCGACACCGCGATCAGAACCGCGATGACGGGCAGCCCGGGGCGAGCGGCGTGCCGGTGGCGGAAGAAGTTCACCGGCCAAGGGTAGACGGGGGCTACAGGTGCACGACCGGGCAGGTCAGGGTGCGGGTGATGCCGTCCACTTGCTGGACCTTGGCGACCACCATGCGGCCCAGCTCGTCCACGGTGTCGGCCTGGGCCCGCACGATCACGTCGTACGGCCCCGTCACGTCCTCGGCCTGGATCACCCCCGGGATCTTGCCGATCGTCTCGGCGACGGTCGACGCCTTGCCGACCTCCGTCTGGATCAGGATGTACGCCTGTACCACGGAACCTCCAGGGCGGCCACGAGGATCATGTGGGGAAAAGGAACGCCACGGTATCGCGTCGCCGCTCGCCACGGGGAGACCCGCGGTGACCGGGGCTTGCGCGCCGGGGTGCAGGGACGGCACAAGTTGACGGTCAACTCGACCGTACCGAGTACGGACACCGCTCGCTACCGGGCACGAGCAGCGACAGAGGGAGCACGACGATCATGAAGGGCACCGTGGGCGAGTTGGGGGAGTTCGGGCTCATCCGAGAGCTCACCTCGCGCCTTACCACCACCCCGGCGGTCCGGGTCGGCCCCGGCGACGACGCCGCGGTGGTGGCAGCGCCGGACCGCAGGGTCGTGGCGAGCACCGACATCCTGCTGGAGGGGCGGCACTTCCGCCGCGACTGGTCCACGGCCTACGACGTGGGCCGCAAGGCCGCGGCGCAGAACCTCGCGGACATCGCCGCCATGGGGGCCGTGCCGACGGCGCTGCTGCTTGGCCTTGTCGTCCCCGCGGACCTCCCGGCCACCTGGCCCTCCGAGCTGATGGACGGGCTGCGCGACGAGTGCCAGGTCGCGGGCGCCGCCGTGGTCGGCGGGGACGTGGTGCGGGGCGAGACCATCACGGTGGCCATCACGGCACTCGGCGACCTGCGCAACCACGAGCCCGTCACCCGGGCCGGCGCCCAGCCCGGCGACGTCGTGGCCGTCACGGGCTGGCTCGGCTGGTCGGCGGCCGGATTCGCGGTGCTCTCCCGGGGGTTCCGTTCGCCGCGCGCCTTCGTGGAGGCGCACCGCCGTCCCGAGCCGCCCTACCACGCGGGTCCGGCGGCGGCCGGGCTCGGCGCGACCTCGATGACGGACGTGAGCGACGGGCTGATCGCGGACCTCGGGCACATCGCCGAGGCGAGCAAGGTGCGGATCGACGTGCGCTCCGGCGACATCGACGTGCCGTCGCAGATGAACGACATCGGGCAGGCCGTCGGCGTCGATCCCCTCCAGTGGGTGCTCAGCGGCGGGGAGGACCACGCGATCGTGGCGACGTTCCCGCCGGACGTGAAGCTGCCCGCGCGCTGGAAGGTCATCGGGGAGGTCCTCAACCCGTCGGCCGCCGCCCAGGTCACCGTGGACGGCGCGCCCTGGACGAGCAAGGCCGGCTGGGACCACTTCGGGGACATCGAGTCCTAGGGAGCGCTGCGTACGTCCCGTCGTTCGCCCGGAGGGCGGGCCGTGCGGTGTCCGCCGCGAGAGTGCGTGCAGGGCGTCGCGCGGCAGCCGGGACGCTCGCGGCACGCCCGTGACGCAGTGCCCCGGCGCTCGTCCGGATCGGGCCGGGCTCGGGGCGGGGCGTCCCCGGCGTGCTCCTTCGGCCCGGCCCGATCGGGGCGGCAGGCGCCCGGGGGTCGGGGCCCGCCCGGTCGGCCGTCCCGCCGGAGCGCGGGGCGCGGCGGCCAGGGGCGGGGCGGAGAAGCGGCGAGCGGACCGTGGGTTCCACCGGTCCCGCCGCGGGCCGCGGCCCGCCGCTGTGGAGCCCTTCAGTCGGCGCGGCGGCGGGGGCGGGGGCGCAGCAAAAAACCCGCCCACCGTGAGGTGGACGGGCTCAGTGCAAGCGAACCAGCAGTGGCCGCGCGCTAGCGGTTGTCAGCGCGAGACCTTGCCGGCCTTGATGCACGAGGTGCAAGCGTTCACGCGCTTCGGCGTCCCGCCCACCACGGTACGGACGCGCTGGATGTTGGGGTTCCAGCGACGGGACGTACGGCGGTGCGAGTGCGAGATGTTGTTGCCGAAGCCCGGCCCCTTGCCGCAGACGTCGCAGTTGGCAGCCACGGGTCACTCCAAAGACTTCAGATGCACTTACGGTTGATCCCGGCATGCCGGGATCAGGATCGGAGGATCTGAGTGGCGGTGCCAGGGGGATGGCCCGAGCGGATCGGGCAACTGGAGCAGCATACAACGACTGCGTCCGGAGAACGAAACTACCATGGACCGGCCACCGCCCCTCCCGTCCCCGGCAGGGTCACCTACCGGCGGTAACCCTCGCGGGGTCTACGCTGCGTCCCACGTCCAGCAGCTCAAGGAGGCGCAGGTGCCGCAGGGACCGCAGACACTCGATGCTCTCGCGGTACGCACCTGGTGCGGGCTCGCGCTGGAGGCCCTGGGCCGCGCGCGCGAGGAGATCGACGCGATCAACGTGTATCCGGTCGCGGACGGGGACACGGGCACCAACCTGTACCTGACGGTGGAGTCGGCCGCCGCCGCGGTCGAGGCGGTGTTCGCGGGCCACGCGATGGCCGACGGCCCCCGGCCGCCGTCCCTCGCCGACGCCGTGCGGGCCATGGCGCACGGCGCCCTGATCGGCGCCCGGGGCAACTCCGGGACCATCCTCGCCCAGCTGCTGCGCGGCATGGCCCAGGTCCTCGCGGAGGAGGGCGAGCCGCCGCACGCCGACGGCCCGGGGCTGTGCCTGGCCCTGAGCCGGGCCGCCGAGTCCGCGCGACGGGCGGTCGCCCACCCTGTGGAGGGCACCGTGCTCAGCGTGGCGAGCGCCGCCGCCGAAGCGGCCTCCGGGGCCGCGGGGGACTGCGCCGCCGTGGCGCGGGCGGCCCACGAGGGAGCGCGCACCGCACTCGCCGCGACCACCGGGCAGCTCGCCGTCCTGGAGCGCGCCGGTGTGGTCGACGCGGGCGGGCGGGGACTGGTGACGCTGCTGGGGGCCCTGCTGCAGACGTTCACCGGGGAGGCGCCCGCGCCCGCCACCGGTGGGGGCGCCCGCCATCCGTACACCTCCGCCGCGGCGGAGGTCCCGGCCGGCGCGTGCGGGCCGGCCGAGCCGGGCGGCCCGCACGGGCCCGGCGAGGCCGGCAGCGGCGGCTGCGCCGAGGAGGACGCCGCGGAAACGGGGCCCGCCTTCGAGGTGATCTACCTGCTGGAGGCGTCGGACACCGCCGTCGACCGGCTGCGCGAGCGCCTCGACGGACTCGGCGACTCCCTCGTGGTGGTCGGCGGCGACGGCCTGTGGAACGTCCACGTGCACGTCGACGACGCCGGCGCCGCCGTCGAGGCGGGCGTCGAGGCGGGACGCCCGCACCGCATCCGCATCACCCACTT
Source organism: Streptomyces sp. NPDC048566 (assembly GCF_043199735.1). Lineage (NCBI taxonomy): Bacteria > Bacillati > Actinomycetota > Actinomycetes > Kitasatosporales > Streptomycetaceae > Streptomyces > Streptomyces sp. NPDC048566. Next base: position 27,939 of record NZ_JBICWL010000013.1, read on the forward strand.
CGGGCTCGGGGACGTCCACGCCGGGGGAGCGGGGCGACCGCCGCGGGAACGGGCGCAGCGCGCCGTCGTGGCCGTCGTCCCCGGCGAGGGCCTGGCCGGGCTCTGCGCCGAGGCGGGCGCGACCACCGTGCTCGCCCGGCCGGGGGAACCGCCCGCCAGCGGCGAGATCGTCCAGGCCGTGCGGCGGGCCCACGCGCACGAGGTGGTGCTGCTGCCCAACGACGCCGAGCTGCGGCACACCGCCGCCGCGGCAGCCGAGCAGGCCCGCGCCGAGGGCGTCCGGGTCGCCCTCATCCCGACCCGCTCCGCCGTACAGGGCATCGCGGCGCTCGCCGTCCACGAGCCGGAGCGCCGCTTCGACGAGGACGTCGTCGCCATGACCTCGGCAGCGGGCGCCACCCGCTACGCCGAGGTCGCCCTCGCGGAGCGGCAGTCCTGGACCATGGCCGGGATCTGCCAGGCCGGGGACGTCCTGGGCCTCATCGACGGCGACGTGGCCGTCATCGGGACCGACCTCACCACCACGGCCGAGACCGTCCTCGACCGCATGCTCGCCGCCGGGGGCGAGATGGTCACCCTGGTCCTGGGCGACGAGACGCCCGACGCGGTCGCCGCCCGTCTGGAAGCCCGGGTGCGGGAGGCGTACCTGGCCGTGGACACCGTCGTCTACCGGGGCGGGCGGCAGGGATCGCTGCTGCTCATCGGCGTCGAGTAGCCGGGCTTGGCGCCGCCCGCGGGCAGGTCACCCGGCCGCCGACTCCGCGGCCCTCGGACGCGGGGCACCGGTCGACGGGCCCACCGAGGGGCCCGCGCGGCCGTGCGCAGCGTGCTCGCCGAACTCCGCCGCGCCGCGCGGGCGATCCGCGACGGGGACACGGCCACCGCCCGGGGCGGCGGGGCGGCGCACGAGGCGGCCGAGGAGACCCCGGGCAGGGCCGGCACGGCGGCGCGTGGTCCCGGGACCGGTCCGGCGGGTCCTCGCGGGTCCTGACGGCCGGTGCCGGTCCGCCGTCCGGGAAGGCGGGCCGGCATCACCTGCCCGGACGGCGGAACCGCCCGGCTCAGACCTCCCGGTCCGGGTGCTCCAGCAGTTCCAGCATCTCCTCGGCCTCGGTGCGGCGGGCCTCGGCGGTCTCCCGGTCCAGACGGTCGCAGACGTCGAGCACGGCCCGCGCGCGGGCCGCCGCGGCCTCCGGCCGGCCGAGGTCCGCCTCCAGCCCGGCGGCGGCCAGCTCGGCCCCGGTACGGGCATCGAGCGCCTCCTCCCCGAGCAGGGCGAACGCCTCGCCGGCGCGGGTGAGATGACCGAGCGCCTCCTCGAACGCGGCGCCCGTGGCCTCCTCGTCCGCGCCCTCCGGCACGGCGCGGGCGATCAGGTCCCCGAACTGGCTCCGGGTGTGGCCCAGTTCGGCGAGCAGCCGGCGACGGGCCCGCTCCGCCTCCCCAGCCTCGCCGGTGTCCGGCGCCGGCCCGGCGGCCGGCGGGTCCGCGTCCCCCGCCGCCGCGCAGGCCGCGAGCGCGCTCTCCATCAGCTCCCTGGCCACCCGCGGGTCCCGGTCCTGCCGGAACGCCGACCAGGCGCGCGCCCGGAGCGACCGGACCAGCCCGTGCACGTTGCCCAGCGCCCGCCACAGGTCGCCGGCGCGTGCGTACGCCCGGTCCGCCTCGTCCGGCAGCCCGGCCCGCCCGAGGGCCTCCGCGGCGAGATGCGCGAGCATGGCGTGGTCCCGCTGCTCCGGCCAGTGCCGGGCGATGTCCGCGGCCCGCAGCCAGTGCTCGGCCGCCGCCCGGTGCTCGCCCAGCTCCGTCAGGCAGTCGCCGAGCCACCAGCGCGTCTGCACGATCGCGCCGTCGCCGTGCAGGGCGTCCGTGAGATCCGGCAGCGCCGACTCCAGTACCTCGGCGGCCTCCGCCCACCGGCCCCGGCGGACCAGGAGCCCGCCGAGCTGGTGACGCGCCCACGCGCCCAGCGTGCCCGCCTCGCCCGCCTCGTCCGCCCAGTGCGCCGCCTCCAGCGCGTGCTCGGCGGCGGGGGCCGGCTGCCCGGTCTCCGCCAGGATCTCGGCCAGCCGCAGGTGCAGCTGGGCGTGACCGAGCGGCTCCAGGGTGGACCCGCCGTGCGCCAGCGCCGCACGGGCCGACCGCTCCGCCAGCTCCGCGTCCCCCAGGTGCAGGGCGATCCCGGCGAGCCGGGAGTCGTACTCGACCGCGAACCACGGGAGCCCCGCCGCCACGAACTCCTCGACGGCCCGCGAGAGGGAGGCCACCGCGCTCTCCCCGTCCCCGGCCCGCCCGGCGAGCTCCCCGAGCATCGCGTGCGCCTCGGCGCCCCGTGAGGCGACCGTCACGTCCTCGCCGCCGTGCGGCTCCGTCAGGGCCAGCAGCTCCCGCGCCGCGTCCGCGGCGGCGGCCGATACGTCGTCCCGCGCGGCCGCGCCGCCGGGCGGGACGGTCTGACCGGCCTCCTCCGCCAGTTCCACCCGGTGCATCAGCGTGCGTGCCCGGCCCACCAGCACCGACGCCGTCTGGGCCACCCCGGTGCCGCCGCCGGCGAACAGCGCGAGCACCTGCTCGCGCAGCTCCTCGCCGATCGCGAGCGCCGCGTCGGCCTCGCCGGTCAGCGCCCGGACGTACGCGGCACGCGACCGCGCCGCCAGCGCCTCGCCGGGGTCGCCGGCCTCGGCGTACAGCTCGGCGGCCCGCAGGAACAGGCCGGCGCCCTCGGGGCCCCGGCCCATCGCGGCGTGGTCGGCGATCTCGGCGCGGTCCCGGACGTCCAGGACGATCTCCCCGGCGGCCTCGGCGACGGCGGCCCACGCCGGCACCGCGTCCGGACTCCGGCGCGCGGAGAGCCGGCGGGCCCGGGTGAGCAGCGCGTCCAGCGTGTCCGCACCCCCTCGCCCCGCCTCGCGGTGCGCGCCGCTCGCGCCCTCCCCGGCGGGACCGGAACGCCCGGTGCCGTTCCCCGCGGCCCGCGCCGCGCCCGTCCCGCCCGGAGCGGGACGGGCGGACCGGACGCCCAGCGGCAGCCGGTCCACGAGCGCCGGCTGGTCCATCCGCGCGCGGGCGCGTCCGCTGACGGAGGAGGTGCCGTTGCGGGCGTCGAACCGCCCGGCCAGCTCCAGGGCCTCCCCGCGCGCGTGCGCGGCGAGTTCCGCCGCGGTCCACGCCCGCCCGGCCGGCCCGGGAACCGCCCGCTCCCCGAGCCCCAGAGCGGTCAGGCGGTCCATCACCAGCGCCACCACCGCCAGGAAGTCCAGCTTGCTGCGCGGGTCACCGGAGTCGGTGAAGTACGCCGGGCGCTCCGCCAGCAGTTCCAGCGCCCGCGCCTCGTTGCCGGTGACGGCACAGAACTCCACGTGATCCGCGTACGCGCCGCGCATGCTCTCCATCGGGCGCACCAGCCGGAAACCCCGCAGGTGGTGGGCCCGTGCCTCCTCGGCCCGCCCGAGACGCAGCAGCGGCAGCAGGGACGACGCGAGCGCCGTGTGCGGCTCGTGGGCGCAGCTGTACTCGCCCTCCAGCACCGGCGCCCACAGCTCCAGCGCCTCCGCGTCCGCGCCCCGCATCGACCGCCACCACCCCTGGGCGTGCAGCTCGCACGCGTGGCAGTCGGCCATGGAGTCGCGGTCGGCGGCGAGCCAGGCACCGTACGCCCGCTCGGCGCGCGCCAGGTCGCCCAGGTGCGCCGCGACACTGAACTCCGCGCTGCGCACCGCCCGTTCGGAGTGGCCGGCGAGTCGGTAGCGGTGCTCCATCTCGCCGAGCCACTTCTCTATGGAGGCGAGCGGGACGTGCGGCTGGTCCAGCATGCCGGCGGACATCCACTTGAAGACCCAGTGCAGGGAGTGGACCTCGTAGGCGTCGAAGTCCTCGGGGTGCTCGTCCCACAGGCGCAGCAGGCGGGCGAAGGGCACGAACATCTTGCCCTTCTCCGAGCTGTAGTTGTAGACCTTCAGCTGGTGGCCGAGCGCCTCGATCACGGCGAGCGGGATGCCCAGCGACTCGGCCTCCACCAGCAGTTGCTCCGCGCGCGCGTTGCGGTCGGGCCCCTCCGGACGGTCCTGGTTGTCCGCCATCGCCCGGCGCAGTGCGTCGAAGTCCGCGGTCGGGGTCATCGGTGGCCGTCCTCTTGGGGGTCGGTGTGGGTGGCCCACTCCAGCAGGCCGATGAACGCGCGGTTCAGGAGTGCGGAGTCGGCCGGCCGCAGCGGGCGCCGGGCCATCAGCAGGGCCTGCCCGTAGAGGGACTCCGTGGCGGTGCCGACGAGATCGGGGTCGCCGAGCGCGCCGATGCGCCGGATCAGCGGATTGAGGTGGTTGAGGACCAGCCGGGCGCGCGGCGCGCTGTCCCGCAGCGAGCCGAGGATGCCCGCCCACAGGTCGTCGGCCAGCTCCTCGGCCTCGGCGCGGGCCTGCTCGTGCCGGGCCGCCCGGTCGTCCAGGTGCAGCGCGGGCACCGACAGCGGGTGGAAGGACCGCAGGACGACGTCGCAGCCCAGCGGGTCGAGCCGGTCGCGCGCGGCCGTCAGGAACGCCGACAGGGCCAGCTCCTCGGCCGGGTCCACCAGGTCCAGGTGGGCGGTCACGGTGTCCGCGTCCAGCTCCGAGACCACCGTGCCGGGGCGGACCGACGGCAGCGCCTCGACGAGCTCGCTGTCGTAGGTGTAGCCGCCGTTGACCACCCCGACGCCCTGGGCGGACGCGATCGGCGCGACCTGCCGGTACTCCTCCACCGTCCGGGTGAAGTGCACCACCGGGTGGCGCTGCGCGAACTCCTCCAGCGACAGCCGGCCGTCGGTCGTCTCGAACGGCAGCCACGGCAGCATCGTGCGCAGCATCTCCGTGTCGTGCCGCGCCAGCGACTTCACCCCGAGGTGGTGCACCGCGAGGAACGCGGCCAGCCGCTCCGGGTCGCCCGCCGCGAGCCCGGTCAGCCAGGACCGTACGCGCTCGCCCAGCGCCTCCCGGACGGCCGCGAGGGTCTCGTCCTCGTACAGCGACTCGCGGGACGCGGTGGGCCGCAGACTGTCCGTGTCCAGGACGCAGCGCACGAAGAACGCCCAGTCGGGCAGCAGTTGTTCGGCCCGCTCGGTGAGCAGCATGCCCTTCAGGTGCACCCGGTGGCCCGCGCGCCGGGCCGGGCTGACCGCGGACGGCAGCACGTAGGCCACGCCCCGGACGCCGGCCAGCGGCACGTCCAGGTCGATGGAGTCCAGCGGCGTGAAGCCGAACAGCTCGTGGCAGTGCCGGGCCAGCGCCACCCGGCGGGCGGCCGGGCTCGGATAGGAGCGGTCCCAGGGCGCGGGCAGTTCGGCGACCGGCTCGTCGCCCACCCGTACGTCGTAGGGCAGCAGTGCCCCGAAGTCCCGCGCCAGCGCCCCGACCCGCTCCGGACTCAGCCACTCGCCGGCGCCGGCCCGCGCCGTCAGGTACACGGTGGTGCCCGGCTCGGTGCGCGCCGCGTGCGGCAGCGTGCGCACGGTGTACGAGCCGTCGTCGGCCGCCGTCCACTCGATCGGCGCGGCGTCCGGCGTCCGCGCGCTGCGGCTGACCACCCGGATGCGCTCGGCGACCACGAAACACGCCAGCAGCCCGATGCCGAACTGGCCGAGGAAGTCCGAACGGGCCGCCTCCAGAGCGTCGCCCCGCTTGGAGCTGCGGCCGATCGTCGCGAGCAGGTCGTGCACGTCGGACTCGGTCAGCCCGATGCCCGAGTCCTCCACGCGCAGCGTGCCGCCCTCGGCCCGCAGCCGCACGGTGGCGGGCGCGTCCGGCTGCTCGGCGCGGCGCGCGGTGATCGCGTCCACGGCGTTCTGCAGCAGCTCGCGCAGATAGACCTTGGGACTGGAGTACAGGTGATGGGAGAGCAGGTCGACCAGACCGCGCAGGTCCACCTGGAACGTGTGAGGAGACGGAGAGGCCTGGGAAGGCTGAGAAGTCTGGGAGTCCATCGTCGCTGCGCCGGTGGGGGGACGTGCGACGGCGCGGGGTCGGGCGGTCCCGGGGACGGTGACCGCGAGCGGGCCGGAGCGCGCCATCCTAGGCCCCGAACGAGCCGTCCGACCAGCGGATTCCCCGGGCGTCTGCGGCAATGTCGGTGGCGTGGTGTGCAATGGATCCCGTGCCCGTGCTCGATGAACCCCTCAAGAAGTCGCTCGGTGCCGCCACCGCGAAGGTGATGGCCGAGCACCTCGGCCTGCACACCGTCGGCGACCTGCTGCACCACTACCCCCGCAGATACGAGGAGCGCGGGCAGCTCACCCACCTCGCGGACCTCCCCCTGGACGAACACGTGACGGTGGTCGCCCAGGTCGCCGACGCGCGCCTGCACACCTTCGCCTCCGCCAAGGCCCCCCGGGGCAAGGGCCAGCGCCTGGAGGTCACCATCACGGACGGCATGGGCCGCCTCCAACTGGTCTTCTTCGGGCACGGTGTGCACAAGCCGCACAAGGAGCTGCTGCCCGGCACCCGCGCCATGTTCTCCGGCAAGGTCTCCGTCTTCAACCGCCGCCTCCAGCTGGCCCACCCGGCCTACGAGCTGCTCACCGGCGAGGCCGGCGACGCGGCGGAGAGCGTCGACAGCTGGGCCGGCGCCCTCATCCCGATCTACCCGGCCACCGCCAAGCTGGAGTCCTGGAAGATCGCCAAGTCCGTGCAGACCGTCCTGCCGAGCGCCCAGGAGGCCGTCGACCCCCTCCCGGACGCGCTGCGGGACGGCCGCGGCCTGGTCGGCCTCCCCGAGGCCCTCCTCAAGATCCACCGCCCGCACACCAAGGCGGACGTCGACGACGCCCGCGCCCGCCTCAAGTGGGACGAGGCATTCGTCCTCCAGGTCGCCCTCGCCCGCCGCCGGCACGCCGACGCCCAACTCCCCGCCGTGGCCCGTGTCCCCGCCCCGGACGGGATGCTCGCCGCCTTCGACGCCGAGCTTCCCTTCACCCTCACCGAGGGCCAGCGGAAGGTCTCGAAGGAGATCTTCGACGGACTCGCCACCGAGCACCCGATGCACCGGCTGCTCCAGGGCGAGGTGGGCAGCGGCAAGACGCTGGTCGCCCTGCGCGCCATGCTCGCCGTGGTCGACGCGGGCGGTCAGGCCGCGATGCTCGCGCCCACCGAGGTGCTCGCCCAGCAGCACCACCGGTCCGTCACCGAGATGATGGGGGAGCTGGCCGAGGGCGGCATGCTCGGCGGCGCCGAGCACGCGACCAAGGTCGTGCTGCTCACCGGCTCCATGGGGACCGCGGCCCGCCGCCAGGCACTGCTGGACCTGGTCACCGGCGAGGCCGGCATCGTCATCGGCACCCACGCGCTCATCGAGGACAAGGTCCGCTTCCACGACCTGGGCCTGGTCGTGGTCGACGAACAGCACCGCTTCGGCGTCGAGCAGCGCGACGCCCTGCGCGGCAAGGGCAAGCAGCCGCCGCACCTGCTGGTCATGACCGCCACCCCCATCCCGCGCACCGTGGCGATGACCGTCTTCGGCGACCTGGAGACCTCCGTCCTCGACCAACTGCCCGCCGGGCGCTCCCCGATCGCCAGCCACGTCGTCCCGGCGGCCGACAAGCCCCACTTCCTCGCCCGCGCCTGGGAGCGCGTGCGCGAGGAGGTGGAGAACGGCCACCAGGCCTACGTGGTCTGCCCCCGCATCGGCGACGAGGAGGAGGACCCGAAGAAGGGCCGCAAGCCCTCACCCGAGGACGACGCCGCGAAGCGCCCGCCGCTGGCCGTCCTGGACGTCGCGGCCCAGCTCGCCGCGGGCCCGCTCCACGGTCTGCGGACCGAGGTGCTGCACGGCAGGATGCACCCCGACGACAAGGACGCCGTCATGCGCCGTTTCGCCGCGGGCGAGACGGACGTCCTCGTCGCGACCACGGTCATCGAGGTCGGCGTGAACGTGCCGAACGCCACCGCCATGGTGATCATGGACGCCGACCGCTTCGGCGTCTCCCAGCTGCACCAGCTGCGCGGCCGTGTCGGCCGCGGCTCGGCGGCCGGGCTCTGCCTGCTGGTCTCCGAGATGCCCGAGGCGAGCCCCGCCCGCCGCCGCCTCAACGCGGTGGCCGCCACCCTCGACGGCTTCGAGCTGTCCCGCATCGACCTCGAAGAGCGCCGCGAGGGCGACGTCCTCGGCCAGGCCCAGTCGGGCGTCCGCTCCTCCCTGCGCATGCTCGCCGTCATCGAGGACGAGGAGATCATCGCGGAGGCCCGCGAGGAGGCCACCGCCGTCGTCGCCGCGGACCCGGAGCTGACCGGACTGCCCGGTCTGCGCACCGCGCTGGACGCGCTGCTCGACGAGGAGCGCGAGAGCTACCTGGACAAGGGCTGAGCGGCGGTGGCCCCGGCCGCCTGCTGAGACACTGGGAGCGACCGATCCGTCCCCAGCGCAAAGGACCCTCATGACCCGCGTGATCGCCGGCCGGGCCGGCGGACGCCGTCTGGCCGTTCCGCCCGGCACCGGCACCCGCCCCACCTCCGACCGCGCGCGCGAGGGACTCTTCTCCACCTGGCAGTCCCTGCTCGGAGGCCCGCTGGACGGCGAGCGCGTCCTCGACCTGTACGCCGGATCGGGCGCCGTCGGCCTGGAGGCGCTCAGCCGCGGGGCCGGCCACGCCCTGCTCGTCGAGGCGGACGCCCGCGCCGCCCGGATCATCCGGGAGAACGTGAGCGCACTGGGTCTGCCCGGCGCCGAGGTCAGAGCGGGCAAAGCCGAACAGACCGTCCGGACCGCTCCGCCCGCCCGGCCCTACGAGCTGGTCTTCCTCGACCCGCCGTACGCGGTCCCGGACGACGATCTTCGCGAGATCCTGCTCACACTCCGGACCGGGGGCTGGCTCGCGCCGGACGCGCTCGTCACCGTGGAGCGCAGCACCAGAGGCGGTGCGTTCGCGTGGCCGGACGGTTTCGAGGCCGTCAGGGCCCGTCGCTACGGCGAGGGCACCTTTTGGTACGGTCGCGCCGCCTCTACGTGCGAAGACGCACGATGACCGGACCGGAGAGCGAGGAACCACTGTTGCGCCGCGCCGTATGTCCCGGGTCCTTCGACCCCATCACCAACGGACACCTCGACATCATCGCCCGCGCCTCCCCGCTGTACGACGTCGTGCACGTCGTGGTGATGATCAACCAGTCGAAGAAGGGCCTGTTCACGGTCGACGAGCGGATCGAGCTGATCCGCGAGGTCACGGCCGAGTTCGGCAACGTCCAGGTCGAGGCCTACCACGGCCTCCTCGTCGACTACTGCAAGCAGCGCGACATCCCGGCCATCGTCAAGGGCCTGCGCGCCGTCAGCGACTTCGACTACGAACTCCAGATGGCCCAGATGAACAACGGACTCTCGGGCGTCGAGACCCTCTTCATCCCCACCAGCCCCACCTACAGCTTCCTGTCGTCCTCCCTGGTGAAGGAAGTCGCGCAGTGGGGCGGGGACATCAGTCACCTGGTGCCGCCGGTGGTCCTGGAGCAGCTCACCGAGCGGCTCGGCAGGCACTGACCGCCTGACGGGGCGTCACCCGGTGTCGGGCGGGGCGGCAGTGGCCGTACAGTCGACCCGTCCGTCTCCAACACAGCTGTAGAGAGTGGCGAGCACACGGTGGACGTGCAGAAGAAGCTCGATGAGATCGTCGCCGCGGTCGGCGGCGCCCGGTCCATGCCCATGTCGGCGTCGTGCGTGGTCAACCGCGCCGAGCTGCTCTCGATGCTCGAAGAGGTGCGCCAGGCGCTGCCCGGCTCCCTCGCCCAGGCCCAGGAGCTCATCGGCGGCCGCGAGCAGATGGTCGAGCAGGCCCGCCAGGAGGCCGAGCGGATCATCGAGAGCGCGCACGCCGAGCGCGGCTCGCTGATCTCCGACACCGAGGTCGCCCGCCGCTCGCAGAACGAGGCGGACCGCATCCTCGCCGAGTCCCGTCAGGAGGCCGAGGAGATCCGCGCCGAGGCCGACGACTACGTCGACTCCAAGCTGGCCAACTTCGAGGTCGTCCTCACCAAGACCCTGGGTTCCGTCGGCCGCGGGCGCGAGAAGCTCCTCGGCACCGGTCCGGGCCTGGACGAACAGGGATACGAGGACGAGGACGCCCCCGAGCGCAGCCACGACCCGGAGACCCTGCGCCGCAACGCCGACGAGTACGTCGACATCAAGCTCGGCGCCTTCGAGGCCGTCCTGGCCAAGACCCTGGAGGCCGTGGGGCGCGGCCGGCAGAAGTTGCACGGCCGCATCGCCAGCGACGACCTCGGCGACCTGACCCCGTTCGGCGAGGACGGGACGCCGGGCCTGCACACCAGCGACTCCGACTACCTGGCCGGCCTCGCCGAACTCGCCGGGACCGAACCCGAACAACCCGCTCCCGCCCCCGAGGCGCCGGTCCGGCAGCCGTCGTACGGCCGGCAGCAGGAGGCGTACGCCTACCAGCACCAGCAGGACGATCCGTACGGCTACCAGCAGCAGTACGGGGGGCAGCAGGACCCCTACGGCTACCAGCAGGCCGACCCGTACGCGACGTACGGGCAGCAGGGCTACGACCAGCAGCCGGCCTACGACCCGAACCAGCAGCAGGGGTACCAGCAGCCGGGGCACGGCCAGGAGCAGCAGGCGCAGGCGCTCGACGAGACCAGCCTCTTCGACACCGGCATGATCAGCGCCGAGCAGCTCAGGGCCTACGAGCAGGGACGCGGCGGCCACTGAGCGCCCTGCGGGAGCCCGTGCACGGGCCGTCCGGAGCGAGGGCGGGGCACCGGATTGGGCCGTGAGCGAAAGGTCCAGTATCCTGGCTGTTCGGTCGCGTGCACGTCCGCGATCAGCGCTGCCCACGAAACACCAGGGGCAGCGTTCCTCTGAGCTCGACGATCGAAAGCAGGAATGGCCCTGAACGCCCGCCTCGACCACCGCAACCCCCTCGTGTTCGACACGCACGAGCTGGGTCGGCGTCCTGGCGCGCTCCAGCGCCTGAACCGCACGATCGACGCACCCGCCGATCTCGGTATCCAGGGTGTCATCGGAGTGCCGGAAGGCGCCCCGGTGGAGCTCGACCTCCGCCTGGAGTCGGTCATGGAAGGGGTGCTTGTCACAGGCACCGCCCGTGCATCGGCCGAGGGGGAGTGCGTAAGGTGTCTGGAGCCGCTTGAGCAGGCGCTCGAAGCGGACTTCCAGGAGATGTTCTCGTACCCTGACGCCGATGACCGGGGCCGCCCCAAGGCGGAGCCGGCCGACGACGCCGAGGACGACGAGGACACGCTCTTCCTCGAGGACGGCCTGTTCGACCTCGAACCCGTGCTGCGTGATGCGGTGGTGCTCGCACTGCCGATGCAGCCGGTGTGCCAGGACGACTGCCCGGGCCTGTGCTCCACGTGCGGAGCCCGGCTCGCGGACGACCCGGAACACCACCATGACGCCGTCGACATCCGTTGGGCGGCACTGCAGGGACTCGCCGGTTCACTCGAAGATGGCGAGAAGGACGAGTTGAGCGGCGCCGAGTCTGGCGTCGACGAGAAGCAGGAGAAGTAGCCGTGGCTGTTCCGAAGCGGAAGATGTCGCGCAGCAACACGCGCCACCGCCGGTCGCAGTGGAAGGCTGCGGTCCCCACCCTGGTTGCGTGCGAGCGCTGCCACGAGCCCAAGCTGCAGCACATCGCGTGCCCGGCTTGCGGCACCTACAACAAGCGCCAGGTCCTCGAGGTCTGAGCGGCTGGTGAGAGGTCTGATGTCTGACGCCAAGGCGGACTCAAACGCCAAGAAAAAGGCGGACAACACAGCCTCGTCCCACACGCTTCTGGAAGGGCGGCTCGGCTACAAGCTCGAGTCCGCCCTTCTGGTGCGTGCGCTGACCCACCGTTCCTACGCGTACGAGAACGGCGGTCTGCCGACCAACGAGCGCCTGGAGTTCCTCGGGGACTCCGTGCTGGGGCTCGTGGTCACGGACACGCTGTACCGCACCCACCCCGACCTGCCCGAGGGCCAACTGGCCAAGCTGCGGGCCGCGGTGGTCAATTCTCGTGCGCTGGCGGAGGTGGCCCGCGGCCTCGAACTCGGCTCCTTCATCCGGCTCGGCCGGGGCGAGGAAGGCACGGGAGGCCGGGACAAGGCGTCCATCCTCGCCGACACCCTCGAAGCGGTGATCGGCGCTGTCTATCTCGACCAGGGGCTGGAGGCCGCGGGCGAACTCGTCCACCGGCTCTTCGACCCGCTGATCGAGAAGTCCTCGAACCTCGGTGCCGGCCTGGACTGGAAGACCAGCCTCCAGGAGCTCACCGCGACCGAGGGACTCGGCGTTCCCGAGTACCTCGTCACGGAGACCGGCCCCGACCACGAGAAGACCTTTACTGCTGCCGCCCGCGTCGGAGGCGTCTCGTACGGCACCGGCACCGGCCGCAGCAAGAAGGAGGCGGAGCAGCAGGCCGCGGAGTCCGCGTGGCGTGCCATCCGCTCCGCCGCGGACGAGCGCGCGAAGTCGGCCCAGGCCGCGGAGCAGGCGGCTCGTGCCGCCCACCACGCGGCCCAGGACGCCGAAGGGGCCACCGACAGCCCAGCGGCCCCGAGCACCGACCCGGCCACGGCCTGATCCTTCACCCGCACCACCGCACGACCGGACCCCGTCGCAGCGCGTCAGCGCAGCGGCGGGGTTCGTGCCGTGGGGGGCCAGGGTGTCCGCAGGGCGCGGAGCGCGCGGGCCGGTGCGGGCCGTAAGCCGCCGGGACGGGCGTGCCAGGGGTGTCCCGTCTGCGGGCCGTCGGCTGTGGGCGGGTCGAGGGAGTGGGAGTTGCCGGGGTGGGCCGGGGGTGTTGCGTCCGTGGGGTCGTCGGCTGTGGGCGGGTCGGGGGGAGTGGGAGCCGCAGGGACGGGCCAAGGCTGTCCCGTCCGCGGGGGCGGCGTCCACCGCGGACTCGCCGAGCGAGCGGGAGCCGCCGGCCCCGGCACGCGGCGGCCCGGAGACCGGACGGCGGGTCGACGCGATGGGGCGCGACACCGGTCTCGTCACCCTCCCCGCCGGGTGCCGGGAGGGCCGGGCCGACTCCTCGTCGCCGGCGCCCACGGCGTGCGATGTACGCTTCCGGCAACACCCTCAGACCGCCCTTCCCGAGGAGTCCCGTGCCCGAGTTGCCCGAGGTCGAAGTCGTGCGCCGGGGCCTGGAGCGCTGGGTGTCCGGACGGGTCGTCAGGGACGTCGAGGTGCGTCATCCGCGCGCCGTACGGCGGCACTTGGCCGGCCCCGAGGGCTTCACCGCGTCGCTCACCGGGCAGCGGATCGGCCCCGCGATGCGGCGCGGCAAGTACCTGTGGCTGCCGCTCGACGACTCCCCGTTCTCCGTGCTCGCGCACCTCGGCATGAGCGGTCAGCTCCTGGTGCAGCCCGAGCAGGCCGTGGAGGAGAAGCACCTGCGGATCCGCTTCCGCTTCCAGGATGCACTCGGCACCGAACTGCGCTTCGTCGATCAGCGGACCTTCGGTGGGCTCTCCCTCCACGAGAACACCGCGGACGGCCTCCCCGACGTCATCGCGCACATCGCCCGCGATCCGCTCGACCCGCTCTTCGACGACGACGCCTTCCCCACGGCCCTCCGCGGCCGCCGCACCACGATCAAGCGCGCCCTGCTCGACCAGTCGCTGATCAGCGGTGTCGGGAACATCTACGCGGACGAGGCCCTCTGGCGCTCGAAGCTGCACTACGAACGGCCCACCGCCACCATGACCCGGCCCCGGACCGCCGAACTCCTCGGCCACGTCCGCGACGTCATGAACGACGCGCTGGCCGCCGGCGGCACCAGCTTCGACAGCCTGTACGTCAACGTGAACGGCGAGTCCGGCTACTTCGACCGCTCGCTCGACGCCTACGGGCGGGAGGGCGAGCCGTGCCGCCGCTGCGGGACGCCGATGCGACGCCGCGCCTGGATGAACCGCTCCAGCTACTTCTGCCCCCGCTGCCAACGACCGCCCCGCCCGGACACCGGCCGGTAGGGCCCCGCCTTCGACGCGGACCGAATCAACGGGACGGTCGTGCGGCTCGGTTCGGAGGGGCGGGACGGTCGTGCGGCTCGGGCCGGATCGGCAGGGTGGTCGTGCACCTCGGGGCGGATCGGCAGGCGGACCGCTCACCCCGACCGGATCACCGAGCGTGCCCCGGCGGACCGAGGACGCCGCCACCGGTGCGGTCCCACCGGCCGCTGCCGCTGCGTACCGCCGATGCGCCGGCGACACGGCGGCCCGGGCCACCGGGTCGGCCCGAAGGCCGCCGGGCGGGATTCCGCATAGGGCAGGAGCTTTTTGTGGGCCGGTATTCCGTGGGGCCGGTCAGGCGTTCCGCACCGCGCCGGGTGGCTCGCGCTTACCGGTTTCCCGTCTGCCGAGTCCCGGTCCGCGTCCCAGTCCCAGTCCCAGTCCGAGCACGAGCACGAGCACGAGTCCGCGCCCTCCGCGACCGGGAGCGCTTCCGCGTCCCCCGGACCGCGTCCCCTACGCCTCGCGAGCGGCGTCGTAGCGTGTGCGGGACTCCAGGACCTCGTCCATGGCGCCCTCCACGCACGTGATGAGGGCCAGCAGGCGTTCGGCGACCCGGCGGCCGAGCGGAGTCAGGCTGTAGTCGACGCGCGGCGGATTGGTCGGCTGCGCGTCGCGATGCACCAGACCGTCGCGCTCCAGCGCGTGCAGTGTCTGGGACAGCATCTTCTCGCTCACACCGTCGACCCGGCGGCGCAGTTCGTTGAAGCGCACGGAGCCGTCGCGCAGGGCGCCCAGCGTCAGCGCTCCCCACCGGCCGGTGACGTGCTCCAGCGTGACCCGCGACGGGCAGTCGCGTGCGAAGACGTTGAACGCGAGGTCGTCGCCGTCCGGGCACGGGCTGCTGTCGGAACGCTGGGCGGCGGGGACGACGGTATCCATACCGGCAGCATACGCAGAAACAGCGCTTCCCAGGAGAGTGCGCTAACCCCAGGGTGGCGCTACCTCCCCCGAGCAGAGGCCCCGCACCGGCAGAGCCGGCCCGCCTCCCACGGCCCGAGCGGCCCGCCGGGTACGCGGCGTCGGAGGGCGACCCGTCGCAGGCCGGGGGAGTGCCGCCCCCTCGCATCCGGTACGCCCGGGGCGAGCGGGCGCAGGGTCAAAACGCCGATGGGGTCTCGGGGGACCTCAGTAGCCGAAGTCCTGCGTCCACCAAGGGCCGCCCGAGCCGAAGTGGGCTCCGACGCCGAGGGTCTTGAAGTCGCAGTTCAGGATGTTCGCGCGGTGGCCGGGGCTGTTCATCCAGGCTTCCATGACCGCTTCGGCGGTGGTCTGGCCGCGGGCTATGTTCTCGCCGCCGAGGCCGGTGACGCCCGCCTTCGCCGCGCGGTCCCACGGGCTCAGCCCGCTCGGGTCGGTGTGGTCGAAGAAGTCACGGGCCGCCATGTCCTCGCTGAAGGACTGCGCCAGATCCGCCAGGGCGCTGTTCGCCGACACCGGGCTGCAGCCCACCTTCGCCCGCTCGTCGTTGACGAGCTTGAGCACCTCGGCCTCGGCGGCCGTCTCCGCGGACACCGTCACCGGGGCCTTGGGCGCCGGTGCCTTCGTCGCGGTCTTGGAGGGCTTCGGGGCCGCGGGGGCCTTGGACGCCTCGCTCGGCTGGGCGCTCGGCTTCTTCGTCTTCTCCGACGGCGTCTTCGTGGGAGCCTCCGAGGGGGACGCGGAGGAAGGCGCCGCCGACGGGGTGGCCGCGCGGTGGGCGTCCCGGCTCGTCGCCGTGCCGTCCTCACGCGCCTCGGCGCTGCCCGACGTGCCGCCCTGCTGGGTCTCCAGGCCGGACGGGGAACTCGCGGCCTGCACCTTGTCGGAGCTCTGGCCTCCGCCACCGCCGAGGGCGTAGTTGTCGCTGCCCGGCAGCACACCCGCCGCGACGGCCACGGTGCCGAGGGCCACCGCCGCGGAGACACCGAGCAGGCCGGTGCGTACCGGGGTCACACCCTTCTTCTTGCGGTGCGAGCGGGCGGACGACGTGGTCGGGAGATCGGCGACGGCGGCGTAGCCGTACAGGTTCTCCGGACCGTAGGTCTGCGTGTCGGCCCCGTGCTGGTCGGTGGTGGCGCGGCCGGTGGCGGCGCGGCCGGCGGCGTGGCGTCGGTGGCGTCCCATCTCTTGGGCCTTCCTCGATCTTGCGTCAGGCGATCTCCCGAGGAACCTCACTCGAAAGAGTGAGTTTCCTATGAGACTCATTGGGTGGGGACGGTACCCCATGGCGCAGGGGGAGGAAGTGCTCCGAGAGACATTGTCCGGTTAGCGTGCAGCCATGAACGAGGTTGTGCGGCTGGTCGTGTGGGTACGCGGGCGCGTCCAAGGGGTGGGTTTCCGCTGGTTCACGCGTGCCAGGGCTCTGGAGATCGGCGGGCTGAGTGGCTTTGCTCTCAATTTGGACGACGGACGCGTCCAAGTGGTCGCGGAAGGGCCCCGCGACGGCTGCCAGGGGCTGCTCGACTGGCTCCAGGGGGACGACACGCCCGGACGGGTGGACGGCGTCACTGAGATCTGGGACACGCCCCGGGGGATCTACGACGGCTTCGCGATCCGCTGACGATCCGCGGCCGGGTGCCGCCCGGGACCGCCCGTGCGCATGCCCCGGGCACCTGCCCGAAGGGGAAACGGCCTGGTGGTTGCCAAGAAGGCCGCGAAGTGGCAGGCTCGCGGGGTAACAGTGATCTCAGCGCCCCGAGGGCCCCGCAGGAGTCGCAGCGCAGCCGCTCCAGAGCCGCGCGACAGCGGGTTGCCCCCCGATACGGGGCGTGATCGTGTTGACCGTCAAACTTTTTGGTGAGACTCTGAAAGCCCCGCGCACCTTAGCTGTTTGGCATGTGGAACGGCAGCAGGACATCAGCAGTGTCAAGCATCGCGGGTGCGATTCCCTCACGACCCACACCGCTTCGGTCGGTCACTCAGTGTGGAGGACCATCCATCATGGCAAAGGCGCTTCTCGGTTACGTCGGCGGTTCCGACCCGCGACTCATCGCCGAGATGCGACGGCTCCAGCAGCGCGTTCAGGACCTGGAATCCGAGCTCGTACGGATCCAGGCCGAGAACGACGCGCTCGCGGCTGCCGCTTCTCACGACTCGCTTCTCGAGAGCATCGACGTACCCCAGGCGGAGCCTGCGCTCACCTGATCGCTGTACCGCACCACCACGACAGCAGTGGTCGGGCAGCTCCCATCAACCGCTCAGTTGTCAGATGTGCAAGGGACGCCTCCTCGGCGTCCCTTCTTTCTTGGCCGCGGCCAACGATCCCGCGGCTTCGTCGCCCCCGCCCGTGTCGCCACCGTCACCGTGCCTTCACCGTGTGATCTGCCCTGCGCGTTCCTCGGCGAAACCGCGCGTTCATGGAGTGAGACCGGGCCCGAAAGGTAGAGTCCGGCGGCGTGCACCTCAAGGCCCTGACCCTGCGCGGGTTCAAGTCGTTCGCCTCGGCGACCACGCTGCGGTTCGAACCGGGCATCACCTGCGTCGTGGGCCCCAACGGTTCGGGCAAGTCCAACGTGGTGGACGCGCTCAGCTGGGTCATGGGCGAGCAGGGCGCGAAGTCGCTGCGCGGCGGCAAGATGGAGGACGTCATCTTCGCCGGCACCACCGGGCGCCCCCCGCTCGGCCGTGCCGAGGTGTCCCTCACCATCGACAACTCCGACGGCGCCCTGCCGATCGATTACGCCGAGGTCACCATCACGCGGATCATGTTCCGCAACGGCGGCAGCGAGTACCAGATCAACGGCGACACCTGCCGGCTGCTGGACATCCAGGAACTGCTCTCCGACTCCGGCATCGGCCGCGAGATGCACGTCATCGTCGGACAGGGCCAGCTCGACTCGGTCCTGCACGCCGACCCGATGGGCCGCCGCGCGTTCATCGAGGAGGCGGCCGGCGTCCTCAAGCACCGCAAGCGCAAGGAGAAGGCGCTGCGCAAACTGGACGCGATGAAGGCGAACCTCGCCCGCGTCCAGGACCTCACCGACGAACTGCGCCGCCAGCTGAAGCCGCTCGGCCGGCAGGCGGCCGTCGCGCGGCGCGCCGCCGTCATCCAGGCCGACCTGCGCGACGCCCGGCTGCGGCTGCTCGCCGACGACCTCGTCCGGCTCCGCGGCGCGCTCCAGGCCGAGATCGCCGACGAGGCGGTCCTGAAGGAACGCAAGGAGTCCGCGGAGGACGAACTGAGGAAGGCGCTCCAGCGCGAGGCCCTGCTGGAGGACGAGGTCAGGCAGCTGACGCCGCGCCTCCAGCGCGCCCAGCAGACCTGGTACGACCTGTCGCAGCTCGCCGAGCGGGTGCGCGGCACGGTCTCGCTGGCCGACGCGCGCGTCAAGAGCGCCACGTCGGCGCCCGGGGAGGAGCGGCGCGGACGCGACCCCGAGGACATGGAGCGCGAGGCCGCCCGCGTCCGGGAGCAGGAGGCCGAACTCGAAGCGGCCCTGGAAGCGGCCGAACGGGCGCTGGAGGACACCGCCGCGCACCGCGCCGACCTGGAGCGGGAACTCACCCTGGAGGAGCGCCGGCTCAAGGACGTGGCCCGTGCCATCGCCGACCGCCGCGAGGGCCTCGCCCGCCTCAACGGCCAGGTGAACGCCGCCCGTTCGCGCGCCGCGTCCGCGCAGGCCGAGATCGACCGGCTCGCCGCCGCCCGGGACGAGGCCCGCGAGCGCGCGGTCGCCGCCCAGGAGGAGTACGAGCAGCTGAAGGCCGAGGTCGACGGGCTCGACGCGGGCGACGCCGAGCTCACCGAACAGCACGAGGCGGCCAGAGGGGCGCTGTCCGACGCGGAGGCCGCCCTGGGCGCCGCCCGCGAGGCGGCCACCGCGGCCGAACGCCGTCGCGCCGCAACCCGGGCCCGCCACGAGGCGCTCGCCCTGGGCCTGCGGCGCAAGGACGGCACGGGCGTCCTGCTCGGTGCCCGCGACCGGCTGTCCGGCCTGCTCGGCCCCGCCGCCGAGCTGCTGTCGGTGACCCCCGGTTTCGAGGTGCCGCTCGCCGCCGCCTTCGGCGCGGCCGCCGACGCCGTCGCCGTCGGCACACCCGCCTCGGCCGCCGAGGCCATCCGCCTGCTGCGCAAGCAGGACGCGGGCCGGGCCTCCCTCCTCCTCGCCGGCGCCCCCGAGGAACCCCGGCGGGAGGCGGAGGAGGACCGGGGGCCTGCCGACGCGGTGCGGTACGCCGCCGACCTCGTGCGCGGCCCCGCCGAGCTGATGCCCGCGGTGCGGCGGCTGCTGCGCGGGATCGTCGTCGTCGGGACGCTGGAGGACGCCGAGGACCTCGTCTACGCGCGGCCCGACCTCACCGCCGTGACCGCCGAGGGCGACCTGCTCGGCGCGCACTTCGCGCACGGCGGGTCCGCCGGCGCGCCCAGCCTCCTCGAAGTGCAGGCGTCGGTGGACGAGGCGGCGGCCGAGCTGGAGGAACTGGCCGTGCGCTGCGACGAGCTGACCGAGGCGCAGCGGCTCGCCGCCGACGAGCGCACCCGTCGGGCCGCCCTCGTCGAGGAGCTGGGGGAGCGGCGGCGGGCCGCCGAGCGGGAGAAGTCGTCCGTCGCGCAGCAACTCGGCCGGCTGGCCGGGCAGGCGCGGGGGGCGGCGGGAGAGGCGGAGCGGAGCACCGC
Source organism: Streptomyces sp. NPDC048566 (assembly GCF_043199735.1). NCBI lineage: Bacteria > Bacillati > Actinomycetota > Actinomycetes > Kitasatosporales > Streptomycetaceae > Streptomyces > Streptomyces sp. NPDC048566. The sequence goes on from NZ_JBICWL010000013.1 coordinate 47,523, forward strand.
GGCCGCCGCACGTGCCCAGGAGGCCCTGGACCGGGCGCTGGAGGACGCGGAGGAGCTGGCCGAACGGCTCGCCGTGGCCGAGGAGACGCCCGTCGAGGAGGAACCGGACACCGCGGCCCGCGACCGGCTCGCCGCCGACGGGGCCAACGCCCGGCAGACAGAGATGGAGGCCCGGCTCCAGGTGCGGACGCACGAGGAGCGGGTCAAGGGGCTGGCCGGCCGGGCCGACTCGCTGGACCGTGCCGCGCGCGCCGAACGCGAGGCGCGGGCACGGGCCGAGCAGCGGCGGGCCCGGCTGCGCCACGAGGCCGCCGTCGCCGGGGCGGTCGGGTCCGGAGCGCGCCAGCTGCTCGCCCATGTCGAGGTCTCGCTCGGGCGGGCCGACGAGGAGCGGACGGCCGCCGACCGGGCCAAGGCCGAGCGCGAGCAGGAACTCGTCGCCGCGCGCGGGCGCGGCCGCGATCTCAAGGCGGAGCTGGACAAGCTCACCGACTCGGTGCACCGCGGGGAGGTGCTGGGCGCCGAGAAGCGGATGCGGGTGGAGCAGCTGGAGGCGAAGGCGCTCGACGAGCTGGGCGTCGAACCGGCGGGGCTCGTCGCGGACTACGGACCCGACCAGCCCGTACCGCCGTCGCTGCCCGCCGAGGGCGAGGAACTGCCCGAGGACCCGGAGCACCCGCGCAACCGGCCGCGGCCCTTCCACCGCGCCGAGCAGGAGAAACGGCTCAAGGCGGCCGAGCGCGCCTACCAGCAGCTCGGCAAGGTCAACCCGCTGGCCCTGGAGGAGTTCGCCGCGCTGGAGGAGCGCCACCAGTTCCTCAGCGAGCAGCTGGAGGACCTGAAGCGGACGCGGGCCGACCTCCTCCAGGTGATCAAGGAGGTCGACGAGCGGGTCGAGCAGGTGTTCACCGAGGCGTACCGGGACACCGCGCGCGAGTTCGAGGGCGTGTTCAGCCGGCTGTTCCCGGGCGGTGACGGTCGGCTCGTGCTGACCGACCCCGACAACATGCTCACCACCGGCGTCGACGTCGAGGCCCGGCCTCCGGGGAAGAAGGTCAAGCGGCTCAGCCTGCTCTCCGGTGGTGAACGGTCGCTGACGGCCGTGGCGCTGCTGGTGTCGATCTTCAAGGCGCGCCCCAGCCCGTTCTACGTGATGGACGAGGTCGAGGCCGCGCTGGACGACACCAACCTCCAGCGGCTGATCCGCATCATGCAGGAGCTCCAGGAGGCTTCGCAGCTGATCGTGATCACGCACCAGAAGCGCACGATGGAGGTCGCCGACGCGCTGTACGGCGTGTCCATGCAGGGCGACGGGGTCTCGAAGGTCATCAGCCAGCGACTGCGCTGACGTCCTCCGGCGCGGGCGGCCGGTCGCCGGGCCGGGCCCGGGCTCCGAGCGGGCCGGGGCACCCGGTCGGCGTACCCGGGCGGACCGGGGCGCGGTTCCGCGGGACGGGCGGCCGCCGACCGTCGCCGGGAGGACATCCCGGTCCCGCCAGCGATCACGCGAGCCGGTGTTCCGATCATCACATTCATGTAGAGCCCACGGAGTTACCCCGGACGCTTCCGGGGCAGAAGGGCGGTGTTGAGCCGCACGAGGGGCATTCGTTCAACTCTTGAAGACTGAAGGCCCCGAACGGTGGAAGCGATTCATGGTTACGCAGGTATTGACTTCGAAACTTGAAGGCATAGTCTCTGCAACGTTGCTTTTACCTTCAGGTGGTGGGCGGCGTGAAGTTGTGCGCCACTGGTACCACCATCGAAGGGTTTCGCCCCCCACCCCCGGCAGCGAGGCCGGTGGCCCGAGGAGTTTTACGTGACCAGCGCAGCGCAGGCACCTCAGCCGGCAGCCAAGTCGGCCCCTCCCGAGCATCTCGGGCATGTCATCTTCATCGCGGCGGCCGCCGCGATGGGCGGATTCCTGTTCGGTTACGACAGTGCCGTGATCAACGGTGCCGTCGAGGCGATCAGGAGCCGGTACGACATCGGCTCCGCGGCCCTGGCCCAGGTCATCGCCATCGCCCTGATCGGCTGCGCCATCGGCGCGGCGACCGCCGGCCGGATGGCCGACCGCATCGGCCGCATCCGCTGCATGCAGGTGTCCGCGGTCCTGTTCACCGTCAGCGCCATCGGCTCGGCGCTGCCCTTCGCGCTGTGGGACCTCGCCTTCTGGCGGATCATCGGCGGGTTCGCCATCGGCATGGCGTCCGTCATCGGCCCCGCCTACATCGCCGAGGTCTCGCCGCCGGCCTACCGCGGCCGGCTCGGCTCCTTCCAGCAGGCCGCGATCGTCGTCGGCATCGCCGTCTCGCAGCTGGTCAACTGGGGCATCCTGAACGCCGCCGACGGCAAGCAGCGCGGCAGCCTGCTGGGGGTCGAGGCATGGCAGGTCATGCTCGGCGTCATGGTGATCCCGGCCGTCCTCTACGGCCTGCTCTCCTTCGTCATCCCCGAGTCGCCGCGCTTCCTGATCTCCGTCGGCCGCTACGACCGCGCCCGCGAGGTGCTCGACGAGGTCGAGGGCGACGGGGTCGACCTCGACGCCCGCGTCGCGGAGATCGAGCACGCCATGAAGCGCGAGCACAAGTCGACCTTCCAGGACCTGCTCGGCGGCTCCTTCTTCTTCAAGCCGATCGTCTGGGTCGGCATCGGCCTCTCGGTCTTCCAGCAGTTCGTCGGCATCAACGTCGCGTTCTACTACTCCTCGACGCTGTGGCAGTCGGTCGGCGTCAACCCGTCGGACTCGTTCTTCTACTCGTTCACCACGTCGATCATCAACATCATCGGCACCGTGATCGCCATGATCTTCGTGGACCGGATCGGCCGGAAGCCGCTGGCGATCATCGGCTCCGTGGGCATGGTCATCGGCCTCGGCCTGGAGGCGTGGGCCTTCTCCTTCGACCTGGTCGACGGCAAGCTGCCCGCCACCCAGGGCTGGGTCGCCCTGATCGCCGCCCACGTCTTCGTCCTCTTCTTCGCCCTCTCCTGGGGTGTCGTGGTCTGGGTCTTCCTCGGCGAGATGTTCCCCAACCGCATCCGCGCCGCCGCGCTCGGCGTCGCCGCCTCCGCGCAGTGGATCGCCAACTGGGCCATCACCGCGAGCTTCCCGTCGCTGGCCGACTGGAACCTCTCCGCGACCTACGTGATCTACACGATCTTCGCGGCGCTCTCCATCCCGTTCGTGCTCAAGTTCGTCAAGGAGACGAAGGGCAAGACCCTGGAGGAGATGGGCTAGCGCCCCGGGGGCGCCGCCGTCCACGCGGGCGCCGGCGCCCCGCCCCGAGACTCGGGGAGAAGGGCCAAGTCCCCGCTGCCCCTCTCCTCGTTCACGTGAAGAACCCACCGCCCCGGCTCGGACCGTCAGGTCGCCCGAGCCGGGGCGGCGCGGTCTCGCCGCGGGGCTCCCCGCCCCGCGCCCGTCCGGTTCGCGGGCCCGGCCCGCCTCTCCCGCCCGGCTCCGTCCGGAACCGGAGGGCGGTCCTCGTACGAAACGACAAGACCTCGTGTGCGCGGGGGAAAATCCCCCGCGCGCGGGCCATGACTGATACTGGGGGCGTTATGGAAACCGTCATCCTTGCTGTAGTCATCGCCGTGGTCGTGATCGGCGCGCTCGGCGGACTCGTCATCGGCAGCCGCAGGCGCAAGCAGCTGCCCCCGCCGCCGCCGTCCGCCCCCGACATCACCGCCCCGCCGGCCGAACCGCACGTCGGCGACGAGGCCGAGACCCCGCGCGACGAGTCGCGCCGCACGATAGAGGAAGTGGACCTCCCCGACCGGTCGGCGGACACGCCGGTCGTCGTGGAGGAGCCCCCGCCGGCTCCCGCGATCGAGATCCCGGAGCCCACCGCCGGCCGCCTGGTGCGCCTGCGCGGCCGGCTCTCCCGCTCGCAGAACGCGCTCGGCAAGGGGCTGCTCACGCTCCTCTCGCGCGAGCACCTCGACGAGGACACCTGGGAGGAGATCGAGGACACGCTGCTCACCGCGGACGTCGGCGTGCAGCCCACCCAGGAACTCGTCGACCGGCTCCGCGAGCGGGTCCGGGTGCTCGGCACCCGCACCCCGGAGGAGCTGCGCGGGCTGCTGCGCGAGGAGCTGCTCCAGCTCCTCGTCCCGGAGTTCGACCGCGCCGTGAAGACCGACTCGAACCTCGACACCCCGGGGATCGTGATGGTCGTCGGTGTCAACGGCACCGGCAAGACCACCACCACCGGCAAGCTGGCGCGCGTGCTCGTCGCCGACGGCAAGAACGTCGTGCTGGGCGCGGCCGACACCTTCCGTGCCGCCGCCGCCGACCAGTTGCAGACCTGGGGCGAGCGGGTCGGGGCCCGCACCGTCCGCGGTCCCGAGGGCGGCGACCCCGCCTCGATCGCGTTCGACGCGGTCAAGGAGGGCATCGAGGAGGGCGCGGACGTCGTCCTCATCGACACCGCCGGCCGGCTGCACACCAAGACCGGTCTGATGGACGAGCTGGGGAAGGTCAAGCGCGTCGTCGAGAAGCACGCGCCGCTCGACGAGGTCCTGCTCGTGCTCGACGCCACCACCGGCCAGAACGGGCTGATCCAGGCCCGCGTGTTCGCCGAGGTCGTCGACATCACGGGCATCGTGCTGACCAAGCTCGACGGAACGGCCAAGGGCGGCATCGTCGTCGCGGTCCAGCGCGAGCTGGGCGTCCCGGTCAAGCTGGTCGGGCTCGGCGAGGGCGCGGACGACCTGGCGCCGTTCGAGCCGGAGGCGTTCGTCGACGCCCTGGTGGGCGACTGACCGGCCGGCCGCCCGAGGAAGCGCCCGCCGCCCGGCATCCCGCCCGGGGACGGGCGCTTCGGCGTACCGGGGGTGGACGCCGGGCTCGGGTGCCGCGGCCCCGGGTGCGGTCCGGTCAGGCCCGGGACCGGTGGGCGACGTAGGCGAGCGTGCCGAGGAGCAGGCGGGCCTGCGGCGGGTTCGTGGCCGAGTCCAGGGCGGGGGCGCGCAGCCAGCGGACCGGGCCGAGACCGGCCCGGTCGGAGGGCGGAGCGGTCACGAAGGCGCCGGGACCGAGCCCGTGCAGGTCGAGGGAGGCGTCGTCCCAACCCATCCGGTACAACAGCCGGGGAAGGTCGGCCGCGGACCCGGGGGAGACGAAGAAGTGCGCCCGGCCGTCCGGGGTGGCGGCGACCGGTCCGAGCGGAAGCCCCATCCGCTCCAGGCGGACCAGGGCGTGGCGCCCGGCGGTCTCGGCGACCTCGATGACGTCGAAGGAGCGGCCGACCGGAAGCATCACGGCGGCGCCGGGGAACTCCGCCCACGCGCCGGTGGCCTCGTCCAGGGTGGCGCCCGCCCGGATCGCGGGGGCGAAGGCCAGGGGGTGCGCGCCGGGCGCCGTGCAGTCGCCCCGGCCGCACGAGCACGCGCCGGCCGCCGCGCGGGCGCCGGGGACGACGTCCCAGCCCCACAGACCGGTGTACTCGGCGACGGCCGTGTACTCCGACGAGCGACCGCGGCGTCGTGTCCCGGTCCGGATGTCGCGCATCGTCCGACTGCTGCCGATCGTGAAGCCCATGCCCCCTCCAACGGGTCCGACGCACCACTGGTTACGTGAAGGAGCCGGAATGTCACGCTCTGCTTCCGGCTGCCCCGCCGTCGCGGGCTCCATGCGGCGCCCCGTCGCACACGGGGTGGTGCGCCCGGCGCCCCGCGCCCCGGCGTGCACCGTGCCGCCCGTCCCCGGTGGTGCCGTGTCAAGTGAATCGCGATCAGCGCACGCGGAGTTCATTCGAAGGGGTGGCGAATGGTGGCGTTTCACGGAACGCCATGGCCGGACGGGTGATCGTAGGATTACTTTGAGTGCACAGGCCCTTGGGGTGGCGCACTCGTGGTTATGCCAAGGGCAAGTCGGCTTCCCGTTCGAAGGGTGAGAAGCGGCGGACGCGCGGCGGTGCCTACCGGCATTCTGATAGGGCTTGGGCGCACAGCGGCGACAAGTGGTTCCAGGGATGGGGGCGTTCCAGTGGGCGGCAACGGCGGAGGCGGGACGAACGCTGAGAAGCGCCCCAACGAGCTGCTCGGCTCGTGGTTCGTGCGCAGCGGCTGGTCCAAGGGTGAACTGGCGCGGCAAGTGAACCGCCGCGCCCGCCAGTTGGGCGCGAACCACATCTCCACCGACACCTCGCGGGTCCGCCGCTGGCTGGACGGGGAGAACCCGCGGGAACCCATCCCGCGCATCCTCTCCGAGCTGTTCTCCGAGCGTTTCGGCTGTGTCGTCGCCGTCGAGGACCTCGGGCTGCGCGCCGTGCACCAGGCACCCTCCGTGGCCGGCGTCGACCTGCCCTGGACCGGCCCCCAGACCGTCGCGCTGATCAGCGAGTACTCGCGCAGCGACCTGATGCTGGCCCGGCGCGGCTTCCTCGGCAGCTCCCTCGCGCTCGCCGCCGGCCCCGCCCTGATCGAGCCCATGCAGCGCTGGCTCGTGCCCACGTCGACGGCCTACCAGGAGGAGCCCGAGCCCGCCCTCCCGGCCCGCCGCGGGCGGTTGTCCAAGCCGGAGCTGGACCTTCTGGAGTCCACCACGGTGATGTTCCGCCAGTGGGACGCCCAGTGCGGCGGCGGCCTGCGCCGCAAGGCCGTCGTCGGCCAGCTGCACGAGGTCACCGACCTGCTCCAGGAACCGCAGCCGGCCGCCACCGGCAGGCGCCTGTTCAAGGTCGCCGCCGAACTCGCCGAACTGGCCGGCTGGATGAGCTACGACGTGGGACTCCAGCCCACCGCCCAGAAGTACTTCGTGCTCGCCCTGCACGCGGCCAAGGAGGCCGGCGACAAGCCCCTCGGCTCCTACGTGCTCTCCAGCATGAGCCGCCAGATGATCCACCTCGGCCGGCCCGACGACGCCCTGGAGCTGATCCACCTCGCCCAGTACGGCAGCCGCGACTGCGCGAGCCCGCGCACCCAGGCGATGCTGTATGCGATGGAGGCCCGCGCCTACGCCAACATGGGCCAGCCCGGCAAGACCAAGCGGGCCGTGCGGATGGCCGAGGACACCTTCGCCGACGTGGACGAGTGGGACGACCCGGACCCCGACTGGATCCGCTTCTTCTCCCGGGCCGAGCTGTACGGCGAGAACTCGCACTCCTACCGCGACCTCGCCTACGTGGCCGGCCGCAGCCCCACCTACGCGTCCATGGCCGAGCCGCTGATGCAGGAGGCCGTCGACCGCTTCGGCAAGGACCCCGAGCACCAGCGCTCCTACGCGCTCAACCTCATCGGCATGGCCACGGTGCACCTGCTCCAGCGCGAGCCCGAGCGGAGCACGGAGCTGGCCCGGGAAGCCCTCAGGATCGGCAAGAAGGTGCGCTCGGAGCGGGTCAACACTCGTATCCGAAAGACGGTCGACACCGCGGTCCGCGACTTCGGTGAGCTGGCCGACGTCATCGACCTCACCGCCCAGCTGGCCGTGGACCTGCCCGAGACCGCCGAAGCGGTCTGAATCCGGCCGCCCCGGCGGCCCCACCCCATGCCCCGGCCGCGGCCGGCCGTCCCGAAACGCCCGACTCGGCTCCCCCGTGCCAGGTCATCGGACGGCCCGCCGCGGCCGGCCCTCCGCCCGCCCCGCCTGCCCGCCCGAGCCCCCGCGGCGTCCCCCGCCCGGCGTCCCCCGGGCCGCCGGCCAGCGGGTCGCGACCGCCACCGCGGAAGGTTGCGCCACGATAACGATCGGCGTGACCGCAATCCGGCAGTTCATGAACGCGTAACACGCGGGGTGCCTTCGTCACGGGTGCGAAACATCGAGGGCCGTCGACGGAAACCGCGCTGCGCCAATCTCGTGGCGCATAACCGGCCCACCCCTCACGCCCACTCAGGCTTCGCCCGCACGGGGCCGTACCAACGACGAGGAGACGCCGATGGCACCAGCCATCACCCTTGCCGCAGAGGCACCGAAACTCTCTGCAGCCAACACGGGGTTCATGCTCATCTGTTCCGCCCTGGTGCTCATCATGACGCCCGGCCTCGCCTTCTTCTACGGAGGCATGGTCCGCGTCAAGAGCACCCTCAACATGCTGATGATGAGCTTCATCAGCATGGGGATCGTCACCATCCTGTGGGTGCTGTACGGCTTCTCCCTCGCCTTCGGCACGGACAAGGGTTCCTTCATCGGCTGGACCTCGGACTGGGTCGGCCTCAGCAACATCGGCCTGACCGAGCTGTGGGACGGCTACAACATCCCCGTCTTCGTGTTCCTGGTCTTCCAGCTGATGTTCGCGATCATCACGCCCGCCCTGATCAGCGGCGCGCTCGCCGACCGCGTGAAGTTCACCGCGTGGTCGCTGTTCATCACGCTGTGGGCCACGGTCGTCTACTTCCCGGTCGCCCACTGGGTCTGGGGCGCCGGCGGCTGGGCCTTCGACCTGGGCGTGATCGACTTCGCCGGCGGAACGGCGGTCCACATCAACGCGGGTGCCGCGGCGCTCGGCGTGATCCTCGTCATCGGCAAGCGCGTCGGCTTCAAGAAGGACCCGATGCGCCCGCACAGCCTCCCGCTGGTGATGCTCGGCTCCGGCCTGCTGTGGTTCGGCTGGTTCGGCTTCAACGCCGGCTCCTGGCTCGGCAACGACGACGGCGTGGGCGCGCTGATGTTCGTCAACACCCAGATCGCCACCGCCGCCGCCATGCTCGCCTGGCTCGCCTACGAGAAGATCCGGCACGGCGCGTTCACCACGCTGGGCGCCGCCTCCGGCGCGGTCGCCGGCCTGGTCGCCATCACCCCGTCCGGCGGCGCGGTCTCCCCGCTCGGCGCCATCGCGGTCGGCGCCATCGCCGGTGTGCTGTGCGCCATGGCGGTGGGCCTGAAGTACCGCTTCGGCTACGACGACTCGCTCGACGTCGTCGGCGTCCACCTCGTCGGCGGTGTCATCGGCTCCCTGCTGATCGGCTTCTTCGCCAGCGGCCACGGCCAGTCCACCGTCGAGGGACTCTTCTACGGCGGCGGCCTCGCCCAGTTCTGGAAGCAGTGTGCCGGCGTCTTCGCCGTCCTCGGCTACTCGCTGGTCGTCTCCGCCGTCCTCGCCTTCCTCATCGACAAGACCCTCGGCATGCGGGTGAGCGAGGACGAGGAGATCACCGGCATCGACCAGGCCGAGCACGCCGAGACCGCATACGACTTCAGCGGCGCCGGCGGCGGCGCCGCCGCCCGGACCGCCGTGCCCGCCCCGGCCGACACGGACGCCAAGAAGGTGGACGCATGAAGCTCATCACCGCCGTCGTCAAGCCCCACCGGCTCGACGAGATCAAAGAGGCCCTCCAGGCCTTCGGAGTGCACGGACTGACGGTCACCGAGGCCAGCGGCTACGGTCGGCAGCGGGGACACACCGAGGTCTACCGCGGTGCCGAGTACACCGTGGACCTCGTGCCCAAGATCCGTATCGAGGTGCTGGCCGAGGACGACGACGCCGAACAGCTCATCGACGTCGTGGTGAAGGCGGCCCGCACCGGCAAGATCGGTGACGGCAAGGTGTGGTCCGTCCCGGTCGAGTCGGCGGTCCGGGTCCGGACCGGGGAGCGCGGCCCGGACGCGCTCTGACCGGCCGAGCACCGGCCGGCCGGCAGGAAAGCGGAAGAAAGACAGGAGTCGCTGGGTGACGAGTACCGGTACACGCACGGAAGCAGAGGACTCGGGACCCAGCGGCTACGCGGCGGCCCGGCTGCGTCTCCTCCAGGAGGGGACGCGGCCCGGGCCGCCGCGCCGTACGGCCCTCGCCGGCCTCACCGACGACTGGCTGACCGGGCTGTTCACCGCCGGGGCCGAGGGCATGCGCGGTGTCTCCCTGGTCGCCGTCGGCGGCTACGGGCGCGGCGAGCTGTCCCCGCGCAGCGACCTCGACCTGCTGCTCCTGCACGACGGCGGGGACTGCGCCGGGGTCGCCGCCCTCGCGGACCGCCTGTGGTACCCGGTGTGGGACCTCGGGCTCGCCCTCGACCACTCCGTCCGCACCCCGGCCGAGGCCCGCAGGACGGCCGGCGAGGACCTCAAGGTCCAGCTCGGCCTGCTGGACGCCCGCCACCTCGCCGGCGACCTCGGCCTCACCGCCGGACTGCGCACGTCGATCCTCGCCGACTGGCGCAACCAGGCGCCCAAGCGGCTGCCCGAACTCCAGGAACTCTGCGCCGAGCGCGCCGAGCGCCAGGGCGAACTGCAGTACCTCCTCGAACCGGACCTGAAGGAGGCGCGCGGCGGCCTGCGCGACGCCACCGCCCTGCGCGCCGTCGCCGCCTCCTGGCTCGCGGACGCGCCCCGCGAAGGACTCGCCGACGCCCGCCGCCGACTCCTCGACGTCCGGGACGCCCTGCACCTCGCCACCGGGCGCGCCACCGACCGCCTCAGCCTCCAGGAACAGGACCAGGTCGCCGCCGAGCTGGGCCTGCTCGACGCCGACACCCTGCTCCGCCAGGTGTACGAGGCCGCCCGCGTCGTCTCCTACGCCAGCGACGTCACCTGGCGCGAGGTGGGCCGGGTGCTGCGGTCCCGGGCCGTGCGCCCCCGGCTGCGCGCCATGCTCGGCGGCTCCAAACCCGCCGCGGAGCGCTCGCCGCTCGCCGAGGGCGTGGTCGAGATGGACGGCGAGGTCGTGCTCGCACGGGCCGCCCGACCCGACCGCGACCCGGTGCTGCCGCTGCGCGCCGCCGCCGCGGCCGCCCAGGCCGGCCTCCCGCTCTCCCTGCACGCCGTGCGGCGCCTCGCCGCCGCCACCCGCCCGCTGCCCGCGCCCTGGCCCGCCGAGGCGCGCGAGCAGCTCGTCACCCTCCTCGGCTCGGGCCGTCCGACCGTCGAGGTCTGGGAGGCACTGGAGGCCGAGGGGCTGATCACCCGGATGCTGCCCGACTGGGAGCGGGTGCGCTGCCGTCCGCAGCGCAACGCCGTGCACATCTGGACCGTCGACCGGCACCTCATCGAGACCGCCGTCCGCGCCTCCGAGCTGACCCGCCGCGTCGGCCGCCCGGACCTGCTCCTCGTCGCCGCCCTGCTGCACGACATCGGCAAGGGCTGGCCGGGGGACCACTCGGTGGCCGGCGAGATCATCGCCCGGGACGTGGCCGGCCGAATCGGCTTCGACCGCGCCGACGTCGCCGTGCTCGCCACCCTCGTACGGCACCACCTGCTGCTCGTCGACACCGCCACCCGCCGCGACCTGGAGGACCCCGCCACCGTCAAGTCGGTCGCCGAGGCCGTCGGATCGCAGGGCACCCTCGAACTGCTGCACGCGCTCACCGAGTCGGACGCCCTCGCCACCGGACCCGCCGCCTGGTCGTCCTGGCGCGGCTCACTCGTCGCCGACCTGGTCAAACGCGTCGCCGCCGTGCTCGCCGGAGACGCTCCGCAGGAGCCGGAGGCGGCGGCGCCCACGGCCGAGCAGGAGCGTCTCGCGATGGAGGCGTTCCGCACCGGCGGCCCCGTCCTCGCCCTGCGCGCGCAGACCGAGCCGGTCGACCCGGACGGCGACACCGTGCCGGACGACCCCGAGCCGCTCGGCGTCGAACTGCTCATCGCGGTGCCCGACCAGCCCGGCGTGCTCCCCGCGGTCGCCGGCGTCCTCGCCATGCACCGCCTCACCGTCCGCACCGCCGGGCTGCGCGCCCTCGACCTGCCCGACGAGGTCCCCGGTTCGGTGCTGCTCCTGAACTGGCGGGTCGCCGCCGAGTACGGCTCCCTGCCGCAGGCCGCCCGGCTGCGCGCCGACCTCGTCCGCGCCCTGGACGGCTCCCTCGACATCGCCGGGCGGCTCGCCGAACGCGACGCCGCCTACCCCCGGCGCCGCGGCACCGTCGCCCCGCCGGCGCGGGTGGCGGTCGCCCCGGCCGCCTCCCGGCACGCCACGGTCATCGAGGTCCGCGCCCATGACGCGCCCGGCCTGCTGCACCGGATCGGGCATGCGCTGGAGAAGGCGCACGTCCGCGTGCGCAGCATGCACGTCTCCACGCTCGGTGCGAACGCCGTGGACGCCTTCTACGTGACCGGCACCGGGGGAGCCCCCCTCCCGGCGGAGGAGGCCGTGTCGGTGGCGCGCGCACTGGAGGAGGCGCTGCGTCCGTGACCGGGTGAGCGGCGGCCCCCGCCCGCGGCAGCCCGCCGCTCTGTCCGCCGCGGGCTGGAGCGGCTGCGCGGGACGGGCACGCCGCGCGCGGCTCCCCGCCCGTCCCGGCCCCTTCCGCCCCGGCCGTCTTCGGCACGCGCGCCCCGCCGGCCGGCCGGTCCGTGCCCGGGATGCGGCCGTCCCGTACCCCGGGTGCGAAGGTGCCGTGCGTCTCTCCCGCGTACGCGGTGGAGACCCCACCGCGTACGGCCGGATACCCTGGAGGGCGATTCCCATCGCCCCCGACCCCTGAGGACCGACGAGCGCCGTGTTCGATACTCTCTCCGATCGCCTCTCAGCGACGTTCAAGAACCTGCGGGGCAAGGGCCGACTGTCCGAAGCCGACATCGACGCCACCGCCCGCGAGATCCGTATCGCGCTCCTCGAAGCCGACGTGGCCCTCCCGGTCGTCCGGGCCTTCATCAAGAACGTCAAGGAGCGGGCGCTCGGCGCCGAGGTCTCGCGGGCGCTGAACCCGGCCCAGCAGGTCCTGAAGATCGTGAACGAGGAACTCGTCACGATCCTGGGCGGCGAGACCCGCCGCCTGCGGTTCGCCAAGAACCCGCCCACCGTGATCATGCTCGCGGGTCTCCAGGGTGCCGGTAAGACCACCCTCGCCGGAAAGCTCGGCAAGTGGCTGAAGGACCAGGGCCACTCCCCGCTGCTCGTCGCCGCCGACCTCCAGCGGCCCAACGCGGTGAACCAGCTGAGCGTGGTCGCCGAGCGCGCGGGCGTCGCGGTCTACGCGCCCGAGCCGGGCAACGGCGTGGGCGACCCGGTCAAGGTCGCCGAGGACTCCATGGAGTTCGCGAAGACCAAGGTGCACGACATCGTGATCGTGGACACCGCGGGCCGGCTCGGTATCGACCAGGAGCTGATGCGGCAGGCCGCGGACATCCGCGACGCCGTCAGCCCCGACGAGATCCTCTTCGTCGTCGACGCGATGATCGGCCAGGACGCGGTCAACACCGCCGAGGCCTTCCGCGACGGCGTCGGCTTCGACGGCGTGGTGCTCTCCAAGCTCGACGGCGACGCCCGCGGTGGTGCCGCCCTGTCGATCGCCTCCGTGACCGGCAAGCCGATCATGTTCGCGTCGAACGGCGAGAAGCTCGACGACTTCGACGCCTTCCACCCTGACCGGATGGCCTCCCGCATCCTCGACATGGGTGACCTGCTCACCCTGATCGAGCAGGCGGAGAAGACGTTCAGCCAGGAAGAGGCCGAGAAGATGGCCTCCAAGCTGGCGTCCAAGAAGGGCCAGGACTTCACCCTGGACGACTTCCTGGCCCAGATGGAGCAGGTCCGCAAGATGGGCAGCATCAGCAAGCTGCTCGGCATGCTCCCCGGCATGGGCCAGATCAAGGACCAGATCAACAACCTCGACGAGCGGGACGTCGACCGCACCGCCGCCATCATCAAGTCGATGACCCCGGCCGAGCGCCAGGAGCCGACGATCATCAACGGCTCGCGCCGCGCCCGGATCGCCAAGGGCTCGGGTGTGGAGGTCAGCGCGGTCAAGGGCCTGGTCGAGCGGTTCTTCGAGGCGCGCAAGATGATGTCCCGCATGGCCCAGGGCGGCGGTATGCCGGGCATGCCCGGGATGCCCGGCATGGGCGGCGGCCCCGGCCGCACCAAGAAGAAGCAGAAGCAGGCCAAGGGCAAGCAGCGCTCGGGCAACCCGATGAAGCGCAAGCAGCAGGAGGAGCAGGAGGCGGCCCGCCGCGAGGCGGGTGCCCAGGGCGGCAACGCCTTCGGCGTCCCGCAGCAGGGCTCCCAGGACAACTTCGAGCTGCCCGACGAGTTCAAGAAGTTCATGGGCTGACCGCCCCACGCGGCCGCGACGGCCGTGTGACGCCCGCCGGGGCGCCCCGTCTCTCAGCGGACGGGGCGCCCCGGCGGCGTTCCGGGCCGCCGCGTTCGGCCCCCGACCGTGGCCGGGCCGCCGGCGCGGGAGCGGTCGCGCCCCGCCGGGCGTGCCGCGACCCGGCACCGGCCGGTGCCGCGGGACCACCGTCCTCCCGCGCGGTCCGCGCCCCGGGCGGGCGCGGTTCGCCCCCGGGTGTCGAACGCTCGACCCCCGGGACGCGGACCCGACACCTCGACTGTCCGGAGACCCGTGCGTCCGCATGGCCCGGAGACCCGTGCGCCGCGACTGTCCGCGGGACCCGTGGGCCAGGGTCGTC
>NZ_JBICWL010000013.1:61901-65792 GCF_043199735.1 Streptomyces sp. NPDC048566
TCGGGAGGCTCGGGAACCGGGACCGTTCGGAGACCGGTGTACCGGATCGTCCGAAGATCCGTGCGCCGCGGCTGTCCGGTGACCCGTGCGCCGGGGTCGTCGGGAGGCTCGGGAACCGGGACCGTTCGGAGACCGGTGTACCGGATCGTCCGAAGATCCGTGCGCCGCGGCTGTCCGGTGACCCGTGCGCCGGGGCCGTCGGGAGGCCCGTGAACAGGGACCGTTGGAGACCTGTGCGCCGGGACCGTCGGGAGGCCCGTGAACCGGAGCCGTCCGGAGGTCCGTGAACCGGGACCGTCCGGGGACCCGTGCGCCGGATCGTCCGGACGGGACCTGGCGTTCAGGCCGTCCGGGCGATCAGGTACCGGAACACGTTCGGCATCCAGACGGTCCCGTCCCGGCGCAGGTGCGGATGCAGCGCCTCGGCGATTTCCTTGTCCACCTGTGCCTGGTCCGTGGCCTCGACCGCCGCGTCGAACAGCCCCGTGGACACCAGCCCTCGCACGGCGCTGTCGACGTCCGCGTAGCCGAACGGGCACGCCACCCGGCCCGAACCGTCCGGCCGTAAGCCGGCCCGCTGGGCGACGTCCTCCAGGTCGTCCCGGCGCGCGGCACGCCAGCCGGGCGCCGGGCGCAGCGGGTCGGCGAGCTTCCGGGCCACCCGCAGCACGGCCGACGTGCTGCACCGTTCCGGCGGGCCCCAGCCGACCAGCACCACGGGCGCACCCCGCTCCGCCAGTGGTGCCGCGGCGGCGAGCCGTGCGGTCAGTTCCTCGGAGTCGCCGGCCACGCAGCCGATCGGCTCGAAGGAGGTCACCAGGTTGTACGGCGGTGCGCCCGGCACGGCCGCGTCGCCGGGCGGTCCGGCGACCAGCCGGGTCCGCGGGTGCTCCCGCGCGCCCCCATCGCCGGGCAGCAGGCGTGCGCGCGCGAGGGCCAGCCGCTCGGGCGAGGCGGAGTCCACCCCGGTGACCGAGGCGCCGCGGGCCCGCGCCATCAGCAGGGCGAGTCCCGCCCCGCAGCCGAGACCGAGCAGCCGCGTCCCGCCGCCCACTTCGAGCCGTTCGTGGACGGCCTCGTAGAGCGGCACCAGCATCCGCTCCTGGATCTCGGCCCAGTCACGCGCGCGTGCAGCCCGGTCCGTGCGGGGCGGTGGGCCCGCGTGAGGAAGGTGCTGCCGCACGAGTGTCGGTGTCATCGAAAGTGCCCCAATCAGCCGAGAGTTGCCGCCGGGCCTGATTCCTTCGCCCCCGCGCCGTAGGCCCGCACTCCCCCCGTATGTCAGATAACTCCGCGCTCGTCGTGCCGTCCAGGGGTCGCGGGGGCCCGTTTGCCCTCCCGGCCGCGAACGCCGCGACAATTCACCTTCCGGCAACGTGGGCCCGTACCATCGCCGCATGGCAAAGGCACCCGTTCTCACGCCCCGGGCGGTCGACTACCCGCGCTGGTACCAGGACCTGATCGCCAAGGCCGAGCTCGCCGACAACGGCCCGGTGCGCGGGACCATGGTCATCCGGCCGTACGGGTACGGCCTGTGGGAGCGGATGCAGCAGGAGATGGACGCCCGCATCAAGGAGGCGGGCGCCCGGAACGCCTACTTCCCCCTGTTCATCCCGCAGTCGTATCTGACCCGGGAGGCCGAGCACGTCGAGGGCTTCGCCCCGGAGCTGGCGGTCGTCACGCACGGCGGGGGCAAGGAGCTGGAGGAGCCGGTCGTCGTCCGCCCCACCTCCGAGACGATCGTCAACGAGTACTTCTCCAAGTGGGTGCAGAGCTACCGCGATCTGCCGCTGCTGATCAACCAGTGGGCGAACGTGGTCCGTTGGGAGATGCGCCCGCGGGTGTTCCTGCGCACCACCGAGTTCCTCTGGCAGGAGGGCCACACCGCCCACGCCACCTACGAGGACGCCCGGGACTACGCCGCGCACATCCACCGGCGGGTGTACGCCGACTTCATGACCGACGTCCTCGCCATGGACGTCCTCCTCGGCCGCAAGACGGCGAGCGAACGGTTCGCGGGCGCGATCAACACCCTCACCCTCGAAGGCATGATGGGCGACGGCAAGGCGCTCCAGATGGGCACGAGCCACGAGCTGGGGCAGAACTTCGCCAAGGCGTTCGACACCCGGTACCTGTCCCGGGACGGCGGCCGGGAACTCGTCTGGCAGACCTCCTGGGGCTCCTCGACCCGCATGGTCGGTGGCCTGATCATGTCGCACGGCGACGACAACGGGTTGCGGGTGCCGCCGCGGCTCGCCCCGGTCCAGGTCGTCGTCCTCGCGATTAGGGAGGACGAGGCGGTTCTGGCCAAGGTCCACGAGATCGGCGATCGGCTGAAGGCCGCGGGCGTACGGGCCGAGGTCGACGACCGGACCGACACCCCCTTCGGGCGCCGCGCCGTCGACTGGGAGCTCAAGGGCGTCCCGCTGCGGGTCGAGGTCGGCCCCCGCGACCTGGAGAGCGGCACCGCGGTGCTCGCGCGCCGCATCCCCGGCGGCAAGGAACCCGTCGCCCTCGACGCCCTCGACGCCCTCGCCGCCCGGGTCCCCGGCATCCTTCAGGAGGACCAGGCGCTGCTGCTGAGGCAGTCCCGCGAACGCCGGGCGGCGCGCACGGCGGACGTCTCGACGGTCGGGGCGGCCGTGGAGGCGGCCCTCGCGGGCGGCTGGGCGCGCATTCCGTGGGCGGACCTCGGCGAAGAGGATGAGGCCGCGCTCGCCGAGCACGCGGTGACCGTGCGCTGTCTGGTCGCGGAGGACGGGTCGGTGCCCGACAGCGACGACGCACCCGGTAACGTCGCCGTCGTCGCCCGCGCCTACTGAGCCCTGCCGAGCCTCACGCGACGGCGGCCGAAACACCTCTTGCGCATCCGCCGGCAGCGGTCGCCCCGGCACCCCGGGCCCGCCTACGGGCCGCGGCGTACGTGACCCTACGTACCGCCTTGGTATGAGCTGTGATGCTTCTCCGCAGATCAGCGCACCCGCCCTCGTCGGGACGCATCAGCGGCAACTGACGGGTACGTGCAAATTATTTGGGATGCCCCGGAATAGGAACACAGAGGCACCCACGCTCGTTGTCATTACGTGAGCACGACACCACCTGTTCTCGCCGCAGAGCTGGCAGGGGCGTGGGCCGACATTCAGCGGCACCACCCCGAGCTGCCCGATCTTGCCGCGCCAGAGTCCCTGATCGGGGAGTCGTCGTCCGCCTGCGGGCACGAACTCTCCTTCGAACGACTGCTTCACGAAGCAGTCCACGGCATCGCCGCCGCCCGTGGAGTCCGCGACACCTCGCGCGCCGGCCGTTATCACAACCGCAGGTTCCTCGCGATCGCCGAGGAGTTGGGTCTCGACCATCCCGAGGAGCCGCATCCCAGCAGCGGCTTCTCCCTGGTCACGCTCAACCCCGAGGCCAAGCGCCGCTACCGTCCGACGATCGAGCGGCTCCAGCGCGCGCTGAAGGCCCACACGGCCGCCACCGCCGCCGACTCCGCCCGGTCGTTCCGCGGTCCGGCCGCCCGTCACGGCTCCTCCGGAGGAGGCGTCCGCGTGAAGGCCGTCTGCGACTGCGGGCGCAACGTCCGCGTCGTCCCGTCGGTCCTCGCGCAGGCGCCGATCGTGTGCGGCGGATGCGGCAAGCCCTTCCGGATTCCGGAGGTGGTCGGAGCGGCGGCGGGCTGATCCCGGGTGCGACACCGGCATCTCGTGGGTGCCGGACAGCGCACGCGGCCCGCGGGCGACCGTGCCTTCCCCCACCGCTCCGCGGCGGTGGGGGAGACGGTGTGCGCGCGGGTCGGGCGGGGGGGGGCTGGGGGGGGGGGGGGGGGCCCCCCCCCCCCCCCGCGGCGCCCGGGGGGGGGGGGGGCGGGGGGGCGGGGGCGCCCCCCCCCCC
>NZ_JBICWL010000013.1:65801-182603 GCF_043199735.1 Streptomyces sp. NPDC048566
CGGGGGGGGGGGGGGGGGGGGGGGGGGGGGGCGGGGGGGGGGGGCGGGGGGGGGGCCCCCCCCCCCCCCAACCCCCCCCGCGGCGACCGGGTGCAGGTGTCCCTGGGCGGCGCCGGCTCACCCCCGGTCGGGGGCGTCCGCGGGATGTGGCAGAATGGCCAGCTGTACTCGACAGCCGCACAGGACCCCTCTCTCCTCCGGCTGACGCGTCCATCGGACACTCGGGTACCGCAACCCCACGCGGCCATCTCGTCGTGTCCAACCCCGTCAAGACCAGGAGACACCACTTCCGTGGCAGTCAAGATCAAGCTGAAGCGTCTGGGCAAGATCCGTTCGCCTCACTACCGCATCGTCGTCGCCGACTCCCGTACCCGCCGTGACGGCCGGGCCATCGAGGAGATCGGTCTGTACCACCCGGTCCAGAACCCCTCGCGCATCGAGGTCGACTCGGACCGCGCGCAGTACTGGCTGGGTGTCGGCGCGCAGCCGACCGAGCCCGTGCTCGCCATCCTGAAGCTCACCGGCGACTGGCAGAAGTTCAAGGGCCTGCCGGCCCCTGCTCCGCTGCTCGTCGCCGAGCCGAAGGCCACGCGCCCGTCCTTCGACGCCCTCGGCGGCGAGGACACGGGCAAGGGTGAGGCCATCACCCAGAAGAAGAAGGCTGAGAAGAAGGACGAGGCTCCGGCCGAGTCCGGGTCGACCGAGGCCTGAGCATGCTCGAGGAGGCTCTCGAGCACCTCGTGAAGGGCATCGTCGACAACCCCGACGACGTGCAGGTCGCCTCGCGCAACCTGCGCCGCGGGCGCGTTCTCGAGGTACGGGTGCACCCCGACGACCTCGGCAAGGTGATCGGCCGCAACGGCCGCACAGCACGCGCCCTGCGCACCGTCGTGGGCGCCATCGGCGGCCGCGGTGTCCGCGTCGACCTCGTCGACGTGGACCACGTCCGCTGACGTAGCACGCAGCACCGGCTCGGGCCGGGGAGGGCTTACGAGCCGTCCCCGGCCCGCAGTCGTCTGCACGCCCCGCGCCGGACGACGCCCACCGCCCACCGCCCCCGAACCGTCCGAAGCAGTTGCCGTCGGACCACGACAGGAGATCAAGCACAGTGCAGCTGGTAGTCGCTCGCGTCGGCCGCGCCCACGGCATCAAGGGCGAGGTCACCGTGGAGGTCCGCACCGACGAGCCCGAACTGCGGCTCGGACCCGGTGCCGTCCTGCTCACCGATCCGGCCTCCGCCGGCCCGCTGACCATCGAGACCGGCCGCGTCCACAGCGGACGCCTCCTGCTGCGCTTCGCCGGTGTGCGCGACCGCAACGGCGCCGAGGCGCTGCGCAACACCCTGCTGATCGCCGAGGTGGACCCGCAGGAGACGCCGGAGGACCCGGACGAGTACTACGACCACCAGCTGATGGACCTCGACGTCGTCACCGCGGACGGCACCGCGGTCGGCCGGATCACCGAGATCTCGCACCTGCCCTCGCAGGACCTCTTCGTGGTGGAGCGCGAGGACGGCACCGAGGTGCTGGTCCCGTTCGTCGAGGAGATCGTCGTCGAGATCGACCTGGAGGAGCAGCGCGCCGTCATCGACCCGCCGCCGGGCCTGATCGACGACCGGGCGGAGATCGCGTCCTCGCGCGACGGCGACGACGGCGAGGGCACCGCGTCCGGCGCCGCGGGAGCGGACGCCTGATGCGCCTCGACGTCGTCACCATCTTCCCCGAGTACCTGGACCCCCTGAACGTCTCCCTGGTCGGCAAGGCGCGTGCACGCGGCCGGCTCGACGTCCACGTGCACGACCTGCGGGAGTGGACCCACGACCGGCACAACACGGTCGACGACACCCCCTACGGCGGCGGTCCCGGCATGGTCATGAAGACCGAGCCCTGGGGCGAGGCCCTCGACTCCGCCCTCGCCGACGGCTACGAGAGCGGCTCCCACGGGCCCGTCCTCGTCGTCCCCACCCCCAGCGGGCGCCCGTTCACCCAGGAACTCGCCGTCGAACTCTCCGAGCGGCCCTGGCTGGTCTTCACGCCCGCGCGCTACGAGGGCATCGACCGCCGCGTCATCGACGAGTACGCGACCCGGATGCCCGTCCACGAGGTGTCCATCGGCGACTACGTGCTCGCGGGCGGCGAGGCCGCCGTACTCGTCGTCACCGAGGCCGTGGCCCGGCTGCTGCCGGGCGTGCTCGGCAACGCCGAGTCCCACCGGGACGACTCCTTCGCCCCCGGGGCCATGGCCAACCTCCTGGAGGGCCCGGTGTACACCAAGCCCCCCGAGTGGCGCGGCCGCGAGATCCCGGACGTCCTGGTCAGCGGCCACCACGGGAAGATCGCGCGCTGGCGGCGCGACGAGGCCCTGCGCCGCACGACGGCGAACCGGCCCGACCTCATCGAGCGCAGCGACCCCGCCGCCTTCGACAAGAAGGACCGCGAGATGCTCTCGATCCTGGGCTGGCGGCCGGGCCCCGACGGCCGATTTGGGCGCAACCCGCAGGCCGTGGAACAATAGGCCGCTGCTCTTTGTCGTCCGGCGTGCGCCCCTGCCACAGGGGGACACGACGCCCGTCCCGACGAGGCAGCATCCTTCACGAATCACTCTCCCGTCGATGACCTGTGGCATCGGCGAAGAAAGCAGACACCATGTCTCACCTGCTCGACACCGTCGACAGCGCCTCGCTGCGCACCGACATCCCGGCCTTCCGCCCGGGCGACACCGTCAACGTCCACGTCCGCGTCATCGAGGGCAACCGCTCCCGTGTGCAGCAGTTCAAGGGCGTTGTCATCCGTCGCCAGGGCGCCGGCGTCCGCGAGACCTTCACGGTCCGCAAGGTCTCGTTCTCCGTCGGCGTGGAGCGCACCTTCCCGGTGCACACCCCGATCGTCGAGAAGATCGAGCTCGTGACCCGCGGTGACGTTCGTCGCGCGAAGCTGTACTACCTCCGTGAGCTGCGCGGCAAGGCCGCGAAGATCAAGGAGAAGCGCGACAACTGATCTCGCGCGGCCACGGTTCCGCCGTGGCCGGCCGAGCCGGCACGACGGTGTCTCAGGGAAGCCGGATAGCATCTGGCCCCGATGGACACCGACGCACAGCACGTGGAGCGCGACCGCTCCTCCCGCCCTTCCGCTTCCGAGGAGACCTCGGACACGGAGCGGCCGGAGGGCCGGTCGCGCTTCGCGTTGGCCGGCCGCGCGGCCGACTGGCTGCCGGGCGGCCGGATCACCCTGAGCGTGCTGGTCCTCCTGGTCTTCCTGCTCCTGGTCAGCCGCTTCGTCATGCAGCCCTTCCAGATTCCGAGCGGTTCGATGGAGCCCGGATTGAGGATCGGGGACCGCGTTCTCGTAAACAAGTTGGCGTACCGTTTCGGTTCCGGACCGCGGCGGGGCGACGTCGTCGTCTTCGACGGCGCCGGATTCTTCGGGAGCGCCGACTACGTCAAGCGCGTCGTCGGGGTAGGGGGAGACCACGTGGTCTGCTGTGACAGGGAGGGGAGACTCGAGGTGAACGACCGGCCGGTCGACGAGTCCGCGTTCCTCCACCGAGGCGACAGGCCATCGGACGCGCCCTTCGACGTCGTGGTGCCCGACGGCTCCCTCTTCGTCCTCGGCGACCACCGCAGCCGCTCCAGCGACTCCCGCGACCGGCTCGGTTCGCCCGGCGGCGGCATGGTCCCCGTCGAGAACGTCATCGGCCGGGCCGACTGGATCGCCTGGCCCGCCGGCCACTGGACCCGGCTGACCCGTCCCGGCGCCTACGCGCGGGTGCCCGCGCCCGGTGGTGCCCGTGGGTAGCCGCGGAAGGCCGCGCGGAGTGCCCGCCGGTGCCGCCGAGAACCTGCTGCCCACCGGCTCCCGCCGTGCCTCGGGGGGAGCGGCGCGGCCCAGTCGGGTGGAGCGGCGCAAGCTCGCGCGCAAGATCAAGCGGCGCAGGCGGCGTTCCGCGGTCAAGGAGATCCCGCTCCTGGTCGGCGTCGCCGTGCTGATCGCCCTGGTCCTGAAGACCTTCCTCGTCCAGGCCTTCGTGATCCCGTCGGGGTCCATGGAGAACACGATCCAGATCGGGGACCGCGTCCTCGTCGACAAGTTCACTCCGTGGTTCGGCTCCGAGCCGGCGCGCGGAGACGTCGTCGTCTTCCGGGACCCCGGCGGCTGGCTCACCGCCGAGGAGACCAGGAAGGGCGACGACCCGGTGGTCGTCAAGCAGTTCAAGCAGGGGCTCACCTTCATCGGCCTGCTGCCGTCCGACAACGAGAAGGACCTCATCAAACGGGTCGTCGGCGTCGGCGGTGACACGGTCAAGTGCTGCGACGCCCAGGGCAGGGTGACCGTGAACGGCACCCCGCTGACCGAGCCGTACATCTTCGCGGGCGACAAACCGTCCGACTTCGCCTTCGAGGTGAAGGTGCCGCAGGGGCGCCTGTTCGTCCTCGGCGACCACCGGGGCAACTCCGCGGACTCCCGCTACCACCGGACCGACAAGTTCAGCGGCACCGTCTCCGAGAAGTCGATCGTCGGCCGCGCCATGGTCATCGGATGGCCCATCGGCCACTGGACGCGGCTGCGGGAACCGAGCACGTTTTCGACCGTGGCCGACGCGCCTGGAGCGTCGGCCGTCGCTTCGGTGCCGTCGCATAGGGTGGCTCCTGCGGATCCAGACGGATTGACCCCGCTCCCGACCCCTGCGGAACTCCCGCTCGTTATGGGAGTGGTGGGCCTGCGCCGAATACGGCGCGGGCGGCGGCACGGAGTGAGGAGTGGATGTGGGGGATGTGGCGGTCGGCGCACGGTCCGGACACGATGGTCCCGAAGGGCAGCCGGAGCGGCCCGACGATGCGGCTGCCCCCGGCGTAGCGGACGGGCCGGGTTCCGGCGGTGGCTCCGAGAACGACGACGCCTCGACGGGGCGTGCCGAGCAGCCCCCCAACGGGAGCAAGCAGCGCTCCTTCTGGAAGGAGCTGCCGATCCTGATCGGCATCGCCCTGGTGCTCGCACTGCTCATCAAGACGTTCCTGGTGCAGGCGTTCTCGATCCCGTCGGACTCGATGCAGAACACCCTCCAGGTCGGTGACCGGGTCCTGGTCGACAAGCTGACACCGTGGTTCGGGTCCGAGCCGGAGCGCGGCGAGGTCGTCGTCTTCCACGACCCGGACAACTGGCTGGCCGGTGAGCCCACGGCCAACCCGAACGCCTTGCAGACCGTCCTCAGCTGGATCGGCCTGATGCCGTCCGCGGAGGAGAAGGACCTGATCAAGCGGGTCATCGGCGTCGGCGGCGACACGATCGAGTGCAAGAACACCGGCCCGCTGACGGTCAACGGCAAGGCGCTGAACGAGTCGTCGTACGTCTACGCCGGGAACACCCCGTGCAGCCAGGACGAGGAAGGCGGCCAGTTCAAGGTCAAGGTCCCCCAGGGCATGATCTGGGTGATGGGCGACCACCGTCAGAACTCGCGCGACTCCCGCTACAACCAGACCGACAAGCACCACGGCATGGTCCCCGTCGACGACGTCGTCGGCCGCGCCATCGTCAGGGCCTGGCCGGTCAACCGCTGGGGCACCCTCCCGGTTCCGGACACCTTCGGCCAGACCGGCCTGGGCGCCCGCGCCGCCGCCCCGGTCACGGCCCCCGGCGCCGTCGCGCTCGTCGGCGCGGTGCCGCTCGTGCTGGTGCGCCGTCGGCGCAAGGCGGCCCGGGGCCGCTGAGGTCCCCGGCACGCAACGGCCCGCGGGGCCGGCCGCTCCGGACGTCTCCGGAGCGGCCGGCCCCCGTCCGTTTGCTGCTCCCGCCCGTCCCGGAGACCGGAGCCGTCCGGGGGAACGCCGCGCGCACCGGAGGTCCGCACACCTCCTCCACATCCGGGCTCGCACGCGTGATCGTTGTCCGAACCATGGGCTGACCGCGGGCCGTACCCCCGGGTAGGGTGCGGACCCATGGGTGGCGAGAGCGCAATACGTACGGCCCCGCGCGGCGGCGGCGCGACCGGGGAGCAGGCGGGCGGCAAGGTCGGACAGCGGTTGTCCGGGCTGGCCGTGGCGCTCGGCCTCGTGCTGTTCCTCGGCGGGTTCGCCTGGGGAGCGGTGCTCTATCTGCCGTACACCGTCCCCACCAGTTCCATGGCGCCGACGATCAAGGTGGGCGACCGGGTCCTCGCCCAGCGCGTCGACGGTGACGAGATCCGCCGCGGTGACGTCGTCGTCTTCAAGGACAAGGCGTGGGTGACCAACGCGTCCGTCGTCAAGCGCGTGGTCGCCGTCGGCGGCGACACCGTCTCCTGCTGCACCAAGGGCAAGCTGACCGTCAACGGCAAGCAGATCGACGAGCCGTACCTGCCCGAGGGCACCCTCGCGGAGATCACGAACTTCCCCACCGTGAAGGTCCCCCAGGGGCGGCTCTTCCTCCTCGGCGACGAGCGGCAGGGCTCCCTCGACTCCACCGCCCACCTCTCGGACGCCGCCGGCGGCACCGTCGCCCGCAGCGCCGTCTCCGCCCGGGTGGACGCCGTCGCCTGGCCCATGGACGGCATGCTCGCGCGCCCCACCGGTTTCGAGGCCCTCGGCCCGCTGTCCCGGCCGGGCCCGCTGCGCACCATCGTCGCCGTGATCGTCGCGGGTGCCGCACTCGTCATGGGCGGCGCGGCCTACGGGCCCCTGGCCAAGCGGGCGGGGCGCCGCCGCACCGGGACGGAGCCCGGCCGTGCCCGCTGAGTCCGACGGCGGCGCGGACGCGCGGCCGGGCGAGGGGCCGCGCAAGGTCGCCCGGGTGGTCCTGCTCGATCCCCGGGACCGGATCCTGCTGCTGCACGGGCACGAGCCGGACGACCCCGCCGACGACTGGTGGTTCACGCCGGGCGGGGGCCTGGAGGGCGACGAGACGCGGGAGCAGGCCGCGCTGCGGGAACTGCGGGAGGAGACCGGGATCACGGAGGTCGACCTGGGCCCGGTGCTGTGGCGGCGGGTCTGCTCCTTCCCCTTCGCGGGACGGCGCTGGCACCAGGACGAGTGGTACTTCCTGGCCCGCACGACCCAGACCGCCACGGTCGCCGCGGGCCTCACCGACCTGGAACGGCGCAGCGTCGCCGGAGCACGTTGGTGGACGTGCCGGGAACTGGCCGAAGCGCATGAGACGGTGTATCCGACCAAGCTCGCCGGGCTGCTCCGCAGGGTGCTCGACGAGGGTCCCCCGGCCACACCCGAGATCCTCGACACGGAAATCGTCTAGGGGCTCCGGGGGCTGGCGCACAATAGGGGGACGCACGGCTGAAGGGGAACATGCCATGAGCGCCGAGGACCTCGAGAAGTACGAGACCGAGATGGAGCTGAAGCTCTATCGCGAGTATCGCGACGTCGTCGGTCTGTTCAAATATGTGATCGAGACCGAACGGCGCTTCTACCTCACCAACGACTACGAGATGCAGGTGCACTCGGTCCAGGGCGAGGTGTTTTTCGAGGTGTCCATGGCGGATGCCTGGGTGTGGGACATGTACCGCCCCGCTCGCTTCGTGAAGCAGGTGCGCGTTCTGACGTTCAAGGACGTGAACATCGAGGAGTTGAACAAGAGCGATCTGGAGCTGCCGGGAGGCTGAGCCCGAAAGAGCGGGACGGCCGGCGCGCCGTCCGGAGTGCGGCACACAGGGCCGGGAACCCACGGGTTCCCGGCCCTGTGCGGTGCCCGCACACTCGGGCGCAACGCGACGATGACCCGTGAGGGTGACGGACTTTTCCCCATCGGCCCCTCCGTCCACCAAGATCCAAAAATCTCGCGGCGCGGCCTCACTGTGGGGGCCGGAGGTGGTGCCGACATGACGACGACCGAGGCACGCGGCGCACTGGGCAGGTACGGAGAGGAACTGGCCGCACGACGGCTGACCGAGACCGGCATGACGGTCCTGGCCCGCAACTGGCGGTGCGGCAGGACGGGCGAGATCGACATCGTGGCCCGGGACGGCGACGCGGTCGTCCTCTGCGAGGTCAAGACCCGCAGGGAGGGCGACTTCCAGCACCCGATGGCGGCCGTGACACCGGCCAAGGCCCGCCGGCTGCGCCGCCTCGCCGAACGCTGGCTCCAGGAACACGGCGGCGCACCGCCCGGCGGGGTGCGCATCGACCTGATCGGCGTCGTCCTGCCCGGCCGGGGCGCACCCGTCGTCGAGCACGCCCGAGGGGTGGTCTGAGATGGGCTTCGCGCGAACGTGTGCGGTGGCGCTGGTGGGAGTCGAGGGCGTCGTCGTCGAGGTCCAGGCCGATCTGGAACCGGGCGTCGCCGCGTTCACGCTGGTGGGGCTCCCCGACAAGAGCCTGAGCGAGAGCCGGGACCGGGTCCGCGCCGCGGTGGTGAACGCCGGGGCGGCGTGGCCGCAGAAGAAGCTCACGGTCGGACTCAGCCCCGCCTCGGTGCCGAAAGGAGGCTCCGGGTTCGACCTCGCCGTCGCGTGCGCCGTGCTCGGCGCCGCCGAGCGGATCGACCCCCGCGTTCTCGCCGACATCGTGATGATCGGGGAACTCGGACTCGACGGACGGGTGCGCCCGGTGCGGGGCATCCTCCCCGCGGTGCTCGCGGCGGCGGACGCCGGATACGAACAGGTGGTCGTCCCCGAGTGCGCCGCCGCCGAGGCGTCGCTCGTGCCGGGGGTCTCGGTCCTGGGTGTGCGCAGCCTGCGCCAGCTCATCGCGGTGCTCGCGGACGAGCCGGTGCCCGAGGAGGACCCCGACGACCGGGGCCGCCCCGACCCGCTGCTCGCCGGCCTGCGCGTGCCGGGGGCCGGGGAGGCCACCGGCCTGTGCGGCGTCGCCGTCCCCGAACACGAGCGGGGGCGGGACCTGGCCGACGTCGTCGGCCAGACGTCGGCCCGCACCGCCATGGAGGTCGCGGCGGCCGGCGGCCACCACGTGTTCCTGCAGGGCCCGCCCGGCGCCGGCAAGACGATGCTCGCCGAGCGGATGCCCGCCCTCCTGCCGCACCTGTCGCGGCAGGAGTCCCTGGAGGTCACGGCGATCCACTCGGTCGCCGGCCTGCTCCCGGCCGGCCAGCCCATGGTCGGCGTCGCTCCGTACTGCGCTCCGCACCACTCCGCGACGATGCAGTCCCTGGTCGGCGGGGGCCGGGGCCTCGCCCGGCCGGGCGCCGTGTCCCTGGCGCACCGGGGGGTGCTCTTCCTCGACGAGGCACCGGAGTTCAGCGGCGTCGTCCTCGACGCCCTGCGGCAGCCGCTGGAGGCGGGACACGTGGTGATCGCCCGCAGCGCGGGGGTCGTGCGGTTCCCCGCGAAGTTCCTGCTGGTGCTGGCCGCCAACCCCTGTCCCTGCGGACGCTTCAGCCTCGTCGGCGACGCCTGCGAGTGCCCGACCTCCGCGATCCGCCGCTATCAGGCACGGCTCTCCGGACCCCTCCTCGACCGGGTCGACCTGAGGGTCGAGGTGGAGCCCGTCAGCCGCTCCGAACTGACCGCCGCCGGTGCCCGGGGCGAGTCCACGAAGACGGTGGCCGAGCGGGTCCTGACCGCGCGCGAGCGGTCCGCCGCCCGCCTCGCGGGGACGCCCTGGCGCAGCAACGGCGAGATCCCGGGCCATGTGCTGCGCAGCCGCTGGCAGGCGGCGCCGGGCGCGATGGACGACGCCGAGCGCGGTCTGGAGCGCGGGCTGCTCACGGCCCGCGGCCTGGACCGGGTGCTGCGCGTCGCGTGGACCGTCGCGGACCTGGCGGGCCACGATCGCCCGGACGCCCGGGACGTGGCCCTGGCCTACCAACTGCGCACCGGCGTCGCGCGCGGCGTGCCGATGACGATCGGGGCGCCCGTATGACGCGCGACGAGCGCGGAGCCCGCGTCATGCTCTCGCGGGTCGTCGAGCCGGGGGACGAGGTCTGCGGACGCTGGATCCGGGAGGTCGGGCCCGTGGAGGCGGTCCGGTGGCTGACCGGCGGCGGGGGACAGCCGCGCGGCATGACGGACGCACGGTGGGCGGGACTGCGCGCCCGCGCCGAGCGCGCCGATCCGGACCGCGACCTCGACCGGGCGCGGGCGGCGGGGGTGCGGTACGTCTGCCCCGGCGAGGCGGAATGGCCCGCACAGCTGGACGACCTGGGCGACGGGCGTCCCGTCGGACTGTGGGTGCGCGGCCCCTCCAGCCTGCGGATGTGGGCCCTGCGGTCCGTCGCGGTCGTCGGCGCCAGGGCCTGCACGGAGTACGGCGCGCACATGGCGGCCGACCTCGGCGCGGGTCTCGCGGAGCGCGGCTGGGTGGTGGTGTCGGGCGGTGCGTACGGCGTCGACGGGGCCGCGCACCGGGGCGCGCTCGCGGCGGGCGGCGCGACCGTCGCCGTACTCGCCTGCGGCGTGGACCGGCCCTACCCGAGCGGGCACGCCCGGCTCATCACGCGGATCGCCGAACAGGGACTCGTGGTGGGGGAGTTGCCGCCCGGCGCGCATCCGACGCCCAGCCGGTTCGTCCTGCGCAACCGTGTCATCGCGGCGCTCACCCGGGGCACCGTGGTCGTCGAGGCGGCATACCGCAGCGGCGCGCTCGTCACCGCGCGTGCGGCACGGCGCCTCGGCCGGTTCACCATGGGGGTGCCGGGGCCGGCCACCAGCTCGCTCTCCGCCGGGGTGCACGAACTGCTCCGTCAGGAGGCGGTCCTGGTGAGCGACGCCGCGGAGGTCGTCGAACTGGTCGGAGAGATCGGCGAACTCGCTCCCGAGCGCCGCGGCCCCGTCCTGCCGCGCGACCTCCTCGCACCGGGCGCCCGATGCGTCCTGGACGCCCTGCCGGCGCGGCGCGTCGCCCCCGTCGACGCGATCGCCCGCGCCGCCGCCACCAGCACCGACGAGGCGATCGCGAGACTGTACGAACTCCGAGCACTTGGATTCGTCGAACGACATGGCGACGGCTGGAAGTTGACACGCCAGGCGACCGCCCCGGTGCGCGATCACCGGGAGGTCCGCTGACCGAGCGTGTTCGGCCGTCCGGGGGAACGCCGACACCCCTGGGGATTACCGCAGTTGGCGTACCCCGGCCGTCACGCACGGCGACCGGGTGAACCTCGGGAGCACTCGCCGGGAGCCGCTTCGCGTGCGGGTGACAGCGACCCCTTCGCACACTGCGACAGGTCAGTCACGCTACGCTCACGAGGATGCGACGCAGGCACACAATCTCGGCATGAGGCCGACAGGCACCCAGGCACCCCCAGTTCACGGCAGAACGGCACAAGGCGACGAATGCCCCAGCACACCTCCGGGTCCGACCGGACGGCGATCCCGCCAGCCGCCCGCGACGGCGGCAGCGTGCGCCCGCCCGCTCCCTCGACACTCGACGAGCTGTGGCGGTCGTACAAGTCGACCGGAGACGAGCGGCTCCGCGAACAGCTGATCCTGCACTACTCGCCGCTGGTGAAGTACGTCGCGGGCCGGGTGAGCGTGGGCCTGCCCGCCAACGTCGAACAGGCGGACTTCGTCTCGTCCGGCGTGTTCGGGCTGATCGACGCCATCGAGAAGTTCGACATCGAGCGCGAGATCAAGTTCGAGACGTACGCCATCACCCGCATCCGCGGCGCGATGATCGACGAACTGCGGGCGCTCGACTGGATTCCCCGCTCCGTCCGGCAGAAGGCACGCAACGTCGAGCGGGCCTACGCGACGCTGGAGGCCCGGCTGCGCCGCACCCCCTCGGAGACGGAGGTCGCCGCCGAACTGGGCATCGCGGTGGACGACCTGCACGCGGTGTTCAGCCAGCTCTCGCTGGCCAACGTGGTCGCCCTGGAGGAACTGCTGCACGTCGGGGGAGAGGGCGGCGACCGTCTCAGCCTGATGGACACGCTGGAGGACACCGCCGCCGACAACCCGGTCGAGGTCGCCGAGGACCGCGAGCTGCGCAGACTCCTGGCGCGGGCGATCAACACCCTCCCCGACCGGGAGAAGACCGTGGTCACGCTGTACTACTACGAGGGCCTGACCCTCGCGGAGATCGGCAACGTCCTCGGCGTGACGGAGAGCCGGGTCAGCCAGATCCACACCAAGTCCGTCCTCCAGCTGCGCGCCAAACTGGCCGGCTTCGGGCGCTGACCTGCACGGTCCCCGTCGGCCTTGTCGGCGGCGGCCGGCCGGAGCGGCACGACCGTCACCCGGCCGGGTGGGCGGAGAGTCTCCCGTATGCCGTGCGCCGTCCGTACAGTGGTCGACGTGCCAAGGATTCGAGCGGCCTCCGTGGCCGAGCACCGGTCGATGCAGCGAGCCGCCCTGCTGGACGCGGCGCGTTCCCTGCTGTCCGAGGGCGGCACGGAGGCGCTGACCTTCCCGGCGCTCGCCGAGCGCACGGGGCTCGCGCGCTCCTCCGTGTACGAGTACTTCCGTTCCCGGGCCGCCGTCGTCGAGGAGCTGTGCGAGGTCGACTTCCCCGTCTGGGCCGCCGAGGTCTCCTCCGCGATGGCCGCGGCCGAGGGGCCCGAGGGCAAGGTCGAGGCGTACGTGCGCCGGCAGCTCGCGCTCGTCGGGGACCGCCGGCACCGGGCCGTGGTCGCCATCTCCGCCGGCGAACTCGACGCGGGCGCCCGCGAGAAGATCCGCGCCGCGCACGGCGGCCTGGTCACGATGATCGGCGAAGCGCTGGCCGCCTTGGGTCACACCGAGCCGCGGCTCGCCGCGATGCTCTTGCAGGGCGTGGTCGACGCCGCCGTCCGCCGCATCGAGCTGGGGGCGGCCGAGGACCCCGCGGCGATCACCGAGGCGGCCGTGGCGATGGCGCTCCGCGGAGTCCGCGGCTGATCCTGGCTGTGGCTGTGGCTGTGGCTGTGGCTGTGGCTGTGGCTGTGGCGACGGCTACGGCCAGCACCCTGGCTATAGGCTGCCGGCTTCCAGCTGCTGCCTGTCGCCGCTTTTCGCCGGATTCCGGCCGCCTCCCGTCGCCAGTCGGCTTCGGCTGCGGGCTGCCACCGGTCCGCTTACCGTCCTCCGCCGCTTCCTGTCTCCCGCCCGCTGCCGGCCGCGTCACGGGACGCCTGGGCGACGTCGTTCGGGCCGAGGCGCTCGGCGACCGGGGCCGGGCGGCAGGCCCCGCGGACCGGCAGGCCCTCCTCCCGTCGGCTCCCGGTCCGCATGCCCGGTGCCGGCCGCGCTCCGCGCCGATCACGTATCACCAGCAACCAGCAACCAGCAACCAGCAACCAGCCACCAGCCACCAGCCACAGGTCACCAGCCACAGGTCACCGGTCACGGGCCACCGGTCAAGGGCCACCGCTCACCGGTCGTCGGGTCCCGCCGACCGGATGCGTCGGCGGGCTCGTTCCGGGACGCCCCGTCCTCACCGGCACCGGCACCGGCACCGGCGCCGGGGCGGTCAGGCGAGCGGCAGCAGGCGGGACGGGCCGAGGCGCAGCAGCCAGGGCGGGAGGAGAGACAGCGGGTTCAGGTACGTCGTGCCTCTGAGCAGGCCCCAGTGCAGGCAGGACACCGGCCCGCAGTGCCCGTCGCGCGGCTCCTCCACGGTGCCGAGCACCGCGCCCGCGAGCACCTCGTCCCCCTGACGCGCCGACGCCAGCACCGGACCGTACGTCGTCCGCAGGGGAGGGGTCCCGGTGCCCGCCAGTTCCACCGACACGATCCCCCGCCCCGCCACCCGCCCGGCGAAGGAAACCCGGCCCGGGGCGACCGCGCGCACCTCCGTACCCGGGGGCGCCTCCAGATCGACGCCCCGGTGGCCGCGGGAGTAGGGCGTCGCCGGGGGCTCCCAGCCCCGCACGACCGGCGGCCGGCGTCCCACCGGCCAGGTCCGGCCGAGCGCCGGGACCGCGGGGTCGCCCGCGGGAGGCGCGGGCGCCGGCACGGGTGCCGTCCCGCCGGGGCGTGCTTCCGCCGGGGAAGCGGAGCCGGCCCCGCCCGGCTCGTCGTCCACCCGTGGTCCGCGCTCCGGGACACCACCGGTGCCGGCCGGCGGCGCTTCCACGTCGGCCCCGGGTGGTCCCGTGCCGGCCCCTGGCGGTCCTGTCGCACCGCCCGTCCCGGCCGCGTGCGGGGCCGCCGGGCCGAGGGCCGGCGACGAGGTGGTCGCCGGGGCGCCGGGCGCCCGGAGACGGGCGGGGGCCGATGGTGCGGCGGGACCGCCCGAGGCCGGCATCGCGGCGATCAAGGCCGGGGACAGCGGCCCGGACGGCCGGTGCGCGACCGGGGGACGGGCCGGGGCGGGAGCGGCCAGGACGGCCGAGACGGCGAGGGCCAGGGGCAGGGCCAGGCCGAGCGGTGGCCCCGACCGGGTACGCGGAGATCGGTTCGGTCGCATGCGGGAACCGTCCCGCATCGGGCGGATCGCGGTCGGGATCTGTGGAGTACCGGCCGGTTGTGGACAGCGGCGTCACCCGGCCCCTCTCGGGTCCCGTACACTTCTGATGGCGATCCGGGTCACCGGGTCGACTTCGCACGCCCCGACATCTGGTCCTCCGTACCGGTGTCAGCGCCTCTCGGTCCTCTGTGGCACGGCGCATCGCGGGCGTCAGGCGCGTGAGCCGTCCGGCACACGCGGCACAACCGAGAAAACCGAGGAGAACGGCCATGGCCGTCGTCACGATGCGGGAGCTGCTGGAAAGCGGCGTCCACTTCGGTCACCAGACCCGTCGTTGGAACCCGAAGATGAAGCGCTTCATCTTCACGGAGCGCAACGGCATCTACATCATCGACCTGCTCCAGTCGCTGTCGTACATCGACCGCGCCTACGAGTTCGTCAAGGAGACCGTCGCCCACGGCGGCACGGTCATGTTCGTCGGCACGAAGAAGCAGGCGCAGGAGGCCATCGCCGAGCAGGCCACCCGCGTCGGCATGCCCTACGTCAACCAGCGCTGGCTGGGCGGCATGCTCACCAACTTCTCGACCGTCTACAAGCGTCTGCAGCGCCTCAAGGAGCTCGAGCAGATCGACTTCGAGGACGTCGCGGCCTCGGGTCTCACCAAGAAGGAGCTTCTCGTGCTCTCGCGCGAGAAGGCCAAGCTGGAGAAGACCCTCGGCGGTATCCGCGAGATGCAGAAGGTGCCCAGCGCCGTCTGGATCGTGGACACCAAGAAGGAGCACATCGCGGTCGGCGAGGCCCGGAAGCTCAACATCCCGGTCGTCGCCATCCTCGACACCAACTGCGACCCCGACGAGGTCGACTACAAGATTCCGGGCAACGACGACGCGATCCGCTCCGTCACCCTGCTCACCCGCGTGATCGCCGACGCCGTCGCCGAGGGCCTCATCGCCCGCTCCGGCGCCGGCAAGGCCAGCGAGGGTGACAAGGCCGCCGGCGAGCCGCTGGCCGCGTGGGAGCGCGACCTGCTCGAGGGTGAGAAGAAGGCCGACGAGGCCGAGGTCCAGACCTCCGCCGAGACGGAGAAGGTCGCCGACGCCGAGCAGGCCGACGCGCCCGCCGCCGCCGCCGAGGCGGAGGCCGCCGAGGCCCCGGCCGCCGAGGCTCCGGCCGCCGAGCAGGCCTGACCCTCACCCCTTCGGGTTGACGAACGGCGGGGGCCCACGAAGCCCCCGCCGTTCGTCCCGTAGATCTTCAGACTTCGAGAGAGATTCCAGGAATCATGGCGAACTACACCGCCGCCGACGTCAAGAAGCTCCGTGAGCTCACCGGCGCCGGCATGATGGACTGCAAGAAGGCGCTGGACGAGGCCGACGGCAGCGTCGACAAGGCCGTCGAGGCCCTGCGCATCAAGGGCCAGAAGGGCGTCGCCAAGCGCGAGGGCCGCTCCGCCGAGAACGGCGCCGTGGTCTCCATCATCGCTGACGACAACTCCTCCGGCGTCCTGGTCGAGCTGAAGTGCGAGACGGACTTCGTCGCCAAGGGTGACAAGTTCCAGGCCGTCGCCCACCAGATCGCCCAGCACGTCACCGCCACCTCCCCGGCGGACCTCGACGCGCTCCTCGGCTCCGAGATCGAGCCGGGCAAGACGGTCCAGGCGTTCGTCGACGAGGCCAACGCCAACCTGGGCGAGAAGATCGTCCTGGACCGCTTCGCCCAGTTCTCCGGCACGTACGTGACCGCGTACATGCACCGCACCATGCCCGACCTGCCCCCGCAGATCGGTGTTCTGGTCGAGCTGGACAAGGCCGACGCCGACCTCGCCAAGGGGATCGCCCAGCACATCGCCGCCTTCGCGCCGAAGTACCTCTCCCGTGAGGACGTCCCGGCCGAGGTCGTCGAGACCGAGCGTCGCGTCGCCGAGGAGACCACCCGCGCCGAGGGCAAGCCCGAGGCCGCCCTCCCCAAGATCGTCGAGGGTCGCGTCAACGGCTTCTTCAAGGAGGCCACGCTCCTCGGCCAGCCGTACGCGCTCGACAACAAGAAGTCCGTCCAGAAGGTTCTGGACGAGGCCGGTGTCACCCTGAAGCGCTTCACGCGCATCAAGGTCGGCATCTGAGTCCGTACCGCGATCGACGCGCGACCCCTATAGGGTCGACAGCAGTCGTCCGCGGACGCCGGCACCCACGCGCGCGCGGCGGACGACAGCAGATCTGACGAGGAGGCCATTGCCGAGCACGGGATGCGAACACACCCCACCGGCAATGGCCTTCTTCGTATGTGCACCACGAGGAGACCTCCATGACCACCACCCCGGCCGACAAGGGCGACAAGAGCGACGACGGCAAAGGCGCGGGACGCTTTCTGCTGAAGCTTTCCGGTGAGGCGTTCGCCGGTGGCGGCGGACTGGGCGTCGACCCCGACGTGGTGCACAAGATCGCCCGCGAGATCGCGGCCGTCGTGCGCGGCGGAGCCCAGATCGCCGTCGTGATCGGCGGCGGCAACTTCTTCCGCGGCGCCGAGCTCCAGCAGCGCGGCATGGACCGGGCCCGCTCCGACTACATGGGCATGCTCGGCACCGTGATGAACTGCCTCGCCCTCCAGGACTTCCTGGAGAAGGAGGGCATCGACAGCCGCGTCCAGACCGCCATCACGATGGGGCAGGTCGCGGAGCCGTACATCCCGCTGCGGGGCGTGCGGCACCTGGAGAAGGGGCGCGTGGTCATCTTCGGCGCCGGCATGGGCATGCCGTACTTCTCCACCGACACCACGGCGGCCCAGCGCGCCCTGGAGATCGACGCCGAGGCGCTGCTCATGGGCAAGAACGGCGTGGACGGCGTGTACGACTCCGACCCGAAGACCAACCCCGGGGCGGTCAAGTTCGACTCCCTCAGCTACGGCGAGGTCATCACCCGGGACCTCAAGGTCGCCGACATGACGGCCATCACGCTGTGCCGGGACAACAAGCTGCCGATCCTGGTCTTCGAGCTCCTGGCGGAGGGCAATATCGCGCGGGCCGTCAAGGGTGAGAAGATCGGCACACTCGTCGGCGACCAGACCGGCCAGGCCTGACGGGGACCCTCCCGGCCGGGTACGAGCCCCGGACGGGACGGACCCCGACCGGGGGATGGACAATGTCCCGCCGGTCCGGAACCGTGCAGGAACAAGACGCGACGCAGCCGGCCGCCGACCCCGACGAGGAACAGCTGCCGGGCCTACTCAAGACACGCAGGAGCAAGTGGTGATCGAAGAGACCCTCCTCGAGGCCGAGGAGAAGATGGAGAAGGCCGTCGTGGTCGCCAAGGAGGACTTCGCCGCGATCCGCACCGGCCGTGCGCACCCGGCGATGTTCAACAAGATCGTGGCCGACTACTACGGCGCGCTGACGCCGATCAACCAGCTGGCCTCGTTCTCCGTGCCGGAGCCGCGCATGGCCGTGGTGACCCCGTTCGACAAGAGCGCGATGCGCAACATCGAGCAGGCGATCCGCGACTCCGACCTGGGCGTCAACCCCAGCAACGACGGCAACATCATCCGGGTGACGTTCCCCGAGCTGACGGAGGAGCGCCGCAAGGAGTACATCAAGGTCGCGCGGGCCAAGGGCGAGGACGCCAAGGTCTCGATCCGTTCCGTGCGCCGCAAGGCCAAGGACGCCCTCGACAAGCTCGTCAAGGACAAGGAGTCCGGCGAGGACGAGGTCCGCCGTGCGGAGAAGGAACTCGACGACACCACGGCGAAGTACGTCGCCCAGGTGGACGAGCTCCTGAAGCACAAGGAAGCGGAGCTGCTCGAGGTCTGATGAACGACTCTTCCTGGGGGGCGCCGCCACAAGCCGGGTACTGGGGGCCGTCCGAGCAGGGGCCTGTCCAGGGGGCGGCCCCGGCGGGTCCCACGTACGATGCGCAGGACGCGCAGCACACTCGGCCCATGCCCAACGTGCCCGCACACGGCGGAGACCAGGATGACGACCCGGGGGCCGCTCGGACGGGCGGTCCCCTGTTCCACGACGACGCACCGTCGACGGCGCCCTACGGGGAGCCGTCGCACAACCCGCAGAGCCCGCAGGAGCCCATGCCCAGCGCCGCCCCCCAGCCCGCCCCCGCACCTCAGAAGAAGAGTGCGGGACGCGACCTGGGCGCGGCCATAGGAGTGGGCGTCGGGCTCGGCGCGGTGATCGTCGCCTCGTTGTTCGTCGTCAAGGCCGTCTTCGTCGGAGTGATAGCGGTGGCCGTGGTGGTGGGGCTCTGGGAGCTCACCTCGCGGCTGGAGGAGCGCAAGGGCATCAAGGCGCCCCTGGTGCCGCTCGCGGTCGGTGGCGCGGCCATGGTCGTCGCCGGGTACGTGCGCGGTGCCGAGGGTGCATGGGTCGCCATGGCCCTGACGGCGCTCGCCGTCCTGGTCTGGCGCATGACCGAACCGCCGGAGGGCTATCTCAAGGACGTCACGGCGGGGGTCTTCGCCGCCTTCTACGTGCCGTTCCTCGCGACCTTCGTGGCCATGATGCTGACGGCCGACGACGGCCCGCGCCGTGTCCTGACCTTCCTGCTCCTGACGGTGGTCAGCGACACCGGTGCGTACGCCGTCGGCTGGCGCTTCGGCAAGAACAAGCTGGCGCCGCGCATCAGCCCCGGCAAGACCCGCGAGGGGCTCTTCGGGGCGATCGCCTTCGCGATGGCCGCGGGTGCGCTGTGCATGCAGTTCCTCATCGACGACGGCACCTGGCGGCAGGGCCTGGTCATCGGCCTGGCCGTCGCGGCCAGTGCCACGCTCGGCGACCTGGGCGAGTCGATGATCAAGCGGGACCTGGGCATCAAGGACATGGGCACGCTGCTGCCGGGCCACGGCGGGATCATGGACCGGCTGGACTCGCTGCTGCCCACGGCGCCGGTGGTCTGGCTGCTGCTGGTCCTCTTCGTCGGTTCCGGCTGACGGCCGGCGCGTCCCGCGGACGCTTTCCCGCACGCCCGCGTGCGACGACACCGCCCCTCGCGGTCGGATGAACACCCCAGGGTGATCGGACGGCCGGGAGGGGCGGTGTCGTCGTTCCGGCGGACCCGGCGCGGTCAGCCGGGGCGGTAGGTGTGGGGTGGTCCTTCCTGCCAGTGCACCCACGCCGGGTCGTCGAGGAGGTCCTCCGCGTCCGGGAGCCCCGCCCGGCGCAGGAACTCGACGAGGTCGGCGTCGCTGTGGGCGAGGCCGGCGTCCCGGGTGCGGATGGTGACGCGACGGCCACCGGTGCGGGCGGGCCGGCCCACGACGATCGGGGTGGCGGGGGTGTCCGAGGCGTCGGGGTCGGCGGGTTGGCGTGACACGTTGTCGTACACGAGTTCGATTCTAGGGGGGAGGGCGCCGCGGGGGACCGCGCGGGGCCGAGGGGGCGCGTGGTCCCCCTCGGGCGGGCGCCGCCGACGCCGCCGCCGGCCCGCGCCGCGTCACCCAGCGGACCGGCCTCCGCCCGTGATCCCGCCCGCCGGCGGAGGTGATCGCACCCACCCACCGGCGGGCCGGGCCGGTGGTGTCGATCTGCGACACTGGAGGGGTTATGCCGAAGCCCGGAGAACTGATCTCCCATGGGCGTGAAGAAGCCCCCTACCAGCGGTTTTGTCGCCAGTAGGGGGCCGTCTTGTGCCCGGTGGGCCGTCTCTGGGCCGTCAGGGCTCCTGGGCCGTGCCGAAGACGTCGTCCAGAGCCCGGCGAGCTCGCTCACGGCTGCTGGGCATCAGGTGGGCGTACACCCGCAGCGTCATCGCCGGATCGGCATGGCCGAGGTACTCGCTCACGGCCTTGATGCTCTCGCCCGCGTCCAGGAGGACCGAGGCGTAGAAGTGACGAAGGGCGTGCATCCCGTGCTGCCGGGCGGAGGCGTATGGCTTCCCGGGGTCCGGCGTCGGGATGAGGCCGGCCGCAGCGAGGGCGCGCTTCCACTCGTGGAAGTTGAAGTTGCTGCGCCAGACGATGCCGCCGACCGTGTTCGTGAAGATCAGACGCCGCTCGGTGAGCGGGCCGTCCGGCCTGCCCCACGGAAGCTTGATGCCCACGGGCGGGTGATTCTTCATGTGCTGCCGTAGGGCAGAGGCCACCAGGGTCGGCAGCGGTACGTCCCGTTCCTTGTTGCCCTTGGGCGGAGCGAAGACCGCGACGCCTCGGATCAGCTTGACCTGAGTGGTGACCCGCAGCGTGTCGCCGTCGAGCTGTACGGCGTCCTCCGACAGACCGATGATCTCGCCCTGACGCAGACCGCAGCCACTGCCGACGGAGACCATGGCCTGGTACCGCTCGGGCAGAGCGTCGCGGACCGCAGTCACTTGGGAAGGGATCCACGGCACGACCCGGGCAGTCGAGACGGCCGGCGGGCGGACGGATGCGGCCGAGCACGGATTCCGGGCGAGGTGGCCGTCATCCACGGCGGCCGACAGGACCGCGCGGACGTTGGCGTAGATGTTGCGGGCGTAGCTGCCGCCTATCGTCGAGTCGACCTCCAGGTCGCGCACGAACTCGCGGATGTGGACCGGCCGGAAGGACCCGAGCGGACGCGCCCCCATGCGAGGGAAGGCGTGCAGCCGAAGCCGGGTTTCCACTCCGATGCGCGTGTTCAGGTCGGTCGTCTGGCCCGTGATCCAGCGCTCCGCGTACTGCTGGAAGGTCATGCGGGCGGCCTTGGGGTCGACGTACTGACCACGAGACATGTCGGCCGCCGTCTCGGCCAGCCACTCTTCAGCCTTGCGCTTCTGGCGGTCGGGGAAGGACCGGCTTTTCTCGGTGCCGTCGGGACCGACGTATCGGGCCCGGTAGCGAAGGCCGCCGCCGTAGCGGTCGGTCTTGACCTTTACAGGCTTGCCGTCCGGACCCGATTCGGTCTTGTACCAGCGGTCCTGGATGTGCCCGGCCATCAGGCAGCCTCCTCAATCTGGGAGTCCACCCAGGCCCGTACGTCGTTCGGGTCGAAGCGCAGGTGCCGGCCGACACGGAAGCCGCGGGGGCCGGTGTGCTTGCGGCGCCACTGGTAGACCGTCTCGACGCTGGGCAACTCGAACATGTTCACCAGGTCGTCAGGGGTGAGGAAGCGGCGCGGCAACTCAGAAGCCATGTCACCAGCCCCTTTCATCGGCGGACTGGTCGCGTAGGGCTTCGCGGGCGGTGTCGCGGTTGTGTTGGAGGTCGCGGGCGATGGTGGCTGCGAGGGCGGATTCGCCGGGGGTGTGGCCGTGGCCGGCGTACTGCCAGTCGGCCAGGACAAGGACGGTGTCCGGCTCTCGGTCGTCCAGGCCGAGGGCTTCACGTTCCTGTGCGGCGCGGAAGTCGGCGCGGGCCTGGCGGAGTTCGCCGAGGGTGGTGGAGTAGCGGCGGGACTTGGAGGAGAAGTGGCCGCGGAAGCCGAGCATGTGAGCCCATGCCCAGAGCCGTCGTTCGGGGTAGAGCGTGTCGAGGTGTTTGCACGCTTCGATGAGGCGGCGGGTGTGGTCGGGTATCTGGTGGCGGTCGAGTTCGGAGAGTTCGCCGATGCGTCGGTCGAGGCTGCCGGTGTTCTCGGCGGCTTTGGTGGCGTACTTGGCGACGTAGGAGGCAACCGCCTGCTCGGTGATGTCGGAGCCGTCTCCGAACGCCTTCACGGGGCGCACGTCGAGCTGCGTTCCCCACCGGAAGGTGCGGGCGGGCTCGTCCTGGACGGCCGGGACGGAGACCGAGGTGTAGGAGTGCGCCGCGGCGGCGTGGATCGCGTCGCTGAGAAGGCCGGCACTAGCCCAGGACGGCGGCGGGGTGTCGGGTCCGTCCGGTCCGTCGAGGCGGATGACGGCGTGGAAATGGAGGGCGCCGCGCTTTTGGAACTCGGCGACCTTGCCGTACGAGAGCCGGGCCGACTCCTTCAACTCCCGCTGTGGCAGGCCCGCGCGGGCGGCGATCTCGCGGCGCAGTCGAGTGGTGAAGCGCTGCCAGAGGTCGCCCGCATGGTTGTTGAAGAGGACCGCTCCCGAGTAGTCGTAGGTGGCTGGGTCGAGTGCCGTTCCGAGGGTGGGGTCGTCGGCGCGGTGGCGGGTGCCGCAGCGGCAGATGCCTCGGTCGGGGCGGTTGTGGACGGGACCGAAGGACGGGGCGGTGAGCGTGGCGAACACCCTGGGGTGATCGCGGACGGTGGAGGGGATGTCGCGGCGGTCGTCGCCCGCCAGGCCCGCGCGGATCAGGTGGTAGGTGTCGCCCGCGTAAGTCCAGGCGCAGGAGGGGCAGCGGGAAGCCCGCCGGTTGCCGCACGCGACCCGGAGGCGCCCGCCCGGCTCGGATTCGGTGGAGTAGTGGTGGAGGGTCTCGCCGGTGGTCTTGTCCTTGCTGAGGGTCCAGCCGGTGAGGTGGATGGGGTCGGCGCAGCCGCCGGTGCGGCGGATCTGTTCGTGCCAGCGGTCGAAGTCGTCGGCCGAAGCCACCCTCAGCAGATCGCCGAGGGTGGTCGGGTCGAGCTGGGTTGCGAGGTTCACCGGCGCCATCCCCGCTTTTGAGGGGTGCTGGCGTTGCTGCTGGAGGTCTCGTTGGAGGAGCGGCCGGCGCGGGTGGCCTTGGCGGCGCGGTCCTTGTCGTGCAGGTGGTGCGCCTTGGCGATCTTCTTCAGGCGGTCGTAGTCGCCGTCGATCGGGTCCGGCGGAATGCGGTCGACTCCTCGGCTCCAGTTGCGGGGCATCAGACGCTCACCGCCTGGCGCACGGCGGGGCGGGTGATGGTGCCGGTGCCGTGGCAGGCGGGGCAGTGGGCGGTGATGGTCCGCAGGTGCCCACGGCGGTCGCGGCCGCCGAGGGTGACGGCGGCAGAGGCGAAGCCGTCGCAGTTGGGGCAGATCCGGGACCGGGCTCGGGTGCGGTGCGTCATGCTGGGAGTTCCTTTCGATTGCGGTTGGAAGGGGCCGGACCGTCCGGGCGGCGGCGATGCTTGGCGGCTTGTGCGTCGCCCGGAGGCCGGTCAGATGGAGGCGGGGCGTTGCCCGCGGCGGGTTGCGCGTCCCTTGGCCGCGTACATGGCGGCGTCGGCGGCGGCCAGGGCGTCGGGGAGCGTTCGGGTGGGCAGGTCGGCAAGGCGGCACGAGCCCAACGAGGCGGCCAGCGGCAGCATCTGCCCGGCGTGGAGGAAGGGCCGGTGCAGATCGCGGCTCAAGTCCCCCAGCTGGGCCCCGGCGAGGGGATCGACGACGGCCACGAATTCGTCGCCTCCGAGCCGTCCAGCGATGCCGTGCCGCCCGCACCAGTTGGTGAGGCGGGCGCCAGTCGCGGCGAGGGCGGAGTCCCCGGCGGCGTGGCCGTAGGAGTCATTGAGGGTCTTGAAGCCGTCCAGGTCGACCAGGACGACGATCGCGTCCGAGTGCCGGCGGATGAAGCGGATGGTGCGGGCGGTCCATCCGGCTCGGGTGTGCAGGCCGGTGAGCGGGTCGCGGCGGGCGGCGGCGAGGCGGTGGGCGAGGAGCCCGGAGTGGGTGGCCCAGCCGACTAATGGCAGGACGGCGGCGAGCGCTTGGGTGTCCACGGTTCTCCTTCTGCGGCGGTTGGAAGGGGTGCGTGAGCCGTCCGGACGGCGGCGATGCTTGGCGGCTTGTGGCGCCGTCCGGGGGCCTGTCAGCGGCGCTTGTTCTCGGAGGTGATCAGCGAGCGGATGACCAGGGCGCAGATGGCGACGGACGCACCCGTGATGGCGATGGCGAGGAGCATGGAGACCAGGACGGTGCCGACGACCAGGACCACGGCCGTCCCTCCGCCGACGAGGGCGATCACGGCGCCGGGGGTGAGCTGGACAGTCGGCCGTGCCGATGTCGGCGTCGGCGTGGAGGCGGGGGCGGCCTGGATGATGGTGGTCGGCTCGACGGCGGCGGGCGGGGCGAGCTGGCCGATGGGCTGGGGCATGGTCGGGACCTTGGGGCGGAGCATGGTGGATCTCCCTTCGAGGGCGGTTACTTGACGGCGGTGTCGATGACGGGGGCGAGCAGGCTGTCGGCGAGGAGGTAGCCGCCGAGGAGGAGGACGGCGACGAGCCACCAGGGCGGGCGGATGAGCTTGACGCCGAGCGAGCCGACGACGATCAGGGCGAGCCAGAGCGGAACCTGCACGGGTGTCTCCTCAGCGGGCGGGGCAGCGGTGGGTGCGGGCGGCGAGCTGGGCGGCGGTCTGGCTGGAGTAGTCGGCGGACCAGCCGCAGTGGTCGTTGGTGCACACGGCGGCGTGCTTGGTGTGGCCGTGGCGGTCGCGGTGGGTGCCGATCTGCACGGGGCCGATCCGCATCAGGGAGTGGAAGTTGTCGCGGGCAGGCATGGCGGTTCTCCCTTCGTGTCAGGCGAGTTGGGCGGCGATGGCGTCGGCGAGCTGGGGCGGTACGCCGAGGCGTGCGCGCAGGGTGTCGGTGTCGATCGGGGATCCGGTACGGGTGTGGTGGTCGGCGGCGAGCTTGCGGGCGTGGTCGACCAGCGCGGCCGGGACCGGCGGAGGCGGTGAAGCCGGGGCGGCGGGGGCGAGCGCCAGGGTGTTCTCGACCGCGGGGAGCGGAGCCGGTTCGGGCTCCGGGTCGGGGGCGGATTCCTGCTCCACCTCTGGCGCCGGAACCGGTGCTGCGGGTGCCGGCCGAAGGGGCTCGGGTTCCTCGGACGGGTGGGAGTGGGCGAGGAGTGTGCCGCCGAGGAAGGCGAGTGCGGGCCATCCCGCGATGCCGAAGCGCAGCCAGGCCGGGGGGTGGGCGAGGTCGAGGAAGCCGGCGGTGGCGACGTTCGCGCCGAGCGAGGCCACCAGGGCGATGAGGAACCAGCACCAGGCCAGCCGCGACGGGCCGTCCGAGCGGAGCCGACGCCAGGCGGCGACGAGGAGCAGGTCGACGCTGATCGGGTAGGCCCAGGCTTTCCAGCCGTCCTGCCCGGCGGCGTCGGCCAGGTCGTGGAGATGGGCGAAGGACAGGGCACCGGCGATGACGGCCTGGACGAGGACGGCGTCGATGCGGAACGCGGGGCGAGCCATCACGTCCTACCGGGGTAGTCGGGGCCGCCAGCGGGGTCGTAGCCGGGCGGGAACATTCCGGGCGGCGGCTCGGGCAGCGATGCGGCCAGGCACGGGCCGATGGTGTCGATGAACGCGTCGTCGGCACCGGGCATGTCCGCGTACAGGGCCAGTGCTCCGAGCATCAGCACGGTGCGGTGGAAGTCCTCGATGTGCTCGCACATGGGGGT
Organism: Streptomyces sp. NPDC048566; assembly: GCF_043199735.1. Lineage (NCBI taxonomy): Bacteria > Bacillati > Actinomycetota > Actinomycetes > Kitasatosporales > Streptomycetaceae > Streptomyces > Streptomyces sp. NPDC048566. The sequence goes on from NZ_JBICWL010000013.1 coordinate 91,247, forward strand.
CGGTCTCCCTTCTTTCAGGCATGGAGGGGGTAGGGACCTGGCGCGAGACGGTCACGCCGGCCGAGGAGCGGGAGGTATCAGGCGGTCGCGGGAGCGGTCTTGGCGAGCGGCTCGGAGGCCGGGGCTAGGGACCCGACGACGGGCCTGAAGGGCGCGAGCGCGGGGACGTCCGGGGTGCGGTCGGCGTACCGGTTGCAGATGTTCACGGCCTGGCGCAGTGAGGTGTGCGGGGCGCGGATGCGGGCCCAGCCGCCGGAGGAGTCGCCGGTGACGGCGATGCCGGGGGTCTCGGTGGGGATCTGGATGGCGGCGAGGACGGCGTCGGGGGCGATGTCGCCGAAGGCCATGTTGGCGGAGGATTCGTCGTTGACGCGGTGGGCGGTGCGGCCGGTGAGCTGGGCCCGCAGCATCGTGATGCCCTTGCCGAGTTCGGAGCCGAAGCGCTGCCCGCAGATCTCCAGATAGATGCCGGCGGCCCGGCCGAGCTGGGCGAGCCGGACCAAGGCGGTGATGATCCGGTCCCGCCGCTTCTCCTCGTCCTTGGAGGCGAACAGGGCCAGTTCGGCGACCTCGTCCACCAAGACCACGATCGGTACCGGGCGCAGGTGGTTGGGGAGGTCCCAGATGTCGGAGGCGATCTCCGCGTCCGGGACGTTCACCGTGATCCGCTGCTCAGCCCGGATCAGTTGGTAGACGTCTCCCATGTGAGTGACGAGGGCTTCGAGCAGGTCGAGGGCAGCGTCCGGGTTGTCAGCGAGCGCGGAGAACCGGCGGGCCAGCGGGAAGAGTTCGACTCCCTGCTTGCAGTCGATGCCGACCAGCGCGACGTCCAGCGGTGCGAGTCCGACGACCAGGTTGCGCTGGAAGACGGATTTCCCGGACTCCGTCGCCCCGAGGATCAGACCGTGCGGGACGGCCCGGTAGTCCCGGTAGTGCACCGCCCCGTCTTCGCGCAGTGCGACCGGGACGCGCATCGGAGCGGGGTCGGTCTTGGCGGGCATGTGGACCCGTTTGAGGACGTCGTAGCCCGTCATCCGCACCTCGACCACACCCGAGCGCAGCTCACGTGAGGTCACGCCGTACATGGCGAAGGAGTGGCGTAACCGGTCTGTGGCGGCTGAGACGTCGAAGGCGTCCTGTCCGGGACGGAGTTTGAGGCGGAGGACCAGTCCGGTCCGGGTGGGGCGCAGGCGCAGGATGCGCGGGGCGCGGGACTCCGGAACGGGTCGGTTGGCGATGCGGGCGAGGGCCAGGCGCCAGCGCGAGGGCGGGACGGTCAGCCTGCACGCGTCCATCACCGAGGTGTAGTTGACCAGCACCCGCCCGATGGCGAAGGCGGCACCGAAGGCCAGCCAGTACCAGGCGGGGCGCCGCCACCGCAGGATCACTGCGGCAGCGACGACGAGCACCAGCGCGACGGCTAAGACCTTCATGATCAGGCCGCCTTGGACGCCGAGCCAGCGGCGGCGAGCGAGGTGACGGCGACCGCACGGAAGGCGATCCCGTGCCGCTTCTGGCCGTTGAACTCGTTCTCCCACGCCGAGGCGACCAGGCCCGTGAGCGCGACGGGAGTGCCCATGGCCAGGTCCTCGGAGACGCCCGGCGCCGGAACGGTGAGCTTGAGGATCTCCACCTCGTCCGGCGTGGAGAACATGACCTCCACCGTCATCAGGGTGACGCCGTCCTTGTCGAGGGCGATCTCACCGGTTCGGCGGTCCTTGACCTTCGGCTGCGGAGCCTTGGCGACCATCACGGTCGCGTTCGTGGTGTCGACGGGAATCTGACGCACAGCAATTCACTCCTCTATAGAGGCTGGACTCTGTCACTCATGTATAGGAGTGACATGAAGAAGAGTGCATGACTCCTGTATATGAGTCAACCCGCCGCGAAGAAGAACTCGCGACGGGCTGCGGGGAGTTGAGGACGCGTCAGTCGACGGCCGGAATCCGATACTCGAAAACGAACTGGTCAGCGGCCATGAGCGTGTCGCAGACCTCGACCACGCGGCCCTCGGTCGTACGGGCCTCACGGATCAGGTGGATGACCGGGGCGCCGGGGCTGAGGGCCAGCTCCGAGGACTCCGCCTTGGAGGCCGGCCGGCCTTGCAGGGTCTCGACGAACTCCTCGAACTCGTGCCCGTGGTCTTCGAGTCGGGCGTAGATGCCGCCACCGCCGGGGTTCTCGGCGAACAGCTCGGGGATGTCCTTCACGACGTCCCACGGCAGGTACGACGTCGCCGTTTCGACGGGCGTGCCGTTGCGGAAGTAGAGCCGTCGCCGGGCGAGCACCTGAGTGCCGGCGGGGACGCCCAGTCGCTCCGCGGCATCCTCCGGGGCCTCCATCGGCCCGATGTAGAGGACGCTCACCTTGGCCGTGGCGCCGGACTGCGCGGACTCGGCGAGATAGGCAGCCTTGCCACCCTGCCGAAGGGAGCGCCGGAAGCGGTCAGAGGACCGATGGCGCACGGGCGGCCGATCCTTCACGATCGATCCCTTGCCGTGCCGTGTTTCGACGAGCCCGCTCGCACGCACCTCGACCATGGCCTTGCGGATCGTGCCGCCTGAAACGCCGTAGCGGTCGATCAGCTCGGACTCACTGGGCACCATGTCGCCAGGCTCGATGACACCGGCCCGGATCTGCTGCACGATTTCGTCGGCGATCTGTACGTAGCGAGGTACGGACCGCTCACCTCCTACTGCTGTTCCCATAGTCCTTCTCTTCCTCCTATGCTCCTGCACATGAGTAACAGTGCCCAGGAAGGCGAGTCAACGCCGCTCCACTCCGTGTCCGTAGCCGGAGTGGTCATCGGCGAAGACGGCCGACTCCTGGCGATCCGCCGTGCGGACAACGGCACTTGGGAACTTCCCGGCGGCGTACTCGAACTCGACGAGACCCCCGAGGCCGGCGTCGCCCGAGAGGTATTCGAGGAGACGGGCATCCACGTCGAGGTGGACCAGCTCACCGGGGTCTACAAGAACACCACCAGGGGCATCGTCGCCCTGGTCTTCCGCTGCAAGCCCTCCGGCGGCACGGAACGCACGTCCAGCGAATCAACCGCGGTCGACTGGCTCACACCCGAAGAGGTCAGCGAACGCATGGCCGAGGTCTTCGCGATCCGGCTCCTGGACGCCTTGGACGGCAACGGGCCTCACGTGCGGAGCCATGACGGCAAGAGCCTGATCGCAGTGCGGTAGAACTTTCCCTACTTCATCAAGCCGGCTGCGCTCCGCTCCGCCGGGCGCGCTCCCGGCTCCGCGCCGGGCGCCGCTCCTGCCTTCGGCCCGCTCCGCCCGCGCTGCGCCGACGCGCGCCCACGGGGCTGGGCGGGGTATCAGCGTGGAGAAGTGGCAACGGTCAGAACAGCCTCCGGCGGGGGCGCTCAGGCTCCGAGATGGCGGGGGCGCCGTTCGCGAGTGCCGGCGGACGGTGGCGTGCGCGGGGGTGCTCCCATCCCGTCTGCCGTCGACCCAGGCAGAGCCGAGCAGACGCGGCCCAGGGCGTCCAGGTCGTTCGTACAGTGGCGCGCTCCACCTGGACGCCCTGAACCACGCCCGCTCCACGGTGTGTGGGCCGACGGCAGACGGGATGGGAGCTGGGGGGATTGAGGTGTGTGGGCTTCTGTACCGGCCGTCACTGAGTCGGGTGACAAGGAATGCTCTTCGCCTGTGAAGAAAGGAGGGCCGAGTCGCAATCGCCTGAGGTCACGTCGTACGCTGACCGTGTGTCTACCGCTATTCGTTCGGATGAGGCGGGGCTGGCCCTCTGGACAGAGGCGCCGTGATCGGTTCCAATAGCACTTCCTCCGGACGGCTTAGTGCACGGCCGTAAGAGCAAAGGGAGAGGGGTGCAAGGCCAGTGGCCCTACACCCCTCAAGGGAAAAACTGACGCTAGATGGCGGCAACCATCAAGCGTCTCGGCTAGGCAGTACGCGCTTGGCTGAGCGTCCGGTAGGCGCACTCGCCCTTACGGCCGATGCACGGCGGAAACGTGGCCCCCGCGTCGTGCGTCGTGGTCACTCCGTACTGGTCCGTGTAGTCACCGTTCGCCGGGACTCGCTGACCGGTCTTCCACTCTCCGTTCGGGCCGATCGGCCCGTGCCTTCGCGTCATGCGAAGGTCTCCTCTCTGTGAGTTGACTTATGAGCGTCGTTGACCTGAGTGCACGGAGGGCCGCGTCCCAACCCGACAACGGCTCCGCTACCTGTTCGTGCGGCAGTGGCTGGTTCGAATTGCGAGTGCCGAACAGCTCGCAGCAGGGAGCCGTGTGCCTTCGCCAGGACGGCACCATTTCCGGGTACGCCGGCCAACCTCACTGCATGGAGTGCGGAGCGGTGTGGGTGCCCCGGTAGCAGTACCGGACGGAGCCACTTAATGGTCCTCGCCCCCTTGGAAAAGCGGGGCCTGACCGTCGGTGGGGCCGTCAGCCTGTGTCACGTCCGTTCGTAGGACCCACGAGCGGTCGGGCATACGGCCCACAAGCCCTACCTTCAGGGCGCGCTGGAAGATCATGTTGATAGCCGATTTCGGCGCCTTCCAGTCCGGGTTGACCCATCCCCGGTTCTGCCACTCTTCGGTGATCTCGGACATCCGCATCGGACGGCCGGCTTCTGTCAGGAGTTGTACGGCCCGTCGCACCGAGGCGGTTACCGCCCCCTCCGCTCCGTGGCCCCGCCTGCGCTTGGCGCGAGGCTCGCTTGAGTCGGCGCCGACGGAGTCGGTCACACGTCCCGCATCCCCCGGCTCAAAGATCTGCTTGAGTCCGTACACGACGGACCGCAGGTTGCGCACGCGCTCCTGTACTTCACGGAGTTCAGTCTCCGCCTCCAGGAGTTGCCGCTGCGCCACCCCCAATGCGTCCCGAAGTGCTTGGTCCTCTGCCATGATCCCGAAGGTTAGCACATCTGAACGCGACGAACGCGTGGCAACTTCTGAACGCTCAACGTGGGAGTCAGCCGAGGATTACCTAACTCAGAGACCTCTTGACCTTGGAATGTAGCAAGCAAAAGTGTCATACAGGAGAAAACAGGCAAATTAATCGAACCGCACGCATCGAACAAACACTCTATGAATCAACGTGGAACTTGGAGTTCGTTGAACGCTGTGGCTAAGTGTTCGAACTGCTGTTGATCATTGGTGCACGTCGGTTGATTGGTCTGACGTCGTACCGTGCGAGCCACAGAAGAAGGACGGACGACCGCCTGGGCCGTCTGTGGGCCGTGCGAGGCGGATCGGCAACGACAGATGGCGACCGCCAGCGACAGGCCCCCAGACCTTGAGCCGCAGGTCACCCGATTGGATCTGCGACACTGGTGGGGTTATGCCGAAGCCCGGAGAACTCACCTTTGTCGCGCCGCGCGGAGCCAAGAAGCCGCCGCGGCACCTCGCCGATCTCACGCCCGCCGAGCGCAAGGAGGCGGTTGCCGCGATCGGTGAGAAGCCGTTTCGCGCCAAGCAGCTCTCACAGCACTACTTCGCCCGGTACGCCCACGACCCCGAGCAGTGGACGGACATCCCGGCCGCCTCGCGCGGAAGGCTCCAGGAGGCGCTGCTTCCGGAGCTGATGACGGTCGTCCGGCACCTGTCCACCGACCAGGACACCACCCGCAAGACGCTGTGGCGGCTCTTCGACGGCACGCTCGTCGAGTCCGTCCTGATGCGCTACCCGGACCGGGTGACCATGTGCATCAGCTCGCAGGCGGGCTGCGGGATGAACTGCCCCTTCTGCGCCACGGGACAGGCCGGGCTCGACCGGAACCTGTCGACCGGCGAGATCGTGCACCAGATCGTCGACGGGATGCGGGCGCTGCGCGACGGCGAGATCCCCGGCGGCCCGGCCCGGCTCAGCAACATCGTCTTCATGGGCATGGGCGAGCCGCTGGCCAACTACAAGCGGGTGGTCGGCGCGATCCGCGCCCTGACCGACCCGGAGCCGGACGGCCTCGGCCTCTCGCAGCGCGGCATCACCGTCTCGACCGTGGGTCTGGTGCCGGCCATCAACCGCTTCGCCGACGAGGGCCTCAAGTGCCGGCTGGCGATCTCCCTGCACGCCCCGGACGACGAGCTGCGCGACACCCTCGTCCCCGTGAACACCCGGTGGAAGGTTCGCGAGGTGCTCGACGCCGGATGGGAGTACGCCGCGAAGTCCGGGCGGCGCCTGTCCATCGAGTACGCCCTGATCCGCGACATCAACGACCAGGCGTGGCGCGGCGACCGGCTCGGCCGGATGCTCAAGGGCAAGCCGGTCCACGTCAACCTCATCCCGCTGAACCCGACCCCGGGGTCGAAGTGGACGGCCTCGCGGCCCGAGGACGAGAAGGCGTTCGTCGCGGCCATCGCGGCCCACGGCGTGCCGGTCACCGTCCGGGACACCCGCGGTCAGGAGATCGACGGGGCGTGCGGTCAGCTCGCCGCGACCGAGCGGTAGTCTGATAACCGTCACGGCCAACCGGCATCAGTCAACTTCATATTCCGACAGGGGAGCGCCACAGCGCTGAGAGTGCGGGACAGACCGCAGACCCTCTGAACCTTGCCCAGGTCATTCTGGGTAGGAAGTTCGGTCATCACTCAAGCTGTTGCGCCCTGCCCGGGAACCGTCAGAGGTCCCGGGCAGGGCCGCGTCTTCTCCTGGTCACCCAGGAGGAATCAGTGAGCACCATCACCAGCAGCAGGCGGCTCGCGGCCACGGCCGTCGGGCTGAGCCTCGTCACCCTGCCCGTGCTGTCGGCGTGCGGCTCGTCCGACGCCGACGCCGGCGCCTCGGGCGGGAAGAAGACCGTCACGCTCGTCACCCACGACTCGTGGGCCGTCTCCAAGAACGTGCTCGCCGACTTCGAGAAGCGGTCCGGGTACACGGTCCGCGTCCTGAAGGACGGCGACGCCGGGCAGGCGGTCAACAAGGCCATCCTGACCAAGGACAACCCGCAGGGCGACGTCTTCTTCGGCGTGGACAACACCCTGCTGAGCCGGGCCCTCGACAACGGGCTGTTCCAGTCCTACGAGGCGAAGGGCTCCGCCGGGATCGCCGACCGGTACCGCGTGGACGGGGACAAGCACCGCGTCACGCCGGTCGACTCGGGCGACATCTGCGTCAACTACGACAAGGCGTACTTCGCGAAGCACCACCTCGCGCCGCCGCGGTCCTTCGACGACCTGGTCAAGCCCGCCTACAAGGACCTCCTCGTCACCGAGAACGCCTCGACCTCCTCGCCCGGCCTCGGCTTCCTGCTCGGCACCGCGGCGCAGTACGGCGACGACGGGTGGCAGGGCTACTGGAAGAAGCTCAAGGCCAACGGCGTGAAGGTCGTGGACGGCTGGGAGCAGGCCTACAACGACGAGTTCTCCGGGTCCGCGGGCGGCCGGAAGGCCAAGGGGGACCGTCCCCTCGTCGTCTCCTACGCCTCGTCGCCGCCCGCCGAGGTCGTCTACGCCGACCCCAGGCCCGACACTGCTCCCACCGGCGTCGTGGACGGCACCTGCTTCCGCCAGGTCGAGTACGCCGGCCTGCTGAGCAACGCCGGGAACAGCGAGGGCGGCAAGGCGCTCCTGGACTTCCTGCTCACCAAGGAGTTCCAGGAGGACATGCCGCTCAACATGTTCGTGTACCCGGTCACCGGCACCGCGCGGGTGCCCGAGGAGTTCACGGAGTTCGGACCGCAGGCCAAGGACCCCCACACGCTGGCTCCCGCGAAGATCGCCGCCGACCGCGACCAGTGGGTCACGTCGTGGACCTCGCTCGTCCTCAAGTAGCCGAGGGCGCCCCGCGCGCGGCCCGCCGGCGGAACGCGGCGCGGCTCGGCCTGATGGCCCTGCCCGTCGCGTTCTTCGCGGTGTTCTTCGCCTATCCCGTGAGCGCGATCGTCGCGCGCGGGCTCCACGGCGACGGTGGCTGGCGGTTCGGCCGCATCGTGGACGTGGCGGCCCGGCCCGACATCCGGCACGTGCTGTGGTTCACCACCTGGCAGGCGCTGGCCTCCACGGCGCTCACCCTGCTGGTCGCGCTGCCCGGCGCCTACGTCCTGGCGCGCCTGGACTTCCCCGGAAAGCAGGTCCTGCGGGCCGTGGTGACCGTGCCCTTCGTCCTGCCGACCGTCGTCGTGGGCACGGCGTTCCTCGCGCTCGTCGGCCGGGGCGGACTCCTCGACGAGCTGTGGGGCGTCCGCCTGGACACCACGGTGTGGGCGATCCTGCTCGCGCACGTCTTCTTCAACTACGCGGTCGTGGTGCGGACCGTGGGCGGCCTCTGGTCGCAGCTCGACCCGCGCCAGGAGGAGGCCGCCCGGATGCTGGGCGCCTCCCGCCTCGCCGCCTGGCGCAGGGTGACGCTCCCGGCCCTCGCCCCGGCCGTGGCCGCCGCCGCCCTCATGGTCTTCCTCTTCACCTTCACCTCGTTCGGCGTGGTGCAGATCCTCGGCGGCCCCGCCTTCTCGACCCTGGAGGTCGAGATCTACCGGCAGACCTCCGAGATCTTCGACCTCGGGACGGCGGCGGTGCTCACCCTCGTGCAGTTCGCGGCGGTCGGGGCGATCCTCGCGGTGCACGCCGCGACCGTCCGCCGCCGCGAGAGCGCGCTGCGGCTGGTGTCCGCGCGGACGACGGCGCGCAGGCCGCGCGGCGCGGGGCAGTGGGCGATGCTCACCGGGGTGCTGGCGAGCATCGCCGTCCTCCTCGTGCTGCCCCTCGCCGTCCTCGTCCAGCGCTCACTGGACGCCCCGGACCTCGGCTACTACCGTGCGCTGGCCCACGACGACGGGGGCACCTTCCTCGTCGCCCCGATCACCGCCGTCGGCAACTCGCTGGAGTACGCCCTCGCCGCCACCGCGATCGCGGTGCTGATCGGCGCCCTGGCCGCGGCGGCGCTGACCCGCCGCGCCGGACGGCTGGTCCGGGGCCTCGACGCGCTGCTGATGCTGCCGCTCGGCGTCTCCGCGGTGACGGTGGGGTTCGGCTTCCTGATCGCCCTGGACGAGCCACCGCTGGACCTGCGGAGCAGCTGGATCCTGGTGCCGCTGGCGCAGGCGCTCGTCGGAGTCCCCTTCGTCGTCCGCACGATGCTGCCCGTGCTGCGGGCGGTCGACGGGCGGCTGCGCGAGGCCGCGGCCGTGCTCGGGGCGTCCCCGTGGCGGGTCTGGCGCGAGGTCGACCTGCCGATGGTGCGCCGCGCCCTGCTGATCGCCGCCGGGTTCGCGTTCGCCGTCTCGCTCGGCGAGTTCGGGGCGACGGTCTTCATCGCGCGGCCCGACAACCCGACGCTGCCGGTCGCGGTGGCCCGGCTGCTGGGGCGCGCCGGCGATCTCAACTACGGCCAGGCGATGGCCCTCTCGACCATCCTGATGGTGGTGTGCGCGGTCGCGCTGCTGCTGCTGGAACGGGTACGCACCGACCGGACCGGGGAGTTCTAGATGCTGCTGAGCCTCAGGGGCGCGACCGTACGACTCGGCGGGCGGGCCGTGCTCGACGCGGTCGACCTCGACGTCGCCGAGCACGAGACCGTGTGCGTCCTCGGGCCGAGCGGCAGCGGCAAGTCCACGCTGCTGCGGGCCGTCGCCGGCCTTCAGCCGCTGGACTCGGGCGGCGTGACGCTGGACGGCCGCGACCAGGCGGGGGTGCCCGCGCACCGGCGGGGCGTCGGCCTGATGTTCCAGGACCACCAGCTGTTCCCGCAGCGGGACGTGGGCGGCAACGTCGCCTTCGGGCTGCGCATGCACGGCACGCCGAAGCGTGAACAGGCGTCCCGGGTGGCGGAGTTGCTCGACCTCGTCGGACTGCCCGGCGCCCGCGACCGGGCCGTCGCCTCGCTCTCCGGGGGCGAGCAGCAGCGCGTCGCGCTGGCCCGCGCGCTCGCTCCGCGGCCCCGCCTGCTGATGCTCGACGAGCCCCTCGGCCAGCTCGACCGCTCGCTCCGCGAGCGGCTCGTCGTCGAACTCCGCGGCCTTTTCGAGGCGTTGGGGACCACCGTGCTCGCCGTCACGCACGACCAGGGGGAGGCGTTCGCGCTCGCGGACCGTGTGGTGGTGATGCGGGACGGACGGATCGCGCAGTCGGGTACGCCGCTGGAGGTCTGGCAGCGGCCCGCGGACGCCTTCGTGGCCCGCTTCCTCGGCTTCGACAACGTGGTGCCGGCGGCGGTCGGCGCCGAGGCCGCCGACACCCCCTGGGGGAAGGTCCCGGTGCCCGAGGGCAGCGCCCAGGGCCCCGGGTCGCTGCTCGTACGGCCCGCCGGGGTACGGCTCGTGGCCCCGGAGTACGGGCTGCGCTGCACCGTCACGGCGCGGACCTTCCGCGGCACGCACGTCGCCGTACGGCTCCGGCCGCGGGACGCGCCGGAGCTGGAGGCGGCCTGCGCGCTGCGGGAGGCCCCGGAGCCGGGCGACGTGGTCGGGGTGGAGTTCGACCCCGCCGAGGTCGTGCTGCTCGGCTGAGAGCCCGGGCCGGGCCGGAAGGCCGTGTGGCCCGCCTCCGGGCGGGAGGCGGGCCACACGGCTCTGCGGGGTGGGTCAGTCGGTCTTCGAGGCGCCGCGGCGGCGCATGCCGAAGAACACCGCTCCGCCACCGACGACGACGAGCGCGCCGGCGATCCCGGCGATCATCGGGGTGCTGGAGTTCGCGCCGGTCTCGGCGAGGTTGGACTCACCGGCCGCCGCCGACGGGGCGTTGTCGCCCGGCGCCGCGGGAGCGGTGCTGCTGCTCTCCTCGGACGACGGGGGCGCCGATTCCGAGGGGGTCTCGCTCGGCTGCGGCGTCGTCGACGGCTCCGGGGTCCCGGACGGCGACGGGGACGGCGAGGCGCAGCCCTCGGCGGAGGTGGTGAGCGTCGGGGAGACGTCGGCGTTGACGAGGCCCGGGACGTCGACGTGGATGCGGTACTGCGCCTCGGGGGCCCAGTCCTCCGAGAACGTGACGGTGGCGCCCTTGCGGGTGCCCTTGACCGTCTGGCTGCCGACCTTCTTCTCGTCGGCGCCGTTGGACTCCAGGTAGACCGTGACGGTCGCCTCCTTGCCGGAGGCGTCGATGTCGGTCACGGTGATGCTGCCCTTCCCGTTGTCGCAGGTGGCGACGGCCGAGAAGTCACGGATGTTGCAGGCGAGTGCGTTGCCGGCCACGCCGAGCGCGAGCGCGGCGGAGGCGGAGGCAACGCCGAGGATGCGCACGGTACGTGCGGTGCGTCGAGATATGGACACGATTGCCCTTCACAGGTTGCGCAACTGCGGGGGGTGTCGGGGGATTTGCTGCGCTTCGTTCGGTGGCAACAGCACCCCCACGAGTTTCACAGGTTTATAAGCGTCGCCTGAGGCTGTCAATGCGTAGAGGGGACACGGCCGTTGGCTTTACCGAGACATTAACCGGCCAGGTGTTTGAGCGCCTGCGGAGCGTCATCGATCCGGTCCACCAGAGCGATCCGGGACTCCATCGACCGCCCCCGCGCCAGGGATCGGAGCAGGGGCCAGGCGGGGAACCGCTCGGTCCAGTGGACCCGGTCCACGAGGACCATCGGCGTGGGCTCGCCCCGCGACTCGTAGTAGTTCGGCGTCGCGTTGTCGAAGATCTCCTGAACGGTCCCCGCGGCACCCGGCAGGAACACCACGCCGGCGTTCGAGCGGGCCAACAGGCCCTCCTCCCGCGTGGCGTTGGCGAAGTACTTGGCTATGTGCGCGGCGAAGGCGTTCGGCGGTTCGTGGCCGTAGAACCAGGTGGGGATGCCCACCGAGTCCCCTCCGCCGGGCCACCGCTCGCGCACCGCGAAGGCCGCGCGCGCCCAGCCGCCGACGGACCGGGTGAAGGAGGGCGCCCCGGCGAGAATGCCGAGGGCCTCGTCGAGCATGCCGTCGTCGAACGGGGCCGCGTACGCGCCGAGGTTGGCCGCCTCCATGGCGCCCGGCCCTCCGCCGGTGGCCACCACGAGCCCGGAGCGGGCCAGTTCCCGCCCGAGCCGTGCCGCCCCCGCGTACTCCTCGGTGCCGCGGGCCATCGCGTGCCCGCCCATCACGCCCACCACCCGCGCGCCGGCGAGGAGTTCGTCGAGCGCGTCGGAGACGGAGTCGTCGTGGATGGCGCGGACCGTGGAGGCGAGGATGTCGCCGTCGTCCCTGGTCTTCCGGAACCAGGCGTAGGCGAGAGCGTCCGGCGTCGACTCGTAGCCGTCGTCGAGTGAGTCGAAGAGTTCCGCGGGCGAGTACAGGCGGCCCCGGTAGGGGTCGAGGGGAAGCCCGGGAACGGGCGGGAAGACCAGGGCGCCCGAGGCGCGGACCTTCGCCGCCGCGGCCGGGCTCATCGAGCAGCCCAGGAAGACGGCGTCCGAGGTGTCCGCCCCCAGCAGGGCCTGCGTACGGTCCGTCAGATCGAGCGCCTGGAGGCGGAATCCGGCGAGTCCGCCGTCCGAGGAGACGGCCGCGTCGAACTCGGCGAGGGTCTCGATCTCGCGGTCGGGGGATGCGTGAGGAGGAGTCGGCTGCACGCGGCCATGCTAGGGCGTGCCGTCCGGCCTCCGAGGGGGCCCCGGACGAGGCCCGGGAACGGCGGCGGGGCCGGTGCGCGGACCCCTGTACCGCGCTCCGGCCCCGGGACCCGCACCGGGTGGGAGAGGGCCGTCAGCCCTGCACCGCCGCCGGGTCCATCCACATGACCTCCCAGGTGTGGCCGTCCGGGTCGTCGAACGCCCGGCCGTACATGAATCCCTGGTCCTGGGTCTGCCCGGTCGCCGAACCACCCGCGGCGATCGCGCGGTCGACCAGTTCGTCGACCTTCTCCCGGCTCTCCGCGCTCAGGCAGAGCAGGACCTCGCTGGTCGTGGTCGCGTCCGCGATCCGCTTCGTCGTGAAGTCCGCGTAGCGCTCCTTGCCGAGCATCATCGCGACGATGGTGTCGCTGATGACGACGCAGGCGCAGTCGTCGGTGGAGAACTGCGGGTTGATCGTGTAGCCGAGCTCCGTGAAGAACTTCTTCGAGGTGTCCACGTCGGACACGGGCAGGTTCACGAAGATCATCTGCTGGTACATGCGGGGTCTCCCGTTCGCGGTGGGCCGGTGGCGTCGTGCCGTTCGAGGGGTTGACCGGAGGTCCGCGCGGAACTCATCGCACCGCGCGGAACATTCTTCGGGCCTCCGTGGCGGTCCGCGGCCGGCCCGCCGGTCAGTCGATCAGCGGCAGCGCGGCCAGCTCGGCGACCGCCCAGGTCAGTGGAGCGAACGCGGCGAACAGTGCGGCGACCCGCAGCGCCGCCGCCCCGCGCAGTGTGGCGGCGGGCGCGCCCAGCCGCAGCAGGGCGGCCGTGGTGTCCGCGCGGTCCTGCTTCGCCTCCACGGCGGCCGTGACGAGCGTGAGCAGCGTGCACCCGGCGACGAGCAGGGCCCCCAGCGTGGTGAGCGGACCGAACGCGGGCCGGGAACCGGTGTACAGCGCCGTCATGGCGAACGCGCCCGACGCCACCGCGCACACCACGCCCAGCGGCTGTCCGACGCGCCGCGCCTCCGCCTGGAGCACCCGGCCGGCCAGCAGCCGCACGGCGCCCGGCCGCACCGCCTGGAGCAGCCGTCCGCACAGAGAGGTGATGGCGGGTCCCGCGAGGGCGAGCCCGACCGCCGTCAGCACCCAGCCCGCCAGCACCCCGGCCGGGCCGCCGGCGAAGCCGCCGGGCATCGCCAGGGCCGGCGCCGGTCCCGAACGGCTCGCGTACGTCTCGACGGCGAGCCCGGCGGCGACCGCTGCCGCGCCCCAGGGCAGACCGTTCGGCACGGTGCCGGCGGGCAGTGTGCGGGCGCCGGGGACCGGGCCGGGGACCGCCTCTGTGCCCGAGGGCGCGGCGGCCGTTCCGCCGCCGTACCGGTCGGCCGAGCCCGACCGGTCCTGCGCGCCGACTCGCGCCGCCGCGGGTGCGGCGGCCGGGCGGTGGGCGTCGGCGCCGCCGTCCGCGGGCGACGGCCAGGACGGTGCGGCGGCGTCCGTAGGAGCGGTGCCGAGTAGGACGGGACCTTCCGCGTCCGTGCCGGGCGCCGCGGGGCGCGGGCGGGCTCCGGCGACCGCGCCCTGTCGCGCCGACAGCCAGGTCAGCCCGTAGGCCCGTGCGGCCTGCCGCCCGCGGCCGTCCCGCGGGCGCAGGGCCAGCGCGGCGGCCGCGGAGGCGGCCAGCGGCACCAGGGCGAGCAGGGTCAGCGCGGCCGGCAGCGGCAGTTCCTGGTCCACCGCGAGGAACTCGGCCGCCGTGCCGGCGGACGGGACGCCCGTCAGGTCGCCGCGCAGCTGGAGGAAGAGCAGCAGGGCGAGGGCCGAGCCGAGCAGGGTCGACAGGGCGGTGGTGAGGGCGGAGACCGCCATCAGCCGGCCCGGGCCCAGGCCGACCGCGGACAGTCCGGGCCGGGGTCTGGTGCCGGGGTCGGTGCGGGCGACCGCGAGGGCGAAGTAGACGGTGGCGGCGAGGGGGACGACGCACCAGGCCAGGCGCAGCGCGCCGGCGGCCGAGGCGTCCGGGTGGCTCATCGCGTACCCCAGGGTGCACAGCAGCAGGAACCCGGTGCCCGCGGAGGCGGCGGCGACCAGGAGCCGGCGGAGCTGGACGAGGGGGCTGCCCGCGCGGGCTAGGCGGAGAGCGAGCACGCGGCCCGGCCTTCCGTCTCGGTGACCGGCGGGAGGTGGACGGTGTTCACGCGCCGTCCGTCGAGCAGGGACACCGTCCGGTCGGCGAGGGCGGCGGTGTCGGCGTCGTGGGTGGCGAGGACGACGGTGATGCCGTGCGAGCGGGCCGCCGTGGTCAGCGTGCGCAGCACGTGGGCGCGGTCGGCGCGGTGCAGGGGCGCGGTCGGCTCGTCGGCGAACAGGACCGTGGGGGAGGGGGCGAGGGCGCGGGCGATGGCGACGCGCTGGCGCTCCGCCTGGAGCAGGGCGTGGGGGCGCTTGCGGGCGCAGCCGCCGATGTCGAGGCGCTCCAGCCACTCCAGGGCGGCGGTCTTGGCGGCGCGGCGGGCGCAGCCGCGCAGCATGAGCGGGAGGGCGGTGTTCTCCCAGGCGTTCAGCTCGGGGACCAGGACCGGTGCCGGGTCGATCCAGCCGAACCGGTCGCGGCGCAGCCGTTCCCGCGCGACCGGCCCGAGGGTGTGGACGGGCGAGCTGTTGAACCAGACCTCGCCGCCCTGGGGCAGCAGCTGGCCGGACAGACACTGCAGGAGGGTCGTCTTGCCGCTGCCGCGAGGGCCGCCGACGGCGAGGATCTCGCCCTCCCGGACGCCGAGCGAGACACCGCTCAGCGCGGGCGATCCGTTGTGCTTGACGTGCAGGGCGCGTGCCCAGAGCACGTCGTTGTCAGGCGGGGCCACCATCGCGTACACCTCGTTCGGATCTGATGTGCCGTGCCCGGCGGCCTCGTCGAGGCCGCCCGGTCCCCCGGACGGGGGAACGAAGGCAGGGCCGATCGGTCACTGCGCACGCTAGGGAGTCGCACTCGGGAGGCCGGACAGCACGCGGCCCCGGGCCGCCCATTCTCACTCGAACGGGTGGCGCCGGGGCCGGTGTTGATCAGCCGTACGGAAGCGCCCGGGTGGGGCGCTGCGGCGGCCGGATCAGAGCTTCGTCCACGCCTCCGTCAGCACCTGACGGATGATCCCCTCGATCTCGTCGAAGGTCGACTGGTCGGAGATCAGCGGCGGCGACAGCTGGATGACCGGGTCACCGCGGTCGTCGGCGCGGCAGTACAGGCCGTACTCGAACAGCTTCTTGGACACGAAGCCGTAGAGCACGCGCTCCGACTCCTCGTCGGTGAACGTCTCCTTGGTGGCCTTGTCCTTCACCAGCTCGATGCCGTAGAAGAAGCCGTTGCCGCGGACGTCGCCGACGATCGGCAGGTCGTGCAGCTTCTGCAGGGTCTTCAGGAAGTTCGCCTCGTTGTCCAGCACGTGCTGGTTGAGGCCCTCGCGCTCGAAGAGGTCGAGGTTGGCGAGGCCGACGGCCGCGGAGACCGGGTGGCCGCCGAAGGTGTAGCCGTGCAGGAAGGTGTTGTCGCCCCGGTAGAACGGCTCGGCGATGCGGTCCGAGACGATCGCGGCGCCGATCGGGGAGTAGCCGGAGGTCATGCCCTTGGCGCAGGTGATGATGTCCGGCACGTAGCCGAACTTGTCGCACGCGAAGTAGGTGCCCAGGCGGCCGAAGGCGCAGATGACCTCGTCGGAGACGAGCAGGACGTCGTAGCGGTCGCAGATCTCGCGCACCCGCTGGAAGTACCCGGGCGGCGGCGGGAAGCAGCCGCCCGCGTTCTGCACCGGCTCCAGGAAGACCGCGGCGACGGTCTCGGGGCCCTCGAAGAGGATCTCCTGCTCGATCTGGTCGGCGGCCCAGCGGCCGAACGCCTCGGGGTCGTCGCCGTGGATCGGGGCGCGGTAGATGTTGGTGTTCGGCACCTTGTGCGCGCCCGGGACGAGCGGCTCGAAGGGGGCCTTCAGCGCGGGCAGACCGGTGATGGACAGGGCGCCCTGCGGGGTGCCGTGGTAGGCGACCGCGCGCGAGATGACCTTGTACTTCGTGTGGTTGCCGGTGAGCTTGTGGTACTGCTTCGCCAGCTTCCACGCGGTCTCGACGGCCTCGCCGCCGCCGGTGGTGAAGAAGACCTTGTTCAGGTCGCCCGGCGCGTGGTGGGCGAGGCGCTCGGCCAGCTCCACGGCCGCGGGGTGGGCGTAGGACCAGATGGGGAAGAAGGCCAGGTCGGCGGCCTGCTTTGCGGCCACCTCGGCGAGTTCCCGGCGGCCGTGGCCGGCCTGGACGACGAACAGGCCCGCGAGACCGTCGAGGTACTTCTTGCCCTTGTCGTCGTAGATGTAGGTGCCCTCACCCTTGACGATGGTGGGAACGGGCGCGTTCTCGTACGAGGACATGCGGGTGAAGTGCATCCACAGGTGGTCGTACGCGGTCTTGCTGAGGTCCTTGGTGCTCACGGCTATCGGGTTCCCCACATGTAGGTCTGCTTCTTGAGCTTCAGATAGACGAAGCTCTCGGTGGAGCGCACGCCGGGCAGGGCCCGGATGCGTTTGTTGATGACGTCCAGCAGGTGGTCGTCGTCCTCGCATACGATCTCGGCGAGGATGTCGAACGAGCCCGCGGTCATCACCACGTACTCGACTTCCGACATGGCAGTCAGTGCCTCCGCCACCGGATCGAGGTCGCCCTCCACGGTGACGCCCACCATCGCCTGCCGGCGGAAGCCCACGGTGAGCGGGTCCGTGACGGCGACGATCTGCATCACGCCCTGGTCGAGCAGCTTCTGGACGCGCTGGCGCACGGCGGCCTCGGACAGGCCCACGGCCTTGCCGATCGCGGCGTAGGGGCGCCGCCCGTCCTGCTGCAACTGCTCGATGATGGCGAGGGAGACGGCATCCAGCTGAGGGCTGCCGTTCCTGGACTCGCGGGAGTCCCTGGGTTCCGCACTTCGACTGACCACGGGGTCACTCTGCACGACGTCTCGACAGTTGCGCAAGGCTCGGGCGATGAAATTCGTTGTTTACGGCGACGTGTCGTGCGGATTTCGCAGTTCTGGGGCGAGCGGGGGTGTTGAAAACGTCGAGCCACGGATTAGGGTGGAGCCCAGGCATCTCAGGTACTGGACACCTGGGTCGTTGGACATCCGACAGGAGGGCCGGGCAGTGAGCACCGAGCTGCGTCGTCTGCGCAATTACATCGACGGAGAATTCCGCGATGCCGCCGATGGAGGGACCACGGAGGTGGTCAACCCCGCGACCGGCGAGGCGTACGCGACCGCGCCGCTCTCCCGTGAGGCGGACGTCGACGCCGCGATGGCCGCCGCCGCCGCGGCCTTCCCCGCCTGGCGCGACCAGACCCCCGGCGAGCGCCAGAAGGCGCTGCTGAAGATCGCGGACGCGTTCGAGGAGCGGGCCGAGGAGCTCATCGCCGCCGAGGTGGAGAACACCGGCAAGCCCATCGGACTCACCCGGTCCGAGGAGATCCCGCCGATGGTGGACCAGATCCGCTTCTTCGCCGGCGCCGCCCGCATGCTGGAGGGCCGCTCGGCCGGCGAGTACATGGAGGGCCTCACCTCGATCGTCCGCCGTGAGCCGATCGGCGTCTGCGCCCAGGTCGCTCCGTGGAACTACCCGATGATGATGGCCGTGTGGAAGTTCGCCCCGGCCCTCGCCGCGGGCAACACCGTGGTCCTCAAGCCCTCGGACACCACCCCCGCCTCGACCGTGCTGATCGCCGACATCATCGGCGGCATCCTGCCCAAGGGCGTCTTCAACGTGGTCTGCGGCGACCGGGACACCGGCCGCGCGATGGTCGAGCACCCCACTCCGGCGATGGCGTCCATCACCGGTTCCGTCCGCGCGGGCATGTCGGTCGCCGAGTCGGCCTCCAGGGACCTCAAGCGCGTCCACCTGGAGCTGGGCGGCAAGGCCCCGGTCGTCGTCTTCGAGGACACCGACATCGCCAAGGCCGTCGAGGACATCTCCGTGGCCGGCTTCTTCAACGCCGGACAGGACTGCACGGCCGCCACCCGCGTCCTGGTCCAGGAGTCCATCCACGACGAGTTCGTCACCGCCCTCGCCAAGGCCGCGGCCGAGACGAAGACGGGGCAGCCGGACGACGAGGACGTGCTCTACGGCCCGCTGAACAACCCCAACCAGCTCCAGCAGGTCTCCGGCTTCATCGAGCGCCTGCCCGCGCACGCCAAGGTCGAGGCGGGCGGCAAGCAGGTCGGCGACAAGGGCTACTTCTACGCCCCGACCGTCGTCTCCGGCCTCAAGCAGGACGACGAGATCATCCAGAACGAGGTCTTCGGCCCGGTCATCACCGTCCAGTCCTTCACCGACGAGGCCCAGGCCGTCGAGTGGGCCAACGGCGTCGAGTACGCGCTCGCCTCCTCGGTGTGGACCAAGGACCACGGCCGTGCGATGCGCCTGTCCAAGGCGCTCGACTTCGGCTGCGTGTGGATCAACACGCACATCCCGCTGGTCGCCGAGATGCCGCACGGCGGCTTCAAGAAGTCCGGCTACGGCAAGGACCTCTCCGGCTACGGCTTCGAGGACTACACCCGGATCAAGCACGTCATGACGTCGCTCGACGCCTGACGCCTGACGCCGGCTCACGTCCGGCACGGCGCTCCACCAAGGCCCGCGGCCCCGGTTGGGATCACTCCCGCCGGGGCCGCGGGCCTTGGTGGAGCCGCGCAGCCGCCGCCCCGCCGCACGGGCCGGCGCCGGGCCGCGACCGCGGGGGAACGGGGGCGGCGGCCGAGGCCGCCGGTGCGGGCGGCGCGCGTGATCGACAGGGTGTCGGTTCGTGGGACCACCGCTCGACGCAGCGTCCATTGTCCGGGCGGTGGGCGGGCGGCATGCTGCGGGCGTGCCAGAGATTCGGAACACCTCGCCCCTGTCCCGCCGGTCCCTGCTGCGCGCCCTGGGTGGAGGCGCCGCGCTCGGCGCTCTGGCCGGCTGCGGGGTGCCCGCCGCGTACGTGAGCCCCGGGGACCGCGCCGGAACCGACGCCTCCGCCACCGACAAGCGGTTGACCTGGGCGAACTGGCCGCTGTACATCGACACCGACGACGACCACCCGTCGCGGCGGCCCACGCTGGAGGCGTTCGAGAAGCGCACCGGCATCGCCGTCGAGTACATCGAGGAGATCAACGACAACGACGAGTTCTTCGGCAAGATCAGCCCGTCGCTGATGAACCACCAGCGGACGGGGCGCGACCTCATCGTCATCAGCGACTGGATGTGCGGGCGCTTCGTCCGGCTCGGCTGGGTCCAGGAGATGGACCGGGCCAACCAGCCCAACGTCGCCAGGTACCTGGACCCGCTGCTGCGTTCACCCGCCTTCGACCCCGGCCGCCGGTCGACCGTGCCGTGGCAGTCGGGCATCACCGGCATCGCCTACAACCGCCGCCGGGTCGGGCGGGAGATCCGGCACGTCTCGGACCTGTGGGCGCCCGACCTGAAGGGCCGGGTCACCCTGCTGTCCGGGCTGGACGAGGCGTTCGCGCTGCTCATGCAGGGCAACGGCGTCGACATCACGCGGTGGACGGCGGACGACTTCCACCGGATCTGCGACCAGGTCGAGCGGCGCGTGCACGGCGGCCAGATCCGCCGCTTCACCGGCAACGACTACATCAAGGACCTCTCCAGCGGTGACGTCCTGGCCTGTCAGGCGTACTCCGGTGACGTGATCCAGCTCCAGGCCGACGATCCCGACATCCGCTTCGTCGTGCCCGAGGAGGGTGCCGAGCTGTGGGCGGAGTCGCTGATGATCCCCAACCTGGCCCGCCACAAGGCCAACGCCGAGAAGCTCGTCGACTTCTACTACCAGCCGGAGGTGGCCGCCGAGCTGGCCGCCTGGGTGAACTACGTCTGCCCGGTCCCGGCCGCCCAGGACGTCCTCGCCTCCTCCAAGGACAAGGACACCGCCGCGCTCGCCGAGGACCCGCTGATCTTCCCGGACGCGTCCATGCGCAAGCGCCTCGCCATCGCCCGGGACATCACCTCCACGGAACGCACGGAGTTCGCCAAGCGCTGGAACGCGATCGCCGGGCTGTGAGGCGCGGGGCGACCGGGCGTCGGCTCCCGCTCCGGACTCCGGACCCCGGGGGCGCCGCGGCCCCGGCGCCCCTTCCGCGTGCCCGCCCGTCCGCGGCGACGGCCGGACGGGCGGAGCGTTCACCGGCGTGCCGTCGCACCGCGCCAGAGGGGCACGTGTTGCGTTATCCGCGCTTCATTGCAATGACTTGGCCGCCTCTGGCTGCAATAACCTTGCTCACGAGCGACTTTCACCTTGCCCGGCAAGGAAAGGCAACGTAGCGTTTCTCCTGTCGGAAAGCGCAGGCCGTCGGGGTGCGCGACGCGCAGAAGGAGAGCACGATGCAGAAGTTCGCCACGTCCGCCCCCGTCTCGGCCGTCGTCGGCATCCCGGCGGGGCGCCTCCAGTTCATCGCCGCGGACCGCGCGGACGTCACCGTGGAGGTCCTGCCCGCGAACGCCGCCAAGAGCCGTGACGTGAAGGCCGCGGAGCAGGTCACCGTCGCGTTCGGCGACGGCGTGCTGCGCATCGAAGCGGCTCCGGCCGGGAACCGCCTCCTGGGCGGCGGGCCCGGCGCCGTCGAGATCACCGTCCAGCTCCCCGTCGGCTCCCGCGTCGAGGCGAGGGCCGCCGCCGCGGAGTTCCGAGGGGTCGGCCGCCTCGGCGACGTCGCCTGCGAGGGCGGTCATCGCCTGATCAAGATCGACGAGGCCGCCGGCGCCCGGCTGTCCGGCCACGACGCGGACATCACCGTCGGGCGGCTCAACGGCCCAGCGGAGATCAGCACCCAGCGGGGCCACGTCACCGTCACCGAGGCGGTCCGCGGCGCGCTCACCCTGAGCACGCTCCAGGGGGACATCACGGTCGGCGCCGCCCGCGGGACCTCCGCCTCCCTGGACGCCGCCACCGGCCACGGCCGGATCGCCAACGCGCTCAGGAACACGGACGGCACCCCCGGTCTGACCATTCGCGCGACGACCGCCCAGGGCGACATCACCGCCCGCAGCAACTGACCCGGCGACAGCACCGTCGAAGGAGCACGCCCCCCACCGGCCCGGCCGTCGCGGCGCGCGAGATGCGCACGTCCCGCGGTGGCGAGACCGTGCGCGACGGGATCGACCCGACGGTCCGGAAGCGGGCCGTCTCCTCTCTGCCGGACCGGCGCTCGTCCCGGGCCCGGTGCGACGCCGGCCCCGAGGAGGCCGTACGGCACGCCGATCGGGCCGCTCCTCCGCACGCGGGACCTCGCCGGGCACCGTCCGGGGCGTCCCGCGCGCGGGGGAGCGGCCCCGCTGCTCCGGCCGGGGAACCCGGGCGGAAGGTCCCCGGCGCGCCGATCCGGTGACCCCGCGCGCCGCCCCGTCCCGCGCACCAGGCGCGCAGTCAACGCTCGGCGGCCGTCCCGACGGCGGCCCACCCCGCCGGACGTGCGGGCCGGGTTCGGGCCGCCGTTCGTCGACTTTGCCCGCTCTTTACAACCCGCTCGCGTTCCGCCTCGTCTCTCCGCTCGATCCGCACCACAGTCCGCCCGTCCGCACGGACGGCGGACCGACGAAGGAGAGCGACTCATGCGAACCGTCATCAGTGCCACGGCAGTTGCCCTGACCGCCGTGGTGGCGAGCGCGGTGCCCGCGTTCGCCGACGGGCCGTCCCCGGTCCCCTCGACCCGGCCCACCGTCACCGCCACACCGGCACCGGCCGAGTCCTCGCCGGGCCGGACCGCCTCCG
Source organism: Streptomyces sp. NPDC048566 (assembly GCF_043199735.1). Taxonomy (NCBI): domain Bacteria; kingdom Bacillati; phylum Actinomycetota; class Actinomycetes; order Kitasatosporales; family Streptomycetaceae; genus Streptomyces; species Streptomyces sp. NPDC048566. The sequence continues at coordinate 113,474 of NZ_JBICWL010000013.1, forward strand.
CCGTGCCGAGCGCCGAGCCCACCCGGGCGCCGGCCGCACGCCAGGTGCCCGTCCGGCCGAGCGGGGCGCCCGACACCGGAGTGGCGGAGCCCGCCGCGTCGACCGGCCGGGGCGGACTGATCGGGGGAGGCGCCGCCGCTGCGTTCGCCCTCGGGGGCGCGACGGTCCTCGTCGTGCGCCGGCGCCGGTCCGCCGGAGCATGACGGCCCTCTCCCGGCGCGCCTTCGCCGCCGCCGCGCTGGCCGGGCTCCTCGCGGGCTGCGACGGCGCCGCGGACCACCGGGCGCCGGCCGCCCATGCCACCGCCGGCGGCGCGGTCGACCTGCCGGGCGGCGCGACGCCGTCCGGCCCGCACGCCGCCGAGTCGCCCCGCGCGCTGGGCCGTTCGGTCCCCGTCGGCCTGCGCATCCCCGCCATCGGTGTCGACACGGCCGTCCTCGCACTGGGGCTGGCGCCCGACGGCGGGGTGCAGGTGCCGCCGGTCGTCGCCCACGACAAGGCGGGCTGGTACCGGCATTCGCCGACGCCGGGTCAGACCGGGCCGTCGGTGATCCTCGGCCATGTCACGGTCGGCGCCCACGGGGACGGAGTCTTCCGGCACCTCGCCCGGCTGCGCCGGGGGGACCGCGTCGACGTGCGCCTGGAGAACGGCCGCGCGCCGGTGTTCACGGTCGGCTCCGTACGGACCGTCGCCAAGACGGCGTTCCCCTCGGACGCGGTGTACGGGGACGTGGACCGGCCGGAGCTGCGGCTCATCACCTGCGGCGGCGCCCGGACCGGGGACGGCTACGCGGACAACGTGATCGTGTTCGCGACGCTCGGCTCCGGCGCCCCCTGACGCGGCCGCCGCGGAACGGCCGGGTCCCGCCGGGGCCCGGCCGGGACACCGGGCCGATGGACCGTGCGTCCACGGCCCGGTGTCCCGCCCCTCGTATTCCGTCACGACCATGGAGCGTGGTGAAAGGGTCCCGAGAGAAGGCGGCGTCGGAGCTGTTCGACGCCCTCTACCCGCGCCTGGCCGGCTGGTGCCGCCGTCTCGTCGACGACGACGGGACGGCCCACGAGATCGCCTCCGAGGCGTTCACCCGGCTCTGGGCGCGCTGGACGAGCGTGGCCGAACCCCGCGGCTTCCTCTACGTCACCGCGGCCAACCTCGTCCGGGACCACTGGCGCAAGCTGGAGCGCGAGCGGCGCGCCGTGCGCCGCGCGACCGCGGAGGCGGTCGTCGGCCCGCCCAACGAACAGGCCGACCCCTCGGTGCGGCTGCTCGTGCAGTCCCTGCCCGAACGGCTGCGCGTCCCGATCCTGCTCCACTACTACGCTGACATGCCGATCCGGGAGGTGTCCGTGCTGACCGGGCGCAAGGAAGGGACCGTCAAGGCCGATCTCCACGCGGCCCGCGAACTGCTCCGCGCGCACCTGAGGAGGAGCCTTGATCACACCGGCTGACGAAGGTCCCGACGTCGAGCCCGACGACCCGCTCGCCCTCGTCCTGCGGCCCCCCTCGGAGTTGCTCGGGCCGCCGGCCGGCCGCTACCGGGCCGTCCGCAGGGGCGCGGCCCGCCGCCGCCTGCTCCGGGCGGCGGGCGGGGTCGGGCTGGTGTGCGCCGTCGCCGCGCTCGTCGCGCTGCCGTTGCGGGCCGCGCAGCAGCACGACCCGGCCCCGCCGGCGGTCCCGCTGGCCCCGCCGCCCGCGAGCAGCCCGTCGACCGTGCCCGATCCGTCCGCCGGACAGCGCGGCGGCGCTCCGCGCCCCGGCGCGGGCGATCGCTCGGCGCGGCCCTCGGAGACCTCCGTCCCGAGCACCGCGCCCACCCGCGGCGGCACGGACCGCCCGTCCACCCGGGGCCGGACGCCGACCCCGACCCCGACCCCGACCCCGACGGCCGTCCGTGCCGAACCGTCGGCCGTTCGGACGGCCGGCGGCCCGACGCCCTCGGGCCCGGACCGGCGGTAGGCGTGCGCGCCCGGCGACGGCCGGGGAGTGGGCGCGAACGGGCGGGGTGGAAGGACGCCGGGGGCGGGGGAGGGAGGGCCGGGCGGGCCGTGGTGAGGCCGGGGCGCGCCCGGGACGCCGGCACGGGGGTGCGGGCGCACGGGTCCGTGACGGCCACCCATAAAGCGAGCCTTTGTATGCCCATAAGGCATGCTTATGAGGTCATAGCCCGGACCCGCCTACTGACTTAGGTTTGCCTTAGTTTAGGCTTCCCGTCGAGCCCCCTGCCTCTGCCCGAAGGGAACCTGATCATGCCTCGCCCTCTGCGGGTAGCCATTGTCGGAGCCGGCCCCGCCGGCATCTACGCCGCCGACGCGCTCCTGAAGTCCGCAGTGGCCGCCGAGCCCGGTGTGTCCATCGACCTGTTCGAGCGGATGCCGGCCCCGTTCGGCCTCATCCGCTACGGCGTCGCGCCGGACCACCCCCGGATCAAGGGCATCATCACGGCCCTGCACCAGGTGCTCGACAAGCCGCAGATCCGCCTCTTCGGCAACGTCGACTACCCGCGGGACGTCACCCTGGACGATCTGCGCGCCTTCTACGACGCGGTGATCTTCTCGACCGGCGCCACGGCCGACCGGTCCCTCGACATCCCCGGCGTCGACCTCGACGGCTCCTACGGCGCGGCCGACTTCGTCTCCTGGTACGACGGGCACCCGGACGTGCCGCGCACCTGGCCGCTCGACGCGGAGAAGGTCGCCGTCCTCGGCGTCGGCAACGTCGCGCTGGACGTGGCGCGCATCCTCGCCAAGACGGCCGAGGAACTGCTGCCCACCGAGATCCCGCCGAACGTGCACGAAGGGCTCGTGGCCAACAAGGCCCTGGAGGTCCACGTGTTCGGCCGGCGCGGCCCGGCCCAGGCGAAGTTCAGCCCGATGGAACTGCGCGAACTGGACCACTCGCCGAACATCGAGGTCGTCGTCGACCCCGAGGACATCGACTACGACGAGGGCTCGATCGCCACCCGGCGCGGCAACAAGCAGGCCGACATGGTCGCCAAGACCCTGGAGAACTGGGCGATCCGCGACACCGGCGACCGCCCGCACAAGCTGTTCCTGCACTTCTTCGAGTCGCCCTCCGAGATCCTCGGCGAGCGGGGCGAGGTCGTCGGCCTGCGCACCGAACGCACCGCGCTCGACGGCACCGGCAACGTCAAGGGCACCGGCGTCTTCAAGGACTGGGACGTCAGCGCGGTCTACCGCGCCGTCGGCTACCTGTCCGACAGCCTGCCCAAGCTGCCCTGGGACGTCGACTCCGGCACGGTCCCGGACGCGGCGGGCCGGGTGATCGAGGAGAACGGCGGCCACCTTCAGTCCACGTACGTCACGGGCTGGATCCGGCGCGGACCGATCGGCCTCATCGGCCACACCAAGGGCGACGCCAACGAGACGGTCGCGAGCCTCCTCGACGACCACGCCAACGGCCGCCTGCACGAACCGGCCTCGCCCGACCCGGCCGCCGTCGACGCCTTCCTCGGCGAGCGCGGGGTGCGCTTCACCACGTGGGACGGCTGGTACCGGCTGGACGCCGCGGAGAAGGCGCTCGGCGAGCCGCAGGGCCGCGAGCGCGTGAAGCTCGTCGAGCGCGAGGACATGCTCCGGGCCAGCGGCGCCTGAGGGCTCCCTCCCGGCACGGGGCGGCACCCGCGCGGCGGATCGCGGAAGCGGTTCCCGGGTACGGGTGCCGCGCCCGAGCGTCCCTGCGCGCGCGGTTCCCGGGTACGGGTGCCGCGCCCGAGCGTCCCTGCGCGCCCGCCCCGTTTCCGCCGGCCCCCGGGCGGCGCCCCGTTCCGAGAGGCCGGCGGTCCTCCGGGCGCCGGGCGCGCTCACCGGCCCGGGAGGCCGTCGAACGGCGGGGGGCGGCACGGGCGCCGCTCCCCGCCCTGCGGGTCAGCCGTCGCGCAGGGCGACGAGGGTGTCGACGCGGTTGGTCGTGACCGAGTCGACGCCCGCGGCGATCATCCGGCGCATGCTGCGACGGGTGTCCGGGGTCCACACCGACACCAGCAGGCCGTCCCGGTGGACGCGTGCCACCAGCTCGCGGTCCACCAGCCCGAAGCGGTAGTTGAGCCAGCGCGGGCGCACGGCTTCCAGCAGCGCCGCCCGCGGGGGCGCCAGCGTCGTGCGGGTCAGGGCGATCTCGGCGGCGGGATCGGCCGCCCGCACCGCGAGCATCGCGGCGGCGCCCGCGCAGTAGTACACCCGGTCCCGCGCCCCGCACGCGCCCACCACGTCCACCACCTCGCGGACGGTCCGCTCGTCCACCGGTCCCGGCAGATCGACCATCACCCGGCTGTCACCGGTCGCCCCGAGCGCCTCCGCCAGCGTCGGCACTCCGCCGCCGGTCAGCCCCTTCACCTCGTCGGAGGAGAGCGTCCGCAGCGGGCGGTCGTGCCCCCACAGCCGGGCGAGCGTGTCGTCGTGCAGCAGCACGGGCAGGCGGTCACGCGTCGGCCGGACGTCGATCTCCACGGCGTCCGCGCCCCGGTGGAGCGCGGAACGCAGCGAATCGATCGTGTTCTCACGGGCCCGGTAGGGGTCGCCGCGGTGGGCGACGGCGGTCAGGGTGCGCATGCGCCCATTGTGCTCGGTCAGAGAGCGAGCCAGGTCGAGGCGTACGTGTCGATCTCGGCCGCCAGCTTCGCCTTGGCCGGCTCGTCGAGGAACGACGCCTCCACCGCGTTGCGGGCGAGCGAGGCGACGCCCGTCTCGTCGAGGTCCAGCAGCCGGGCGGCGACCGCGTACTCGTTGTCGAGGTCGGTGCCGAACATCGGCGGGTCGTCGGAGTTGACGGTGACCTTCACTCCGGCGGCCACGAACTCCCTTATGGGGTGCTCGTCGAGGGTGCGGACCGCCCGGGTGGCGATGTTCGAGGTCGGGCAGACCTCCAGCGCGATCCCCCGCTCGGCCAGGTGGGCGAGCAGCTTCGGGTCCCGCGCGGAACTCGTGCCGTGGCCGATGCGCTCGGCGCCGAGGAAGGTCAGCGCGTCCCAGACCGTCTCCGGGCCCGTCGTCTCCCCGGCGTGCGGCACCGAGCGCAGGCCCGCCGCGATCGCGCGGTCGAAGTACGGCTTGAACTGCGGTCGCGGCACGCCGATCTCGGGACCGCCGAGCCCGAAGGACACCAGGCCCTCGGGCCGCAGCCGGTCGTCCGTCGCGAGCCGCACGGTCTCCTCGGCGGCCTCCAGACCGGCCTCGCCGGGAACGTCGAAGCACCAGCGCAGGACGACGCCCAGCTCCGCCTCGGCGGCCCGCCGCGCGTCCTCGATCGCCTCCATGAAGGCGCGTTCGTCGATCCCTCGCCGGGTGGAGGACCACGGGGTGATCGTCAGCTCGGCGTAGCGCACCTGCTGGCGGGCCATGTCGCGGGCGACCTCGTAGGTGAGCAGCCGAACGTCGTCCGGTGTGCGGATCAGGTCGACGACGGACAGGTACACCTGGATGAAGTGCGCGAAGTCCGTGAACGTGAAGTAGTCGGCCAGCGCCTCGGGGTCCGTCGGCACCATCGAGTCGGGGTGCCGGGCGGCGAGCGAGGAGACGATGCGCGGGGAGGCGGATCCGACGTGGTGGACGTGCAGTTCGGCCTTCGGCAGCCCGGCGATGAAGGCGTGCAGGTCGCGGGCGCCGCCGCCCGTGGTGATGTGCTCGGTCAAGGGGTTCCTCCCCGGAACGGCGTCCCCGGCGGTGCCGGAGGGGACGCGGGTGATCGGCTGATCGTCGACGCGAGGTCATCGTAGGCGGCGGCCCCGGGCGCCGGCGGCCCGGCCGGTACCGGACGGACGCTGCGCGCCGGCCGCGCCCGGGACCGGCCCGTCCGGTGCCGGGCGCTCCCGTACCGGTCGGCCTCGCGGCGGGCCGGCGCACGGCCGTCGTCCCGCGGAGATCCACCGGACACCCCCGGGCCGTAGCATGTCGGGACGCAGAAGAGAGGGGACTTCGCGCATGTCCGAGGACGCGAGGACGCCGGAGGCGTCGGGTACCGCCGCAGCGGGGGCACCGACGGACCGGGGGGACGGGTGGGCCGAGCCGGCCTCCCGCGAGCACGGCACACGGGCGGACGAGGCCGGGCGCTGGGTGGACGGGGCGACCGGAGAGGGACCGCAGTACGCGGCCGCCGGCGCGGACCGCGAGGCCGGTGAGCCGACCGGCCCGGTGGAGCGGACGCGTATCGACGCACCCCCGGCGGCCGGGACCCCGGCGGAGGGAGCCGGACCCGGCGGGCACGGCCCGCGTCCCGCCGGGGAAGCCGGACCCTTCGCCGCTCCGGTTCCGGGCGCCGGCGCGGGCCCCTTCGCCGCTCCCGTTCCGGGCGCGACCCGGGACGGTGCGGACTCCGCCCCGCGGGTCTCCCTCGGCAAGCCCGGCACCGACCGGCAGCCGGAGCCCAACCCCTGGGCGCCGCCCCAGGAGAACGGGGCGCCCGCCGACGCGCGCCGCGGCGGCGCCGCGCAGCCCCCCGCCCCCGGCATGCCGTACCCCGGCCCGGCCGGCCCGCCCGGCTCCGGCGGTCCTTCCTGGGACAACCCGTTCGCGGCTCCTGCGGCCCCCACGCCGTACCCGCAGCCGGGACCGGGCGAGTTCGTGCCGCCGCCCCCGATATCCCCCGACGGACCGGGACATCCGCCGTACGCCTACGGCTACCCGCAGTACCCCGGTCCCGGCCCGTCCGGTCACGGAGGCGTTCCGGGGTACGGATGGCCGATGGCGCCGCCCTCGCCGAGCAACGGCATGGGCACATCCGCCCTCGTCCTCGGCATCATCGCCTCGGTGCTGTTCTGCGCCTGGCCGCTGGCGATCGTGCTCGGCATCCTGGCGGTGGTCTTCGGAGTGATCGGCCGGCGGAAGGCGCGGCGGGGCGAGGCCACCAACCCGGGCCAGGCCCTCGCCGGGATCATCTGCGGTTCGGTCGGCATCGTGCTCGGCGCGGCGCTGATGGTCGTCATCATCCTCGTCCCCGACGACTTCGGCGACGAGGACTCCGACACCTACGACGGGTTCTCCACGTCGCTGGTGACGCAGCAGCGCTGAACCCGGCGCCGGGTCAGGCGCTCGTCCGGTGCCCTCCCCCGGCGGGCGGCGCCGCGGCGGGCGCCTCGCCCGCCGCGTCGTGGCCGGCCGGGGCCACGCCGCCCTTGCCTCCGGGGTGGCGCAGGGCGACGAAGTAGCCGATGCCGAGCGCGATGGCCATGCCGTAGAAGACCCACTGGTTGGCCTCGGCGAAGTCCATCCGCACACTCGACATCGCGTCGCGCGCGGCGGTGGCGGCGGTTCCGCTGCCGGTGGGCGTGCGCGCGTCGCCGTTGCCGGTGACCGCCTGGGCGATGTCCTCGGCCACCCCGTGCGCGGTGCCCGACGGAACGCCCCGGGACGTCAGCGTCGACACGACGTTCTCGGTCGTCCGGTGGGTCAGCAGGGTGCCGAGAACGGCGAGGCCGATGCTCGCGGCGTAGTTGCGCACGGTCTGCGTGATGCCGGTGACCTCGCCGTAGGAGGCTCCGATGGCGCGGTTCACGGCGTCCGTCGAGGCGGGCGCCAGGAGGAAGCCGATGCCCGCGCCCGCGAGGGCGACGTAGGGCCACTGGTCGTGCATCGACAGATCGGTCAGCTTGCTCGCCCAGAGAGCGAACCCGACCGCGCCCAGAGCGGTGCCGATCCTCATGGCGGGCCGGGCCCCCCGCTTGTCGAGGATGCGGCCGCCCCACTGGGAGGCGATCGCGAAGCCGGCGAAGAAGTACAGCAGGTACAGCGCCGCCTGGTTGGGGGAGGCGCTCAGCGAGACCTGGGCGTACACCGAGGCGAAGAAGAACACCGGGACGAAGGCCAGCATGGCGAAGAACAGCACCAGCGCGTCCACGGTGAACGCCCGGTCCCGGAACACCGCGAGGTTGACCAGAGGGTGCCGCCGGTCCCGTTCGAAACGCCAGAACGCGACCAGCACCGCCAGACCGCCCGCGATGCACCCCCATGTCGCCGCGCTGCCCCAGCCCCAGGTGGCCGCCTGCTGGAAACCCAGCACGCTCAGCCCCATCCCGACCGCCACCAGGACGGCTCCGGTGACGTCCAGCGACTCCTCGCGCCGCCGGTCGGCGATGCGGGCCGTCGCCGTCAGGGCGAGGGCGACGATCGCGACGGGCACGTTCACCCAGAAGATCGACCGCCAGGTCCAGGCCGTGAGCCAGCCGCCCAGCAGCGGGCCGACGGCCGTCAGCGCCCCGGAGAGCCCGAAGAACAGGGCGAGGGCCCGGCCCCGCCGCTGCACCGGGAAGACGGCCACCACCACGGCCAGGGCGGCCGGGAACAGCAGGGCCGCCCCGAACCCCTGGGTCGCCCGGAAGATGATCAGCCAGCTCTGGGCGAAGTCCCCGCGGGGCACGCAGCCGCACAGCACGGAGGAGATCACGAAGACGAGGGTCCCGACGACCACCACCCGGCGTGGCCCGAAGAGGTCCGCCAGACGGCCGCCGAGGGCGAAGAAGGCCGCCAGCGACAGCAGATAGGCGTTCACCACCCACTGCATGCCCGACGCGGTCAGCCCCAGTTCGCTGACGATGTCCGGGGCCGCGATGGAGACGATCGTCTGGTCGATGAACGTCATCGACACGGCGAACAGCATGGCCGCGAGGGCCAGGGTCTGGTTCGAAGTACCGGGCGCCGATGCAGCGGCCGCGCCCCGCGCCGCCTGAGTGCCACTCACCCGATCAAGTCTGGGGCGCTCCCCGGACCGGCGCATCCCGGGCCGATCACCCGGCCCCGGACCGGCTCCGCCGCCGTGGCCCGTGCTCCCTCCGGTGCGCGGGCGACGTGGTCCCGCAGGCCCGGGCCGGTCCGCGGTGCCCGGAGGTGCGCCGGACGCCTCCACCGGACGGATCGCGTCCGCCTCGCCGCCGCCCTACCGCAGCCGCTCCCGTGCCTCCATCAGCGCGAAGCCCAGCAAATTCCCGCCGCGCCAGCGTGCGGGGTCGAAGGCGCCCTCGTCGGTCGCCGCGAGGCCGATGCCCCAGACCCGGTCGAGCGGGCTGGCCTCCACGAGGACCCGGTCGCCCGTCCCCAGCAGAAACGCCCTCAGGTCGGGGTGCGCGGCGAACTTGTGGACGCTGCCCTCGACCACGACGCCGAACCGCTCGCGCTCCCACACGGCCTCCTCGAAGCCGCGCACCAGCCGGCCTGCCCGCTTGGCGAGCGCGGGGTTCGCCGCGTCCACCGCCAGCCGCTCGGCCTCGGCGTCCCCGAACAGCCGCGCCTTGCGGGCCATCATCCAGTGCTCCGCCGTCGCGTAGGTCACTCCCTCGGACACGAAGGGTGACGGCCACCACTGGCTGAGGCAGCTCGGCCCGACCCGTCCGTCCGCCCGCGGGCGGTGCCCCCAGAAGTGCAGGTACCTCACCCGGGTGCCCGATCCCACCGCGCTGACCAGTGCTTCCCGCGTGCCGATCCTCGTCATGCACGCCACTGTGGCACGCACCACGGACATTCCGTCCCGCCTTTTCCATCGGGACTCGACACCTGGTCGAAGGATTCCGTCGCGTAACCAAAAGGCAACAACGGAATCACTTGTTGGAGTGCCTTAGCTCTGTCAGGATCGGCACTCAAATCGAGCTGGAGCTACGCCGACCCCCGTTCCGACGGGACGGCGGCGGAGGAGAGCGACATGCACAGTCCGGGCCATCGCTTCCAGGCGCAGGACCGCCTCGCCGGCGGAGCGCAGTACATCGCGGGCCGCCTGACCCAGGGCACGTCCGGCCGCACCCACGCGGTCGTCGACCCCGCCACCGGCGACGCGGTGTACACCTACGAACTGGCGGGCACCGCCGACGTGGACGCGGCCGTCGCCGCCGCCCGCGCGGCCTTCCCCGGCTGGTCGGGCGCCACGCCCGGGGAGCGCTCCGACGCGCTGCACCGCTTCGCCGCCGTGCTCGCCGAACGCGCCGAGGAGTTCGCCCAGGCCGAGTCGCTGCAGTGCGGCAAGCCGCTGAAGCTGACCCGGGAGTTCGACGTGCCGGGCACCGTCGACAACACGGCGTTCTTCGCGGGAGCCGCCCGCCACCTCCAGGGGCAGTCGGCCGGCGAGTACTCCGGTGACCACACCTCGTACGTACGCCGCGAGCCCATCGGGGTCGTCGGTTCCATCGCGCCCTGGAACTACCCGCTCCAGATGGCCGCCTGGAAGATCCTCCCGGCGATCGCCGCCGGCAACACGATCGTCCTGAAGCCGGCCGAGACGACCCCGTTCACCTCCCTGCTGTTCGCGGAGGCGGCCACCGCGGCGGGCATCCCGGACGGCGTGATCAACATCGTCACGGGCCTCGGCCGGGAGGCGGGCGAACACCTCGTCGGGCACCCCGACGTGGCGATGACCTCGTTCACCGGTTCGACCGCCGTCGGCAAGCGCGTCGCGGAGATCGCCACCTCCACCGTCAAGCGCCTGCACCTGGAACTCGGCGGCAAGGCGCCCTTCCTGGTCTTCGACGACGCCGACCTGGAGGCCGCCGTCCAGGGCGCGGTCGCCGGCTCGCTCATCAACACCGGCCAGGACTGCACGGCCGCCACCCGCGCGTACGTGCAACGCCCCCTGTACGACGCGTTCGTGGAGCGGACGGGCGCGCTGATGGCGAGCGTCCGGGTGGGCGACCCCTTCGCGCCCGACACCGACCTCGGTCCGCTGATCTCGCACGCCCAGCGCGACCGCGTCGCCGGGTTCGTCGACCGCGCCCGCGCCTCCGCGCGCGTGGTCACCGGCGGCGAGGCCCCGCAGGGCGACCTCAAGAGCGGCGCGTACTACGCGCCCACGCTCGTCGCCGACGCCGCGCAGGACAGCGAGATCGTGCAGGCCGAGATCTTCGGCCCCGTCCTCGTCGTGCTGCCCTTCGACACCGACGACGAGGGCATCGCGCTCGCCAACGACACCCCGTACGGACTGGCCGCCTCCGCCTGGAGCCGCGACGTCTACCGGGCGAACCGCGCGACCCGCGAGATCAAGGCGGGCTGCGTCTGGGTCAACGACCACATTCCGATCATCAGCGAGATGCCGCACGGCGGATACAAGGCGTCCGGCTTCGGTAAGGACATGTCCGCCTACTCCTTCGAGGAGTACACGCAGGTCAAGCACGTCATGTTCGACAACACCGCGGTTGCCGAGAAGGACTGGCACCGCACGGTCTTCGGGGACCGGCCGTAGCCGACCGACCGGCTGCGACCCATGGCAGACAGGCCGACGACCACGGCCGCGACGTTTCCGAAAGGGCACCAGAGTATGGAGCAGTACCAGCCCGAACGCATGTCCCCGGCCCAACTGGCGGCACTGCGGCGCAGCTTTAGCAACGGCCGGGCCTCGCTCAGTCGCCGGTCGCTGCTGCGCGCCTCCGCCGGCGGGGCGCTCGCGGTCGGCGGCCTCGGGGCGCTGAGCGCCTGCGGCATCCCGGCCGCGGGCACGACGCAGGGCGGGGTGTCGTCCGAGGACCACTCGGCCAAGGAGAAGAGCGTCAACTTCTCCAACTGGACCGAGTACATGGACGTCGACGACAGCGAGAAGCACCACCCGACGCTCGACGCGTTCACCCGGCGGACCGGCATCAAGGTCAAGTACACCGAGGACATCAACGACAACGTCGAGTTCTTCGGCAAGATCAAGCCGCAGCTCGCGGCGGGCCAGGACACCGGCCGCGACATCATCGTCGTCACCGACTGGCTGGCCGCCCGGCTCATCCGGTTCGGCTGGGTGCAGAAGCTCGACGCGGCGAACCTCCCGCACGCGTACACCAACCTCTCCGCCCAGTTCCGCAACCCCGACTGGGACCCCGGACGGGCCTACTCCTATCCCTGGCAGGGCATCTCGACCGTCATCGCCTACAACAAGAAGGCGCTCGACGGGATCGAGGTCGGGTCGGTCTCGGACCTGCTCGACAACCCCAAGCTCAAGGGGCGCGTCGGCTTCCTCTCGGAGATGCGCGACAGCGTGGGCATGACCCTGCTGGACATGGGCAAGGACCCCGCGAACTTCACCGACGACGACTTCGACGCGGCGATCGCCCGCCTCCAGAAAGCCGTCGACAAGGGCCAGATACGCCGCTTCACCGGCAACGACTACACCGCCGACCTCACCAAGGGCGACCTCGCGGCCTGCGTGGCCTGGGCCGGGGACGTCGTCCAGCTCAAGGCGGACAGCCCGCACGTCGACTTCGTCATCCCCGACAGCGGATACATGACGTCGACCGACAACCTGCTGATCCCCAACAAGGCACGGCACAAGACGAACGCGGAACGGCTCATCGACTACTACTACGAGCCCCAGCCCGCCGCGGAACTCGCCGCCTACATCAACTACGTGTGCCCGGTCGACGGGGTGAAGCCCTACCTCGCCAAGATCGACGAGGAGGCGGCGAACAACCCGCTGATCATTCCCGACAAGGCCATGGCCGCCAAGTCACACCCCTTCCGCTCGCTGAGCCAGAAGGAAGAGACGGCCTACGAAGAGAAGTTCGCGAAGCTCACAGGGGCGTGACCACGATGACGAATGACAACAGCGGCGACGTCCGCCTCTCCGGGATCAGCAAGACGTACGGCTCCTTCACGGCCGTGCACCCCCTCGACCTGACCGTGCCGCAGGGCTCGTTCTTCGCGCTGCTCGGCGCGTCCGGCTGCGGCAAGACCACCACCCTGCGGATGATCGCCGGCCTGGAGGAGCCCTCCTCGGGCACCGTCATGCTCGGGGACCAGGACGTGACGCACCTGCCGCCCTACAAGCGCCCGGTGAACACGGTCTTCCAGTCCTACGCCCTCTTCCCGCACCTCGACATCTTCGAGAACGTCGCCTTCGGCCTGCGCCGGCGCGGCATCAAGTCGGTGAAGAAGCAGGTCGAGGAGATGCTCGACCTCGTCCAGCTCGGCGAGCAGGCGCGCAAGAAGCCGCACCAGCTCTCCGGCGGCCAGCAGCAGCGGGTCGCCGTGGCCCGCGCGCTGATCAACCACCCCAAGGTGCTCCTGCTCGACGAGCCGCTCGGCGCCCTCGACCTCAAGCTGCGCCGGCAGATGCAGCTGGAGCTCAAGCGCATCCAGACCGAGGTGGGCATCACCTTCGTCCACGTCACGCACGACCAGGAGGAGGCCATGACCATGGCCGACACCGTCGCCGTGATGAACGCGGGCCGGGTCGAGCAGCTCGGCGCCCCCGCCGACCTCTACGAGAACCCCGACACCACCTTCGTCGCCAACTTCCTCGGTACCTCCAACCTCATCGAGGCCGAGGTCGACTCCCGGAGCGGCGACGAGATCGTCCTGCGCGCGGGCGGCGGCAAACTGGTGCTCCCCGGAGCGCGCTGCTCCGCGGACACCGCCACCGGCGGCAAGCTCCTCGTCGGGGTGCGTCCGGAGAAGATCTCCCTCACCCACGCCGACGACGCGGGCGAGATACCCGCCGGCCGCAACCGCATCACCGGCAAGATCGCCGACTCCAGCTTCATCGGCGTGTCCACGCAGTACGTCATCGACAGCGCGGTCTGCCCGGAGTTCGAGGTCTACGCCCAGAACATCGACCGGGACCCCCGGCTCGTCCCGGGCGCGGACGTCGTCCTGCACTGGAGCCCGGCGCACACCTTCGGTCTCGACGCCGCGCAGAACATCGACGCCGGTGTCGACGCGGGTGAGGAGGAGGCCGCCTGATGGCCACCGTCACCGAGGCTCCGGCGCCGCCCCTCGCGCCGCGACCCGACCGGAAACCGCCGCGCAGGCGCGGCCGGCTCGTCCCGTACTGGCTGCTGCTGCCCGGCCTGCTGTGGCTGGTCGTGTTCTTCGCGCTGCCGCTCGTCTACCAGGCGTCCACCTCGGTGCAGACGGGTTCGCTGGAGGACGGCTTCCGGGTCACCTGGCACTTCCAGACGTACTGGGACGCGCTCGCCGACTACTGGCCGCAGTTCCTGCGCTCGGTGCTCTACGCCGGTGCCGCGACCATCCTGTGCCTGGTGCTCGGCTATCCGCTCGCGTACCTGATCGCCTTCCGGGCGGGACGCTGGCGCAACCTGATCATGATCCTGGTGATCGCGCCGTTCTTCACCAGTTTCCTGATCCGCACGCTCGCCTGGAAGACGATCCTCGCGGACGGCGGGCCGGTCGTCGGCGCCCTGAACTCGCTGCACGTCCTGGACGTCACCAGCTGGCTCGGCTTCACCTCCGGGGACCGCGTGCTCGCGACACCCCTGGCGGTGGTCTGCGGCCTCACCTACAACTTCCTGCCCTTCATGATCCTGCCGCTCTACACCTCGCTGGAGCGGATCGACGGACGGCTCCACGAGGCGGCCGGCGACCTCTACGCACGGCCCGTCACCACCTTCCGCAAGGTGACGTTCCCGCTGTCGATGCCCGGCGTCGTCTCCGGAACCCTGCTGACGTTCATCCCCGCCAGCGGCGACTACGTGAACGCCGACCTGCTCGGCTCCACGGACACCCGCATGGTCGGCAACGTCATCCAGACGCAGTTCCTGCGGATCCTCGACTATCCGACGGCCGCGGCGCTCTCCTTCATCCTCATGGCCGCGATCCTCATCATGGTCACCCTCTACATCCGCAAGTCCGGGACGGAGGATCTGGTCTAAATGGCCTTCGTGAACTGGCTCAAGCGCCATCTCGTCGTCATCGCGGGACTGCTGACGCTCGGATACCTGCTGCTGCCCAACATCGTCGTGACGGTGTTCTCCTTCAACAAGCCGAAGGGGCGCTTCAACTACCAGTGGCAGCACTTCTCGACGGACGCGTGGCGTGATCCGTGCGGGGTCGCGGACATGTGCGGCTCGCTCTCGCTCAGCCTCCAGCTCGCCGTCTGGGCGACGATCGGCGCCACCGTCCTCGGCACGATGATCGCCTTCGCCCTGGTCCGCTACCGCTTCCGCGCGCGCGGCGCGGTGAACTCGCTGATCTTCCTGCCGATGGCGATGCCCGAGGTGGTGATGGCCGCCTCGCTGCTCACCCTGTTCCTCAACATGGGCGCTCAGCTCGGCTTCTGGACGATCCTCATCGCCCACATCATGTTCTGCCTCAGCTTCGTGGTCACCGCCGTCAAGGCCCGCGTGATGTCGATGGACCCGCGCCTCGAACAGGCCGCGCAGGACCTCTACGCCGGTCCCGCGCAGACCTTCCTGCGCGTGACGCTGCCCATCGCCGCCCCCGGTATCGCCGCGGGAGCGCTGCTCGCCTTCGCGCTCTCCTTCGACGACTTCATCATCACCAATTTCAACGCGGGTTCCACCGTCACCTTCCCCATGTTCGTCTGGGGGTCGGCGCAGCGCGGAACGCCCGTCCAGATCAACGTCATCGGTACGGCCATGTTCCTCGTCGCCGTCCTCCTCGTCCTGTCCGGCATGGTCGTCGGCAACCGTCGCAACAAGCAGAAGGCATGACGCGGCACAACGCCGTGAAACCCTCGTAGGGAGTTGGAAATCATGGCCCCAGGCGCCATGAACCGCGGTAACCGGTGGGCGGCGTCGCTCGCGGACGTCCGGCCCGTCTCGTACTGGCTGGACGATCCCGGCAGGCCCCGGCCCGAGCCCGCGCTCACCGGCTCCGACACGTGCGATCTGCTCGTCGTCGGCGGCGGCTACAGCGGGCTCTGGACCGCGCTGATCGCCAAGGAGCGCGATCCCGCCCGGGACGTCGTCCTCGTCGAGGGCCGTGAGGTGGGCTGGGCCGCCTCTGGCCGCAACGGCGGCTTCTGCGCCGCCTCCCTCACCCACGGTCTGTCCAACGGACTCACCCGCTGGCCGGACGAGATCCGCAGGCTGGAGGAGCTGGGCGCCCGCAACCTCGACGCGATCGAGGATGCCGTCGCCCGCCACTCCATCGACTGCGACTTCGAGCGCACCGGTGAGATCGACGTCGCGACCGAGCCGTACCAGGCGGAGGAACTGCGCGACTGGCACCGGGAACTGGAGCGCGAGGGCCTCGGCGGGGGCATCGAGTTCCTGGACACCGAGGCCGTCCGGGACCAGGTCGCCTCGCCGACCTTCCTGGCCGGCCTGTACGACCGCCGGGGCGTCGCGATGCTGAACCCGGCGAAGCTGGCCTGGGGACTCAAGCGCGCCTGTCTGCGCCTCGGGGTCCGGGTGTACGAGAACACGCCGGCCCTCGACCTGAAGCCGTCCGGCGCCGGCATGTCCGTCCGCACCCCCTACGGCGCGATCGGCGCCCGCCGGGTCGCCCTCGGCACGAACATCTTCCCGAACCTGGTCAAGCGCGTCCGCTCGTACACCGTCCCGGTCTACGACTACGCGCTGATGACCGAGCCCCTCACCGGCGACCAGCTCGCCTCCATCGGCTGGAAGAACCGGCAGGGACTCGGCGACTCGGCCAACCAGTTCCACTACTTCCGGCTGTCCGCCGACAACCGCATCCTGTGGGGCGGCTATGACGCGGTCTACCCGTACGGCGGGCGGGTGCGCGCCGAGTACGACGACCGGCCCGAGACGTACGCGAAGCTCGCCGGGCACTTCTTCACCTGCTTCCCGCAGCTGGAGGGCGTCCGCTTCTCGCACGCCTGGGGCGGCGCGATCGACACCTGCTCGCGCTTCTCGGCGTTCTTCGGCACCGCCCACCGGGGCAGGGTCGCCTACGCGGCGGGCTACACCGGCCTCGGAGTGGGCGCCACCCGGTTCGGAGCCGAGGTGATGCTCGACCTGCTGGCGGGGGAGCGCACCGAGCGCACCGAGCTGGAGATGGTCCGCAGGAAGCCGCTGCCGTTCCCGCCCGAGCCCTTCGCGTGGACCGGCATCGCCCTCACCAAGTGGTCGCTGGCCCGCGCCGACAGCCACGGCGGCCGGCGCAACCTGTGGCTGAAGACCATGGACCGGCTGGGTCTCGGCTTCGACAGCTGACGGCACACGGCCACGCCCCCCGCTCCCCGGGCGTACGCCCGGGGAGCGGGTGTGACCCTGTTCACCCCAACGGGTGGACGCAACCCGCGTAATGACCGCCCCGGACCTCCCTCTCCCCCTGCGACGCGACTCCGCGTCGTCTGCGAGAGGGAGGTTCCGTCATGACAGGGCCCAAGACGGCGGTCGAGTGGCTGGTGTCCGTGGCTCCGGACCCCGGGGCCTGCCGGTGGGAGTGGGAACGCAACCCCCAGGGGATCGCGCTGCTCCCGGCGGGCCGGGCCTGGGACGTACTCATCCTGCCCGCCGCGCTCGGTTATCCGACGCTCGACGTGCTGAGCCGGGTCATCGACCGGCCGGGTCCGGTGCTCGTCGACTTCGGTGACGCCCGGATGGGCTTCTTCGTGCCCGCGGGCACCGCCGCCCGGTGGCTCGGCACGGGGGTGCGCACCGCGGGGGCCGGCACCTGGATCGTGGTGCCGTATCCGGGCCGGGTGACCGGCGGGGTCCGCTGGCTGGTGCAGCCCGACGGGTCGGGCAACCTCACCGATCCGGTGCTGCTCGAACTGGCCATGCACGAGGCCGCGGCGGGCCTCGCCGGCAACGAGGGCCGGTAGCAGCGCCGCGCGCGTGGCATCGACGGTGAAGTCCCGTGCGTGCACGGGGTCTTGACAACGGAATTGGTCTGGACCAAGTTGGGCGCGCTCCCCCTCTCCTTCCCCTCGTGCCCGGAGGCAGCAGTGGACCGCGCCCTACGCAGCAGACCGTCCGACCCCCGTCGAAGGATTCTCGCCGCCTGCACGGCCGCCGCGCTGGCGGTGCCGGGACTGACCGCGCTCGCGTCGCCCGCCCGCGCCGCCGACGCGGACCTGGCGAGGAACGGCGGCTTCGAGTCGGGCCTCAGCGGCTGGACCTGCACCGCCGCGAGCACCGTCGGAACCCCGGTGCACAGCGGGAGTTCGGCGCTGAAGGCGACCCCGGCCGGCAGCGACTACGCGCAGTGCTCGCAGACCGTGACCGTGAAATCGGACGCGCAGTACACCCTCTCCGGATTCGTCCGGGGCGCCTACGTCTACCTCGGCGCGAGCGGCACCGGCACGACCGACGTCAACACCTGGACCCAGTCCGCCGCGGACTGGCAGCAGTTGAGCACCACCTTCCGCACCGGCGCCGCCACCACCAAGGTGACGATCTACACGCACGGCTGGTACGGCACCGGCACCTACTACGCCGACGACCTGTCGCTGACCGGCCCCGGCGTTGACGCCGGACAGCCGCCCGCCGTGCCCACCGGCCTGCGGACCGGAACGGTCACCTCCTCGTCCGTCGGCCTGTCCTGGACGGCGGTGCCCGGCGCGACCGGCTACGCCGTCTACCGCGACGGGGCGAAGGTCCAGGCGGCCACCGCAACCTCGGCGACCGTGAGCGGCCTGACGGCGTCCACCGCGTACTCCTTCCAGGTCACCGCGACGAACGACGCCGGCGAGTCGGCGAAGTCGGCGACCGTCACCGCGACCACCACGGCGGGCTCCGGCGGGGGTGGCGGAGGCTCCTCCGACCTGCCCGCGCACGCCCTCGTCGGGTATCTCCACGCGAGCTTCGCCAACGGCGCCGGCTACACACGCATGGCCGACGTGCCGGACAGCTGGGACGTCGTCGACCTGGCCTTCGGCGAGCCGACGTCCGCCACCTCGGGCGACATCCGCTTCAACCGCTGCCCGGTCACCGAGTGCCCCACGGTCGAGAGCGACGCCGACTTCAAGGCGGCGATCAAGGCCAAACAGGCGGCCGGCAAGAAGGTGCTGATCTCGATCGGCGGCCAGAACGGCCAGGTCCAGCTCACCACCACGGCCGCCCGCGACACCTTCGTCTCCTCCGTCTCGAAGATCATCGACACCTACGGCCTCGACGGCCTGGACATCGACTTCGAGGGCCACTCGCTGTCCCTCGACGCGAGCGACACCGACTTCAAGCACCCGACCACGCCCGTCGTGGTCAACCTGATCTCGGCCCTGAAGACCCTGAAGGCGAAGTACGGCGCGAAGTTCGTCCTGAGCATGGCCCCGGAGACCTTCTTCGTTCAGCTCGGCTACCAGTACTACGGCACCGGCAAGTGGGGCGGCCAGGACCCGCGCGCCGGCGCCTACCTGCCGGTCATCCACGCACTCCGCGACGACCTGACCCTGCTGCACGTCCAGGACTACAACTCCGGGTCGATCATGGGTCTCGACAACCAGTACCACTCCATGGGCGGCGCCGACTTCCACATCGCGATGACCGACATGCTGCTCACGGGCTTCCCGGTCGCCGGTGACGCCGGCAACGTCTTCCCGCCGCTGCGGCCCGACCAGATAGCCATCGGCATGCCGGCCACCACGAACGCCGGCAACGGCTACGTGGCCCCGGCCGAGGTCACCAAGACCCTCGACTGCCTCACCAGGAAGACCAACTGCGGCTCGTACACCCCGCACGGCACCTGGCCGTCGCTGCGCGGCCTGATGACGTGGTCGATCAACTGGGACCGCTTCGGCGGCTGGGAGTTCTCCCGGAACTTCGACGGCTACTTCGGCTGAGGCGGCCACGGCCACTGCTGCGGCCGTGGCTACGGCTGCGACGGAGAGCGGCCGTTCGTCCGGTCGAGGAACAGCCACAGGGCGTAGAGCGGCACCGTGCAGAGGCACCAACTCGCCACGACGTCCAGTGGCCAGTGGTAGCCGCGCAGGAGCAGACCGGTGGCGACCGCCGCGTTCAGGATCGCGCAGGCGATCACCAGGGCGCGGCGGGCGCCGGTCGTGCGGAGCCAGGGGAGGAGGAGCAGGGCCGCCGCGCCGTAGGCGACGGCGGCCGTGGCCGTGTGGCCGGAGGGGTAGTAGCCGTTGCCGGGTCCCATGACCGGGGGGCCCGACCGGGCGATCAGTTCCTTCAGGGGCACGACGACCGCCGGGACGAGGGCCATCAGGACCGCGGCCGCCGTGGACGGGAGCCACCACCGGTGGACACGTGCGCGGCGGGCGCGGAACGCCGCGTACATCAGGGCGGCGGCCAGGACGGGCACGGCGACCGTGACGTTGCCGAGGTCGGCGAGGAGTTCCCAGACGCGGGACGGGTGGACCAGTGCGCCGCTGAGGCGCTCGTCCGCGCGGGCGAGCGGGCCGTGGGCCGTGACCTGCCAGGTGATCAGTGCGAAGAGGAGGGCCGGGAGGCCGGGAAGGAGGGTCGGCCGCCCCGGAACAGGGGGGGTGGTTCCGAGGGGGCCGACCGGACCGGAACGCCGCGCGCCCCGGGGGGTTTGGGGCGGGCGACCGTCCGATCGGTGAGGAGCACCGGAGCCGGAGGCCCCGGGTGTGTGCGCGAGGGCACGACCAGGGCGAAGCTGGGGAAGCGACGACCCGGAGTCGCCCACAGTCCCCTGTGGGCGGGGTGTATCTCTCATCCGGGTAGAACCTACGGCAGCGTGTCCTGCTCCGACAGGCGCAACGGCGTCCCGCCATGTACCTCGCACACGTTCTTCACACGCCCGCACCCGCGGCGCCGCGGGTGCCGGAGGAGGCCGGAACCCGCCCGTGAGCGGTGTCCCGCCGGCCGGCGCCGCGGCGTGCGGTGCGTCAGACGGCGGAGAAGGCCTGCTCGATGATGTCGAGGCCCTCGTTCAGCAGGTCCTCGCCGATGACCAGCGGCGGCAGGAAGCGGAGGACGTTGCCGTAGGTGCCGCAGGTGAGGACCAGCAGGCCCTGCTGGTGGCAGGCCTTGGCCAGCGCGGCCGTCGCCTCCGGGTTCGGCTCCTTGGTGGCGACGTCCTTGACCAGCTCGATGGCGATCATGGCGCCGCGTCCGCGGATGTCGCCGATGATGTCGAACTTCTCCGCCATGGCGGAGAGGCGGGCCTTCATGACCGCCTCGATGTTCTTCGCCCTGGCGTTGAGGTCGAGTTCCTTCATCGTCTCGATCGCACCGAGCGCGCCGGCGCAGGCCACCGGGTTGCCGCCGTAGGTGCCGCCGAGGCCGCCGGAGTGCGCGGCGTCCATGATCTCGGCGCGGCCGGTGACGGCGGCCAGCGGCAGGCCGCCCGCGATGCCCTTGGCGGTCGTGATCAGGTCCGGGACGACGCCCTCGTCCTCGCAGGCGAACCACTGGCCGGTGCGGCAGAAGCCCGACTGGATCTCGTCCGCGACGAAGACGATGCCGTTGTCCTTGGCGAACCGGCTGAGGGCGGGCAGGAAGCCCTTCGCCGGCTCGATGAAGCCGCCCTCGCCGAGCACCGGCTCGATGATGATCGCGGCGACGTTGTCGGCCCCGATCTGCTTGTTGATCATGTCGATGGCCTGCGCGGACGCCTCGGCGCCGGCGTTCTCCGGGCCGGTCGGCCAGCGGTAGCCGTAGGCCACCGGCACGCGGTAGACCTCGGGCGCGAACGGGCCGAAGCCGTTCTTGTACGGCATGTTCTTGGCCGTCAGCGCCATCGTGAGGTTCGTCCGGCCGTGGTAGCCGTGGTCGAACACGACGACGGCCTGGCGCCTGGTGTACGCGCGGGCGATCTTGACGGCGTTCTCGACGGCCTCGGCACCCGAGTTGAACAGCGCGGACTTCTTGGCGTGGTCGCCGGGGGTCAGCTCGGCCAGCGCCTCCGCAACGGCGACGTAGCCCTCGTACGGGGTGACCATGAAGCAGGTGTGGGTGAAGTCCTGGAGCTGGGCGGAGGCCCGGCGCACCACGGCCTCGGCGCTCGCGCCGACCGACGTCACGGCGATCCCGGAGCCGAAGTCGATGAGGCGGTTGCCGTCGACGTCCTCGATGATGCCGCCGCCGGCGCGCGCGGTGAAGACGGGGAGCACCGAACCCACGCCGGCCGCGACCGCCGCGGTGCGTCGGGCCTGCAGTTCCTGCGACTTCGGGCCGGGGATGGCGGTGACGACGCGGCGCTCCTGCGGAAGTGCGGTCATGAGGGGCTCCCTGAGATCGTGCAGACGGGGGTTCGGCTGTGGGCGGCGGAGACGGTGGGTCCCATCGGCTGCCCCGGCGGACGCTGGTCCTGCTTCGTGGTCCTGCTGTTCCTTCTTTCTTCGCAGGCTAGGGCCGAGGACGGAGGGTCGGCATGCTCCATGTGGGCGTTGTCGGGCGATTCGGTTGTCCGCGGTGGACATAGGCCCCCGAAGGAGTGGCCGGGCGGCGGCGCGAGGGGAGGACCGCCGCCACCGCGGGAAGGGGACGGGAAGGCAGCGGCGCGGGCGCGGCGCCCGCGGTGACCGCGCCGGGCGGCCGACCCGGCCGCGTAAACGGTGAACTCGCCCCGCAGGGGCACTAGATTGACCCGCGGACGACACGGAGCGGCTGCTCAGGGGGCAAGGGCGATGAACAGCGACGGGACCCAGGACGCGCGGAGGAGCACGCAGGCCGGCCCCGTGCCGCGCCCGGCCGGTCCGCCGGACGGACCGCCGGCCATGCCGTCCGCCCCGCCCCGCCCCGCGGGGGCGCCCGGCATGCCGCCCCTGCCGGACGGCGCGGAGTTCGTGGCCTGGGCCCGCGCGCCCCGCCCGGACGCGGCACCGGGCGTCTGGCGCTTCGGCCACCAGCCGCGACCGGAGGAGGAACCGGAACGCCTTCCGGCCCGGCAGCTGCTCAGCGGCGCCGTCATCGCCTTCCTCGTCGGATGGCTGGTCTGGTCGCTGCTGTGGAACGGCTACCTGGGCGGCTGGTGGGTGATCCCGCTCGAACTGTTCACCCCGGACTCCTGGCGGCACAGCGGTGACCGGGTGGGCAACGCGTTCCTCTGGTACGGCTACTACACGCTGATCGCCCTGATCATCATGGTCGTCGTCGGCCGGCTCGGCCGCTGGGGCGAGGTCTGGCGGCGCTACGGGCCACCCGCCTGGCTCGCCACCGCCCCGGCCCCCGAGCGCCCGCCCGCCCCCGAGGACGACCCCGTCCAGTGGAACCAGCTGCGCGCCGCGGGCGCCACCGAAGCCGCCGACCGGCTCACCGCCGAGGCCCGCTGCGGACTCATGCGCGACGTCGACCACGCCCGCATCAGCCGCGCCTGGCAGGGCGTGCTCACCGGCCGGCACAGCCTCGCCACGTTCGCCGGCGCCGTGGCGGCGGAGGGCTCCGCCGCCTGCCCGCACCCCTCCGGCGCCCGCGACCTGCCCGGGCGCCTCGCCCGCCACGATCTCGCGACCGGCCAGGTCCGCCTCGGCACGACCGCCGACGACGCCCGCAACCCCTACGCCTACCGCGGCACCGGGCTCGCCCTCGGCCCCGACCTGCTGGGCACCTCGCTGCTCGCGGTCGGGCCCCCCGGATCGGGCAAGACCGGCTCGATCGTCTGGCCGCTCGCCGAGTCCCTGTGCCTGCACGCCCTGGCCGGGCGGGCCGCCGTGGTCGTGGTCGGCGCCGCGGGCGCCGGGCTCGGTCCGGTCGACGCCTACGACGTCGTCGTGCGGGTCGGGCATCCCGACTCGGCCTACGACCTGGACCTCTACGGCGGGACCACCGACCCCGACGAGGCGTCCGCGGTGCTCGCCGAAGCGCTCGTCGGCGACCTCGCCGATCCGCACCCCGGCGGCGACAGCCGCCGCTCCACCACCGTCCTCGCCCAGTTGCTCGGCCCCTTCCAGGCCGTCCACGGCCGGTTCCCCTCCGTCCCCGAACTGCGCCAGCTGCTCGACGGAGCCCGCGGGCCCCTCGACGCTCTGCGCAAGGGGCTCCAGGACGCCGGGCAGGCGTCGCTGCTGCGCGAACTCGACGCCCGCGAACGGCAGGCGGGCCACCCGGGCGACCTCGGCGGCGTCCTGGCCGACCGGGTGGCGCTGCTCGACCGGCCCGCCTTCGCCGGATTCTTCGACACCTCGGGCGGGTCGCGCCCCTTCTCGCTGCGCGCCCTCGACCATCCGGTGCGGGTCCGCGTGGACCTGCCCGCGCGCGGCCACGCCGACGCCTCCCGCATCCTCGCCCGCCTGGTGCTCGCCCAGTTCACGGCGAGCGTCGCGGTGCGCGAGGACCGCTCCCTGTTCGCCTGCCTGGTCCTCGACGACGCGACGGGCGTCGTCACCCCCGAGGCCGTCCGCGGCATCCAGCGGCTGCGTTCCGGCAACGCGGGCGCCGTCCTGACGCTGCGCACCCTCGACGACGCCCCGCGGGCCCTGCGCGGCCCGCTGCTGGGCGCCATCGGATGCCGGATGGCGCTGTCCGGGCTCACCCCCTGGGACGGCCAGGACTTCGCCGAGGTCTGGGGCAAGGAGTGGATCGAGGCCCGCGACGTCACCGACCGGCAGATCATCGCGGAGACGCCCGCGGGCAAGGCCGTCCACATGCTGCGCCGGGTGATCACCGGGAACGCGCCGACGGCCCGCGCCGTCACCGTCCGGCAGGTCGAGCGGGAGCGCTGGTCGGCGTCCGAACTGGCCCACGCGGTGCCGCCCGGCCACGCCGTGCTGTCGCTCACGAGCGTCAAGGGCGAGCACGCGCCGCCCCTCCTGGTCGACCTGCGCGGCTGACGTCCCCCGCCCGCGGCGGTCCCAAGGGCTCCCGCGGGCCCCGGCGGTCGCCGCTGAGCTGGACGTATGGCCGCCGGGTCACGCGACGACCGTACGGTAAGGCAGAATCGACCCAGGTCGTTCATACGCGGCGGCCAAAAGATCACAGCGATCACATCGGACCCGCCCCGCGATCACAGCGATCACACAGACCCGATCTGAAGGCCCCATGCCCCCCACGCTCGCCTCGCTCGTCCACCACTCCGCGCTGAAGCTCACGGTGCGCGCGGGCGAGGACCGGCTGGACGTCCCCGTCCGCTGGGCGCACGTCAGCGAGCTCGCCGACCCCGTGCCCTACATGGAGGGCGGCGAGCTGCTCCTGATCACCGCCCTCAAGCTGGACGCCGAGGACCGGGACGTCATGCGGCGCTACGTGAAGCGGCTGTCCGGCGCGGGGGTCGTCGGGCTCGGCTTCGCCGTCGGCGTCAACTACGAGGAGATCCCCAAGGCCCTGGTGGAGGCCGCCGAGAAGGAAGGGCTGCCGCTCCTCGAAGTGCCCCGGAAGACCCCCTTCCTCGCGATCAGCAAGGCCGTCTCCGCCGCCATCGCGGCCGACCAGTACCGGGCGGTCACCGCCGGGTTCGCCGCCCAGCGCGAACTCACCCGGCAGGCCCTCACCGACGGCCCCGAGGGACTCCTCGCCGCGCTCGCCGGACAGGTCGACGGCTGGGCGGCCCTCTACGACGCGTCCGGCGCCGTCGTCGCCACCGCACCCGACTGGGCCGGCCGCCGGGCCGCGCGGATCACCCCCGACGTGGAACGGCTCCGGGAGCGGCCCGCGCCGGCCAGCTCGGTGGTCGCCGGCGAGGACCGCGTCGAACTGCACTCCCTCGGCACCGGACGCCGGCCCAGGGCCGCGCTGGCCGTGGGCACCGCGGCGGCCCTCGGCACCGCCGAGCGCTATGCCGTGCACTCGGCGATCGCCCTGCTCACGCTCACCACGGAACGCTCCCGGGCGCTGCACGCGGCCGAGCAGCGGATCGGCGCGGCCGTCCTGCGGATGCTGCTCGCCGGGGAACCCGACCACGCCCGCGCCGTCGCGGGCGACCTGTACGGCCGGCTGCTCGACGCTCCCTTCCGGCTGATCATCGCCGAGCCGGCGTCCGGCTCCGCCGCGCGGGCCCACGCCGACGGCCGCGCGCGCGTGGCCCCCGCCGCGCCGTCCCCGGCGGCCCTCGCGCTCCCCGACGTCACCGGCGACCCGCTGGGCGGTCTCGCCGAGGTCGTGGAGTCCGCCGCGGCACGCTCCGGGGAGGCCGTCCTCGCCGTGCCCGACGGAGAGCGCCTGGTCGTCCTCGCCGTGGACGGCGGCGCGGCGGTCCGCGCCTGCGGGGACTACGCCGTGGTGCTGGAGGCCGCGCGTGCCGCGCAGCGCGAACAGCGCGGCGACGAGGACGAACTGGTCGTCGGCCTCTCCGCGCCGTCCGGCCCGATCGCCGCGCGGGCCGCCTACAAGCAGGCCGAGCAGGCGCTGTCGGTCGCCCGGCGGCGCGGCCGCTTCCTCGTGGAGCACGAGGAACTGGCCGCCGGTTCGGTCCTGCCGCTGCTCGCCGACGACGCCGTGCGCGCGTTCGCCGACGGTCTGCTGCGGGCGCTGTACGAGCACGACGCCACCGGCCGCGGCGACCTGGTCGCCTCGCTCCGGGCCTGGCTGTCGCGCCACGGCCAGTGGGACGCCGCAGCGGCCGACCTGGGCGTGCACCGGCACACCCTGCGCTACCGGATGCGCCGGGTCGAGGAGATCCTCGGCCGCTCCCTCGACGACCCGGACGTCCGGATGGAACTCTGGCTGGCCCTGAAGGCGACCGCCGCCGCGGGGGAGTGAGCCGGTCCCGGCCGGGCCGTGCGGACGCGCGCGGCAGGCGGGGACGAGCGGACGCGCGGGCGGGACGACCGCGCCCGGGGACCGCGGACGGCCCGCCGCCCGCCGGACGCCGCCGGTCCACCGCCCGCCGGATGCCGGATGCCGCCGACCGGCCGCCTGCCGGGCGCCGCCGCCCCGAGGCCCGGGCCCGCCGGACGCCGCCGACCTGCGGCCGTCGGACGCCGTCGAGCCGCCGCCCGCCGGACGCCGCCGGCCCACCAGGCCAATCCGGCGCACCCCTCCGGCCGACTGCTACGCGTCGGACAAACGACCCGCCGTCCCGGCGGCCCTACCGTGGAGCCGGACAGCGCAAGACCGCCTGCACCACCCCAACCACGGAAGGGCCGGGACTCGACATGCCCCAGGACGAAACTGTGGGGGCCACCCACGCCTTCTGGCTCGCCGGCCGCCAGGTCGCCGGCGAGACCACCTTCGACGTCACCTCGCCCTGGGACGGCCGGGTCGTCGGCCGGGTCGGCGTGCCCTCCGACGCGCAGGTGGAGGAGGCCGTGGCCGCCGCGTACGCCGTGCGCGACACGTTCGCCGCCACCCCCGCCCACGTCCGTGCCGCCGCCCTCGACCACGTCTCGCGCCGTCTGGTGGAGCGCACCGAGGAGATCGCGCGGCTCATCTCCGCGGAGAACGGCAAGCCGATCAAGTGGGCCCGGGGCGAGGTCGGCCGTGCCGTCTCGGTCTTCCGCTTCGCAGCCGAGGAGGCCCGCCGGTTCAACGGGGGCGAGGCCCAGCGGCTCGACACCGACCAGGGCGGCCAGGGCCGGCTCGCCCTCACGCGCCGCTTCCCCAAGGGCGTCGTCCTCGGCATCGCGCCGTTCAACTTCCCGCTCAACCTGTGCGCCCACAAGATCGCCCCGGCCATCGCCGCCGGCGCGCCAATCATCCTCAAGCCGGCGCCCGCGACCCCGCTGTCCGGCCTGATCCTCGGCGACCTGCTCGCCGAGACCGAGCTGCCGGCCGGCTCCTGGAGCATCCTTCCGGTCGCCAACGAGAAGATGCCCGCCCTCGTCCAGGACGAGCGCCTCCCGGTCATCTCCTTCACGGGGTCCGAGAAGGTCGGCTACGCGATCATGGACTCGGTGCCGCGCAAGCACTGCACCCTGGAACTCGGCGGAAACGGCGCGGCCGTCGTCCTCGCCGACTTCGCGAGCGACGCCGACCTGGACTGGGCCGCGACGCGGATCGCGACCTTCTCGAACTACCAGGGCGGCCAGTCCTGCATCTCGGTGCAGCGCGTGATCGCCGACGCGTCGGTCTACGACCGGCTGCTGCCGCGCGTCGTCGCCGCCGTCGAGGCCCAGGTGACCGGCGACCCGTCCGACGCCGCGACGGACGTCGGCCCGCTGGTCAGCGAAGCCGCCGCCCAGCGCGTCGAGTCCTGGGTGGACGAGGCCGTCGCCGCCGGCGCCACCCTCCTGACCGGCGGCAAGCGCGACGGCGCCTCCTACGCGCCGACCGTCCTCACCGACGTCCCGGCGGACGCCACGCTCTCCTGCGAGGAGGTCTTCGGACCGGTCCTCACCGTGCAGAAGGTGGACGGCGAGGCCGCCGCCTTCGCCGCGGTCAACGACTCCAAGTACGGCCTCCAGGCGGGCGTGTTCACCCACGACCTGCAGACCGCCTTCCGCGCCCACCGCGCGCTGGAGGTGGGCGGCGTGGTGGTCGGCGACGTTCCCTCCTACCGTGCCGACCAGATGCCCTACGGCGGCGCCAAGCAGTCCGGCGTCGGCCGCGAGGGCGTCCGCTTCGCGATGGACGACTACACCTACGAGCGGGTGCTGGTCCTGACCGGTCTGGCCCTCTGACCGAGGACCCGCCGAAGCCGACGGCCTGAGCCCACTGTGCGGGGGCTCAGGCCGTCGGCGCGTCCGCGCCGGGCACCCGGCGGCCCGGACGGCATTGCGCCGAACGCCGCGTGAGGGCTGGTGGGGTGACAGGGAATCGGGTACACGGGTACATACGGTCGAGTAGGACCGGTCGGTAACGAATGTCCCGAGTCCCCTATGCGCGGCGAGGTGAGCCTCATGTCCGCAACACCCCAGCAGCCCACAGTCACCGAACGTGAGGCACGTCAGGTCGCCGAGGCCGCGCGCGAACAGGACTGGCACAAGCCCAGCTTCGCCAAGGAGCTGTTCCTCGGCCGGTTCCGGCTCGACCTCATCCACCCCCACCCGCTGCCCGCGGACGAGGACGCCCGGCGCGGGGAGGAGTTCCTCGCCAGGCTGCGGGACTTCTGCGAGACGAAGATCGACTCCGCCCGCATCGAGCGCGAGGCGCGCATCCCCGACGAGACGATCGACGGGCTCAAGGAGCTCGGCGCCCTCGGCATGAAGATCGACACCCGGTACGGCGGCCTCGGCCTCACCCAGGTGTACTACAACAAGGCCCTCGCCCTGGTCGGCTCGGCCAGCCCCGCGATCGGCGCGCTGCTCTCCGCCCACCAGTCGATCGGCGTGCCGCAGCCCCTCAAGCAGTTCGGCACCCAGGAGCAGAAGGACGCCTTCCTGCCGCGCTGCGCGCGCACCGACATCTCCGCGTTCCTGCTCACCGAACCCGACGTCGGCTCCGACCCGGCGCGGCTGGCCACGACCGCCGTGCGGGACGGCGACGACTACGTCCTCGACGGCGTCAAACTCTGGACCACCAACGGCGTGGTCGCGGACCTGCTCGTCGTCATGGCCCGCGTCCCGAAGTCCGCGGAGGGCAAGGGAGGCATCACCGCGTTCGTCGTGGAGGCGGCCTCCGAGGGCATCACCGTCGAACACCGCAACGCCTTCATGGGCCTGCGCGGTCTGGAGAACGGCGTCACCCGCTTCCACCGGGTCCGGGTCCCCGCCGCGCACCGCATCGGCCCCGAGGGCGCCGGCCTGAAGATCGCCCTGACCACCCTCAACACCGGCCGCCTCTCGCTGCCCGCCATGTGCGTGGGCGCGGGAAAGTGGTGCCTGAAGATCGCCCGCGAGTGGTCGGCGGCGCGCGAGCAGTGGGGCAGGCCCGTCGCCCTGCACGAGGCCGTCGGCTCCAAGATCTCCTTCATCGCGGCCACCACCTTCGCCCTGGAAGCGGTGCTCGACCTGTCGTCGCAGATGGCCGACGAGGACCGCAACGACATCCGCATCGAGGCCGCCCTCGCCAAGCTCTACGGCTCCGAGATGGCCTGTCTGATGGCCGACGAACTGGTCCAGATCCGCGGCGGCCGGGGCTTCGAGACCGCCGAGTCCCTGGCCGCCCGGGGCGAGCGGGCCGTGCCGGCCGAGCAGATCCTGCGCGACCTGCGCATCAACCGCATCTTCGAGGGCTCGACCGAGATCATGCACCTGCTGATCGCCCGGGAGGCCGTGGACGCCCACCTGTCGGTCGCCGGAGACCTCATCGACCCCGAGAAGTCCCTCTCGGACAAGGCGAGGGCGGGCGCGAACGCCGGAGTGTTCTACGCCAAGTGGCTGCCCAGGCTGGTCACCGGAGCCGGCCGGCTGCCCACCTCCTTCGGCGAGTTCAAGCACGAGGTCGACCTCTCCCCGCACCTGCGCTATGTCGAGCGCGGCGCCCGCAAGCTCGCCCGGTCGACGTTCTACGCGATGTCGCGCTGGCAGGGCCGCATGGAGACCAAGCAGGGCTTCCTCGGCCGGATCGTCGACATCGGCGCCGAACTGTTCGCCATGAGCGCCGCCTGCGTCCGGGCCGAACTCCTGCGCAGCACCGGCGACCACGGGCGCGAGGCCTACCAGCTCGCGGACGTCTTCTGCCGGCAGTCCCGCATCCGCGTGGAGGAACTCTTCGAACGGCTCTGGTCCAACACCGACGACCTCGACCGCACCGTGGTCAAGGGCGTGCTGTCGGGCACCTACGGCTGGCTGGAGGACGGCGTGGTCGACCCCTCCGGCGACGGCCCCTGGATCGCCGACGCGACGCCCGGTCCCAGCCGGGTGCCGAACGTCCACCGCCCCATCCGCTGACCGCCGCCGGTCCGGCGTTCCCCCGGACCGGCGATCCTGTCGGGCCGCCCGGCCGGTGCGCCGCCCTCCGCCGGGCGCGCACCTCCGGTTCCCGTCGCCGGCCGTCCGCGGACGGCCCCCGCGGCACGGCCGCGGGGGCCGTGAACGGCCGCCGTGCTGCGCACGGCCACCGCCCCGCCGTCGCCCGCCCGCCCGCGCCCTCGGGCCGCACCGCCCGCCCGCGCGGGGTCCGCCCCGTGGGCGGACGGCGGCGGACGGCCGCGACCCCCGCGCGGGCGGCGGGGCGCACGGACCGAGGGAATCGGACGGCACGGAGGGGGGAATGCGGGACACCCTGTCCTGCCGGGGGAGCGTTGCGGCCACAATGGGGGGATGAGCGACAGTCCAGCCCCCCTCGCCGATCCACATCTCGTCTTCGATCCCGTGGACGGAGTCCGCGATGTGGTGATCCTCGGCTCCACCGGCTCGATCGGCACCCAGGCCATCGACCTCGTGCTGCGCAACCCCGACCGCTTCCGGGTCACCGCGCTCTCGGCCGCGGGCGGCCGGGTCGCCCTCCTCGCCGAGCAGGCCCACCTGCTGCGGGCCGGGACGGTCGCCGTCGCGAACGAGGACGCCGTACCGGCGCTCAGGGAGGCCCTCGCGCAGCGCTACGCCCCGGGCGAGCCCCTCCCCGAGATCCTCGCCGGTCCCGGGGCCGCCGCCGAGGTCGCCGCCTCCGAGTGCCACACGGTGCTCAACGGCATCACCGGCTCCATCGGCCTCGCGCCCACCCTCGCCGCCCTGGAGGCGGGCCGCACCCTCGCGCTCGCCAACAAGGAGTCGCTCATCGTCGGCGGCCCGCTGGTGAAGGCCCTGGCCAAGCCGGGCCAGATCATCCCCGTCGACTCCGAGCACGCCGCCCTCTTCCAGGCGCTGGCCTCCGGCACCCGCGCGGACGTGCGCAAGCTCGTCGTCACCGCGTCCGGCGGCCCCTTCCGCGGCCGGACGAAGCCGGAGCTCGCGGACGTGACACCGGCCGACGCCCTGGCGCACCCCACCTGGGCCATGGGACCGGTCATCACGGTCAACTCCGCCACGCTGGTCAACAAGGGGCTGGAGGTCATCGAGGCGCACCTCCTCTACGACCTTCCCTTCGACCGCATCGAGGTCGTCGTGCACCCGCAGTCGTATGTCCACTCGATGGTGGAATTCACGGACGGCTCGACGATCGCCCAGGCGACGCCCCCCGACATGCGGGGGCCGATCGCCATCGGGCTCGGCTGGCCCGAGCGGGTCCCCGACGCGGCCCCCGCCTTCGACTGGACCAAGGCGTCGAGCTGGGAGTTCTTCCCCCTCGACACCGACGCGTTCCCCTCCGTGGGGCTCGCCCGGCACGTGGGGCGGCTCGCGGGGACGGCTCCGGCGGTGTTCAATGCCGCCAACGAGGAGTGCGTGGACGCGTTCCTGAACGGCGTCCTGCCGTTCAACGGGATCATGGAGACCGTCACCCGGGTCGTCGAGGAACACGGCGCGCCGCGGACGGGAACTTCCCTGACCGTCGCGGACGTCCTCGAAGCGGAGACCTGGGCGCGTGCCCGGGCCCGTGAACTGACGGTACGGACGACAACCGCGGAGGCTCGTGCATGACGACCCTGATGATGATCCTCGGCATAGTCGTCTTCGTGGTCGGCCTGCTCGTCTCGATCGCGTGGCACGAGCTGGGACATCTCTCGACGGCCAAGCTGTTCGGCATCCGGGTGCCGCAGTACATGGTCGGCTTCGGCCCGACCATCTGGTCGCGCAAGCGGGGCGACACCGAGTACGGCGTCAAGGCCGTGCCGCTCGGCGGCTACATCCGCATGATCGGCATGTTCCCGCCCGGTCCGGACGGCAAGATCGAGGCCCGCTCGACGTCGCCCTTCCGCGGCATGATCGAGGACGCCAGGTCGGCGGCCTTCGAGGAACTCCAGCCCGGCGACGAGACGCGTCTCTTCTACACGCGCAAGCCGTGGAAGCGCGTCATCGTGATGTTCGCCGGCCCCTTCATGAACCTGGTCCTGGCCGTCGTGATCTTCCTCGGCGTGATGATGACGTTCGGCGTCAACACGCAGACGACCACGGTCGGCACGGTCTCGGACTGCGTCATCCAGCAGAGCGAGAACCGCACCAAGTGCGCGAAGGGCGACGAGGCCGCCCCCGCGAAGGCCGCGGGCCTCAAGGGCGGCGACAAGATCGTCGCGTTCGACGGCAGCCCCGTCACGGACTGGGCGGCCCTCCAGTCGGACATCCGGGCCAACCCCGGCAAGGACGTCACGATCACGGTCGAGCGCCAGGGCCGGCGCGTCGACCTGAACGCCCACCTGATCAAGAACCAGGTGAGCAAGACCGACGGCCACGGCGGCTACGTCGAGGGCAAGTTCGTGTACGCCGGCTTCCTCGGCTTCACCCCCGCCTCCGGCATCGTCGAGCAGTCCTTCGGACAGTCCGTGGACCGCATGGGCGACATGATGGCGAACGGCGTCGAGTCCCTCGTCGCGCTGCCGGGCAAGGTTCCCGACCTGTGGGACGCGGCGTTCGGCGACGGCCCGCGCAAGGCCGACTCCCCGATGGGCGTGGTCGGCGCGGCCCGCATCGGCGGTGACGTCTTCACCCTCGACATCCCCGCCTCGCAGCAGGTCGCGATGATGCTGCTGCTGGTCGCCGGGTTCAACCTCTCCCTGTTCCTGTTCAACATGCTGCCCCTGCTGCCGCTGGACGGCGGGCACATCGCGGGGGCGCTCTGGGAGTCGCTGCGGCGGAACACGGCGAAGGTGCTGAGGCGGCCGGACCCCGGTCCGTTCGATGTGGCGAAACTGATGCCGGTGGCCTACGTCGTGGCCGGAATCTTCGTCTGCTTCACCGTCCTCGTCCTCATCGCGGACGTGGTCAACCCGGTCAAGATCTCCTAGCGGGGCGCGACGGGAAGGCGGCCGGACACCCCCGGTGCGACGGCCGCCTTCCATCGGGTGGGTTCCGGGGCGTGATGTGCTCCGCCGGGCGCCCGTACCGTAATCTCGGAGCCGGGAGCCCACGATTCCGGGACCTTGATCCACAACTTGGGGTTGCACAGCAGATGACTGCGATTTCTCTCGGCATGCCGTCCGTTCCGACCAAGCTGGCCGAGCGCCGCAAGAGCCGGCAGATCCAGGTCGGAAGCGTCGCCGTGGGCGGAGACGCTCCCGTCTCGGTGCAGTCGATGACGACCACGCGCACCTCGGATGTGGGGGCGACGTTGCAGCAGATCGCGGAGCTGACGGCGTCCGGCTGTCAGATCGTCCGGGTCGCGTGCCCCACGCAGGACGACGCGGACGCGCTGGCGACGATCGCGAGGAAGTCGCAGATCCCGGTCATCGCCGACATCCACTTCCAGCCGAAGTACGTGTTCGCGGCCATCGACGCGGGGTGTGCGGCCGTCCGCGTCAACCCCGGCAACATCAAGCAGTTCGACGACCAGGTCAAGGAGATCGCGCGGGCGGCGAAGGAGACCGGCACCCCCATCCGGATCGGTGTCAACGCCGGTTCCCTCGACAAGCGCCTGCTTCAGAAGTACGGCAAGGCGACGCCGGAGGCGCTGGTGGAGTCGGCGCTGTGGGAGGCGTCCCTGTTCGAGGAGCACGACTTCCGGGACATCAAGATCTCGGTCAAGCACAACGACCCGGTCGTGATGGTCAACGCCTACCGGCAGCTCGCCGCGGCCTGCGACTATCCGCTGCACCTCGGTGTGACCGAGGCGGGTCCGGCGTTCCAGGGCACGATCAAGTCCGCCGTGGCGTTCGGTGCGCTGCTGTCCGAGGGCATCGGCGACACCATCCGGGTCTCCCTGTCCGCGCCGCCGGTCGAGGAGGTCAAGGTCGGCCTCCAGATCCTGGAGTCGCTGAACCTCAAGCAGCGCGGGCTGGAGATCGTCTCCTGCCCGTCCTGCGGGCGCGCCCAGGTCGACGTCTACAAGCTGGCCGAGGAGGTCACCGCCGGGCTGGAGGGCATGGAGGTCCCGCTCCGCGTGGCCGTGATGGGCTGCGTCGTCAACGGCCCCGGCGAGGCCCGCGAGGCCGACCTCGGTGTCGCCTCCGGCAACGGCAAGGGCCAGATCTTCGTCAAGGGCGAGGTCATCAAGACCGTCCCCGAGTCGAAGATCGTGGAGACCCTCATCGACGAGGCGATGAAGCTCGCCGAGCAGATGGAGCAGGACGGCATCGCCTCCGGCGAACCGTCCGTCTCGGTCGCCGGCTGACCGCCCGCACCCGCCCGGCCCACCGGACCGCCGCCCGGTGGGCACGTCCGGCGCCCGCGCCGCCCGGAGAGGACACCCGGCACGACCGGCCCGCACGCGGTCCCCGGGCACGGCCCCGGACGTCCCCGATCCCGCGACGGGCAGCCGCCGGAGCCCGGCGGCCGGCGCACCCGAGAGCCGCGGCGATGCCGCGCGGGCGGCGCCCCCGCACCCCCGGCCCGGCACGCCCCGCCCGCACCAGGGCTCCGGCGACCCCCTCGCCCGGGCTCCCCGGGACGAGGGGCGGCGCCCCACAACCGCGCCAGGTACAGTGCGGAAACCAGCAGATCCCAGGGTGAGGCCCCCGCACGTGTTGACCCAGACCACCACCAGGGTCCTCGAACCGAGTGACCTGGACGCCGCGCTCGCCGTCCTCGACCGCGAGCCCGTGGCGAACGCCTTCGTCGCCTCCCGCGTACAGATCGCGGGCCTCGACCCGTGGCGGCTCGGCGGCGAGATGTGGGGCTGGTACGAGGACGGCATGCTGCGCTCCCTCTGCTACGCGGGCGCCAACCTCGTCCCCATCTGCGCCACCCCGCGCGCCGTCCGCGGCTTCGCCGACCGGGCCCGCCGGGCCGGCCGCCGCTGCTCCTCGATCGTCGGCCCCGCCGAACCCACCGCCCAGCTCTGGCGGCTGCTCGAACCGAGCTGGGGCCCGGCCCGCGACATCCGCACCCACCAGCCGCTGATGGTCGCCGACCGGCTGCCCGACGCGGTCACCCCCGATCCGCTCGTCCGCCGCGTCCGCAAGGACGAGATGGAGACGATCATGCCGGCGTGCGTCGCGATGTTCACCGAGGAGGTCGGCGTCTCCCCGATGGCCGGCGACGGCGGGCTCCTCTACCAGGCCCGGGTGGCCGAACTCGTCGGTTCCGGCCGGTCCTTCGCCCGCCTCGACCAGGACGGCCAGGTCGTCTTCAAGGCCGAGATCGGTGCCGCCACCGCCCACGCCTGCCAGATCCAGGGCGTCTGGGTGGCCCCCGAGCACCGCGGCAGGGGTGTGGCCGCCCCCGGCATGGCGGCCGTCCTGCGCTACGCCCTCGCCGACGTCGCCCCCGTCGTCAGCCTCTACGTCAACGACTTCAACACCGCCGCCCGCGCCACCTACCGAAGGGTCGGCTTCCAGGAGGTCGGCGCGTTCATGAGCGTTCTGTTCTGACACCGCCCCAGCGGCCGGTTCCCACGGCACGGACGGCTCCCGCAGACCTCACGCGTCCCACGCTCCGCCAGGTACTCTCCCCGCATGCTGCGCTTTCCCGGCCACGGCCACCGCAACGCCGACGACGTGGCCGTCGGCCCGCTGGACCTCGCGGCGCGCGTCGACGAGGCGCTCGCCGTACAGGCCCTCGCGTTCGGGCTCGGGGCCGACGAGATCGCCGTGCGGCGCCAGATCGTGCTGCGCCACCTCACCTTCCCCGGGGCCCACGCGCTCGGCGCCACCACCGCCGACGGACGCCTGGTCGGCTTCGTCTACGGCATGCCCAACGACCGGGGCCACTGGTGGTCCACCGTGGTCGAGCCGTACCTGCGCGCCCAGGGCCGCGAGGGCTGGCTCGACGACGCCTTCGTCATCACGGAACTGCACGTCCACCCCCGGTTCCAGAACCGCGGGATCGGCCGCGCCCTGATCACCGGCATCACCGCGACCGCCGTCCAGCCCCGCTCGATCCTCTCCGCGATCGACGTCGACAGCCCCGCCCGCGGCCTCTACCGTTCCCTCGGCTACGAGGACCTCGCGCGGCAGGTGCTCTTCCCCAGCGCGCCCAAGCCGTACGCCGTGATGGGAGCCCCGCTGCCGCTGCGCCACGGCTAATGGATTTCCGGGTCCGGCCGCCCCCCGGCTAACCTCCTGGCATCACCCTTACGCAGCAGGAGTCGAGAATCATGGCCCAGGTCCAGCGCATGTCCCGTTTGATGGCCAAGACACTGCGTGACGACCCGGCCGACGCCGAGACGCTCAGCCACAAGCTGCTCGTCCGCGCCGGCTACGTGCGACGCAACTCCGCCGGCATCTGGACCTGGCTGCCGCTCGGCAAGAAGGTCCTCGACAACATCTCCCGCGTGGTCCGCGAGGAGATGGACGCGATCGGCGCCCAGGAGGTCCTCCTGCCGGCGCTGCTGCCCAAGGAGCCCTACGAGGCATCGGGCCGCTGGGAGGAGTACGGCGACCTCCTCTTCCGTCTCAGGGACCGCAAGGGCGGCGAGTACCTGCTCGGTCCGACGCACGAGGAGATCTTCACCCTGCTGGTGAAGGACCAGGCGTCCTCGTACAAGGACCTGCCGGTCATGCTCTACCAGATCCAGACCAAGTACCGCGACGAGGCCCGTCCCCGCTCCGGAGTGCTGCGCGGCCGCGAGTTCCACATGAAGGACTCGTACTCCTTCGACACCACCGACGAGGGTCTCGCCGAGTCCTACCGGCTGCACCGCGAGGCCTACCGGAAGATCTTCACGCGCCTCGGTCTCGACTTCCGCATCGTCTCCGCCGTCTCCGGCGCCATGGGCGGCTCCGCCTCCGAGGAGTTCCTGGCTCCCGCAGCGGCCGGCGAGGACACCTTCGCGGACTGCCCCGCCTGCGACTACGCGGCCAACACGGAGGCCGTGACGTTCGCGCTCGCCCCCGTCTCCGGCGAGCACGGTCCGGTGGAGGAACTGGACACCCCCGACACCCCGACCATCGAGTCGCTCGCCGCGCACCTCGGCGTCCCCGCCTCCGCGACGCTGAAGAACCTGCTCGTCAAGGTCGACGGCGAGATCGTCGCGGTCGGCGTCCCGGGCGACCGCGAGGTCGACCTCGGCAAGCTGGGCGAGCACCTGGCCCCGGCCGTGGTCGAGCTCGTCACCGCCGAGGACTTCGTGGGCCGCGACGACCTCGTACGCGGCTACGTCGGCCCGCAGGGCCTGGAGAAGGTCCGCTACATCGCCGACCCGCGCGTCGCCCCCGGCACCGCGTGGATCACCGGCGCCAACAAGGCCGACACCCACGCGCGCAACGTCGTCGCCGGCCGCGACTTCGAGGTCGACGACTACCTGGACGTCGTCGTCGTGGAGGAGGGCGACCCCTGCCCCGCGTGCGGCACCGGCCTCAAGCTGGACCGGGCCATCGAGATCGGCCACATCTTCCAGCTCGGCCGCAAGTACGCCGACACCTTCCAGCTCGACGTCCTCGGCCAGCAGGGCAAGCCGGTCCGCGTGACCATGGGCTCGTACGGCATCGGCGTCTCCCGCGCGGTCGCCGCGCTGGCCGAGCAGTCGGCGGACGAGCAGGGCCTGTGCTGGCCGAAGGAGATCGCTCCCGCCGACGTCCACGTGGTCGCCGCGGGCAAGGCGCTCCAGACCGAGCTGGCGCTCGACGTGGCGGACAGGCTCGGCGCCGCGGGCGTCCGCGTCCTCGTCGACGACCGCGCGGGCGTCTCGCCGGGCGTGAAGTTCACCGACGCCGAGTTGATCGGCGTGCCGAAGATCCTGGTCGCCGGCCGCCGCTCGGCGGAGGGCGTCCTGGAGCTGAAGGACCGCCGCACCGGCGAGCGCGAGGAACTCACCGTCGACGAGGCCATCGCCCGCCTGACGGCCTGACGGCCTGACGTTTCCAGGGACGGCCGGCGGCGTCCATCGCCGGCGGTCCGGCCCCGCACCCGCGGGCCGGGGGACGGCGGTCATGACCCGTCGGGAGCCCGCGGACGGGAGCCACGCGGGTGCGGGCCGGGACCCGGGCGCGGCCTTCGGGGACCGCGCCGTCGCGCGGGGACGCCGCCGACCTCCTGTCCCTGACCGGCCCCAACCGCGAGCGGGTCTCCCTGCTGCTGCGGGCCGTGCACCGGGTCGACCCCGGGTTCCGGATCGTGCTGATGCCGGACATCACGTGCGGGACCGCGGCGCGTACGGGCGCCGCGCGGGACCGACGCCGCGTACCGCCGGGCGCGCGGGGCCGGGTGGGGCGGACGGGGCCGCACGGCCCCTCCTGACCCGTCCGGTGCGGGCGACGCGCCGGCTCACACCCAGGCGGCGAACTCCAGCAGCAGTTCCGCGTCCCGCGGGCGGCCCACCCGGCCGGCCCGTACGCCGGACTCGACCGCCCGGAACAGCGTCCAGCCGCGCAGCCGCTCCTGGTCCACCTCCAGCGACTCGGCGAGCCGCTTGATGCGGCGCCGGGTGATCGAGGCCCCCGAAGGCGAGGCGATCAGGTCCTCCACCCGGTCGCGGACCAGCCGCGCCAGGTCGAAGGCGCACTCGCCGACCACCGGGTCCGGCCCGACGGCCAGCCACGGCATGCGCTCCCCGGCGAGCACCTTGCTCTGCCGGAAGGTGCCGTGCAGCAGCCGGGCCTCGGGTGGCTGCGCCAGCAGCGCGTCCCGGGCCGCGAGCGCGGCGTCGACCAGCGCGCCGGCCTCGGCGGCGTTCCCGGACCGGTCCGCCACCGCGGCGCGCATCGCGTCCGCCTGCCGCCCGGTGCGCTCGCGGACGCTCTCGAAGACGTGGCCCGCCGGCGGCTCGACCCACAGCCTCCGCAGCGTCCCGGCCGCTTCCAGCAGGGCCTTCGCCTCGGGCAGGGTCCGCACCGACACGTCCGGGTGCAGCCGCTCCAGCAGCAGCACCCCGTGGGCGTCACCCGGGTCGAGCAGGCGTACCGCGCCCAGGCCGTCCCAGTGCGCGAGGGCCGCCCGCTCGCTCTCCGGACGCGCCCGCTCCGGGGCCAGCTTCAGCACGGCGGGCGTGGCGTCGGCCTGCCGCACCAGTACGACCAGACTGCTGCGACCCCCGGGTGCCTGAACCCGTTCCACGGCCAACTCGCGCTGTTCCACCGCCTGCTGGGCCAGTCCGGGCAGCTTCTCCAGCCACGCGTCGGTCCCGTCCGCCCCCTCCGACCCGCTCCGCCGGTTCTCGCCGAGTGCCCGCAGAAGGCGCTGCGGTGGTTCGAAGACCTTGCGCGAGTCCATGCGCGAGATGTTCCCTTCCAGGTCGCGTTATGCCGGCGAGGACGCCGACGGGGCGGGGGCGCCCGTCCGCTCGGCGAGCCCAGGGAAGGCTACGCTCTCGCCGCTCCAGCGCACCGCCCGGACCGCCGCCTCGCGCAGCGCCCCGGCCGCGGTGCGCCGCCGGTCTCCCGTCGTGGCCCGCACGAGGTCCGAGTACACGGCCGCCACCCGCTCCTCCAGGTCGGCCGCGAACCGGACCGCGGTGGCGGTGTCCGTCACCGGGAACGGCAGGACGTACGCGGCCGACGCCGCCTCGGGCGTTCCGCCCAGGTCCCGCACCGCCCGTACCAGTGCGTCGCGGCGCGCCCGGTGGGCCTCGTAGGCGTCCCGGGCGTCACCGCGCCGCTTCTCGCCGACCCTGCCGCCGACCACGCCGTAGCCGTACACCGCAGCGTGCTCGGCGGCCAGCGCGGCCTGCAGGGCCGTGAGTTCGGCCTTCCCGGTTCCGTCCCGCTCGCTCATCTCGCCGCCTCCGTCAGCAAAAACGCGTGGGCGGCGCCGGCCGCCGCCACCGAGGCCAGCAGCCTGGCCATTTCCCCGGGAAGGTCCACCAGGGCCCGGGTCCGCTCGTCCGCGAGCGCGAGTTCGGCCGAGGCCAGCTCCGCCAGCGCGTCCTGCGGTTGTGCGGCCACGTCCGGGGACGCGCCCGCCGAAGCCGAAGCCGAAGCCGAAGCCGAAGCCGAAGCCGAAGCCGAAGCCGAAGCCGACGCGGTGGCCGATCCGGACACCGAGGGGGACACCGGGCCGGTCGTCCCGCCGGGCGACGGGACGGCCGGCGACGCCGACGAGCCCGCGGCGCCCACGCCGAAGGCCCGCGCGTGCCCGACGACCTCCGCCCGCAGCGGGGCGAGGTCCTTCTCCAGACCGGGATGGGCCGCGATCGCCGCGGTGTACCGGGCCGCGAGGGCCGTGCTGTCGCGCGCCGCACGCGCGCGGGCCCGGTCGGCTGCGGACGGACGGCTGCCGCCGGCCGTGTCGCCGGAGGACTCGGCGGCGGAACAGCCCGCGAGCGCGAGAGTGCCCGCGGCGGCCGCGAGCAGGGTCCTTCGGCGCGGACCCGGCGGGGTGCGGGACGACAGAGGGAACGGCACGACAGGCGTCCTCGGAGGGCTCGTACGAATGTATGGGCGAGCTGCCCGCGATCACGGTACCCGCGACGCGGTCGATCATCGTTCAGCGGCTCTCTCCCATCGGCCGCCCGAGGGTTTTCCCGGGCCCGCCCCGCGGAACCGACCGGGACCGGTGGACGGCAACACCCTCCGCGACCGGATACCCTTTCACCTGACACGCGACCAACCCACAACAGCACACGCGGCCGAGGAGTCACCCGGATGAGCACGACCCAGAGCGAGAGGCTGCGAGAACTGCTGGATCCGCTCGTGACCTCCCAGGGACTCGATCTGGAAGAGATCGAGGTGGAGTCCGTCGGCCGGAAACGTGTTCTGCGCGTCGTCGTGGACTCCGACGAGGGTGCCGACCTGGACGCGATCGCCGATGTGAGCCGCGCGCTCTCGGCGAAGCTCGACGAGACGGACGCGATGGGTGCCGGCGAGTACACCCTCGAGGTCGGAACCCCGGGCGCCGAACGCGAGCTCAAGGAGCACCGCCACTACGTACGGGCCACCGACCGGCTGGTGAGGTTCCAGCTGGCGGAGGGCGACCACCTGACCGCGCGGATCCTCGACGTGGACGACGACGGCCTCGACGTCGAGGTGCCCGGCGTGAAGGGGCGCAAGCCCACCGCCCGGCGGCTGGCCTTCGGCGACATCGCCAAGGCCCGCGTGCAGGTCGAGTTCAACCGCAAGGACAAGAAGGAAGAGGAGGCGTAGCCGTGGACATCGACATGAGCGCCCTGCGGGGTCTGGTGCGGGAGAAGGAGATCTCCTTCGACCTGCTGGTCGAGGCGATCGAGTCGGCCCTCCTCATCGCCTACCACCGCACCGAGGGAAGCCGCCGCCACGCGCGCGTCAAGCTCGACCGGGAGACCGGTCACGTGACCGTGTGGGCGAAGGAGGACCCCCAGGACCTGGAGGAGGGGCAGGAGGCGCGGGAGTTCGACGACACCCCGTCAGACTTCGGCCGCATCGCGGCGACCACCGCCAAGCAGGTGATCCTGCAGCGCCTGCGGGACGCCGAGGACGACGCGACGCTCGGGGAGTACGCGGGCCGCGAGGGCGACATCGTCACCGGTGTGGTCCAGCAGGGCCGCGATCCGAAGAACGTGCTCGTCGACATCGGCAAGCTGGAGGCCATCCTGCCGGTGCAGGAGCAGGTCCCCGGCGAGACCTACGGCCACGGCCTGCGCCTGCGCTCGTACGTCGTGCGGGTGGCCAAGGGCGTCCGCGGTCCGTCCGTGACCCTTTCGCGGACCCACCCCAACCTCGTGAAGAAGCTCTTCGCGCTGGAGGTGCCGGAGATCGCCGACGGGTCCGTCGAGATCGCCGCGATCGCCCGTGAGGCCGGTCACCGCACCAAGATCGCCGTCCGGTCCACCCGCAGCGGCCTGAACGCCAAGGGCGCCTGCATCGGCCCGATGGGCGGCCGGGTGCGCAACGTCATGGCCGAGCTGAACGGCGAGAAGATCGACATCGTCGACTGGTCGGACGACCCGGCCGACATGGTCGCGAACGCGCTGTCCCCGGCGCGGGTGTCCAAGGTGGAGGTCGTCGACCTCGCCGCCCGCTCCGCGCGTGTGACGGTGCCCGACTACCAGCTGTCACTGGCGATCGGCAAGGAGGGCCAGAACGCCCGCCTCGCCGCCCGGCTCACCGGCTGGCGCATCGACATCCGGCCGGACACCGAACAGCCTGCCGACCAGCGGGGCGAGTGACCGGGGAATAGATCCGCGCCACGGGTGGCTTGGATCACGACAACAACCGTTCGATTCTTGCCCCAAAGGGGTGAGGTCGTTACGGGGAGGTAGACTTAGCAGTGTCTGGCCGGACGCGAGCCCGCGCATGCCCTGAACGCACCTGTGTGGGGTGCCGGGAGCGAGCGGCCAAGAGAGACTTGCTGCGCATCGTGGCGGTCGAGGGCGAATGCGTCCCCGATCATCGCGGTACGCTGCCCGGCCGGGGTGCGTACGTGCATCCCGCCCTGGTCTGTCTCGACCTGGCGGTCCGCCGCCGGGCGATCCCGCGGGCGCTGCGCGTCCCGGGACCGCTCGACACGACGGCTCTCCGCCACCACGTCGAGCAGGCAACACCGTAAGAAGCGTCGTGCGGAACCTCCGTGCGGCCCTGGTACCCCGCGAGTTGGAAGTAGGTCGAGATTGCGATGAGCACTCGATGAGCACGCGATGAGTACGCCCATGAAGTAGCGACGGTCCGGACGCAAACCCGGACCTAAAAGGAGCGAAGTGGCTAAGGTCCGGGTATACGAGCTCGCCAAGGAGTTCGGCGTCGAGAGCAAGGTCGTCATGGCCAAGCTCCAAGAACTCGGTGAATTCGTCCGTTCGGCGTCCTCGACGATCGAGGCGCCCGTCGTACGCAAACTGACAGATGCCCTCCAGCAGGGCGGCGGTGGCGGCAAGCCCGCACCGCGCAAGGCAGCCCCGGCCAAGCCGGGCGCCCCCTCTCCGGCGCAGGCCGCCCGTCCGGCAGCCCCGCGCCCGCCGGCCCCGAAGCCGGCCGCGGCCGAGAAGCCCGCGGCTGCTCCGGTGACCCCGGCCACCCCGGGCCCGCGCCCGGGTCCCAAGCCCGCGCCGAAGCCCGCCCCGGCGGCTCCGGCTCCGGCCGCGCCCGAGTTCACCGCGCCTCCGGCCGCCGCGCCGCAGACGCCGTCGGCTCCCGCCGGCCCCCGTCCGGGCGCCCCGCGTCCCGGCGGCCAGGCCCCGCGTCCCGGTGGCGCCCGTCCCGCGGGCGGCCCCGGCCAGGGCGGCCAGGGCCGCGGTGACCGTCCCGAGCGCGGCGACCGCCAGGGCGCCCCGCGTCCCGGCGGCCAGGCTCCGCGTCCGGGCGCTCGTCCGGCCGGTCCCCGTCCGGGCAACAACCCGTTCACCTCGGGCGGCTCCACCGGTATGGCGCGCCCGCAGGCGCCCCGTCCGGGCGGCGCCCCGCGTCCCGGCGGTGCCGGCGGCCCCGGCGCCCCGCGTCCGCAGGGTGCCGGTCAGGACCGCGGTCCCCGTCCGCAGGGCGGTCCCGGTGGCGCTCCGCGTCCCCAGGGCGGCCCCGGCGGCGCCCGTCCGACCCCGGGCGGCATGCCCCGTCCGCAGGCCCCGCGTCCCGGCGGTGCGCCCGGCGGCAACCGTCCGAACCCCGGCATGATGCCGCAGCGTCCCGCCGCGGGCCCGCGTCCCGGCGGTGGCCCCGGCGGCCGCGGTCCCGGTGGCGGCGGTCGTCCCGGTGGCGGCGGTCGTCCGGGCGGCGGCGGCTTCGCCGGCCGTCCCGGTGGCGGCGGTGGCGGCTTCGCCGGCCGTCCCGGTGGTCCCGGTGGCGGCGGCGGTTTCGCCGGCCGTCCGGGTGGTCCCGGCGGCGGCGGCGGCCGTCCCGGCTTCGGTGGCCGTCCCGGTGGTCCCGGTGGCCGCGGTGGCACGCAGGGCGCCTTCGGCCGTCCCGGCGGTCCCGCGCGTCGTGGCCGCAAGTCGAAGCGGCAGAGGCGCCAGGAGTACGAGGCCATGCAGGCCCCGTCCGTCGGCGGCGTGATGCTGCCTCGCGGCAACGGGCAGTCCGTCCGCCTGTCGCGCGGTGCGTCGCTGACCGACTTCGCCGAGAAGATCGGCGCCAACCCGGCGTCGCTCGTCGGCGTGATGATGAACCTCGGCGAGATGGTCACCGCCACGCAGTCCGTCTCCGACGAGACGCTGAAGCTCCTCGCGGACGAGATGAACTTCGTCCTCGAGATCGTCAGCCCGGAGGAGGAGGACCGCGAGCTGCTCGAGTCCTTCGACATCGAGTTCGGCGAGGACGAGGGCGGCGAGGAGAGCCTCGTCGCGCGTCCGCCGGTCGT
This sequence comes from Streptomyces sp. NPDC048566, assembly GCF_043199735.1. Classification (NCBI taxonomy): domain Bacteria; kingdom Bacillati; phylum Actinomycetota; class Actinomycetes; order Kitasatosporales; family Streptomycetaceae; genus Streptomyces; species Streptomyces sp. NPDC048566. The sequence continues at coordinate 157,899 of NZ_JBICWL010000013.1, forward strand.
GACCGTCATGGGTCACGTCGACCACGGTAAGACCCGACTGCTGGACACCATCCGCAAGACGAACGTCGTCGCGGGCGAGGCCGGCGGTATCACGCAGCACATCGGTGCGTACCAGGTCACGACCGAGGTCAACGACGAGGACCGCAAGATCACCTTCATCGACACCCCGGGTCACGAGGCGTTCACCGCCATGCGTGCCCGCGGTGCGAAGTCGACCGACATCGCGATCCTCGTGGTGGCGGCCAACGACGGTGTGATGCCCCAGACGATCGAGGCGCTGAACCACGCCAAGGCGGCCGAGGTGCCGATCGTGGTCGCGGTCAACAAGATCGACGTCGAGGGCGCCGACCCGACCAAGGTGCGCGGTCAGCTCACCGAGTTCGGTCTGGTGGCCGAGGAGTACGGCGGCGACACCATGTTCGTCGACATCTCCGCCAAGCAGGGTCTGAACATCGACTCCCTGCTGGAGGCCGTGGTCCTCACCGCGGACGCCTCGCTCGACCTGCGGGCCAACCCGGAGCAGGACGCGCAGGGTATTGCGATCGAGTCCCACCTCGACCGCGGCCGCGGTGCCGTGGCGACCGTCCTGGTCCAGCGCGGCACCCTGCGGGTCGGCGACACCATGGTGGTCGGCGACGCGTACGGCCGCGTCCGCGCGATGCTCGACGACAAGGGCGAGAACGTGGAGGAGGCGGGTCCCTCGACCCCGGTCCTCGTCCTCGGTCTCACCAACGTCCCGGGCGCCGGCGACAACTTCCTCGTCGTCGACGAGGACCGCACGGCGCGTCAGATCGCCGAGAAGCGCGCGGCGCGCGAGCGCAACGCCAACTTCGCCCGCCGGGGTGTCCGGTTCTCCCTGGAGAACCTGGACGAGGCCCTCAAGGCCGGTCTGGTGCAGGAACTCAACCTCATCATCAAGGGCGACGCGTCCGGTTCGGTGGAGGCCCTCGAGTCCTCGCTGCTCCAGCTCGACGTCGGCGACGAGGTCGACATCCGTGTCCTGCACCGCGGTGTGGGTGCGGTCACCGAGTCCGACATCAACCTGGCGACCGGCTCCGACGCCATCGTCATCGGCTTCAACGTCCGGGCAGCCGGCCGTGCGCAGCAGATGGCGGAGCGCGAGGGCGTCGACGTCCGGTACTACTCGGTGATCTACCAGGCCATCGAGGAGATCGAGGCCGCGCTCAAGGGCATGCTCAAGCCGGAGTACGAGGAGGTCGAGCTCGGCACGGCGGAGATCCGCGAGGTCTTCAAGTCGTCCAAGCTGGGCAACATCGCCGGTGTCCTGGTCCGCTCGGGCGAGGTCAAGCGCAACACCAAGGCGCGCCTCGTCCGCGACGGCAAGGTCATCGCGGAGAACCTCAACATCTCCGGGCTGCGTCGCTTCAAGGACGACGTCACCGAGATCCGCGAAGGCTTCGAGGGCGGTATCAACCTCGGAAACTTCAACGACATCAAGGTCGACGACGTCATCGCGACCTACGAGATGCGCGAGAAGCCGCGGTCGTAACGCGGTGGTGTGAGCTGGCCGGCGGTGACCTGTCACCGCCGGCCAGTTTTCCGTCTGCCCCGGGCGAAGCACCGCCCGGGGCAGACGGGCGGGGGCCGGTCGCACGGTTGTCCGCGTCCCTGCCGGGGCGCCGAATATCCGTCGAGCGGCCCCACCCGTTCGTTGTACGGTTCAGAGGTCCCTGCCAAGCGCCTTGGCAGGTCGCCTAGCCCGTACCGGCGGGACATCCGGTCACACATGTACGTGGGGACACTGTCCTTCGACCTCCTCCTCGGCGACGTCCACTCGTTGAAGGAGAAACGCTCTCTCGTCCGGCCGATCGTCGCGGAACTCCAGCGGAAGTACCCGGTCAGCGTCGCCGAGACGGGGAACCAGGACCTTCACCGCAGGGCGGAGATCGGCCTGGCGGTGGTGTCCGGGGACACCGGGCACCTCTCCGACGTACTGGACCGGTGCGAGCGACTGGTCGCGGGACGGCCGGAGGTGGAACTGCTGTCGGTACGGCGCAGACTCCACACAGACGAAGACTGACGAACCAAGCAAGGCGAAGAAGGAGACGGACCAGTGGCCGACAACGCGCGGGCGAAGAGGCTGGCGGACCTCATCCGAGAGGTGGTGGCCCAGAAGCTCCAGCGCGGGATCAAGGACCCGCGGCTCGGCTCTCACATCACCATCACGGACACCCGGGTCACCGGTGACCTCCGGGAGGCCACCGTCTTCTACACGGTGTACGGGGACGACGAGGAGCGTGCGGCGGCCGCCGCGGGCCTGGAGAGCGCCAAGGGCGTGCTCCGCTCGGCGGTCGGCGCGGCCGCGGGTGTGAAGTTCACGCCGACGCTGACCTTCGTGGCGGACGCCCTCCCGGACACCGCCAAGACGATCGAGGACCTGCTCGACAAGGCACGGGCCTCCGACGCCAAGGTGCGCGAGGTCTCGGCCGGCGCCGCGTTCGCCGGCGAGGCGGACCCGTACCGGAAGCCGGGCGAGGACGACGAGGACGACGCCGCGGAATGACGCACAAGCCCCACACGCCCGACGGACTTGTCATCGTCGACAAGCCGTCGGGCTTCACCTCGCACGACGTGGTGGCCAAGATGCGCGGCATCGCCCGCACCCGACGGGTCGGCCACGCCGGCACCCTCGACCCCATGGCGACGGGCGTGCTCGTCCTCGGGGTCGAGAAGGCCACCAAGCTCCTCGGACACCTCGCGCTCACCGAGAAGGAGTACCTCGGCACGGTCCGGCTCGGCCAGAACACGCTGACCGACGACGCCGAGGGCGACATCACCTCCTCGACGGACGCCTCCGGCGTGCGGCGCGCGGCGATCGACGCCGCCGTGGGCGAGCTGACCGGCGCCATCATGCAGGTGCCGTCCAAGGTCAGCGCCATCAAGATCGACGGCGTGCGCTCCTACAAGCGGGCGCGGGAGGGCGAGGAGTTCGAGATCCCGGCCCGCCCGGTCACCATCTCCTCGTTCGTCGTCCACGACGTCCGCGACGCCGTCGCCGAGGACGGCACCCCGGTGGTCGACCTGGTCGTGTCGGTGGTCTGCTCGTCCGGGACGTACATCCGGGCGCTCGCCCGCGACCTCGGCGCGGACCTCGGCGTCGGCGGCCACCTCACCGCCCTGCGCCGCACCCGGGTCGGCCCCTACAAACTCGACTCCGCCCGCACCCTCGACCAGCTCCAGGAGGACCTGGCGGTGATGCCGGTCGCCGACGCGGCCGGTGCCGCGTTCCCCCGCTGGGACGTCGAGGAGCGGCGCGCCCGGCTGCTGCTGAACGGCGTGCGCCTGGAGATGCCCGAGGAGTACGCGGGCCGGGGCGCCGTGGCGGTCTTCGGCCCCGAGGGGCGCTTCCTCGCACTGGTCGAGGAGCAGAAGGGCAAGGCCAAGAGCCTCGCCGTCTTCGGCTGAGGCCGGCGCGGCCGCTCCGGGCAGCCCCGGAGGGCTCCGCCCGTGGAGCGGCGGTCACGGGGTCACGTGCCCGCCGCTCCACGGTCCCCCCTCGGTTCCCCCACCCAGAGGTCTATCCATCCCGCAGCCCCCCTTCACCCCTTCGGGCGGGCGCTCGGAGTGAACCGAGGGAGTGGAAGGGGGCGCGTTCACCCCACGATCCGTCCCGCCGATCACCCCGCGCCTACCGTCGGAACCAGGAGCGCGGCGGGGAGGTCGAGCATGACGGGACGGGGCCCACGGGCCGGGGACCCGGAGCTGCCGGACGACGTCCGGGACGGGTGGGACGACGCCCTGGTGCGCGTCCGCGACCTGGCGGGCCGCCCCCGCGGCACCGGATTCGCCGCCGACCACCACGGCACCGTCGTCACCAGCCACGAAGCGGTCGACGGACTGGCCCGGCTCGTCCTGCACACCGCCCGCGACCGCCGGTGCGTGGTCACCTCCGACGCCGTCGTCCCGCTGCCCGAAGCCGGTCTGGCGCTCGTGCGCACCGAGGGCCTCGGCCTCCGGCCGCTGCCCGTCACCGTCCGGGACCGGGTCGCGACCGGCACCCGCGTCCGGATCGCCGCGGGCACCTGGCGCGAGGCACGGGTCCTGGAGACGGCCACGGTGACGTACACGGCCACCGACCGCTTCCACCGGCTGGGCGGCGCACTGGAGCTGGCCATCGGCACGGCGGGCGCTGACGCCCTGCGGCTCGGCGGCGGAGCCGCCGGGGGACCGGTCGTGGACGTCGCGACCGGCACCGTGATCGCCGTCGTCGGCACCGCCCTGCATCCGGACGCCCCGGACGGCACGGGCCCGGGGGATTCACCGCCCGCTCCCAGGGCACCCGGCCTCGCCGTCCCGCTGCGCGGCGGGCCGGGTCCGCTCGCCGAACTGCTCGACCGCAACGCCGCGACGGTCCCCGCCTACGGCGCCGACCTGAACCTCGCGGGCGCCCTGGAACTCACGGCGACCTCGGTCGGCTCGGACGGCCCGCGCCCCACCGGCCCACCCGGTCACGCCGGCCGGGCCGGCGAGCCGGTCGAACGGGCCGCGGTCGTCCGCGAGTTGGCGGCGTTCGAGGCGGGCCCCGCCACCGTCCTCGGCCTCGTCGGCCCACCCGGCAGCGGACGTACGACGGAACTGGCCGCCCTCGCCGCCCGCCGGGCCCAGGGCCCCCGGCCGGCCCCCACCCTGTGGCTGCGCGGCGCGGACCTCCTCGCGGAGGACACCTCGCTGGCGGACGCGGCCGGCCGCGCCCTGGAACGCGCCGGGCGGATCGTCGCCGCCTCCCGGCAGCACCCCGGAACCGCCGCGGGCGGGGAACCGCATACCGCCGCCGGGGCGGGACTGCTGCCACCGGCCCGGTACGGCGGAGAGCTCGGCGACATCGGGCCGGACCGGCTGGCCCGCCTGGCGCACACCGCCGGCCGGCCCCTGCTGCTCCTGCTGGACGGCCCGGAGGAGATGCCGCCCGAGCTGGCCCACCGGCCCGATGCCTGGACGGCGGCGACGGCCGCCTGGCTGGCCGAGACCGGCGCACGGCTCGTGGTCGGCTGCCGGTCGGAGTACTGGCAGCACGCGGGCGCCGGATTCCCGGCGCGGCTGCTCCACACCCCGGCGCTCACCCCGGGCGGCGGTGCGGCCGGCTCCCGGGGACCCGCCGCGCCGCGCGATTCCGGCGTGCCCCTGCCTCCCTGCCTGCGGCTCGGCGACCTGACCGAGGAGGAGGCCGGGCTGGCCCGGTCGCGAGCCGGAATCCCGCCGGGAGCCCTCGCCCCGGCCGACGCCCGCCATCCGCTGGTGCTGGGCCTGTACGCAGAGGTCCGCGCCGCGCTGCCGGAACCGCCCGGCGCGCCCCTCGACCGGGACGCCGTGTTCGGCGCCCACCTCGACCTGATGTGCCTGCGCGTCGCGGTCCGGCTCGCCGCGGCGAACGGACTGCGCGGCACCGCCGTCCGCCGGCTCGCCGCCCGGGTCTCCGGCCAGGTGCACGAGGCGGCGCGCCGCAGCCTGGGGCCGGGACAGGGCGCGCTGGACCGGGCGTCCTTCGAGGCCGTCTTCCCCTGGGGAGCCGCCCCGGGACCGCGCTTCGCCGGCGCCACCGGATGGGCCTCGGCCGTCCTGACCGAGGGGCTCCTCGTCCCGGCCGGCGACGGCTACCGCTTCGCCCACGAGGAACTCGCCGACTGGATCCAGGGCACCCACCTCGACCTGGACGGCGCACTGCACACCTTGGTGCACCGGGCCCGCGGCCCGCTCGGCACGGGGCCGCACACCCCCGTCGCCGTCGCCGAGGGCTCCGGGCACCCGGGCACCACCGCGACGGGCCGCCGCCGCGCCCGGCGGAGCCGTCCGGCGGGCGCCGCGTCCCCCGGCGGCCAGGACGGCCCGCAGCCGTCCCCCGCCCCGCCCGCACGGGCCGCCCTCCCCGTGCCCCGCCACCGCATCGGCCCGGTCACCGAGACCCTGCTCCTGCTCGCCCGCCAGCAGGGGCCCGCCGCCCTGAGCGCCCGGCTGGAGGACCTCGTCGGGGCGGTGGACGACCTCCTCGCACCGGCACCGGCACCCGTGGACGACGCCCTGTGGTGGGCCGGCCACCTCTGCGCGGACGTCCTGCTCCGCGTGCCCGACGCGACCCCCCACACCGACGTCCTGCGGCTGCTCACCGAACGGATCGTCGCCTGGCGGGAGCAGGGTCGGGCCGTCCCCGCCGCGTTCGGCCCGGGCTTCTGGGCCGCCGTCGCCCTCCCGCCCGGCGAGCGCTTCGACCTCCTGCGGCGCCTCGTCGTCACCGACCCCCGCCGGAGCGCGCCGCCCGGAGCGCTCCCCGCGCCCGAGCCGGTCTCCGGCGCGCGCCACCTCGACACCGTCGCCCGCCTCCTCGCCGAGGACCCGGCAGCCGTCCACCCGCACCTCGTCGGCTGGTTCGACGACGAGCGCGCCCTGCCGTCGATGCCGCACGCGACCGTCGCCGCGGCGGCACAGGCACTGCTGTACGCACACCGTCGCCACGCCCCGGACCACCTCGCGGAGGCGCTGGTGGACCGGGCCCACCGGCGTGCCGACGAACTGCTCGGCACGCTGGCCGAGGAGGAGCCGTCCGCCCTGTGCCGGGCGGTGGACCGCTGGGCCCACGACGACCGGCCGGCCCGCCGGGTCGCCGCCGTCGTGCACGGGCTGCGCGCCGCGCCCTTCGCGGTCACCGGGACGGACCGCCACCTGCTGCGCCGCGCCGCCCTCGCCGTGCTCGCGCGCCCCGCCGACGACCCGCTGCACGGAGGCGCGCTGGGCATCCTGGTACGCGACCCGGTCACCCGCGACCGGTATCTGCCGCACGCCTTGGAACGGTTCGCGGGCGGCGACGCACGGCTGTCGCCGGACACCCTGGTCGCCGCGCTCACCACCCACCCCGAGCCGGTGTTCGCCGCCTTCCGCGACCGGCTCCGGCGGCCCGGGCCCGACACGGCCGACCTGCTGCGCACCCTCGCCGACGTCACGACGCCGGCACTCGCCCGCCGGATCGCCGCTCTGGTGCGTGAGGCGGTGGAGGGCTGTCCGGAGGCCGCCGAGCACATCGCCGGGTACGCCGAACGGTCCCTCGACCACGGCGAGGGTGCCCACCTCGTCCTGTTCCCCTTGGTCAGCGGTCTGCTCGCCGGGTGCCCCGAGCCGGTGCGGGCCGCCCTCGCGCGGGTCCTCGCCGCACCCGACACCACGGCGTCCGCCTCCCTGCGCCGCGAGTTGCTGGAGCTGCTGCTCGCCCGGGAGCACGCGCCCGCGGTACTCGAATCCGTCCTGACCGCCGCCGCCGAGGGATGCGCCCTCCGGGGCGAGGAAGCGAGCCGTGCACTGGTGCTGCGTGTCGGGCACATCCTCGTCCGCACCCCCGCCGGGGCCACCGGCCTCGACCGCGCGGTCACCGACCTGGCCCGGCGCGTTCCCGGGTTCGCCTCCGTGACGGCCCGCTGGCTCGACGAGGCCCCCGACGACTGGTCCGGCCTCGTCGGCCCCGGCACCCGCACCACGATCGAGCACCTCGCCCGTTCCCGCGTCCCCGCCTGACCCGCTCCTGCGTCGGCCGCCGCCGAGCGATACGTCACAGCCGGACGCCGATGCGAGCGGCGCCCGTCCGGCATGGCACCCTTAGAGCTGCGAATGAGGCAATCACGGACACGGGTTCGACAAGGAGCGGTCACAGTGCAGCGCTGGCGTGGCTTGGAGGACATCCCCGAGGACTGGGGGCGCAGCGTCGTCACCATCGGTTCCTACGACGGGGTGCACCGCGGACACCAGCTGATCATCCGGCATGCCGTGGACCGCGCCCGCGAGCTGGGCGTGCCCTCCGTCGTGGTGACGTTCGACCCCCACCCGAGCGAGGTGGTCCGCCCCGGCAGCCACCCGCCGCTGCTCGCCCCGCACCACCGGCGTGCCGAACTGATGGCCGAACTGGGCGTGGACGCCGTGCTCGTCCTGCCGTTCACCACCGAGTTCTCGAAGCTGTCGCCCGCCGACTTCGTGGTCAAGGTGCTCGTCGACAAACTGCACGCCAGGGCGGTCGTCGAAGGGCCGAACTTCCGCTTCGGCCACAAGGCCGCGGGCAACGTGGACTTCCTGCGCGAGCAGGGCAGGACCTACGACTTCGAGGTCGAGGTCGTCGACCTCTACGTGAGCGGCACGGCCGGCGGCGGCGAGCCGTTCTCCTCCACGCTCACCCGGCGCCTGGTCGCCGAGGGCGACATGGAGGGGGCGCGCGAGATCCTCGGGCGCCCGCACCGCGTTGAGGGCGTCGTCGTCCGCGGTGCCCAGCGCGGCCGTGAACTCGGCTTCCCCACGGCCAACGTGGAGACCCTCCCGCACACCGCGGTCCCCGCCGACGGCGTCTACGCGGGCTGGCTGCACGCCCAGGGCGAGATCATGCCCGCCGCCATCTCCGTCGGCACCAACCCGCAGTTCGACGGCACCGAGCGCACCGTCGAGGCGTACGCCATCGACCGGGTCGGACTCGACCTGTACGGACTGCACGTCGCCGTCGACTTCCTCGCCTTCGTCCGGGGCCAGGCCCGCTTCGACTCCGTCGACGCCCTGCTGGTGGCGATCGCGGACGACGTGAAGCGATCGCGCGCCCTGATCGAGGCGTACGAGGGCGCGTAGCCCCCACCGAGCGGCAGGCGCGCGGCCGGTCCTCGCGACGGGGGCCGCCCGCCCGCGGCGAACGCGCGCCGGCCGCGCCGTGCGCACCCCGGCACACCGCACCGCCGGCGGAAGCCCGCGCTGCGGTGACGAGGCCGGTTGCGGCCACCGGGCACCGGGGGAGGGACAACACGGGCCGTACTCAGCGCTTCTGACGCATCGTCAAGAAGTGAACGTCGTTCTCGACCCCCGGCAGACGGCTTGCGGGACGACGATCCGGTCGACAGGCCCCTCACGCGACCGAGGTCGCCCCTCCACCACCGGGGCCTGCGGGCCCGGTTCGTCGCGCAGGCGCCGGCGGACGGGCGGCGCGCCGAGATCGGTCCGGACGGTGAGCGAAGGCCGCGGCGGACGAGACGGAGAGCGGACGAGAGGGAGCAGCGGGGCGGCGCGAGCGCACCGACGGTCCCCGCACGCTCTCCTCGCCCGCCGGACATCCCGTTGAGGCGGCCCGGGCGCGGAGGCCCGCCCGGGGGATCACGGGACTGCCCCGGAGCCGGAGCGAGCGCGACGGGCCCGCCCGTCCGGAGACGGTGCGGGCCCGAACGGCGGCCGACACGGCCAGGGTGCCGCCTCGGTCACTGCCGCTAAGGCGCCGGGGGCTCGGCGGGAGGCGGGGTCTGGCCCGGGTGCTGCGGATGGTGCTGCCCCGGCTGGAGGGGGCCGCCGGGCTGTGCCGGCGGATACTCCTGCCCCGGCTGGGCGTGCCCCTGGCCGGGTGCTCCCGGATACGGCTGCCCGGGCTGCTGCGGGTACGGCTGCCCCGGCTGCGCCGGCGGGGCGTACGGCTGCTGTCCCGGCTGCGGCTGCCGCGGCACCTGCCCCTGCCCGGGATGCCCGGGGGCGGGCTGACCCGGCCCGGGCTGCCCGGGGACGGGCTGCGCGTACCCCGGCCCGCCGGGCGCCTGCTGCTGCGGGACGTACTGCCCCGGCATCGGGGGCGCGGCCACCGGCGGCGGGTTGCCGTCGTTCGTCCACAGCCCGTGCGACTGCTGGTGCCGGGCGATGTCCTCGGCGACCAGCGCGGAGAGGTTGAAGTACGCCTCGCGCACCTTGGGCCGCATCATGTCGAGGTCGACCTCGGCCCCGGCCGACAGGTGCTCGTCGAAGGGCACCACGACGACCCCGCGGCAGCGCGTCTCGAAGTGGCTGACGATGTCGTCCACCTTGATCATCTTGCCGGTCTCGCGCACTCCGGAGATGACGGTGACGGACCGTGAGACCAGGTCCGCGTACCCGTGCGCCGACAGCCAGTCCAGCGTCGTGCTGGCGCTGCTCGCCCCGTCCACCGAGGGCGTGGAGATGATGATGAGCTGATCGGCGAGGTCGAGCACTCCGCGCATGGCGCTGTAGAGCAGGCCCGTGCCGGAGTCGGTCAGGATGATCGGGTACTGCTTGCCGAGGACGTCGATGGCACGGCGGTAGTCCTCGTCGTTGAACGCGGTGGACACGGCCGGGTCGACGTCGTTGGCGATGATCTCCAGCCCGGAGGGCGCCTGCGAGGTGAACCGGCGGATGTCCATGTACGAGTTGATGTACGGGATCGCCTGCACGAGGTCGCGGATGGTGGCCCCCGTCTCACGGCGCACCCGGCGGCCGAGCGTGCCGGCGTCCGGGTTGGCGTCGATGGCGAGGATCTTGTCCTGCCGTTCCGTGGCGAGGGTGGAGCCCAGCGCGGTCGTGGTGGTCGTCTTGCCGACACCGCCCTTGAGGCTGATGACGGCGATCCGGTAGCAGGACAGCACGGGGGTGCGGATCAGTTCCAGCTTCCGCTGCCGCTCGGCCTCCTCCTTCTTGCCGCCCAGCTTGAAACGCGACGGCACGGCGGCCGGGCGGCCGCTCTTGGCCTTCTGCCGCTTGGTGTTCAGCAGCCGGTCGGAGGACAGTTCCACGGCCGCGGTGTAACCGAGCGGAGCGGCACCGGGGTTGGTGGGCTGGCGCTGGTCGTGCCGCACGGCCTGCGGCCAGGCGGTGCCGGCCCGCGGGTCGACGGGCGCCGCCGGCTGCTGTACGGCCTCGGGCGCCGGCTGCCGCACGTGCCCGGCGGTCGGCTGGGCGGACTGCGGACCGGGAGCCGGCACGGGGGAGCCCGGGGGCTGCTGCGGGAATCCGGGGCCCGGCTGCGCGGGCGGTACGGGTGCGGCCGCGGGAGCTTGCGGAGGCACGGCCCCGGGTGCGGGTGCCGGCGCGGTGGGCTGGGGGAAGCCGTAACCCGGCTGTGCCGCGGGGGCCGGCTGCCCGTGCGGGGCGGCCTGCGGAGGGAAGCCGTAGGCGCCGGGGGCGGGCGGCTGTTCGGCCGGGGACGGTGCCTGCGGAGGGAAGCCGTAGCCGGCCTGCGGTGTCCCGGGCGCGGGTGCCTGCGGATGCGGAGCGGTCTGCTGCGGGAAACCGTACGCGGGGGCAGGGGCGGCGGCGGGAGTACCGGGAGCGGCCGGAGCCTGGGCGGGCGGCGCAACCGGCGCACCGGGCTGCGGGAACCCGTAGGCCGGCCGCGGCGGATTCGGCGGCGGTGCGTCGGCGGGCGGGCCCACCGGAGACGGGGTCTGGGGACCCGGGAGCGCCGGTTCGGACCGGTCGTGCGCGGACGGCTGCCCCGGGACGGAACCCTGCGGGGCCGGCTGCGGGGCCGGCGGCTGGAAGGGGGCGCCGGGGGCGGGCCTGGCCGCCGGCGGCTGGAACGGCGCGCCGGGCGCCGGCCCGGCGGCCGGAGGCTGGACGGGAGGGCCCGGCTGCGCGGGCGGTGCGGAATCGCCGGGCGCGGGAGCGGGAGTCTGCGGTGCGGGTGCCCGGTTCGGGTCCTGCGGCGGCACCTGGGCCTGGCCGGGAACCGGGGCGGCGTCCGTCGGGGCGGGCCACTGGCCCGCCGCAGCGGGGGCGGCGGGCTGGTAGGCGGGCGGCAACGGCGGCAGCCCGGCCTGCGGCAGCGGCGGCGGCGCCCAGGCGGGCGGCGCGTCCCGCACCCCGGTCTCCTCCTGCGGCGGAGTGCCCGGCACGGCGTCCTCAGGTGCCGCGTCCTGCGCCGTGGCGTCCCCGTGCCCGGCGCCGGGAGCCCCGTCCGACGGCAGGGCGTCCCGGACGTCGCCGCCCGACGGAGCCGCGTCCGTGGGCTCGCTCGCCGCGTCCGCCGAGGCGTCGTCCCCGGTGGTGTCGGCGGCCTCGGGTCCGGCAGCGGCGGCCGGGATGCCGGAGGGTGCGGTCCCGCCCGGTGCGGGTGCCTCGGCCGTACCGCTGCGGCGGACGCCCGCCTCCAGTGACTGATAGGCGAGCACGGGGTCGATCGCGGGCTCGGGCGGAGCCACCGGCCGCGGAGGAACCACCGGTTCGGGCGCGACGACGGCGGCGGGCTCGCCGGGAGCGGCGCTCCCGGCCGCGTCCTGGTCCGTCCGGTCCGTGTCCCCGGCGGCCGTTTCGTCCTCGGCCGCGACCGCTGTCTCCGGGTCCTGCCCGTCGGCGTCCGCGGTCGCCTCGTTCCCCGCGGACTCCTCCTCGCCGCCCTCGCCCCGGGCCTCGGGGGCGACCGGGCCGGACGCGGCATCGGCGCCGGATGCGGGGGTGGAGGCGGCGTCGGGAGCGACGGGCAGGGAGGTGACCGGGGCCGCCGGCGCCGTCCCGGACGCCTCGGGGGCACTCTGATCGGCGCCCGTCCGCTCCGCGATCTCACGCCTCACCGCGGCGGCGGAGAACCGCAGGGTCGCTCCGCTCTCCAGGTCACCGTTCGCGGACTCCGGCTCAGCCGCGGGCCGCTGCGCCCCCGCGGACTCCTGCTCGTCCGGACCGTCCGCCGTCGGGCCGTCGCCCGCGGAGACGGGAGAGGGGGCCGACGGGGCGGGCGGGGTCCACTGCGACGCGAAACCGCCCCCGGAGAGGTCGGGCAGCGCGGTGGGGCCCGTCGGGCCGGGCACGGGCGGAGCATCGGCCGGCGCGGGGCCGGCCGTCGTGTGAGCCGTGCGGCCGGCGGACTCGGCGTCCTCGCCGGTGGCGGGCTCCGCCGCGTCGATCGGCGCCGCGGCCTCCTCCGCGGCCGCGGAGTCGTCCGAACTCCCGGCGCTGCCCGAGGCGTTCTGCGTGTACCAGGCCGGCGGCGCGTAGTCGATGGTGAACTCGCCCGTCGTCTCGACGGCGGACTCCGCGTCGGACTGGTCGTCGCCGGGCGTGGCCCAGCCCCCGCGGTTCCCGTCCCGATCGCTGTTCACAGTTCCTCCTGGTGTGGTCGAGCGCCCTCAAGCCGTGCCGGGGCGATCGCCTGCGTATCGCCCCCTGGGCGGCGTCCGCGAACGTCCGAAGCCGTTCGAAGCCGTCCGAAGTCCGTACGAGGTCGTCCGAATTGACCCGGCTCCCCCGGAACACGAGCCTCCCGTCGACGGGTTGTGGCATCGCGCCCTGTCCCAGCCTAATCACCATGACTGTCAGGACGGCAGGCCCGTCCACCCCGCCGCGATCGCCCGCTCCGTCACACCCTGCCCGGAAGTGGCCCGTACCCGCTCATGAAGGAGCCGTGGAACGGACAGAGAACGGCAGGGGCCGAAGCGAAACACCTCTTCGCCTCGGCCCCTGCCGCCTGCCGCTGTTCGGCTCCGGTCCGCCCCTGCCCCGTCGCGTGCGACCGAACCGGCCGCGCGGGCCACGACTGTCGGGGAACCCCGTCCTCGCCTCGCCCGCCGTCCACCACGCCGCTCGGCCGGCACGGCACGAGCGGCGAACGGCCCGGGCCGGTCCCGCGTCCGCGCCGCTACTGCGCCGCCGGGCCCGCGGTGCGCGGCGCCGGCTCCAGGTCGAACTCGCCGTCCCGGGCGCCCAGCACGAAGGCCCGCCACTCCGCCTCGGTGTAACGCAGCACCGTCCCGGGATCGAGCGAGGAGCGCATGGCCACCGCGCCTCCCGGAAGGTTCGCGATCTCGACCCGCTCCTCGTGCTGCTCGGTGCCCGGCGCGCTCTGCCACGTGACGCCCGAGATGTCCAGGGCGTAGAGCTCGTCCTTCTCCCGCTCCTTGCGCGCCGCGACGTCGTTGTCCGCTTCCTCGGCCATGTTCCGCCGGCCCCTTCCCCACGTGTGAATGACACCTGCGGCGTCACCCTAGTGGCCCGGCCCGCTCCCGCCGGGGTCTTCCGCGACCCCGGCGGACCCGTCCGGCCAGGCTGGTACCCTGTGTGACGGCCGTTTGTGTACGCACCCCCGGAGCGCCGCTCCGGAGGCCGCGCCCAACGGACCGATCCCCGCCTCCCGAGTTACGGAAGCTCCCCTGAGAAGTGGACCAGGGGCACTCGGTGGCAGACATGAGACTACGAGGAGTACGCGTGCCGCTCGACGCCGCTACGAAGAAGCAGATCATCAGCGAGTTCGGTCAGAAGGAGGGCGACACCGGCTCTCCCGAGGTCCAGGTCGCCATGCTCTCGCGCCGGATCTCGGACCTGACCGAGCACCTCAAGACCCACAAGCACGACCACCACTCCCGCCGTGGTCTTCTGATCCTGGTCGGCCAGCGCCGCCGCCTGCTTCAGTACCTGGCCAAGAAGGACATCCAGCGCTTCCGTACGCTGGTCGACCGCCTGGGCATCCGCCGTGGCGCGGCCGGCGGCGCGCGCTAGGACGCCGTGAAGGGAGCGGTTCCCAGCCTCTTGGGAGCCGCTCCTTTTGCTGTTCGTGCGACGCCCGCACACCCTTGTACGTGCGGACTGTCGCCGACGCTTTGTAGTGTGGTGGCACAACACCGTACGCGGGAAGCAGCACGTACGAACAGAGCGTGACGAAGCCGTGCCCGCCGGGCGGGGCGTCGCACGCCACCGAACGAGGAGAAGCGCGCCTCGCCGCCGCCGGTCCTCGGTAGTGGCCCCCGGGCGAACAGAGCCCCGGGTGCTTCGATCGAAGACCGGCCCGCACCAGAAGGAGCGCTTCTCCGCCCCCGTCCCCCTGCCACACGGGCAGGACGGGACAAAAGACGACGAAAAGTATCGGAGAAAACGCTAGTGGAGAACGAGACCCACTACGCCGAGGCCGTTATCGACAACGGTTCCTTCGGCACCCGCACCATCCGCTTCGAGACGGGCCGCCTGGCCAAGCAGGCCGCCGGCTCCGCCGTGGCGTACCTGGACGACGACACCATGGTGCTGTCGGCCACGAGCGCCTCCAAGAAGCCCAAGGACCAGCTCGACTTCTTCCCCCTCACGGTGGACGTCGAGGAGCGGATGTACGCCGCCGGCAAGATCCCCGGCAGCTTCTTCCGTCGTGAGGGCCGGCCCTCCGAGGACGCCGTCCTCACCTGCCGCCTCATCGACCGCCCGCTGCGCCCGTCCTTCAAGAAGGGCCTGCGCAACGAGATCCAGGTCGTCGCCACGATCATGGCGCTCAACCCCGACCACCTGTACGACGTCGTGGCGATCAACGCCGCCTCCGCATCCACGCAGCTGGCCGGTCTGCCCTTCTCCGGCCCGGTCGGCGGCGTCCGCGTCGCGCTGATCAACGGCCAGTGGGTCGCGTTCCCGACGCACACCGAGCTCGAGGACGCCGTCTTCGACATGGTCGTCGCCGGTCGCGTCCTGGAGGACGGCGACGTCGCGATCATGATGGTCGAGGCCGAGGCCACCGACAAGACGATCCAGCTGGTCAAGGGCGGCGCCGAGGCGCCGACCGAGGAGGTCGTCGCCGCCGGCCTCGACGCCGCGAAGCCCTTCATCAAGGTGCTGTGCAAGGCGCAGTCGGACCTCGCCGCCAAGGCCGCGAAGCCGACCGCCGAGTTCCCGATCTTCCTGGACTACCAGGACGACGTCTTCGAGGCCCTCAGCGCCGCCGTCACGAGCGAGCTGGCCCAGGCGCTCACCATCGCCGGCAAGCAGGACCGCGAGGCCGAGCTGGACCGCGTCAAGGAGATCGCCGCCGAGAAGCTGCTCCCGCAGTTCGAGGGCCGCGAGAAGGAGATCTCCGCCGCGTACCGCGCGCTGACCAAGAAGCTGGTCCGCGAGCGCGTCATCAAGGACAAGGTGCGCATCGACGGCCGGGGCGTCACGGACATCCGTACCCTCGCCGCCGAGGTCGAGGCCATCCCGCGCGTGCACGGCTCGGCGCTGTTCGAGCGTGGCGAGACCCAGATCCTGGGCGTCACCACCCTCAACATGCTCCGCATGGAGCAGCAGCTGGACACCCTCTCCCCGGTGACCCGCAAGCGCTACATGCACAACTACAACTTCCCGCCGTACTCCGTCGGCGAGACCGGCCGCGTCGGCTCCCCGAAGCGCCGCGAGATCGGCCACGGCGCGCTCGCCGAGCGCGCGATCGTGCCGGTCCTGCCGACCCGCGAGGAGTTCCCGTACGCGATCCGCCAGGTGTCCGAGGCCCTCGGCTCCAACGGCTCGACGTCCATGGGCTCGGTCTGCGCCTCCACCATGTCGCTGCTGAACGCCGGTGTGCCGCTCAAGGCCCCCGTCGCCGGTATCGCCATGGGTCTGATCTCCCAGGAGATCGACGGCCAGACGCACTACGTCGCCCTCACCGACATCCTCGGTGCCGAGGACGCCTTCGGCGACATGGACTTCAAGGTCGCCGGCACCAAGGAGTTCGTCACCGCCCTCCAGCTCGACACCAAGCTGGACGGCATCCCGGCCTCCGTCCTGGCCGCGGCCCTCAAGCAGGCCCGCGACGCCCGCCTCCACATCCTCGACGTGATGATGGAAGCGATCGACACGCCGGACGAGATGTCCCCGAACGCCCCGCGGATCATCACCGTCAAGATCCCCGTGGACAAGATCGGCGAGGTCATCGGCCCCAAGGGCAAGATGATCAACCAGATCCAGGAGGACACCGGCGCCGAGATCACGATCGAGGACGACGGCACCATCTACATCGGTGCCGCCGACGGCCCGGCCGCCGAGGCCGCCCGCGCCACGATCAACGGCATCGCCAACCCGACCATGCCGGAGGTCGGCGAGCGCTACCTGGGCACCGTCGTGAAGACGACGACCTTCGGCGCGTTCGTGTCGCTGCTCCCGGGCAAGGACGGTCTGCTGCACATCTCGCAGATCCGCAAGCTCGCCGGCGGCAAGCGCGTGGAGAACGTCGAGGACGTCCTCGGAGTGGGCCAGAAGGTCCAGGTCGAGATCGCCGAGATCGACTCCCGCGGCAAGCTCTCCCTGATCCCCGTGATCGAGGGCGAAGGCGACGACGACCAGAAGGACGACACCGACAAGTGACGTCGAGTAGCTCCACGGCGACGGCCCGCACCTCCTCGGAGGCGCGGGCCGTCGCCCGTACCCAAACCCTCATCAAGGGCGCCAACGGCATCGGCACGGTCCGCAAGACCACCCTCCCCGGCGGGCTGCGGATCGTCACCGAGACGCTCCCCTCGGTGCGCTCCGCCACGTTCGGCATCTGGGCGAGCGTGGGCTCGCGCGACGAGACGCCCGCGCTGAACGGCGCCACGCACTACCTGGAGCACCTGCTCTTCAAGGGCACCAACCGCAGGTCCGCGCTGGACATCTCCTCCGCGATCGACGCGGTCGGCGGCGAGATGAACGCCTTCACCGCCAAGGAGTACACGTGCTACTACGCGCGCGTGCTCGACACCGACCTGCCGCTCGCCATCGACGTCGTCTGCGACATGCTCACCGGCTCCCTCATCCGTGAGGACGACGTCAACGTCGAGCGCGGCGCGATCCTCGAAGAGATCGCGATGACCGAGGACGACCCGGGCGACTGCGTGCACGACCTGTTCGCGCACACGATGTTCGGCGACAACCCGCTCGGCCGCCCCGTCCTCGGCACGGTCGACACCGTCAACGCCCTCAACGCGGACCGCATCCGCCGCTTCTACAAGAAGCACTACGACCCCACCCACCTCGTGGTGGCCGCCGCCGGGAACATCGACCACAACAAGGTCGTCCGCCAGGTCCGCGCCGCCTTCGACAAGGCGGGCGCGTTCAAGAACGCGGCGGCGGCGCCCATCGCGCCGCGCGACGGCCGGCGCACCATCAGGACGGCCGGCCGCGTCGAACTGCTCGGCCGCAAGACCGAGCAGGCCCACGTCGTCCTCGGCATGCCGGGCCTCGCCCGCACCGACGACCGCCGCTGGGCCCTCGGCGTGCTGAACACCGCGCTCGGCGGCGGCATGTCCTCGCGCCTCTTCCAGGAGGTCCGCGAGAAGCGCGGTCTCGCCTACAGCGTGTACTCCTACACCTCGGGCTTCGCCGACTGCGGACTCTTCGGCGTGTACGCCGGCTGCCGTCCGAGCCAGGTCCACGACGTGCTGAAGCTGTGCCGCGACGAGCTCGACCAGGTCGCCGAGCACGGCCTGTCGGACGACGAGATCGGCCGGGCCGTCGGCCAGCTCCAGGGATCCACCGTGCTCGGCCTGGAGGACACCGGCGCGCTGATGAACCGGATCGGCAAGAGCGAGCTGTGCTGGGGCGAGCAGATGTCCGTCGACGACATGCTGGCGAAGATCGCCTCGGTCACCCCCGACGAGGTCCGCGAGGTCGCCCGGGACGTTCTCGGACGGCGCCCCTCGCTGGCGGTCATCGGCCCGGTCAAGGACAAGCAGGCGTCGCGGCTGCACGACGCGGTCGCGTAATCCCGTCTCGGTAAGGAACGAAGCTATGAGCAAGCTGCGCGTGGCGGTCCTCGGTGCCAAGGGCCGGATCGGAGCCGAGGCGGTACGAGCCGTCGAGGCCGCCGAGGACATGGAGCTGGTGGCCGCCCTCGGCCGCGGCGACAAGCTGGAGACCCTGGTCGACGCCGGGGCCCAGGTCGTCGTCGAACTCACCACCCCCGCCTCGGTGATGGGCAACCTGGACTTCTGCGTCCGGCACGGCATCCACGCCGTCGTCGGCACCACCGGCTGGACCGACGAGCGACTCGCGCAGCTCGGCACCTCGCTGGCCGCCTCCCCGGAGACGGGTGTGCTCATCGCGCCCAACTTCTCCATCGGGGCGGTCCTGACGATGAAGTTCGCCGAGGTCGCCGCGCCGTACTTCGAGTCCGTCGAGGTCGTCGAGCTGCACCACCCGAACAAGGTGGACGCTCCCAGCGGCACCGCCACGCGCACCGCCCAGCTCATCGCCGCGGCCCGGGAACGGGCGGGCAGCGCCCCGCAGCCCGACGCCACGGCGACCGCCCTGGACGGGGCCCGCGGCGCCGACGTCGACGGCGTCCCCGTGCACGCCGTCCGGCTGCGCGGCCTCCTCGCCCATCAGGAGGTCCTGCTGGGCGGCGAGGGGGAGACCCTCACCATCCGCCACGACTCCCTCCACCACAGCAGCTTCATGCCGGGCATCCTGCTCGGCGTCCGCCGCGTGGTGACCGCCCCGGGCCTCACCTTCGGCCTGGAACACTTCCTCGACCTCGGCTGAGCCGGGTCACGTCCCACGAGGTAACCGGCAGACATGCGCGCGAAAACCACCTACGCCGTCACGGCCGCCGTCCTGGTCTTCTACTTCGTCCTGGTCGGCAGCCGGGGCGTGATGCTCATCCAGGACGGCACCCTGATCACCGTCACCTTCGGTGTGGCCGTGCTGATCCTGCCGGTCATCGGCGTCTGGTTCCTCTGGAAGAACACCCAGTTCGTCCGGAAGGCCAACCGGCTCGCCGCCGTGCTGGACGCCGAGGGCGGACTGCCCGTGGACGAGCTGCGGCGCACCGAGAGCGGCCGCATCGACCGCGACTCGGCCGACGAGGTCTTCGCCCGCCGCAAGGCCGAGACGGAGGACGCACCGGACGACTGGCGCACCTGGTTCCGCCTCGCCGTGGCCTACCACGACGCCCGCGACACCCCGCGCGCCCGCAAGGCCATGCAGCGGGCCATCGCGCTCCAGGAGGGGCGCACCCTCGAAGCCTGAAGGCGCTGACCGCCCGCCGATCGCGGCGCGCTCCGCGCCACCGGACGGCGGGCCCGTGCGACGAGGGGCCGACCCGCATCACGCGGGTCGGCCCCTCATCGCACGGACGGGCGCGGGATGCCGCGCCGGTCAGGGCCCGCGGTACTCGTCCGCCCACACCTCGACGGCGTCCGCCGCGCGGTCGAAGGCCTCGGTGCGGGCCAGGAAGTCGGCGTTGTGCGTCGTCATGAGCGGGGGCACCTCACCGGGTGCGCGCCCCTCGCGGACCAGAACCAGCGCCTGGCCCTGCACGGTGCGCGGCAGCCCCAGCCAGCGCACCGGCTGCTGCACGGTGCGCACGGCGCCCACCTTGTCCCACGGGACCGTGACGGTGGTGAAGAAACCGACCCTGCGCAGCCCCCGGGCACTCACCCACACGCCCACCCGCAGCAGCCGCAGCGCGCACAGTATGACGATCGCGGCGCCGATCATGCAGGCCACGGCCCCCGGTACGGTGCCGGCCACCGCGATGATCACCGCCGCGACGAGAACGTACGAGGCGAGCAGCAGGACCAGGGCGGCGGCACCGACCCGCCACGGGCCGGGCCGGTAAGGGCGGCGCCAGCGGTCGCGGTCGTCGAAGGGCAGCGCGACATCCTCCGCGGCCTCGTCAAAGGCGCGGTCCGCCGTCAGGAAAGGCAGGGGCACGACTGATCCTCACTCAATCCACGCATGGGCTGTGCCCGGTGAGGCTATCGAGCCGGGTGCCGGGCCACCACCCTTGGGGGTCCGGATGAGTCAGCGGCCGTCCGACGCCTCGGAGTGCTGCGTCGTCGCGGGCGACTGGTCCTGCGACAGGGCGGGCATCCCGACGATCAGGGATCCGGCGATCCCTGCGACGACGGTGAGACCTATGAGCCACCGCCCCGCCATCTGCCCGAAGGAGGCCCGCTCACGGGGCGGGGGCGTGACGTTGCTGCGGAACTGGTCTGCCTCCGCGACGAAGGCGAAGGGAACGGGCTCGCGCCGACGGAACATGGGCGGTGCTTCTCCTTCCGGAGACTGGTGCTGGTGCGACGGTCCGGCGGGGGCGACTCGAACGCGCCGCCCTCATCCATACAGACGCACGAGTGCCCCGGGAGGTGCCCCGAATCACCGAATTCGCCGAAGTTCGGTGCCGAATGTCGGGGCACGGCACCGAACGCCCCGTTGTCGGTGCCGGCCCGTAGAGTGGGCGCCGCCCGAGCCAGTGATGGAAGGACCCTCCGCACCGTGACCGACACCCCCGCCGACGAGCTCAAGCCCCGTTTCCGCAGCGATGTCACCGTCGAGCTGATCAAGCACACGGCCTCCGACGCCGACGTGCTGTTCGCCGCCCGTGTCTCCACCGCGGGAGAGCAGTCGCTGGACGAGCTGCAGAAGGACCCGGAGCGCTCCAAGGGCCTGATCAACTACCTGATGCGGGACCGGCACGGCAGCCCCTTCGAGCACAACTCGATGACCTTCTTCATCAGTGCTCCGATCTTCGTGTTCCGCGAGTTCATGCGGCACCGCGTCGGCTGGTCGTACAACGAGGAGTCGGGCCGCTACCGGGAGCTGGAGCCGGTCTTCTACGTCCCGGACGCCTCCCGCAAGCTGGTCCAGGAGGGCCGCCCCGGCAAGTACGTCTTCGTGGAGGGCACACCGGACCAGCTGGATCTGACGAGCCGGACCATGGAGGACTCCTACCGCGGGGCGTACGAGGCGTACCGCGAGATGCTCGCGGCCGGCGTGGCCCGCGAGATCGCCCGCGCCGTCCTCCCGGTGGGTCTCTTCTCCTCGATGTACGCCACGTGCAACGCACGCTCGCTGATGCACTTCCTCGGTCTGCGCACCCAGCACGAGCTCGCGAAGGTCCCGTCCTTCCCGCAGCGCGAGATCGAGATGGTCGGCGAGCGGATGGAGGCGGAGTGGGCGCGGCTCATGCCGCTCACACACGCGGCCTACAACGCCAACGGACGGGTGGCGCCCTGAACCGCCTGTGCGCACCGGTCCGGCACAGATGTACGGGTCAGCCGAGCGAGGTGTCCGTATTGCGGCATTTCGCGAAGTTCATCTAGCCTGATCAAACGGACCCGGCACTGCTTGAACCCCCGAGCAGGCAGTGCCGGGCTCCACCTTTGTCCTGCCATGTCGTGTCCCCCGAGGGCAGACCCCGCCTTGAGCAGCGAGTAGCGTGTTACCCATGGCTCCGACCTCCACTCCGCAGACCCCCTTCGGGCGGGTCCTCACCGCCATGGTCACGCCCTTCACGGCGGACGGCGCACTCGACCTCGACGGCGCCCAGCGGCTCGCCACCCACCTGGTGGACGCAGGCAACGACGGCCTGATCATCAACGGGACCACCGGTGAGTCCCCGACCACCAGCAACGCGGAGAAATCGGATCTCGTACGCGCCGTGCTGGAAGCGGTCGGCGACCGCGCCCACGTCGTCGCCGGCGTCGGCACCAACGACACGCGCCACAGCATCGAACTGGCGCAGGCCGCGGAGCGGGTCGGCGCGCACGGCCTGCTCACCGTCACGCCGTACTACAACAAGCCCCCTCAGGAGGGCCTGTACCGGAACTTCACGGCCATCGCCGACGCGACGGGCCTGCCGGTCATGCTCTACGACATCCCCGGCCGCAGCGGCGTCCCGATCAACACCGAGACCCTGGTCCGGCTCGCCGAGCACCCCCGCATCGTCGCGAACAAGGACGCCAAGGGGGACCTCGGCCGGGCCAGCTGGGCCATCGCCCGCTCCGGCCTCGCCTGGTACTCCGGCGACGACATGCTCAACCTGCCGCTGCTCTCCGTGGGCGCGGTCGGCTTCGTCTCCGTCGTCGGGCACGTCGTCACCCCGGAACTGCGCGCCATGCTCGACGCCCACCTCTCGGGCGACGTGCAGAAGGCCACCGAGATCCACCAGAAGCTGCTCCCCGTCTTCACCGGCATGTTCCGCACCCAGGGCGTCATGACGACCAAGGCGGCACTCGCCCTCCAGGGCCTGCCCTCCGGTCCGCTGCGCGCCCCGATGGTCGAGCTGTCCCCGGAGGAGACCGCCCAGCTCAAGATCGATCTTGGAGCCGGCGGGGTAGAGCTCTGATCACAGACTTCACAACTGAATAAGCACGACCGCGGGCCCCGGCCCGCACCCCACACGGACAACTGCCACTGCACGAACGTCACGCGCGCCACGTGCCTCACAGGTACGTGGCGTCCGTGGTGAGGAGAGTCTTTTGAGTCATCCGCATCCTGAACTCGGCAAGCCGCCGGTCCTCCCGAAGGGCGGCCTGCGCGTCACCCCGCTCGGCGGTCTCGGCGAGATCGGCCGGAACATGACGGTCTTCGAGTACGCGGGCCGCCTGCTGATCGTCGACTGCGGAGTGCTCTTCCCTGAGGAGGAGCAGCCCGGAATCGACCTGATCCTGCCGGACTTCACGTCCATCCGGGACCGCCTCGACGACATCGAGGGCATCGTGCTCACGCACGGGCACGAGGACCACATCGGCGGCGTCCCGTTCCTCCTGCGCGAGAAGCCCGACATCCCGCTGATCGGCTCCAAGCTGACCCTCGCCCTCATCGAGGCCAAGCTCCAGGAGCACCGCATCCGGCCGTACACGCTGGAGGTGGCCGAGGGCCATCGCGAGCGCGTCGGCCCCTTCGACTGCGAGTTCGTCGCGGTCAACCACTCCATCCCGGACGCTCTCGCGGTCGCCATCCGCACCCCGGCCGGCATGGTCGTCCACACGGGCGACTTCAAGATGGACCAGCTGCCGCTCGACGGCCGCCTCACGGACCTGCACGCGTTCGCGCGCCTGAGCGAGGAAGGCATCGACCTCCTCCTCTCGGACTCCACGAACGCCGAGGTCCCCGGTTTCGTCCCGCCCGAGCGCGACATCCAGAACGTGCTGCGCCAGGTCTTCGCCAACGCCAGCAAGCGCATCATCGTGGCGAGTTTCGCCAGCCACGTGCACCGCATCCAGCAGATCCTGGACACCGCTCACGAGTACGGCCGCCGGGTCGCCTTCGTCGGCCGCTCGATGGTCCGCAACATGGGCATCGCCCGGGACCTCGGCTACCTGAAGGTCCCGCCGGGCCTAGTGGTCGACGTCAAGACGCTCGACGACCTCCCGGACCACGAGGTCGTGCTCGTCTGTACGGGCTCCCAGGGCGAGCCGATGGCCGCCCTGTCCCGGATGGCGAACCGCGACCACCAGATCCGGATCGTCCAGGGCGACACGGTGATCCTGGCCTCGTCGCTGATCCCCGGCAACGAGAACGCGGTCTACCGCGTCATCAACGGCCTGACCCGCTGGGGCGCGAACGTCGTCCACAAGGGCAACGCCAAGGTGCACGTCTCGGGCCACGCGTCGGCCGGCGAGCTGCTGTACTTCTACAACATCTGCCGGCCGCGCAACCTGATGCCGGTGCACGGCGAGTGGCGCCACCTGCGGGCCAACGCCGAACTCGGCGCGCTCACCGGTGTGCCGCACGACCGCATCGTGATCGCCGAGGACGGCGTGGTCGTCGACCTCCTCGACGGCAAGGCCAAGATCGCCGGCAAGGTCCAGGCCGGGTACGTGTACGTCGACGGCCTCTCGGTGGGCGACGTCGGGGAGCCCGCGCTCAAGGACCGCAAGATCCTGGGCGACGAGGGCATCATCTCGGTCTTCGCGGTGATCGACTCCAGCACGGGCAAGCTCACGGCGGGCCCGCACGTGCAGGCTCGCGGGTCCGGTATCGACGACTCCGCGTTCGCCGACGTGATCCCGAAGGTCACGGAGGTCCTGGAGCGGTCCGCCCAGGACGGTGTGGTCGAGCCCCACCAGATGCAGCAGCTCATCCGCCGCACGCTGGGCAAGTGGGTCTCCGACAACTACCGCCGGCGCCCGATGATCCTCCCGGTCGTGGTCGAGGTCTGACCCTCCGGAGAGCGCCAACCCGGAGCGGGCCGCCTCGATTTGCATCGAGGCGGCCCGCTCCAGTACGTTTACGGCTCCGCCCGACCGGGAACCCGAACGCTTCGTGCCTCGGGGCAGAACCGGCAGGGGGGCGGAAAATCCGACTCAGAACTTCTGATAATGTCGGAGCCGCTGAAAAGGAAAGCGCGAAAGCGCGGAACTGGAAAGCGCCGAGGAAATCGGGCCCGAAAGGATCTGATAGAGTCGGACTCGCCGGAAAGGGAAACGCGGAAGCGGGAACCTGGAAAGCACCGAGGAAATCGGATACGGAAACGGT
>NZ_JBICWL010000014.1:0-3759 GCF_043199735.1 Streptomyces sp. NPDC048566
TCGCGGTCGCGGTCAGCAACGGTTCGGGTGCGCGGCTGCGGGAGCGGCTGGCGCCCGCGCTGCCGGGCGCGACCTGGTACGAGGTCGGCGGCGGCACGATAGACGAGGCGGTGCGACTCGCCGACGCCATGAAGTCGGGCGACCACGACGCCGTCGTGGGCCTCGGCGGCGGCAAGGTCATCGACTGCGCCAAGTACGCCGCCGCGCGCATCGGCCTCCCGCTGGTCGCGGTGGCCACCAACCTCTCGCACGACGGCATCTGTTCGCCGGTGTCCATCCTGGACAACGACGCCGGCCGCGGCTCCTACGGCGTGCCGACCCCCATCGCGGTCGTCGTCGACCTGGACGTGGTCCGGGAGGCGCCGATCCGGTTCGTCCGGTCCGGGATCGGCGACGCCGTCTCCAACATCTCCGCCGTCGCGGACTGGGAGCTGTCCCACCGGGTCAACGGGGAGAAGGTCGACGGTCTCTCGGCCGCGATGGCGCGCCAGGCGGGCGAGGCCGTCCTGCGGCACCCCGGCGGCTGCGGCGACGACGGGTTCCTGACCGTGCTGGCGGAGGGGCTGGTGCTGTCCGGCATCGCCATGTCGATCGCCGGGCACACCCGGCCCTCCTCGGGGGCCTGCCACGAGATCAGCCACGCGCTCGACCTGCTGTATCCCCGGCGCGCGGCGGCCCACGGCGAGCAGGTGGGCATCGGCGCCGCCTTCGCCATGCATCTGCGGGGCGACCTCGAAGGGTCCCGCCTGATGGCCGACACGCTCCGGCGGCACGGGCTGCCGGTCGTCGCCGGGGAGATCGGTTTCGGCGTCGACGAGTTCGTGCGGGCGGTGGAGTTCGCGCCGCGCACCCGGCCCGGCCGGTACACGGTTCTGGAGCATCTGGACCTGTCACCGGAGCGGATCGAGGAGGCGTACGGCGGCTATGTCGAGGCGGTGACCGGCCGAGGAGAGCCGGTTTGACCCCGGTGGGGAGGGTCTCGTAACCTTGACCGTCGGCGTGTCCATTGACACGCCACATCCCCGTAAACCTCATTCCTCCCGGGGTCGGGCGTGTTCCCACACGTTCCGGGCCCCGGTAGAGGCCGCTCGCACCCGCCGGCGGCTGGACTGCGGGGGTTCGGTTCCGAGCGAGAGAGAGATCCGCGTGTACGCCATCGTGCGCAGCGGTGGTCGCCAGCACAAGGTTGCTGTCGGCGACATCGTTGAGGTTGACAAGATTTCCACTGCCAAGGTTGGCGACACGGTCGAGCTCTCGACCCTGCTCGTTGTCGACGGTGAAGCCGTGACGAGCGACCCGTGGGTCCTGGCCGGCATCAAGGTCCAGGCCGAGGTCGTGGATCACCACAAGGGCGTCAAGATCGACATCCTTCGCTACAAGAACAAGACCGGCTACCGCCGTCGTCAGGGCCACCGCCAGCAGTACACGGCGATCAAGGTCACTGAGATCCCCGCGGCTGCGAAGTAAGGGTAGGGACTGAGACATGGCACACAAGAAGGGCGCATCGTCCACTCGGAACGGTCGCGACTCCAATGCTCAGCGGCTCGGTGTGAAGCGCTTCGGCGGTCAGACCGTCAACGCCGGTGAGATCCTGGTCCGCCAGCGTGGCACCCACTTCCACCCCGGCACCGGTGTCGGCCGTGGCAAGGACGACACGCTGTTCGCGCTGGACGCCGGTGCGGTCGAGTTCGGCACCCACCGCGGCCGCAAGGTCGTGAACATCGTTCCGGTCGCCTGATCCGGACCCGTCGAGGCTGATCCGTCCCCGGGACGGGTCGCGCGCCTCGGGGCCCAGGCTCCGCGGAACAGAGTTCCTCGCGAGGCGGACCTCACTTCCCCCACGGGAAGCGGGTCCGCCTTTCGCGTGTTGCGCTAGAGACATTCCGTACGTACAGAAGTACCGAAGTGCTGGAGGCACCCCACATGACCACCTTCGTGGACCGCGTCGAGCTGCACGTCGCCGCGGGTAGCGGAGGCCACGGCTGTGCCTCCGTGCACCGGGAGAAGTTCAAGCCGCTCGGCGGCCCGGACGGCGGCAACGGCGGCCGTGGCGGTGACGTGATCCTGGTCGTCGACCAGTCCGTCACCACGCTGCTCGACTACCACCACTCACCGCACCGCAAGGCCACCAACGGCAAGCCCGGCGAGGGCGGCAACCGGTCCGGCAAGGACGGCCAGGACCTCGTGCTGCCCGTGCCGGACGGCACCGTCGTCCTGGACACCCGCGGCAACGTCCTCGCGGACCTCGTCGGCAACGGCACGTCCTACGTCGCCGCGGAGGGCGGCCGGGGCGGTCTGGGGAACGCGGCGCTGGCCTCGGCCCGCCGCAAGGCCCCCGGCTTCGCCCTGCTCGGCGTGCCCGGCGGCCTCCAGGACATCGTGCTGGAGCTGAAGACCGTCGCCGACGTGGCGCTGGTCGGCTACCCGAGCGCCGGCAAGTCCTCCCTCATCTCCGTCCTGTCCGCCGCCAAGCCGAAGATCGCGGACTACCCGTTCACCACCCTCGTCCCGAACCTGGGCGTCGTGACGGCCGGTGAGACCGTCTACACCATCGCCGACGTCCCCGGCCTGATCCCCGGCGCCAGCCAGGGCAAGGGCCTCGGCCTGGAGTTCCTGCGCCACGTCGAGCGGTGCAGCGTCCTCGTCCACGTCCTGGACACGGCCACCCTCGAATCCGAGCGCGACCCGGTCTCCGACCTCGACGTCATCGAGGAGGAGCTGAAGAGCTACGGCGGCCTGGACAAGCGGCCCCGGCTGGTCGTCCTCAACAAGATCGACGTGCCGGACGGCAAGGACCTGGCCGAGATGGTGCGTCCCGACCTGGAGGCGCGCGGCTACCGCGTCTTCGAGGTGTCCGCGGTCGCCCACACGGGTCTTCGCGAGCTGTCGTTCGCCCTCGCCGAACTGGTCGGGCGGTCCCGTGCCGCCAAGCCCAAGGAGGAGGCGACCCGCGTCGTCATCCGCCCGAAGGCGGTGGACGACGCCGGCTTCACCGTCACCCGGGAGGAGGACGGCCTCTACCGCGTGCGCGGCGAGAAGCCCGAGCGCTGGGTGCGCCAGACCGACTTCAACAACGACGAGGCCGTCGGCTACCTCGCCGACCGGCTCGCCCGGCTCGGGGTCGAGGAGCAGCTGATGAAGGCGGGCGCCCGCTCCGGCGACGGCGTCGCGATCGGCCCCGAGGAGAACGCGGTCGTGTTCGACTGGGAGCCCACCGTCATGGCGGGTGCCGAGATGCTGGGCCGCCGCGGCGAGGACCACCGCTTCGAGGCCCCGCGCCCCGCGGCCCAGCGCCGCCGCGACCGGCAGGCCGAGCGGGACGAGGCGGAGCAGGAGTACGACGACTTCGAGCCGTTCTAGTGCCGTGACCGGAAGGGTGCGCCGGACGGCTCGCGGCGTGCGGTGCGGTGCAGCGCACGGCGGAGCGTCGCCCGCGTACGGGATGTACCCGGGTGATGCGACGACGCGGCGCGGTGCCGCACCGGGCGCCGCGAGCCGGTGAACCCTTCCGGTCAGGGGACCGGCCGTATCCGGCCCCGTCCTCCGGGCGGACGACGCGCCCCCGCGGCCACGACCCGGGCGGGCGCGGTGTGCGCCGCACCGATGCCCCCGGCGGCGACGGCGGCGCGGGTGGTACGGGGCGGCAGCGGGGACGACAGCGGTGGGGGGGGGGGGGGCGGCGCCCCCGGGCGCCCCCCCCCCGGCGGCGGCGCGGGGGGGCGGGGCCCGCCCCCCCCCCCCCCCGCCCCCCCCCAGACC
>NZ_JBICWL010000014.1:3769-178717 GCF_043199735.1 Streptomyces sp. NPDC048566
GCCCGCGGCGGGGGGGGGGGGGGGGGGGGGGGGGGGGGGGGGGGGGGGGGGGGGGGGGGCGGGGGCGCCCCGCCGCGCCGCGCCCCCCCCCCCCCCCACCGCTGTCGTCTTTGTCGTCCCGGCTGCCGGACCCCGCCCCGACCGCCGGCCGGCAAAGGGCCCCGGCGGCTGTCCGCCCCTCCTCCCGCTCCCGCCGCGGCCCGGTGGCGCGGCGGGGCAGGGGCCGCCGCTCGGGCCGCGACCGGGGCGGTGCTCTCCGGTCCGGCCGCGACGGTGCGGGGAGCGCGCTCCCGGACGCGGCGTGCGACGTGCAGGGGGCCGGCGACTCGACACGAGTCGCCGGCCCCCTGCACGATGCCTGCCGCTACGCGGTGACCGAGTCCTCGGCTCCGCTGTCCTCGGAGCCGGCGTCGGCGCCGAGGCCCTGCTCCGACTCGTGGGCCGACTCCTCGGCCGCGGCGCGCTGCGCGGGGATCTCGGCCCCGAGGCGTGCGGTCATCCGCACCCGGCGCTCGTCCGCCTTGGCGCACAGGTCCGCGATCGCCGCGTCGAAGCGGGCCAGCGACGGCGGGTCCGAGGGGCCGAGCAGGTGCTCCTTGAGTTCGGCGCGGGCCGCGGTGAACTCGTCGCGCTCCGGGTTGCGCACCGCGTCGAGCAGAGCCGGCACACCGTCCGCGGCGGGCGTGAGGATCGCCCCCGCCGACACCGTCGGGAACCCGGCGCGGAAGGCCGCCTCCGGCATGCCCGAGGTGTTGGCGACCGCGTACGGCTTCTCGCTGGACAGCCAGTCCGAGACGACCGAGGAGACGTCGCTGATCAGCAGGTCGGCCTCGTTGAAGCAGGCGAAGATCGCCGGGCGCGGGCCGGTGACGATCTGGTGCTCCCACTCCGGGAAGGACGCCCAGTAGGCGGTCTCCCACGCCGTCGTGGCCCGGGCGATCTCCGCCTCGCGGTCGCCGCTCGGCGCGCCCTGGAGCAGCATCCGCTCCATCTCGTCCGCGCTCTGCCGGAAGGCGGTCGAGGTCAGGGTGTCCAGCTCGGCCGTGCGGCGGGCCAGTTCGGCGGCGGCCTCCGGGCCGGGACGAGCGCCGGAGCGCCGGGTGTTGGCCTCGCGGATCATCGCCAGGATGCGCTCGTTCGCGGCACCGGCGCGCGGGTCGACGGAGCCGGTCATCGGGTGCGGCTTGTAGAGCAGACGCACCTTCTCGTCGGCGAGCAGGTGGCGCACGATGTTCTCGCCGGCCAGCACCACGGAGGTGTTGCCCGGGTTGCCGTCCCAGCCCTCCCAGGTGGGGGCGTACAGGACGGTCGTGTACGTGCCGGTGGGCGGACCGGAGAAGAGGCGTATCGGCGTCAGCTGCGGACGGCCGACCTCGACGATGTTCTTGTCCTCCACGCCGACCTCGGCGAGCGCGTACCGCTCGCGGGCGGCGGGGCCGGCGACCCACACCTCGTCGTAGGCCTTGGCGTAGGGGTTGCAGGAGGAGAGCTTGTCGCTCTCGCCGTGGTTGATGAAGGCGTGCTTGATCGTGGGGATGCGCAGGACCTGGGAGGTCTTCGCGGCGTTGGCCGGGTGCAGCATCATCTTCAGCGTCGAGTTCTCCAGCGAGAACATCGTGGAGACCCGCGGGAAGCAGATGATCGGGACGTCGGTCGCCTCGATCTTCTGCACCATGAAGCGCTCGCGCAGCACGATCAGCGGCCGGGCGTCGATCTCCGAGAGGGTCGAGAGCCACATGTTCGCCTGGTAGGCCGAGGTGCTGCCGCCCGAGAAGTACATGGCCACGGTGGGCCGGTACTCCGCCAGCCACGCGTCGACCCACTCGATGACCTTCGCCTCGCTCTCGGCGCGCTTGCCGGGGAGCAGCCAGGTGCCGAGGTAGGCGGTGCCCAGGATGGCGAGGACGACGGCGGCGCCCACGCCGACGCCGCCCCACAGCGCGTCGGTGGTGGCGGCCGTGAGCAGCAGCCCGGCCGTCGCCGGTACGGAGAGGGACAGCAGCCGGTGGCCCTGGCGGCGGGCCAGGATGCGCGGCGGCGCGGCCGTCAGCCGCAGTGCCGAGGCGTCGATGTTGCGGGTGACGACCGGCAGCGTGCGGGTGCGCCGCACCAGGACCGAGACGCCGTGGCAGGCGAAGTGCAGGCCGTACAGGACGCAGACGGCGATCAGCAGCGGCGCCTGCTCGTGCGTCGGGTCGACGCCCTCGATCCGCAGCAGTCCCACCATGATCAGCATGTCGCGCAGCAGCTGGCGGACGGTGACGTCGAAGCGCACCTTGCCGAGCACCGTGAGCAGACCGGGGTCGCGGTACTGCAGGTACAGGTCCAGGAGGAGTCCCGCGGCGCTCGCGGCGACGAACACCGGGACGTTCGGCAGCAGCGCGGAGACGATCTGGGCCGTGAGGAAGGCGAGCATCGCGAGCAGTGCGGAGAGCTGCACGATGCGGCGGGGGGCGAGGCCTGCGGAGGGCACGGGCTGGGCTCCTGCGAGGGGGATGCAGCGGATGGGGGATCGGTGCGGCCGGGGTCGTCGTGAAGGCAGGCGAACGCGGGCCGACGCCTGACGGTATGACCTGGAGACCCGGCGAGCAATCTTCCGTGGGAACAATCACTGCATAGCGCGCATATTGCCCGCGCGGGCCGTGACGGAGCACGCGGTGCGGGCCGCGGCGGCCGGACTGCGGCGGTGTGGCGGCACCGCGGGCGTCCGCCCGTCGAAACGGGGCGCCGCCCGCCCGCCTCCCTCGCGTAGATTGCACACACCGGGCTGGTCGGAACATTGGGGATGGCGTGTCAGCGGCAAGGAATACGGTGCGGGCCGGCGTGGCCGAGGCGCACAGGATCGTCGTCAAGGTGGGTTCCTCGTCGCTCACCACCGCCTCAGGCGGTCTCGACGCCGACCGGGTCGACGCCCTCGTCGACGTCCTCGCCGCGACGCACGCCGGCGGTACCCGCGAGATCGTCCTCGTCTCCTCCGGGGCCATCGCCGCGGGGCTTGCGCCGCTCGGCCTGAGCCGCCGCCCCAAGGACCTCGCCCGCCAGCAGGCCGCCGCCAGCGTCGGGCAGGGGCTGCTGGTGGCCCGCTACACGGCCTCCTGCGCCCGGTACGGCATCCGGGTGGGGCAGGTGCTCCTCACCTCCGACGACACCAGCCGCCGCTCCCACCACCGCAACGCCTCGCGCACCCTGGACAAGCTCCTCGCGATGGGCGCCCTGCCCGTCGTCAACGAGAACGACACCGTCGCCACGGACGAGATCCGCTTCGGCGACAACGACCGCCTCGCCGCCCTCGTCGCCCACCTCGTCCGCGCCGACCTGCTCGTCCTCCTCTCGGACGTGGACGGCGTCTACGACGGCGACCCCAGCCGGCCCGGCACCACCCGGATCCGCGAGGTCCGCGGGCCCGCCGACCTCGCGGGCGTCGACACCGGCGGCGCGGGCAAGGCGGGCGTCGGCACCGGCGGCATGGCCACCAAGGTCGAGGCGGCGGGCATCGCCGCCGCTGCCGGCATCCCCGTCGTGCTGACCAGCGCCGTCCACGCGGCCGACGCCCTGGCCGGCCGGGACACGGGCACCTACTTCCACGCCACCGGCAAGCGGTCCGCGGACCGGCTGCTCTGGCTCCAGCACGCCTCCACCCCGCAGGGCGCACTCACCCTGGACGACGGCGCCGTCCGCGCGGTCGTCCAGGGCCGCAAGTCGCTGCTGCCCGCGGGCATCGCCGCCGTGGAGGGGGAGTTCTCCGCGGGAGACCCCGTCGAACTGCGCGACGGCACGGGCCGGGCCGTCGCCAGGGGCCTGGTCAACTTCGACGCCAAGGAGATCCCCCAGCTGATCGGCCGCTCCACCCGGGAGCTGGCGCGCGAACTGGGGCCCGCCTACGAGCGCGAGGTCGTCCACCGCGACGACCTCGCCCTGCTCAGCCCCTGAGGCGGGCGCGCGGCGCCCGCCGGGTCCGCCGCCGCGGCCCGCGCTCGCGGGCGCCCGCCGCACCCGTAAACGGCCGGTTCCGCCGCCCCCGCCGGGGGGACGTTCCGTAAAACCGCCACACGACGGCTTCCCACCTGCTCAACTTTGTGGCGGGGGAGAGTCCGGAATTCGGTACGACCATCGGGTAAAGGAGGCCGTCGTGAGACGAGTGCGCCCTGGGGCGGCGGCGTCCCGCGGTGGTCCCGCCTCCCGTGCGGCGGGCGAGGAGCGGGCCCTCACGAGCGTCGCGACCGGGGACGCCTACGAGGCGGAGCTGCCCGCCGAGCAGCCCCGGCTGTGGCACGTCACGCTCAGCGTCTCCGGCGACGAGGCCCCGCTCGGCGAGGTCCGCCGCGGTCTGGAACAGCTCGCGCACGACCACCCCTTCCTGCTGACCAGCCGGTACGCCGGCGACCACGCCGAGATCCGCTACTGGGAGGAGGCCCGCGACCTGCACGACGCGGCGGCGGTCGCGCTGCGCCTGTGGGGGGAGCACCGGCAGACCGCCCAGCTCCCGCCCTGGGAGATCGTCGGCCTGGAGGTCATCGACCGCGAGACCTACCACCAGCGCATCGCCGAGGGGTACGGGCCGCTGCCCGCCACCCCCGTCGGAGTTCACCCCTTTTGATCCGTCTCGGGGTGTGGGACAACCGCTGAACCGTTCTGTCCGGCGCACTACGCTTCCCCCATGACCACGCTCTCGCCGTACGACTCGATGTCCCCGGTCACCCAGGCCGCCTACCGGGCGAAGTCCGCCGCCGCCGACCTGGCGCCCCTGCCGCGGGCCGAGAAGGACGACGCGCTGCTCGCGATCGCCGACGCCCTGGAAGTCCGCACGAGCGAGATCGTCGCCGCGAACGCCAAGGACGTCGCCAGGGCCCGCGAGGCCGGCACCGGCGAGACCGTCATCGACCGGCTGACGCTGACCCCCGAGCGGGTGCGGGCCATCGCCTCCGACGTGCGCGATGTCGTGGCCCTGCCCGACCCCGTCGGCGAGGTGGTCCGCGGCTCGACCCTCCCGAACGGCATCGACCTGCGTCAGGTCCGCGTTCCGCTCGGCGTCGTCGGCATCATCTACGAGGCCCGCCCGAACGTGACCGTCGACGCCGCGGCGCTCTGCCTGAAGTCCGGCAACGCCGTCCTGCTGCGCGGCTCGTCCTCCGCCTACGAGTCGAACACCGCCCTCGTCCGGGTGCTGCGCGACGCCGTGGGCGGCGCCGGGCTGCCCGCCGACGCCGTCCAGCTGGTGCCGGGCGAGGGACGCGAGTCCGTCGGCGAGCTGATGCGCGCCCGCGGCCTGGTCGACGTCCTCATCCCGCGCGGCGGCGCGTCCCTGATCCGCACGGTCGTCCAGGAGTCCACCGTCCCGGTCATCGAGACCGGCACCGGCAACTGCCACGTCTACGTCGACGCCGACGCCGACCTCGACATGGCCGTCGAGATCCTCGTCAACTCCAAGGCCCAGCGCCCCAGCGTCTGCAACGCCGCCGAGACCCTCCTGGTCCACCAGGACATCGCCGCGCGCTTCCTGCCGCGCGCCCTCGACGCCCTCGCGGACGCCGGCGTGACCGTCCACGGCGACGAGCGGGTCCTGGCCTACGCCAAGGACTCCAGGGCCACCGTGGTCGAGGCCACCGCCGAGGACTGGGACACCGAGTACCTGTCGTACGACATCGCCGCGGCCGTCGTGGACTCGCTCGACCGGGCCGTCAACCACATCCGGCTCTGGAGCTCCGGCCACACCGAGGCCATCGTCACCACCTCGCAGCAGGCGGCCCGCCGCTTCACCCGGCTGGTCGACTCCACGACCGTCGCGGTGAACGCCTCGACGCGCTTCACCGACGGCGGCCAGTTCGGCTTCGGCGCCGAGATCGGCATCTCCACGCAGAAGCTGCACGCGCGCGGGCCGATGGGACTGCCGGAGCTGACGAGCACGAAGTACATCGTCACCGGCGACGGCCACATCCGCCGCTGACCCGGCACCGCCCGCTGCGGAGCGCCACGGCGGTCCCCGCACGCCCCGGAGCGGCTCCCGCCTCCCGACGGGGCCTCTCCCGGCCTCCGGTGCCCCGGGGAGCCCCTGACGGGCCGCGGGGGCGTGCGCGGCGTGCGGCGGGTGGTGCGCGGCCGGCCGGCCGCGCACCGGCCGTCTCGCCAGGTGGATGAATTTCCGTACCGTCTGCCCAAATTGATCCCCCAGGTCTACTCTGGACGTGTGCCGGAGGACGTGGGGGGCACGCCGTTCCCGGACGGCTGGGAGCCCGACGACGACCGTGACCGCGGAGGCGCGGACGAAGAGTTCGCCTCCGTGGTCTTCGACGAGGACTTCGTCCGGGCGGCCCGGGTCCACGAGCCGACCGCCGTGGAGAGACTGCTCGCCGCCGCCCAGGCCCGCGCCGAGTCCGAGGCCGAGGCGCGCCGCGCACACGCCCGCGGCTCCCGCGCCGACGACTACGAGGACGGGTTCGGTCCGGACGGCCACGGCGACCTCGGCCCCGACCCCGACGAGTTCGACGACCCCGATCTCGCGGACGGCCGCCACGGCGGCGCGGGGGCGTACGGCCGGCTCCGCGGCAAGCACACCCGCTGGCACCGCCCGGTCGCCTGGGTCCTCGCCCTCGTGATGGGCGTCGGCATGGTGGCCCTCGCGTTCACCGCGGTCTACCGCGGCGCCTCCGGCGCCCGCGACGAACAGATCCCCTCACCCGCGTCGACCGGCCTCGAACAGGGCCGCGAGAAGGTCACCGGCACGGAGCCCTCCGTGTCGGCGGACTCCTCCCCGCCGGCCGTCTCGGCGGTACCCCGCACCCCCTGACGCGCGCCGCCCGCGCGGCGGCGGCGCGCCCCGGACGGCCGGCCGTCCTGGTGAGAACCCGTCAGAACTTGTCGCGCACCGCCGCGTTTACCGGAGCGCCCGCGAACCTACTCTGAAGGTATGGGCGGGCCTGGAGACCCACCGGAGGGCACACCCGAGGGCGCTCCCGCCGGTGGAGAGGACGAATACCGATCCGTCGTCTTCGACGAGTCGTTCGTCCGTGCTGCCCGCCTCCAGGAGTTCTCCGCGCGGGAGCGCATCGCCGACCACAGCCCCGCCGTGCGCCGCAGGCCGCCCCTGCGGCGGGGCCTGTCCCGGCAGGCGCTCGTCCTCGTCCTGCTGATCGCCGTCGCCTTCGGCACCGCGATCTACATGGGCGTCCGCCACCCCTACCGCGCGCCCGTCCCCCAGTCGGCCGAACCGCTGCGGATGACCGTGATCCCGCTCGCCCCGCAGACCCCGGTGCCCGGCTCCACGGACCCCGAGCGGCTCTACGACGCCAGCCCGGCCGCCAAGTTCCGGATCGGCTCCGAGGGCATCACCCTGCCGGCCTCCCGCCGCACCGCGCACTTCTCCGACAGCCAGGTCGTCGCCGCCCTGACCACCGCCCGGGAGTACCTGATCGAGTCGGCCCTCGATCCCAGCGTCCTCACCGGCGGCGCCACCCGGCCCGTGCGCATCCTGCTCGACCCCCGCCAGCTCGACCAGTTCGACCGGAGCTTCCGGCACCCCGCCGCCGACGGCCGGCACGCCCCGACCGGCTGGCTGGTCCG
The DNA here is from genome assembly GCF_043199735.1 of Streptomyces sp. NPDC048566. Taxonomy (NCBI): domain Bacteria; kingdom Bacillati; phylum Actinomycetota; class Actinomycetes; order Kitasatosporales; family Streptomycetaceae; genus Streptomyces; species Streptomyces sp. NPDC048566. The sequence continues at coordinate 11,327 of NZ_JBICWL010000014.1, forward strand.
CTTCGACGCGACCCGGGTCCGGCTCGCCGACCAGCGCATCCGGGTCCAGGGCACCCTCCGGACGGCGGAGCCGGACGCGAACACCCTGGAGGTCGTCGCCGACCACACCTTCGTCTACGCGCTCCGGCCGGCCGGAGCCGGCGCCCGGAGCAAGACGTCGCTGTTCACCGTCCGGCGCGAGCTGCACTTCCGCTTCGACCGCGACGACCTGCGCATGCACCAGGCCCAGCTGGCCGTGTCCTCCGTCCAGGCCGGCCCCCTCACCTGCTCCGACGACGCCGTCGGCCGGCTGCGCCCGCTGCTCGCGGGCCAAACGGCGCGGGCCGGCGGCCCCGCCGGCACCGACCCCTACGCCACCGGGAGCGCCACGGCGCTGTGCGGCACCCTGGCGACGAGCGCCCAGCCGAAGGTGTAGCCGGGCCGGCGGACGCTCAGCCCCGCCCTTCGGTGTCCGAGCCCTCGCCCGTGCCGTCCCCGGCTCCGCCGCCCGCCGGGCCGTCCTTGCCGCCGCCTGCCGCGCCGTCCTTGCCCGTGGCTCCGCCGGCGAAGCCGCCGAAGCCGCGCCGGACCCGGCCGCCGAGGTCGCCCGCGCCGCCCGCGATGTCGCTGACCAGCTTCATCAGCGGGTCCTTGGAGTTCTTGACGTCGGAGGCGTAGCCGGCGGCCGACTGCCGGAAGGAGTCCGACACCGAGGCGTCCGCGTCCTCGTCGCGCCGGGGGTAGTGGCCGTCCATGATCCGCTGGTGGTCGCGGGACTCCGCCCACTTCTTCAGCTCGGCCGCACGGACCGCGGTGAACGGGTGCGTGCGGGGCAGCACGTTGAGGATCTTGAGCACGGAGTCGCGCAGATCGCCCGCGGCCTCGTACTCCTCGGCCTGCGCCAGGAACGCGTCCACGTTCATCTCGTGCAGGTGGTTCCCGCCCGCGATCTTCATCAGGCCGCGCATCGAGGCGCGCAGGTCCTGGCCGACGAGCAGCCCGGCGCGGTCCGCGGACAGCTCCGACTTGCGGAACCACTCCCGCAGCGCCGTCACGATCGCCGTGATCGCCAGGTTGCCCAGCGGAATCCAGGCGACCCGGACCGCGAGGCTGGTGAGGAACAGCAGGACCGTCCGGTAGACGGAGTGCCCGGACAGCGCGTGGCCGACCTCGTGGCCCACCACCGCCCGCATCTCCTCCTCGTCGAGCAGCTCGACCAGTCCGGTCGTCACGACGATGACCGGGTCGTCGAGGCCGACGCACATCGCGTTGGGCTGCGGGTCCTGGGTCACGTACATCGCGGGGACCTTCTCCAGGTCCAGGATGTAGCAGGCGTCCCGCAGCATGACGTCGAGATGGGCGAACTGGGCGTCCGAGACGCGCACCGAGTCGGAGAGGAACAGCAGCCGCAGGCTCCGCTCGGGCAGCAGGCCGCTGAGCGCCTTGAAGACCGTGTCGAAGCCGCTGAGCCGGCGCAGGGCCACCAGGGCCGAACGGTCCGCCGGATGCTCGTACGCCCTGGAGGAGATCCCCTCGAACCGCCGGCGCCGCCTGCCCGGCGCCTTCTCGTGCCCGGTCTGCCGGTATCCGTCGTCGGACATGTCTTCCCCCATGTGCGTCTGAGTGCCTCACGCGCCCCCGAGGCAGGACCCAGCCTAGGCGGAGATACCGTGGACGGGCAGTACAGCGAAGGAGTCGTACCCATGGATCACCTTCCCGCGGCCGGCTGGCTCACGGAGGCCGCGCACGCGGCGGACAGGCAGGGCCCGGGCGACCTGCTCCGCGTCGTCATCGTCGTGATGGCCGTCGGGGTGGTGCTGGCCGCCTGGTTCCTGCTGCGCGGCTACAAGCGCGAGGACTGATCCCGCGCCCGGGCGCGGCCGGCCTCCCGGCGGTGCCGCGGCAACCGGCGTCCCCAACGGCGGAGTCGGCGTGTTCGCGGCCCGGGCGCCCGCATACGATGAGCCGACGTCTGTATTCCGCCTTCCCCCACGCCCGGCCCGGTTCGAGCGGGGGGACCCTCATCGGATAGGTCTGCCGAGATGAGCTTCCAGAGCACCGCCGCCCAGTTGGTCACCGTCGCCGCCGAGGGCGAGAACGGCGGCAACCACGAGAGCCTCAGCCCCTACCTGACCGGCGGCGGCGCCCTGGCCGTGCTGCTCCTGCTGCTGTGGATCACCACGCGCTTCAACCGCGACCGCTGAACCCCGCCGGCCCCGTCCCGGGGCACCTGTCGGCCGGAGCCCGTCGGCCGGGCCGGTAGGGTCTGCACGCATGGGAGAGCAGGACATGCCTACCGGTCCGGCGAGTGACACGGGCAGCGCTGCCGCCGGCGCCGCCACGGGCGGTGCGGCGAAGCGGCTGACGGCCGGCCCGCGGGGCGGCCCCTCGAATCCGGGCAAGCGCCGCCTCGGTGTCATGGGCGGCACCTTCGACCCGATCCACCACGGGCACCTGGTGGCGGCCAGCGAGGTCGCCGCCCAGTTCCACCTCGACCAGGTCGTGTTCGTGCCGACCGGCCAGCCGTGGCAGAAGACCGACCGCAAGGTCTCCCCGGCCGAGGACCGCTACCTGATGACGGTCATCGCCACCGCCGAGAACCCCCAGTTCTCGGTGAGCCGCATCGACATCGACCGCGGCGGCCCGACCTACACCACGGACACCCTGCGCGACCTGCGCTCGCTCAACCCCGACGCGGACCTCTTCTTCATCACCGGCGCCGACGCGCTCGGCCAGATCCTCACCTGGCGCTCCGCCGAGGAACTGTTCTCCCTCGCGCACTTCATCGGGGTCACCCGGCCCGGCCACACGCTGGCCGACCCCGGGCTCCCGGAGGGCGGTGTCTCGCTGGTCGAGGTGCCCGCGCTCGCCATCTCGTCCACGGACTGCCGTGCGAGGGTCGCCAAGGGCGATCCCGTCTGGTACCTGGTTCCGGACGGTGTGGTGCGCTACATCGACAAGCGTGAGCTGTACCGCGGCTAGCGAGCCGAGAGGGGCACCGGTGAACGACCGATACGACGGATACGCGGGTGGCGACCGTTACGAGCTCGTCGGCTACGACGAGTTCGGGCAGCCCGTGTACCGGCAGGTGCCGCAGCAGCCTGCCGGGGGATACGACGGCTACGGCGCCGGGCAGCAGGGCTACGGGTACGACCCCTACGCGGCGGGCGCCCAGGAGTCCGGCGGGGCCTACGCCTCCGGCGGGCAGCAGCCCGCGCCCCCGTACGACACCGGGCAGCATCCCGCGGTCCCGCCGCCCTACGACACCGGGCAGCACCCCGCCGCCTCCCCCTACGGAACCGGGCGGCAGCCCGCCCAGGGGTACGACGGCTACGGCGCCCGGCAGCACGGCTACGGCACCGGGGCGCCCGACGGCGGACCCGGGTACGACGCCTACGGGCGGCACACCGAGGGCACCGGCCGGCAGCCCCGGGTCGCCGAGCAGACCGCGTACATCCCGCAGCAGGCCGGGCCTCCGACGGACGACGACGACCGTGCCGACCGGGACTACCGCACCGAGCAGTTCGCCTTCGTCGAGGAGCCGGAAGCCGAGTCCGAGGACGTCATCGACTGGCTGAAGTTCACCGAGAACCGCACCGAGCGCCGCGAGGAGGCCAAGCGCCGGGCGCGCGGCCGGGTCGTCGCGCTGGTCGTGGTCCTCGCCCTCGTGCTGGCCGGCGGCGCCGGCTACCTCTGGTACGCGGGCAGGCTGCCCGGCACCTCCTCGGACGGCGGGCCGGGCACCACGACGGCCGCCGCCGCACAGAAGCGCGACGTGATCGTCGTCCACCTGCACAACACCAAGGGCGGCGGCACCTCCACCGCGCTCCTCGTCGACAACACCACCACCCGGCAGGGCACCACCGTGCTGCTGCCCAACTCCCTCGCCCTCACGGACGACGACGGCTCGACGACCACGCTCGCCAAGTCCGTCGACGCCGACGGCTCCTCCGGCACCCGGGACGCCGTCGACACCGTGCTCGGCACCAGCATCCAGGGCACCTGGCGGCTCGACACCCCCTACCTCGACAACCTCGTCGAACTGGTCGGCAACATCGACATCACCACCGACACCGCGGTGCCGGACCCCGAGGCGAAGAAGAAGGGCACGGCCCCCCTCGTCAAGAAGGGCGCGGACCAGACCCTCAGCGGCAGGATGGCCGTCGCCTACGCCACCTACCGGGCTCCGGGCGAGGCGCAGAACGCGCAGCTGGAACGGTTCGGCCAGGTCATGCAGGGCGTGCTGCGCAAGCTGTCCTCGGACAAGCAGGCCGCGACGACCACCGTGCAGACCCTGGCCCAGATCCTCGACCCCTCCCTCACCGACCAGGACCTCGGCGCCTTCCTCGCCAAGCTCGCCGACCTCGCCAAGGGCGGCGACTACAAGACCGCGCTGCTGCCGGTGCGGCAGGACGGCACGCTCGCCGAGAACACCGCCGACAGCGTGATCAAGGACATCCTGGGCGGCACGGCCAAGAGCCCCGAGGCGGGGGCCGCGGTCCGGGTCGGCATCAAGAACGCCACCGGCGACAAGGCGGCCGCGGGGCAGGCCCGGGTGGCCCTGGTCAACGGCGGCTACACCTACCTGGACGCCGGCTCCGCGAGCACGTCCGGCGGAGTGTCGCAGATCACCTACGGCGACGCGGCGAAGAAGGACGACGCCGTCGAGGTCGCCAAGACGCTCGGCCTGCCGACCTCCTCGGTGCGCAAGGGCACGGTCTCCAACAACGCCGACGTGTCCGTCGTCCTCGGCCGGGACTACCGGGTCGACACCGGCTCGAAGGGGTGAGGCGCACCACGCCCCGGGGTCCGTCCGGGGCGTGGCCGGGCAAACGCGTGGGGGGCCTCGGCGGTCCGTGAGACCCTTGGGTCATTACTGACCGCCGACGGAAAGCCGCGTAGTGACCGCCACGGACCGCTCCATCGAGCTCATCAACACCGCCGCGCAGGCGGCAGCAGACAAGCTCGCGCACGACATCATCGCCTACGACGTGAGCGACGTGCTCTCGATCACCGACGCCTTCCTGCTGGCGTCCGCCCCGAACGACCGCCAGGTCAAGTCGATCGTCGACGAGATCGAGGAGCGGCTGAACAAGGAGCTCGGCGTGAAGCCGGTGCGCCGCGAGGGCGACCGCGAGGCCCGCTGGGTCCTCCTCGACTACGTCGACATCGTGGTGCACGTCCAGCACAGCGAGGAGCGCGTCTTCTACGCCCTGGAGCGGCTGTGGAAGGACTGCCCCGAGCTGGACCTCCCCGAGGAGGCGAAGGCGACCCGCGGCAAGGGCGCCGAGCACGCCAAGCTCCAGGCCGAGGAGGACTCCGCCGAACTGGAGGAGCTGCGGTGAGCCACGGCGGGGAGAAGGCGCCGGGCGCCGGGAGCGGCGGCCGGCCGGGCCGGGGCCGCCGCCTCATCCTCTGGCGGCACGGCCAGACCTCCTGGAACGTGGAGCGCCGCTTCCAGGGCACCACGGACGTCGCGCTGACCGAGACGGGCGTCGGGCAGGCCCGGCGCGCCGCCCGGCTGCTCGCCTCGCTGAAGCCGGACGCCATCGTCGCCTCGGACCTCCGGCGCGCCGCGAACACGGCCGCCGAGCTCGCCGCGCTGACCGGTCTGCCCGTCACCCACGACGAGAGCCTGCGGGAGACCTACGCGGGCGTCTGGCAGGGCCTGACACACGAGGAGATCATCGCCCGGCACGGTGACGAGTACGCGGCGTGGAAGCGCGGCGAGCCGGTCCGCCGCGGCGGCGGCGAGCTGGAGAGCGAAGTGGCCGACCGGGCCGCCCCCGTGGTGCTGCGCCACGCGGAGAAGCTGCCCGACGACGGCACCCTCGTCGTCGTCAGCCACGGCGGCACCATCCGCACCACCATCGGCAGGCTGCTCGGCCTGGAGTCCCAGCACTGGGAGAGCCTCGGCGGCCTGTCCAACTGCTGCTGGTCCGTTCTCGGCGAGGGCGCCCGCGGCTGGCGGCTGCTGGAGCACAACGCCGGCACGCTGCCGGAACCGGTGCTCGGGGACGACGACTAGTGCGCTGACCGGAAGGGTTCGCCGGACGGCTCGCGGCGTCCGGTGCGGTGCATCGCACGGCGGAGCGTGCCCCGCGTACGGGATGTACTCAGGTGATGCGACAACGCGGCGAGGTGCCGTGCCGGGCGTCGCGAGCCGGTGAACCTTTCCGGTCAGGGCACCAGCGACGCCGAGGGGCCGTCCGTCCGGTCCCGCGGGCCGGGACGGACCGGATTTCACTTTCCGGCAGGTCGCAGGCTAAAGTTCTTCTTGTTCGGCCCGCAGGGCGGGGAGAACGCAAGGGGCTATAGCTCAGTTGGTAGAGCGCCTGCATGGCATGCAGGAGGTCAGGAGTTCAATTCTCCTTAGCTCCACAGATCGACTCCTTCCGGGACATCGGGGAGTCGAGGACGGTCCCTGGAGATCCCGTCCCCGTCAGGGGGCGGGATTTTTCGTTGCCCCGCGGTTGAGTCACCTGGTCGCGCCCGGCGTATACCTCTGCGGAAACGCCGCCGGCGTGCGGGGACGCGGCCATCGCGGCGGGGTCGTGTCCCGACTGGTACGAAGGCGTCGCTGACCGCGCCGCTCCCGCCGTGGCAGAATCAAACGGCCGGAAGGGGGCGCGGCCCGACGGGAGGGAGAACCGATGCCTGCCAGCATCCTCGAGGAGGTCGACGACCTCCTCGAAGCGGCACCGACCCGAAAGCCCGCCGCCCTCCACGACCGTCCCGCCCGCGGATCGGCCCCCCTCGCGCGGGTCTCCGGCGACGACGGCGTCATCCCCTCCGTGTGCACGGCCCGCGGCCACAGCTGGAGCTGATCGATGGGTGCACACAGGCGGAAGTGCGATTGGTGCGGCAGCGGCACGCCGATCGTCCGCGACATGGAGCCGGTCAACCACGACTACCAGTACTGGTGCGCGGAATGCGCGCGGGCGCTGATCATAAAAGGCGACCCGATCGAGACCTACCGCGAGCTGGAGGGTGAGCCGATCTACGGGCGGCTCCTCGACGAGCACTGCACGCTCAAGCGGTTCTACTCCTTCGCCACGGCCTGAGCCGACGGCCGCCGCCCCCGTCGCGCGGCGGTGTCCGGGCGGGGCGGCCGGCCGGAGAACGGTGTCCGGCAGGGGGCTCAATCGGGGCGGGCGGGAATCGATTTGGTGGTTTGCCGGGGGGACCGTGTAATGTTGGCGTCGCCGCCGGGGAAACCGGGCGGACCGGCCGACAAGCGGTTCACCGCCTGGTCGTGAGGGGCTATAGCTCAGTTGGTAGAGCGCCTGCATGGCATGCAGGAGGTCAGGAGTTCAATTCTCCTTAGCTCCACAACAGTTAGAAGCGGGCCACCCGAATCGGGTGGCCCGCTTCCGTGTTGCCCGGTGTTCCGCGGAGCCCGCGCGCGGCGGGCCGCAGCTCGAACCGCCGCTTCCTCCGCGGGTCAGGAGGTCCGTGCGCTCACCGGCCGCTGCCCAGCGCGCGGCGGCCGCGCCCCTGGGACAGCACCGGCAGGTTGTTGCGCGCCGCGGGCGCGGACCGGGTGTCCTCCTCGATGCGCAGGGCGAGCGCCGGGCAGCGGCGCACCGCCCGCAGGGCCTTCGCCTCCGCGTAGCGCGGCACGGCGGCCTGCGCGACGGTCGGGAAGCCGTCCGCGCCCAGCTCGAAGACCTCGGGCAGGATGTCCGCGCACAGGCCGTGGCCGCGGCACAGGGTCCAGTCGACGAAGATCTTCTGACGGCTCGGCCCGTTCTCCTGCTCGCCCTGGCCGCCCGGGAGAGCCGTGGGCTGCCTGCCGCCCTCGAAGAGCGGCAGAACGCCCTCCACGGGCCGTCCGCAGCCGTTGCCGAGGACGTGGGCGGCGAGGTCGTCGGTGAAGGCCTTCAGCGTCGACTCGATGAACATCGCCGAGCCGTCGGGATGGGAGCACGCGCCGCGCCGCTTCACGGACTTGGCGACCTGCTTGACCGCCTCCAGGGCCGCCGGCCCGCCGCCGTTGAGGATGTCCTCCAGGCCGCGGGCCGCCGCGGGCAGGCCGAGGTAGCAGGGGCCGCACTGCCCCGCGCTCTCCTCGGCCAGCCACTGCGCCACCCGCAGTGACTCGCCGAGCGGACAGGTCTGCTGGGTGATGGGCAGGATCGCGCCGGCGCCGAGCGCGCCGCCCACCGCGGCGAGCGAGTCGCGGGAGACGATCGCCTCGCCGACCGCGGCGGCGTCCAGCCACTTGCCGTGGTAGCCGCCGGTCAGCACGCCCTGCGGCATCGGCGGGGCGCCGGCCAGCTGGAGGACGTAACGCAGCGGCACACCGGTGGGGACCTCGATCACCATCGGGCGCGCGACGGCGCCCGAGACGGTGAGCATGACGGTGCCGGGCTCGTCGTACAGGCCCGTGTTGCGGTAGCGGTCCGGGCCGATGCGGGCGGCGATGGCCAGCTGGGCGAAGGTCTCGGCGTTCGACAGCAGGGTGGGCGCGCCGCCCACACCGCTCTGCGACGCGCTGATCTTGCGGCCCGGCGGGATGGCCGGACCGCCGTCGATCGAGCGGATCAGCGAGGCGGCGGCGCCCGTCACCATCCGCACCGGATTGCGCTGCACGCGCGCGCGGAGCGGCGAACCGCGCCGGTTGCTCAGGCCGCGCTCGGCCAGCGCGGCCTCCATGGACCGCTGGGTCGACTCGCGGGTCACGCCGATCACCAGGGTGCGCGCCCCCATGGCCTCCGCGGCCAGCAGGGCGCCGTCCAGGATGAGATGCGGGGCACGGTTGATCAGCACCGTGTCCTTGCGGCAGGCCGGTTCGTCCTCGCTTCCGTTGACGACGACCACGGGGCGGATGCCCTTGGTGATGGCCGATTCGGCCACCGAGCGGAGCTTCTTGGCGAACGGGAAGCCGGCGCCGCCCCGCCCCTTCAGGGAGATCGCCTCGGCGAGTCCCGCGAGCTGTTCCCCGCCCATGGGTTCGAGCGGGCCGTGCACCTTCAGGTGCATGGGCAGATCAAGGCGTTCGACCAGGTCGAAGCCCGACGTGAGCTGCGGGAGCCCGACGACGCGGACCTCCGGGACGTCGGGCAGGGCCTCGTTCACTTAAAGCCTCCGGAAGGGGCGTTCCATGGTGCACCGGAGCCAGGAGCGTCGAAGGCGCCCGGCAGTACGTCAGGCGTGGGACCGCTGTCGTACGTGTCGTTGCTGTTGTACGTCCGGTACCCCGTGTTCGTCTCACCGGTGTCGTACACGTCACTCATTCCGTAGGCGTCCACGGCCGGATTGTCATAGACCGGGATGGTGTATCCGGTGTCGGCGAGCGGGTCGTAGGCCGACTGCGGGGCCTCTCCGACGGGGGGCGGCGAGGGGACGGGCCAACTGCCCGTGGCGCCGGTCGCGTCGGGACGGGGGAACGGCTCGGTCGGCTGGGCGGCCGACGGCATCTCGAACGCCTGCGTCGCACCGGCCCCGGAGCCGCCGGTGCCGGACACCGCCCGGTAGGCCGCGGCGAAGCCGGTCGTGTCGGCGTTCGCCGTGGTCTGGCCGGCGGGGTCGTAGAGGTTCGAGGGGGAGTCCGTGCGCTGCGAGGGGACGAAGTTGCCGCCCTGGGACGGGCGGGCGGATCGAGCCGCGAAGCCGGGCATCATCGACTCCGCCGCCGCGGCGCGGGAGGCGTCGAGGTCCTCGCGGAAGCCGCGGGCGCCGGGGCCGCCGTTGTCGCCCATGACCTCCAGCACGCGGGCCGCGACCTTGCGCTTGAACGGCGCCGGCGCCGCCCGCAGGGCCAGCGCCCCCATCACCGCGAGCAGGCACAGGCTGTAGAGGATGGTGAAGATCGGCTTGGCCTGTCGACCCGCGTAGAGCCCGTGGACCAGCGCGGCGCACCAGGCGGGGTAGGCCAGCATGTGCACCGCGCGCCAGCGCGCCGCGACCGGCGCCGGGGAGGCGAAGGCGCTGCGCAGCGCACCGGTGATCGCGGTGAAGACCATGAGCAGGGCGGCCAGCGAGCCGAAGCCGACGAGGCCGGCGGTGCCGGTCACGCCGAGGCCGAAGGGGACGAGCGCGGCGAGCAGCGTGGTGTGGTCGAGCGCGATCTTGACCGTGATGTGCAGCAGCAGGAAGGCGACGGAGGAGACCGCGGTGGTCCGGTGCACCGCCTGGGCCACCAGTCGCTGGCGGGTGTTCAGGAAGATCCGGTCGGTGGCGACCAGGCCCCAGATCACGGAGCACGACAGGGCGACCAGCGACAGCACGCCGGCGCCGAAGTTCAGGAAGTCACGGACTCCATTGCCTCCCACCAGGACGACCACGGGGATGAGGAGCAGGGCGGCGGCGGTGGCCGCCCCGTAGGCCGAACGGCCCGCTCGGGGAAGCGAGCTGTTGTTGCGACGAGGGTTCATGGAGGGTTACTCCCATACGGTTCGGGGAAGCGGTCCCGAGGCCGCACTCTAGGTCGAGAAATCGGGTCGAGTTCGAGATTTGAGTTATTGCGTCGTTATCAAAGGGTCGTGAGGTATTCGCGTTGTCCCGTGGTGTCCGTTACGCGAAGTAATAAGCGAACGTCGTTCAGCTCCTCCGGCGGTCCGGGCGGACGGTGCCGGGTGCCGGACGGTACCGGACGCTCGTCGCCCACCGCGCGGGCGCTGCGGTACCCTGTCGCCATGCGTGCCGTACGCCTTCTGCTTAGCGGGCCGCGCTGATCAGTCCCGAACCACTGACGCATCGTGGTCGGAATCGGCGCGGCGGTCCCCTCCTGTGCGAGGGGATTTTTCATTTCCCGAGTGTCGGACGCCGGCAGAGACGATCGATGGAGCTTTGAGGATCATGAGCGAGACGAACACCGCTGCCGCCACCGAAGGGGCCGCGCCGCACCGCTACACGGCCGCCCTGGCGGCCGACATCGAGGCGCGCTGGCAGGACGTCTGGGACGCCGAGGGCACGTACGAGGCGCCGAACCCGGTCGGGGACCTGGCCGGCGACCCCGAGCTGGTCGCCAGGCCGAAGAAGTTCATCATGGACATGTTCCCCTACCCCTCCGGTGCGGGCCTGCACGTCGGCCACCCGCTGGGCTACATCGCCACCGACGTCTTCGCCCGCTTCCAGCGGATGACCGGTCACAACGTCCTGCACACCCTCGGATTCGACGCCTTCGGCCTGCCCGCCGAGCAGTACGCCGTGCAGACCGGCACGCACCCCCGCGTGTCCACCGAGGCCAACATGGAGAACATGAAGGCCCAGCTGCGCGCGCTGGGCCTGGGCCACGACAAGCGCCGGTCGTTCGCCACGATCGACCCGGAGTACTACAAGTGGACCCAGTGGATCTTCCTGCAGATCTTCAACTCCTGGTACGACGAGGAGAGCGCCAAGGCCCGCCCGATCGCCGAGCTGGTCGCGCAGTTCGAGTCCGGTGAGCGCGGCGTCACCGGCGGACGGTCCTGGAACGAGCTGACCGCCGTCGAACGCGCCGACGAGCTGAGCGGCTACCGCCTGGCCTACGCCTCCGACGCCCCCGTGAACTGGTGCCCCGGGCTGGGCACCGTGCTGGCCAACGAGGAGGTCACCGCCGACGGCCGTTCCGAGCGCGGCAACTTCCCCGTCTTCAAGGCCAAGCTGCGCCAGTGGAACATGCGCATCACCGCCTACGCGGACCGCCTGCTGGACGACCTGGACGGCCTGGACTGGCCCGAGGCCATCAAGCTGCAGCAGCGCAACTGGATCGGCCGCTCCGAGGGCGCCCGTGTCGACTTCCCCGTCGACGGCGAGGCCGTCACGGTCTTCACCACCCGCCAGGACACCCTGTTCGGCGCCACGTACATGGTGCTGGCCCCCGAGCACCCGCTGGTCGAGAAGTTCACCCCGGACACCTGGCCCGAGGGCACCCGCGAGGCGTGGACCGGCGGTCACGCCACACCCGCCGAGGCCGTGGCCGCCTACCGCGCCCAGGCCGCCTCGAAGTCCGACGTCGAGCGGCAGGCCGAGGCCAAGGACAAGACCGGCGTCTTCACCGGCACGTTCGCGACCAACCCGGTCAACGGCGAGCAGGTCCCCGTCTTCATCGCCGACTACGTGCTGATGGGCTACGGCACCGGCGCCATCATGGCCGTCCCCGCCCACGACAGCCGCGACTTCGCCTTCGCCCGCGCCTTCGAGCTGCCCATGCGCTGCGTGGTCCAGCCCTCCGACGACCGCGGCAACGACGCGTCCACCTGGGACGACGCCTTCGCCTCGTACGACGCGGAGATCGTCAACTCCGCCGGCGACGAGATCTCCCTGGACGGCCTGGGCGTCGTCGACGCCAAGGCGCGCATCACCGAGTGGCTGGAGCGCCGCGGCATCGGCCACGGCACCGTCAACTTCCGGCTGCGCGACTGGCTGTTCAGCCGCCAGCGCTACTGGGGCGAGCCCTTCCCGATCGTCTACGACGAGGACGGCGTCGCCCACCCGCTGCCCGAGTCGATGCTGCCCCTGGAGCTGCCGGAGGTCGAGGACTACTCGCCGCGCACCTTCGACCCGGACGACGCGGACACCTCCCCCGAGACCCCGCTGTCCCGCAACGAGGACTGGGTGAACGTCACCCTGGACCTGGGAGACGGCCGCGGCCCGCGGAAGTACCGCCGCGAGACCAACACCATGCCCAACTGGGCCGGCTCCTGCTGGTACGAGCTGCGCTACCTGGACCCGCACAACGACCGCGAGCTGGTCGACCCGGCCGTCGAGCAGTACTGGATGGGCCCGCGCGAGGGCCGGCCGACCGGCGGCGTCGACCTGTACGTCGGCGGCGCCGAGCACGCCGTGCTGCACCTGCTGTACGCGCGCTTCTGGTCCAAGGTCCTGTTCGACCTGGGGCACATCTCGTCGGCCGAGCCGTTCCACAAGCTGTTCAACCAGGGCATGATCCAGGCCTACGTGTACCGCGACGCCCGCGGCATCGCGGTCCCGGCGGCCGAGGTCGAGGAGCGCGACGGCGCCTGGTACCACCAGGGCGAGAAGGTCACCCGGCTGCTGGGCAAGATGGGCAAGTCCCTGAAGAACGCCGTCACTCCGGACGAGATCTGTGCCGAGTACGGCGCGGACACGCTGCGCCTGTACGAGATGGCGATGGGCCCCCTGGACGTGTCCCGCCCCTGGGACACGCGCGCGGTGGTCGGCCAGTACCGCCTGCTGCAGCGGCTGTGGCGCAACGTCGTCGACGAGACGACCGGCGAGGTCACCGTCGTCGACACCGCCGAGGCCGACGTCGACGAGGCGACCCTGCGCGCCCTGCACAAGGCCGTCGACGGCGTGCGCCAGGACCTGGAGGGCATGCGGTTCAACACCGCCATCGCCAAGGTCACCGAGCTGAACAACCACCTGACCAAGACGGGCGGCCCGGTCGCCCGGCCGGTCGCCGAGGCGCTGGTCCTGATGGTCGCCCCGCTGGCCCCGCACGTCGCCGAGGAACTGTGGCACCGGCTGGGCCACACCGAGTCGGTCGTCCACCGCGACTTCCCCGTCGCCGACCCCGCCTACGTCGTCGACGAGACCGTCACCTGCGTCGTCCAGGTCAAGGGCAAGGTCAAGGCCCGCCTGGAGGTGTCCCCGGCGATCACCGACGAGGACCTGGAGAAGGCGGCGCTGGCCGACGAGAGGGTCGTCGCGGCGCTGGGCGGCGCGGACATCCGCAAGGTCGTGGTGCGGGCACCGAAGCTGGTGAACATCGTCACCGCCTGACCGGCGTCGCCGGCGCGGCTCGGGGTAGTCCCCTACGGGCAGGTTCGGGGTCCTTCCGGAACTCCGGACCTGCCCGCAGCGTTTACCGTTGAGAGCACGGCCACGGCCGTCGCGACCGGCCCGAGGAGGAGTGTGATGGGAACAGTGATCACCGTGATCGCCCTGCTCTTCCTGCTGTTCGTGGTCCTCGGCGCGTACGCCACGGTGAAGGCCGTCGGCGCCGCCAAACGCGGTGTGGACCGCACGATCACCCAGGCCCGCCGCACCGTGGAGGACCACACCCTGCGGGCCAAGACCTACGCCGCGTTCGGCCCCCAGGGCGAACTGGCCCAGCTCCGCCTGACGCTGCGCACCTCGATGCGGGCCACCCGGGAGGCCCTCCAGGCCGGGTCCGCGGAGGACGGGTCGCTCAAGGAGTCGCTGGGCCTCTTCGAGCGGCTCAGCGCGCACGGACACGAGCTGGACGCCGAGCTGAAGCGCCTGGAGAGCGAGCCCGACCGCGGCACCCTCGCCACCCGGCTGCCGGGACTGCGCGAGCGCACCGAGCGGATCACGCGGTCGGCGGACTCGCTGCGCTGGGCCGCCCGCGACCGGGCCCGCCGCTTCGCCGACGACGACCTGGACACCCTGAGCAGCCAGATCGACCTGGAGGCCGGCGCGCTGCGGCACTGGACGAGCGAACCGGGCCCCACCCCTTCCCGGTCCGACGCCTCCGCGACCGCTCCCGCGGACCCCGCCGGACGGACCTGGCCGGAGCCCGCGCCCGCCGAATCCCCCGAGCGGGCGGCGCGCTCCGCCATCACACCGCCCGCCCAACGCCCGGTCCACTCCTGGCAGAAGAAGCGCCGGCCCGAGAGCACCACGTGACCGCGTCGCCCCCGGCCCGGCCGCCGGGGGCCGGGCTGCCGGTCACCCCTGACGACAGGTAATCTCCAGCTCATGTCCCGCCATGTCGCGATCGTCACCGATTCCACGGCCTACCTGCCGACCCGGACGATGGAGCGCCACGGCATCACAGCGGTCCCGCTGACCGTCGTCCTCGGGGACCGGGCGCTCGAAGAGGGCACCGAGATCTCGGCCCGCTCCCTGGCCCAGGCGCTGCAGAAACGCCGCCCCGTCACCACCTCGCGGCCCAGCCCCGAGATGTTCGCCGAGACCTACCGCACGGTCGCCGCCGCCGGCGCCACCGGCATCGTCTCCCTCCACCTGTCCTCCGAGTTCTCCGGCACCTACGACGCCGCGGTCCTCGCCGGCCGGGAGGCGCCGGTGCCCGTGCGGGTCGTCGACACCGGCATGGTGGCGATGGCCCTGGGATTCTGCGCGCTGGCCGCGGCCGAGTCCGCGGAGGCCGGCGGCACCGTCGACGACGCGGTGACGGCCGCCGAGAAGCGGGCCGCCGGCACCGCGGCCTACTTCTACGTCGACACCCTCGACTACCTCCGCCGGGGCGGCCGGATCGGCGCGGCCCAGGCCCTGTTGGGGTCGGCGCTGGCGGTGAAGCCACTGCTCCAGCTCGACGACGGCCGCATCGACCTGCTGGAGAAGGTCCGCACCGCCTCGAAGGCCATCGCCCGCCTGGAGGAGATCGTGGCGGAACGGGCGGGCGCCGGCCGGGTCGACATCGCCGTGCACCATCTGGCGGCCCCCGAGAGGGCGTCGGCGCTGGCGGACCGGCTGCGCGCCCGTGTGCCGGGCCTCGCCGACCTGTACGTGAGCGAGGTGGGCGCGGTCATCGGAGCGCACACGGGCCCCGGTCTGCTCGGGGCGGTCGTGTCGCCCCGCTGAGGCGGGGCCGGGGCGGACGCGCCGTGAGAGGCCGTGCGCCCCGGGCGAGCCGACCGAAGTCCCGGGCCGACCGGGCGCCGGGGCCCGCCGGCCGCGGTCCCCGGGCCGGGCCCGCGGGGCGTGCCCGGCCGGAGGGGCACCCTCCCCTGGTCGCTCGGGCGGGTGACGGGTTTGTCCACAAGTGGGCCGTCGTCCACGGATATCGACCATGATCATCGCGAGTGGGCCGGGGTGGCGGATCCTCGGCGCATGGCACTTCGATCGAGCTCACGCATCGCCCGTTCGACCGGCGGCCCCGGCCGCGGTCCCGGTTCCGACGGCCGCAGCCGCCTGCGCCGCCCGCTCCCGCGCAGCCGCGCGCACCGCCACGACGCGTCGGCGCTCGCCCTCCGGCTCCGCGCGGAGGCGCTCCTCACCGAACGGGCCCCGGCGGACGGTCGGGTGGGGAGGCGGACGCCGGGAGCCGCGCGGGGCGGGGGAGACCCCGCGGCGGGCCCGCCGGGCGCCGCCGGGCACCCGTCCCTGCCCGGACGCCCGGCCGACCGGGCACGCGGCGGGGAGCCGGCGCCGCCGGAGCGCCCGCGGGGAGACACGGTGCGCGGGACGGGGGAACCGCCCCCGGGCGGCGGCCTCCGGGCCGGCGGCGCGGCCGGGCGCCGGGAAGATCTCCGGGCGGGGCGTGGCGGCAGGGCCGACGACGCGGAGGCCCGTCCCCCGCAGGGCCCCCCGGCCGATGGACGGGCCGGGGGAGGGGACGCGTCCGCGGGGTGCGGGGTCCGAGCCGCGGGAGCGTCGCCCGAGGCGACGCGCCGGACTCGCGCGGCCGTGTGGCCGGCCGACGCCGGGCGCCCCCGCTCGGATACCGGCATCCCGGGTGGTCCGGGCCCGGACCCGCGGCTCGCCAAGGCCCCGCCCCGCTCCGGCCGGAGCCCCGGCCCGCCGACCGCGACCACCACCCGCCCTCGGCCGTGCGCGCCCCGGCGCGTCGACCCGCGTGCCGACCCGCTCCTGCTCCCGGCAGACCCGCCGGGGTCGGCCGCCGGGCGGCGGGGCGTGTCGGCGGACGAGGTGGACGCTCCGGGTGCGGGCGCGCATGCCGGCCCCTTTCGTGGGGTGGGCGCCGGGACGGGGACGTGGTGGGAGCGGGTCGGGCCGGCCGTGCGCGAGAGGCTGCCCCTGTGGCTCCAGGCGCGCTGCGGGATCGAGCGCAGGAGCGTGGTGGCGCTGACCGTGCTGCTGGCCGGGGCGGCCCTCTTCGCCGTCCAGCACTTCTGGACCGGACGACCGCAGGCCGTGCACGCCCCGCGGGCGGTACGGGCCGCCGAGCCCTTCGAGGGCGGGAGCGCGGGAACCCCGGGGGAGGCGCCGCCCGCGACGGCGGCGCGGGGCGGTCCCGCCGGTGCCTTCGGCGCCGGTGCGACCGCCGGGAGCCGGATCGTCGTCGACGTGGGCGGGAAGGTGCGCACCCCCGGGCTCCAGCACCTGCCACCGGGCTCCCGGGTGGAGGACGCCCTGCGGGCGGCCGGCGGGGTGCGGCCCGGCACGGACACCGACGGGCTCAACCGGGCACGCCTGCTGGTGGACGGAGAGCAGATCCTCGTCGGCGCGTCGATGCCTCCGCCGGGCGCGGGCACCCCCGGCGGGGGATACGCGGCAGCCGGCTCCGCCGGGGGAGGCGGTGCGGCCGGGGCGGTGCCCGCCGCCCCGGTCGGCCTGAACACGGCCACGGTCGACCAGCTCGACACCCTGCCCGGCGTGGGTCCCGTCCTCGCCCGGCACATCATCGACTACCGCACCTCGCACGGCGGATTCCGCTCCGTCGACGAACTCCGCGAGGTGAACGGCATCGGCGATCCTACATGTAGACGCTAACCTATCGACATGACTCCAACAAGGGCCGTGCTCCTCGTTCGAATCAGCGACGACAAGGCCGGCGACGCCGGGGGAGTGGGCCGACAAGAGGCCGATGGCCGAGCCCTCGCCGCGCGACTCGGCTGGACGATTGCCGAGGTCGTTGTCGAGAACGACACCAGCGCTTACAGGCGGCGCAGGGTCCAGCTCCCCGACGGGTCGACAGCGCTCCGCACCGTGCGCCCCGCGTTCCGGGCCGCGCTGGAAAAGCTGGCGTCAGGTGAGCGGGACGGACTCCTTGCCTACGACCTTGACCGCGTTGCCCGTGACCCGCGCGACCTTGAGGACCTGATCGACGTAGTGGAGAGCCGGCGCCCCATGGTGCCGGTCGCATCCGTCACGGGATCGCTCCGGCTGGACGACGACTCGGGGATTTCCATGGCCCGGTTCATGGTGATCATCGCGAACAAGTCATCCCGTGACACCGCCCGCCGAGTCGCCAGAAAGCATGAGGAGCTGGCCGCCGCGGGCAAGCCCCCCGGCGGCGGGTATCGCGGATACGGCTTCACCGCGGCCGGACACGAGCCGATCGAGGGTGAAGCCAAGATCCTGCGGGAGATCGCCGCGCGCATCCTGGGGGACTGGGACGGCTGGACGCCCGAGCAGCGGGCCAAGGTCGACCCAGAGGCCGGGGAGTCCCTCAAATCCATTGCCACGGACTTGCGTCGCCGTGAGGTGCCGACAGTGACCGGCGCCCCGTGGTCGGACCGCTCGGTCCGCTCGGTCGTCTCGAAGCCATCCGTGGCCGGCCTGCGCGAGTACAAGGGCGAGATCGTCGCTAAGGCCGTGTGGGACGCGATCGTCCCCGAGGAGCGGTGGGAGCAGGTGCGGGCTCGGCTCGCCTCACGGAACCGCACGGTGGACCTGACGTTGCAACGCTGGCTCACCGGGGTGCTCCGGTGCTCGCGCTGTCGCTGCATGCTGCACGGCTGGTCGGGCAACAGTGGCAAGCGCTACTGGTGCCCGCCCTCGCTCGGCGGGTGCGGTAAGACGGCTGTGAAGGCGATGTTCGCCGAGGACGAGGTAGAGAGGCAGATCCTCGAACTCCTCGGCCGGCCGAAGGTGCTGCAACAGCTTCGTACGGTGGCGGACACAGAGGTGACCGACGACGCCCGCGCCGAGCTAGCCGAGGACGAGGCGCAGTTGAAGCAGATGGCAGCCATGTTCGCCCGGCGGGAGATCACGTTCCCCGAGTTTCAGGAGGGGCGGCGGATCATCGAGGGCCGGATCAAGGAGTCACGAGCCCTGCTGACGTCTCGCGCCCCGCGGGTGCTGCGTCGCCTGCTCGCCGCTGAGGACGTCGCCGCGGGCTGGTCGGAGTTGAGTCCGGCCGATAAGCGGGAGGTCGTCCTGTCGCTGATCTCCGGGTACGACGTGATGCCGCACGACCGGTCCAAGGGGAACAAGTTCGACCCCGGGCGCCTGGTGCCCTTCGAGGCGTAACGAAACCCGTAACGCAATTCGGCCCCTCCCTGCTCGGGAGGGGCCGTTCCTACTTCTCGGCCTGGAGTCGCGGCCCCGGCTCGGCGCCGGCCCGCCCCTTCACGCTCGGCCCCAGCCATCCATCGGACCGTGCGCGACCCAGCCACGTCCTGATCGTCCCCTCGGGGCGCTCGAACTCCGCGGCGAGGCGCTGTAGGGCGCCTGCTGGGCGGTCCGGAGCGGTCTCCCGCAGGTACGACACGGCTACTTGCCGCAGGAGGTCGTCAGACAGGGCTGCACGGCCCCCACGGCGGGGTGCACGCTCGGCCGGCGGGGTGCTCGGTTCGGCTGGCGCGAGGCGTGCGACGTCCGACCGGACGTGATTCAAGATCACGCCTACCGGCACCTTCCGCAGCATGCTCCCGGTGACGCCGCTCACAGCCGTTGGGTCGGCCCGTACCTCCAGACTGCTGAGGACTAGGCCGCCAGGGGAGCGGGTTGCGGTGCCCGTCGCCGTCCAATCGCCCCATCCGATCGGCTCGGTGGTGAAGCCGTAGACGTCCGGATCGTCGGTTGGCTGCACGCGCGTGGCCAGCTGCGGAGTGGAGTCGTATGCCGGTCCGAGCCGTACGACCTGCCCCTTCTTGCGCTCCTCGCTATTCGTCACGCCCCGATGGTCGCAGTGCCCATGCAGCAAGTCAACAACGCAGCTAGCAGGCATGCTTGACATGCATGTCGGTAGGCGTGCAAGCTACCGACATGACCTCAACGGTTGCGGAGAGAATCCGCTCCCTCCGAAACGTGCGCCCGGAGCTTCCGGAGCCTCCCGAGCGGAAGGCGATTCGTGAAGCCGCGGGCCTGACGCAAGCGCAGGTCGCCTCCGCCGTGGGCGTCACGGCTCAGGCGGTCGCCCTGTGGGAGTCCGGTCGCCGGACCCCTCGCGGTGCCCTGCTCGGTCAGTACGCCGAAGCCGTGCAGACCATGCGGGAACTGGCGTGAGCCGGCCTCAGCGCACCCTCGCCGACATCTACCGGGACCGCCCGCTGACCGACGCGCAGTGCCGCCGCCTGGTTGCCCTGCTCGGGCTCACGCAGCGGCGCAACCGCCGAAACGAGGACGGCGCCACGGGGGCAACCGTGACGCCGTCAGTCGAGACCACCCACCAGCAAGCCAGCTGAAAACGCGAACGGCCGGGGGGCAACCCGGCCGGCGCAGAAGGAGTTCTCATGGCCCAGATTACGGCCACCACGTCCAAGACCGCCATCCCGCCGGTCTCCGCCCTCGGCACGAACGGGCACGAGACCTACCTCGTCCGGGCCGCCGAGGACGACAAGCAGGCCGCCTACGCCAGCGCCGACCGCTACATCGCCCGGGAACACCCCGAGGTCGCCGCGTTCCTCACCGCCGACCGGGCCCGCGAGCGCACCGAGGCACTCCTCGCCACCCCGCACGTCACCCTCGTCCACGACTACGGCCTCGGCGCCTGGCGCACCACCCCGATCGAGACCGACACCCGCGAGATCACCGACGGCCCGACCGAGGACATCCCCTGGCTCGCCGCCGAGATCGTCGTCACCGACTTCCGGTCGCAGGCGCACGGCCGCCACACGCGGCTCTGGCTGCACAACAACCGACACACCGCGCAACTGACCGTCGACCAGGCCCGCGCCCGGCTCGCCGAGGCCCGCGGCTTCCTCGACCAGTTCGAGGCGCTCCTCGACCACGCGGAGACCGTCGCGGCCGGCGACTTCGAGGGGGACCCCGAGATCGCGGCAGCCGACCGTGAGGCCGAGGACCGCCGGATCAAGGCCATCGGCGAGGCGCGGCTCGCACTGGCCGCCGGCCTGCTCGCCGAGGCCCGCGGCTGATGGCCACCCGCACGGCGCCCGCCTCCAGCGCTCCGGCGCTGGGGGTGCTGGCCGTTGACCCCACCGACATCGCGGCGCTGTGGGCCAGCGCCCGCGCTACCTACCTCGCTCGCACCTTCCCTCCGTACGGCTCGCCCGCATGGCTCGCGCTGCACCCCGACGACCCGACCCGCTTCGCCGCCACCATCGACGCAGCCGAGAAGTGGCGGAAGTACGGGGACGAGGAAGGGCTCATCCGCTGGTTCCGCGAGGCCCACCACACCCGGCCCCCGATCACCTCCCGCAGGACCCTCGCCGAGAACGACGCCGCGATGGACGACGTACGGCGTAGGGCCGCGGAGATGTGGGAGCGCGAGCGGGCCGCCCTCGTACCGAATCCAAGGTGGCCGCAGGTCACCACCCCTGGCCAGGAGATCAGAGCGTGACAACCTCGTTCGACGCGACACTGTTCTGCGCACATCCGACCGGCGACGGCCGGCTGTGCGACATGACCGAGGCGACCCACCGCGAGGGTCAGCTCGGCCACGATTTCGTGGCCCCGGACATGGACCTGTGGGCCGGGGACCCGAACGTGTCCAAGACCCGCAGGAAGCGGCGGCCGGAGCCGACCACCGAGCACCGCGGTCAACTCCGCATGGCAGAACGGTTCGTCGCAGAGCACACCGACGATCTCCGTTTCGTCCACGGAATCGGCTGGCACAAGTGGGACGGAGCCCGCTGGCTCGCCGACGAGGAACGAGCAGACATTCAGGCGGCCGTGGCCACCGTCAAGGCCGCGCTCGCCAGCCTCGCCACCCTCGCCGGCATCGAGCGGGACAACCTGTACCAGGACGCGAGGAAGTCGGAGTCGGCAGCCGGCCTCGAAGGCATGCTGCGTATCGCGTCCGCGCTCCCTCCGGTCTCCACCGCGTCGAAGCGGCTGGACGCGGACCCGTATCTGTTCAACACCCCGGCCGGCACGCTCGATCTCCGCAACGGAGCGGTCCTCGACAACGACCGAGCCCACCTGATCACCAAGGTCGCGGGCGGGAAGGTCGGGGGCGGCGCGTACGACGAGTGGGAGGACTTCCTCAAGCGGATCTTGCCCGACGAGGACGTGCGCGCGTTCGTGCAACGCCTCTTCGGATACGCCCTGCTGGGAAAGGTCACCGAGCACGTCATGCCGATCTTCACCGGGACCGGAGCGAACGGGAAGGGCACCATCCGCGACGCGGTCATGTCCGCCTTCGGTGACTACGCCATCGAGATCGATCCGGCGATGCTCATGCAGGCCAAGCACGAGCGGCACGGCGCGTTCAAGATGCGGCTCCGCGGCGCCCGGCTGGCGTTCTGCTCCGAGACAGAGAAGGGCCGGAAGTTCGCTGAGGCCACGATGAAACGGCTGGTCGGTGGAGACCCCATCGAGGCGAACCTGATGCACCGGAACCCGATCACGTTCGACCCGTCCCACACCTTGATCATGCTCACGAACCATCTTCCCGAGGTCTCCGGGGATGATCCCGCGGTGTGGCGCCGGATCTTGGTCGTGCCGTTCGACGTAGTGATTCCTCCGGAGGAGCGGGACCCGGAGTTGCCCGAGAGGCTCAGGGGCGCCTCGGATGCCGTCCTCGCCTGGCTGTACGACGGCTGGCTCAGCTACCAGGACCAAGGGCTGAATCCGCCGGCCGCCGTGCGTGCCCGTACCGAGGCGTATCAGGCCGACTCGGACGCGTTGGGCCGGTTCCTCGCCGAGAGGACCATGGCCAGCCCTCACGGCTCCGTACGGGCCCGGGAGTTGTTCACGGCCTGGTCTACCTGGTGCCACGCGAGCGGATTGAAGGACGACGTGATCGGCACCGAGGTCTCGTTCGCGACGTCCATGAAGGCCCGCAACTTCGAGAAGAAGCAGCGCAGCGTCGGCGCCGTCTGGCTCGGCCTGATCCTCACCAGTCACGGTGACGACGAGGACGAGACGCCCTTCTGACCTGCATGAGTGGTGGGTTGTGGTGGGTTTCCCGGTTTCTCTACAGGCGCGTACGCGTAGCGAGTTACGGAGAACCCACCACAACCCACCACTCGCCACCCCTCGAACCAAGATCACTGGAGACGACATGTGCGAGGACCCCCACCTCTACCAGGCACTCGCCACCGCCCTGGTCGACAAATACGGCTGGGACCGAGCCGCCCTCCTCGCCACAGCCGTCCGCGGCTACGTCTACGGCCAACCCAACCCCGGCCCCTACCGCGACGACGCCGAGGCCATCTACAAGCGCCTCGGCTGGGAACAGGCCGCACTACTCGCCTGCTGGTTCCGCAACGCCAACAACCGACCCACCGACCGCAAGAGGACCCCATGACCGAATCCCACGTCGAACAGCAGGTACAAGCCCGCATCGCCGCAGCCCGCGTCAAGATCCAGGCCGCCAAGGAGCGCCGCGAAAGCCTCACCGCAGCCCGCCGCGCCGGCCTCGCCACGTGGTCTACCGGCCCACCCACGAGCCCGCCTACTGATTCATTTCCCAGGCGCCATGAATCAGTAGACGACCAGGTGACCCACTCGCCCTAGGAAATGGGTCACCTGCCAGCCCTGACCGTCGCCCCGCGGCTTGGCCCGGTCCGCACCACACGCGCGCGAGCCCACCCCAGAACGGAGCACCATGACCAACACCCCCGACCCCCGTACCCAAGTGGTCGACCTCGCGCGCGCCGGACACGGCCGGAACGAGGTCGCCCGACTGACCGGCATCCCCCCGACCACCGTCACCCGCATCGCCGCCGAGGCCGGCGTCACCTTCGACCGCACCGCCACCGCGCAGGCGACCGAGGCCCGCGTCATCGACGCCAAGGCCAAGCGCGTACTCCTCGGCGGGCATCTGCTGGAGGACATCGACCAGGCCCGCGAGCAGCTGCACGCCGCGACGGACGCGAAGGACGTGTTCTTCGCCGCGAAAGCCATCGACGCGCTCGCCTCAGCGCACGTCCGCATCGTCGGCGTGGACGGCCCCCCCGACGACACGGCAGAGGCCAAGAGCCTGCTCGGCGCCCTTCACGAGGCTCTGGTGGGGAAGTGGGACGCAGCCGAAGCCAGCCCGCAGGACGGCCAGCCGTGACCGAGGAGCACCTGACCACCGACCAACTCGGCGACCGCGTATGGGCCATCCTCGCCGCGACCGCAGAGGGCCGCGACGCCGACGTTGACGAACTCCTCGTCGCCCTCCCGTGGCCCGACTTGATCACCGTCGTATGCGGGCTCGGCGCACTCGCAACCGGCGCCGTCGCCGGACACGCCGGCATCGACCACACCACAGCCCGCGGCCGGGTAGCCGACGCCGCACGCGGGCTCCTCGCCGACCGGATCGCCCAGCGGGAACGGCCGGACCAGTGACCGACCCCGGCCCCGAGGACGTCGTCGTCTTCACCGTCCCCCGCACCGCGGCCCGCGCCCTCGAACGCATCCTCGCCGCCGGCCTCGCCGTCGCCTACCGCGCCGACGGCGGGCGACCGACCCCCGAGGCCGCACGCATCCTCCGAGAGCTGCACAACGCCGCCCACGGCCACCGCAGTTTCGCCCCCGAAACCCCGGCCGCCGCACCCACCACAGTGGACACCGGGTCAGAGGAAATGTTGGGCATGAGGAAAGCCGCCGCCGTCCTCGGGTGCACACCCCAGTACGCGCGGCGGCTCGCCCGCACCGGCCGCCTCCCGGCCCAGCGCGTCGGTGGCGTGTGGGCCGTCCGCCCCAGGGACCTCGATGCGCTCCGCTACGGACGCACGGAGGCCCCGGATGGGAAGCCAGGACCAACACCGCGAGACGCGCGCTGAGCGCTTCGCCAGACTCCGGGAGCAGGATCGGGCCGCAGCACCAGCGGTCGACCGGCAGAGGCACGTCTTCACCGCGCAGCACACCCCCGGCGCGGTCGCCCCGGACGCCGACGACGAGCAACTCGGAGGCGACGCCGCATGAGCACCGAGACGCCCGAGCAGATCCTCGCCGCCGCCGACCAGGAGGTCGAGCAGGCGGACGCGCAACTCGCCGAGCTTGAGTCCAAGGTCATCGACGGCGACACCAGCGTCAGCCCCGACGACATCGAGCAGGCCCGCAAGTCCCGGTGGTGGGCCGGCCTCCAGCGCAAGCAGGCCGAGAAGCGGGCGACCGCCCTCCGCGAGGCTGAGGCCGACCGGCAGCGCACCGACGCGATCGACCAGGCCGCCGCACAACTCGCCGGCCACCCCCTCACCGACGTGGCACGGAAGTACGAGACGGCCGCCCGTGCGCTCGCCGAACTGATCGACGCGTGCGAGACCCGCAACACCGCCATCAAGGCCGCCCACCGCGCCCTCAAGCCCTACGACGGAGACGCCCGCCTGGACCTGGCCGACGCCACCTGGGGGGCGCGTCCCTACGTCGCAGTGCGCGGGGTGCGGCACGCGGTCGCGGACTCCCTGCCCGGACCGCTCGTCCGCTACCTGGTGCAGCGTGCCGCGGCAGAGCACCCGGAGCGTCTCCCGGTCCCCGGTGGCGAGTCCGTCGGGAAGGCGATCGGTCGGGCCGGCATGGCCCGTCCGCCGGCCGCCGCGACCGGCGGATTCTGAGGCGGCCCGGTATGGCGCTGACCCTCGGGGAACTGTCGATGGTGCTGCGACTCGACGACGCCCAGTTCAACTCCCGCGTCCAAGGCGCACGCAACACCATCCAACAGGTCGGCGGCGCCATGGACACCACCGGCCAGAAGCTCACCAAGAACGTGTCCCTGCCGCTGATCGGCGTCGGCGCCACAGCGTTGAAGATGGCCGGCGACTTCGAGTCGGGCATGAACGGCGTACGCGCCGTCACCGGAGCGACCGGCGACGACTTCACCAAGATGCGCGAGCAGGCCAAGCAACTCGGCGCGACCACGCAGTTCTCCGCCACCGAGGCAGCGAACGCGATGGAGTTCCTCGGGATGGCCGGGTTCAAGACGAAGGACATCATGTCCTCGCTGCCCGACGTCTTGAACCTGGCCGCGGCCGGCAACACCGACCTGGCATCGACCGCCGACATCGCCTCCAACATCATGTCCGGGTTCGGCGTCAAGGCCACCGAGAGTGCCCGTGTCGCGGATGTCCTCGCGCAGACCATGCGGTCCGCGAACGTCGACCTGTCCATGCTCGGCGAGTCGTTCAAGTACGTCGCGCCGACGGCGAAGGCTGCGGGGTGGTCGTTCGAGCAGACCGCCGCCGCAATCGGCTTCCTCGGCAACGCGGGCATCCAAGGCAGTTCCGCCGGCACCGGGCTGAACAACATGCTCGCCACGCTCGCCTCGTCCAGCTCTGCGGGCGGGAAGAAGCTGAAGGCATTCGGTGTGGCCGCGATGGGCGCGAACGGGAAGGTCCGTCCGCTCACCGACATCCTTCAGGACCTGGTCGACAAGGGCGCCGACATCAGCGACGTGATGGGGATCTTCGGTCTGGAGGCCGGGCCCAAGCTGCAAGCGCTGATGGGGCAGGGCTCGAAGGGCTTGCAGAAGTTCACGGACGAGCTGAAGAACTCCAAGGGTGCGGCCAAGGAGATGGCCGATACCCGGATGGAGGGGTTGAACGGGTCGCTGAAGGGGCTTCAGTCCGCGTTCGAAGGACTGATGATCGCGATCGGTGACAGTGGCCTACTGGAGTTCGCGACGAAGTTCGCGGAGAAGTTGACCGGGCTGACGCAGTCGCTGGGGAAGACGAACCCGGCGATGCTCCGCGTCGGTGTGATTGTCGGTGCTGTGGCTGCGGCCGTCGGCCCGCTCCTGATCATCGTCGGGAAGATGATCAGCATGTTCGGCAGCGCGTTCGCCGCGATCGCCAAGTTCGGACGCGGCGCCGCGAAGTTCATCCGCTGGTTCGGCCGCATGGCCGCCGCCGTCGGACGCTTCCTCATCCGCCTCGCCATGGCCGTCGGCCGCATCGTCCTCGCCGGAGTCCGCATCGGCGCATCCATGGCCCGCGCCGCCCTCAGCTACATCGCCGCGTGGACACGCATGGCCGCAGCAGCCGTAATGAGCGGCATCCGCATCGCCGCCGCAGCCACCGTGTCCGCCGCGCGCACCGCAGCAGTGTGGGCCGCGTCCGCAGCCCGGATGACCGCCACCTGGCTCCTGGCCGTCGTCCGGGTCGCAGCGACCACCATCATCCAGTTCGGGCTCATGGCTGCGCGAGCAGTCGCTTGGGCAGCCACCATGGCCGCGCAGTGGCTCGTCGCGATGGGCCCGATCGGCTGGGCGATCCTCGCGGTCGCCGCGTTGGTCGCGTTGATCGTCGTGTACTGGGACCAGATCAAGGCGGCGACGATCGCGGTGTGGGACTGGATCGTCGCCAAGATCGTGTGGGCGAAGGACATGCTGGTCGCCGCTTTCATGAACTTCACCCTGATCGGCCTGCTCATCTCCCACTGGTCGTCGATCAAGTCGACGGCTGTGTCGTGGTGGAACAGCATCGTCGCCTGGGTGAAGGCGATCCCGGGCCGGCTCTACACGGCGTTCCTGAACTGGACACTCCTCGGGTTGATCATCAAGCACTGGTCGGCGATCAAGACGGCGACCGTGGTGAAGGCCCTCGAAATGATCGCGTTCGTGAGGTCGATCCCGGGGCGCATTCGCTCGATCTTCAGCGGCCTGGGGAGCATCCTCGTTGCAGCGGGCCGCAACCTGATCGCCGGACTGATCCGCGGCATTGTGTCGAAGTTCGGCAGCGTGCGGTCCGCGCTGCACAAGCTGACGGCGATGATCCCCAAGGAGAAGGGCCCGCCAGCGAAGGACGCGCGGCTCCTCACCCCGGCCGGACGCCTGATCATCGCCGGTTTCCAGGACGGGATCGCCGCGCAGGTCCCCGCACTACGACGGCAGTTGCTGGGGCTGACCCGGCAGCTGCCGGACATGGTCGGCGCCCTGAACGGGACGCCCGCGCTGGGCAGCGCCATGGGCAGCCTGATGGCAGCACCCGGGCCGGCCGCCGCAACCGCGGGAACATCTGCCGGCTCAGGTACCGCCTCGGTGCCGGGGACGACGACGCTCCGCGCGGGCGACGCGTTCGGCGAGCAGATCATCGGGCTCATCCGCAAGCAGGTCGGTATCGGTGGCGGGGACGTGCAGGTCGTCCTCTCCGGCAGGAGGTGATCGGGTGAACGGCAGGAAGGCGAAGGAGCGGCGCCGGGTGCAGCGGGAGCGGGACGTGCGTCTCCTGGCCGCTGTGCGGGCCGCCGAGCCCGTCTGGGAGCGCGACGTGCCGGGCGGCTGTGAGGTGTGGCAGCGGGGCCCGGCCGTGATGGTGGCGCCGAAGGTGCCGGCGGATGCCCCGGAGGAGTTGCGGGCCGCGGTCACGGTTCACCGTGCCGCGATCCTGGCGCTGGAGTGCCCGGGGTGTGCGGGTGACTTGCGGGTGACGGGGGCGGGGTCGGTGTTCCTGCGGCATGAGGATGGGTGTGTGGGGAGTCCGGCGCATCTGTTCGAGTTGGGGGAGCGGCTGGGCGTAGAGATTGAGCGCCGGGCGTAGATCTCGACCATGGTTGAGGTTCGAGGGGGTGCCGGTGCGGCGCCCCCTCAGTCGTGTCGATATCGACACGGTTGCCGACGACGCGACCGGCCGCGGGCGCGTGGGCGGCACAGGTGCGTAATGTTGCGCACCTCCGCGAGGTCGCTGCCCACCGCGCGCACGCGGGTGGCACGGGACACTCGCGTTATCAGAATTGATAACGCGCCTGCCCACCGCGTGTGCGTGGGCGGCACTCCAGTTGTGGGGATATCCCTACGACTGGCCCACTGCCCACTGCGCGCACGGTGGCGGCACCCTCGCCGGCCAGTCCCTCTACGGGCGCCCGGCCACGAAGCTGCCCATGCCCGCCGTGGTGGTGATGAGCCCCTCCTCGCGGAGCGCGGCCGTCGCCTTCCGCACGGTCCCGCGGGCGACGCCGAACTCGGCCTCCAGCTGCACCTCGGACACGAGAGTGCGGGGCGGAAGCTCGCCCGAGGTGATGCGGGCGCGGAGTACCTCGGCGATCTGCTCCCACTTGGGCCGGGTCGGGTCGTAGTCGGTCACCCGTCCGACTGTAGATATTCGGACGTAACAGGGCATAGAGATACATAGCCATGCCTAGGCATGGACAGGGGTGTACAGGCTGCCTACCGTGACCACAGAAAGCCCCGGCGACCGCGCGAACGGCCCCGGGGAACGGACGACTGGGTGGAGTCGACATGGCAGAGCGTACCGACGCACGCACCCCCACGGGAGAGGCCACCGGCTACGGCTGGTGCCACTGGCACCGCGGGCACTCACAGACCGCGCGGCTCATCCAGATCATCGAGCAGGCATCCGGGCCCGGCGCCGGCCTGTACGCGTGCGCCCCGTGCCGCGAGCAGCGCGGCCTCACCGCGTACAGCGACCGCCCGTGAAGACGGCCAGGAAGGCCGAGGAGACACCCGAGTGCAGCCTCGGCGAGCACGGGCTGTGTGACGGCCCGGGGCCCGTCCGGCGGCCGGGAGCGCCCGCGTGGGAGGCGCCGTTGATGGTCGTGCGCTGTGACTGCCGGTGTCATGGTTCCCGGGCGGGCCGCGCTTCCCAGGCGTAGCGGCCGGTCCGGGTATGGGAGCGGCCCCCCGCGAGTGTTCGTGGGGGGCCGCTCCGTCGTGTGGTCAGCCTTGGGGGTGGCCGCAGTCCTTCACCCACCAGCCGCAGACGCGGCAGTAGTCGTAGGTGTAGAGGGCTCGGGCAAGCCTGTGGATCATGCCTCGCTCACCTCCTCCCGAGGCGGGTGGTAGATGCACATAACCCCGTTCGGGTCGAGAGCCCCTCTCGCCTTCGCAAGCCTGCGACGTGCAGCTTCACCGGATTCGGGGGCAACCCCTCTCGGTGGGGGAGTGGCGGACGAATCGGACATCCGTCGGCGGGCGGCCCGCCACAGGGAGACCGCCCCGACCACCCACAGCGCCAGGACACCGACCGCCACCGACAGGCGGAACACGACCGCCACAACCACCCCGGCGAGGACGACCAGGACGCACGCGCCGGCCGACTGGGACGGCTCGACCGGCTCGTCCTCGGCCTGCTTCCGGCGGCCCATCAGAACGCCCCGTAGAGGACATCGCCGAGCCAGTTGACGCCCTCGGCGAGCGGGGCCGCCGCGAACCCGGCCACCCCGGCGGACGTGCCGAGGCACACCCCGCACCAGGCGCCCGTTTTGATGTCGTGCCCGAAGCGGGACTTCTTGACCGCGGCGAGCAGGACCGCGGTGAGGACGAGGACGAGGGCGCCCCCGGTCTGTGTGAGCGGCTGGTAGGCGGCGCCGGCACCGTGTTGCCCGGACCGGCCGCCGACGCCCCACACGAGGGCGACGTCGCCGAGCCAGTTCGAGATCCACAGCGCGGTGTCCGCGGCCCAGCCGATCAGTCCGCCGACGCCGAGGACGGCGAGGCACCCGTAGGCCCAGGCGATGAGGAAGGGGCCCACCTCGGCGGCGCGGCGGGCGGGGTCTTTCAGGAGGGCTTTGCGGCCGGGCCACCAGGTGATGAGGAAGCGGGCGAGGATGCAGAGTCCGACGGTGACCCCGCCGGTGGTGACGTAGTTCAAGGTGGTGTCCTCAGCGGAGGATGGCCACGGCGAGCGCGGCGAGGGTGAGGATGAGGGCGCAGGTGCCGGAGACCGGGGGCACGGTGCGGGGGTCGACCAGGGCGAGGCCGGCCAGACCGAGGAGCGCTGCGACGGCGAAGAATCCGGCGAGGATCACGGCCGCTCGACCACTTCACGCCGCAACTCGGTGGCGTCCCGGCGGCTGAGCCCGAGTTCGTCTTGCAGCGTCTTGACGGTCACCGGCCGGCTCGTCGACCTGACCGCCTCCCGGTGCAGCCTGCGGGCTTCTCTGCGCAGCTCAGACGGTGTGCGGACGACCGGCAGGGTGACCACCTGGCGGGCCGCCACAGCGGGCAGCGCGGTGGTCACGGGGGCCGGGGGCTCGCCGGCCTTCCAGGGGCCGGGGACGGCGGTCGGGATGACCACCCGGGGCGGCTCGGGGAGTGCGGGGCGCGGTTCCTGGCCGGCGCGGGTCACGGTCACCTCGGTGGTCACCTCGGTGGTCACCTCGGTGGTCACCTCGGGCGTCACCGGCTTCCCCTCGGAGAGCCGGTGGACGCGCCACAGAACCAGCGGGGCGACCGCCGAGACCGCGACGACCAGGCCCACGGACACGGGCAGGAGACCGACCTCCACAAGGTGGGAGGCCGCGTTCACCCCGATCAGGGTGAGGACCACGGCGAACACGTCGCGGCGGGCGCGGAGCGCGGCGAGCGCGTACACGTCCAGCGCGGCCGGCACCCCGGCGGCGACGTATTGGCCGAAGCCGCAGGCGACGGCGAGTTGGTACTCGGCGGAGGCGAGGACGGTGAGGACCGCGGCGAGCGCGGCCCACAGGAGCGGGTCGCGCTTCACCGGGCACCCCCGGCGAGGAGCGCGGCCAACTGGTCGGCGAGATCGCGGAGCCGGTCCGCGTACGCGTCCAGGGCCGCGGCCAGTTCGTACACCCCGGTCGGGTCGAGCTCGGCGCCGTACATGCTCACGGAGATGCGGACGTCCCGGTCGCGGCTGGCGTGGGGGGCTTGGGTGAGGCAGGCGGTGGAGAGGGTCCGCCCGTGGAAGGTGAGGGGGGTGTCGGGCCCGGTGTGGAGGATGTCGGCGCGGTTGGTGTCGGGGTGGTGGTCGGTGTGGCCGGCGCACCAGGTGGGTTCGGGGAGGACCACGGTTCCGTGGTCGACGGTGGGCAGGGTGATGGTCCGCGGCGCGGACGGCATGGGATGATCCATGGACCCGGTCTCCTGGTTGGTCAGGTAGGTCGGTCAGGCCCTCGGTCGGTGCTCCAACACCGCCGGGGGCCGCTTCTTTGCTGTTTTGCTAGGTAGCTGTGTACCTGTAGGCGACCGCCGCTTCTCCGACCTTCGCGACCTGGTGCGGCCATGAGCGATCCCGGCGAGGGGGACGGCGGCGGGCAGAGCCGAGGCGTCCCGAGCCGCACCGGGGCGAGCGCCCGCGGACGACTCGGGGCACGGGACCGGCCCGACGACACCCGGGCCGGACGGACGGAGCGGCCCGCCGCCCGGGGCCGAGCGCCCGTGCACGCCGGCTCCGGGAAGCGGCTGGGCGCAGCACATCCTCGAGTGGAGGGACCGGTCGACCTCCGGCTCGTGCCGCCCGCCCTCGCGGTCTGGGCGACCTCCGCGCTGCTGGTGGGGGCGCCGGCCATGTGGGCCGTCGGATGGGCAGTGACGTGCCTGGCGGCCGGAGCCGTGCTGCTGGGCGCCGCCGGGCGGACCGCCGCGCCCGCCCGGGAGAAGAGGCATCGGGTGCCTCCGAGGGAAGACGGCAGACTGCCTCGGGAGGCAGGCGCGGGCCTGCCTCCGCGGCCGGACGAGGAGCCGCCTCCGCAGCCGCCCGGGCCGGGAAGGGTGCCGCACGGGCGCTCGCCCGGGGAGCCGCCCCCGGACCCGGGCCGGAGGCCGGGCGGGCCGCCGGAGGGGCGGAGGCGCGGCCGGGTGCGGGTGGCAGAGGGGCGGGGGTCTGGCCGGGTGCGGGTGACGGCGGCGGCCGTACTGCTCTGCGCCGCCGCGGCCGCGGCCTCCGCCGGGCTGCACGGCGCGGACCTGCGGCGTGGTCCGGTCCCCGAACTCGCCCGGCGGTCCGCCCACGTGACGGCTGACGTGGAGGTCACCTCCGATCCGCGCTTCACCCGCCCCCGTGTGACCGGGGACCGCATGACGCCCACGGCCCTGCTCTTCGACGCGCGGGTCACCCGGATCGAGGAGGGCGACGGCACGGTGTCGGCCACCCGGACGCCGGTCCTGGTGATCGTCGACGTCCGCTCCCGGCGCGGGCCCGTGCCTCGCGCCGGGGAGCCCTCGCCCTGGTCGTCGCTGCTGCCGTCGACCCGGGTACGGGTGGCCGCACGGGTCGTGCCGGCCCTGTCGGGCGGGGGCGACATCGCGGCGGTGCTGCGGGTGCGGGGGAGCGCGCCGCCGCGGGTGGTGGCGGCGCCGTCCGGTCCGCAGCGCCTCGCCGGACGGCTTCGCGCGGGACTGCGCGCAGCGACCGACGGCCTGGGCGCGGACGCGCGCGCCCTCCTCCCCGGCCTGGTGGTCGGCGACACCACACGGGTCACACCGGAGTTGGACGAGGCGTTCCGGGCCACCGACCTCACCCACCTCCTCGCCGTCAGCGGCGGCAACTTCACGATCCTGCTGGCCCTGTTCATCGGACCCGCGGGAATCGCCCAGCGGACGGAACGCCGGGGCCTGGCGCCCCGGTTGGGCGTCCCGCTGCGGGCGACCGCCCTCCTCGGCGGCGCGCTCACCCTCGCGTTCGTGGTCGTGTGCCGGCCGGACCCGAGCGTGCTGCGGGCGGCGGCCTGCGGGTCGGTGGCGTTGCTCGCCATCGCGACCGGGCGCCGCAGGTCGCTCGTCCCGGCGCTGGCCACCGCCGTACTGCTGCTCGTGCTGTACGACCCGTGGCTGTGCAGGAGTTACGGGTTCCTGCTGTCGGTGCTCGCGACCGGCGCCCTGCTGACGCTCGCCCCGCGCTGGAGCGCCGCACTGCGCCGGCGCCGGGTGCCCGCCCGGGCGGCCGAGGCGCTCGCCGCCGCCGCTGCGGCCCAGGCCCTGTGCGCACCCGTGGTCGCCGTGCTGTCGGCCCGGGTGAGCCTCGTGGCGGTGCCCTGCAATCTGCTCGCCGAGATCGCGGTGGCCCCGGCCACGGTGCTCGGCTTCGCCACGCTGGCGACGGCCGCGGTGGCGATGCCGGTGGCGCAGACGTGCGCCTGGTGCGCCGGCCTGCCCGCCGGATGGATCGCCGACATCGCCCGCACCGGGGCGTCCCTGCCCGGCGGGGGAGTGGACTGGCCCGGAAGCTGGGCGGGGGCGGCACTGCTGGCCGTCCTCATCCTGGTCGCCGTACGCGTGGGGCGCGCGCTGCTGCGGCGCCCCTGGCTGAGCGGCGTGTGCGCGGTGCTGTTCCTGCTGGCCGTGGTGCAGCCACCGCCGTTGACGCGGGTGATCACCGGATGGCCGCCGCCGGGCTGGCGGTTCGCGATGTGCGACGTGGGCCAGGGCGACGCGACGGTGCTGGCCGCGGGGGACGGCACCGCGGTGGTCGTGGACGCCGGCCCGGACCCCGTGCGGGTCGACCGCTGTCTCGGCGCCCTCGGCATCACCAGGATTCCGCTCCTGCTGCTGACGCACTTCCACGCCGACCACGTGGCGGGTCTGCCGGGCGTGCTCGCCGGGCGCTCGGTCGGGGCGATCGAGACGACGGGGTTCGAGGAACCGGCGGACCAGGCCGCGTTCGTGCGCGCGGAGGCGGCCGCGCGGCACATCCCCGTCGTCCGGGCGCAGGCGGGCGAGTACCGGCGCACCGGGCCGCTCGACTGGCGGGTGCTGTGGCCGCCGCCCGCCCCCGCACCGGCGCCGGACGACCCGAACGACGCGAGCGTCGCCCTGCTCGTGAGGTCGTCGGGACTGCGACTGCTGCTGCTCGGGGATCTCGAACCGCCCGCGCAGCAGGCGCTGGCGAGGACGCCGGCGGCGGCGGAGGCGGCCCGCGTGGACGTCCTCAAGGTCGCCCATCACGGGTCCGCCTACCAGGACCCCGGCCTCATACGGCTGGTGGCGCCGCGGCTCGCGCTCATCTCGTGCGGCAGGAACAACGTCTACGGCCATCCGGCGCCGAGCACGCTGGCGGCGCTGAGAGCAGGGGGCGCGCAGGTGCTGAGGACCGACGAGGACGGGTCGCTCGCCGTCGCCGGTGCGGGCGCCGCCCTGCGGGTGACGGGACACTGAGGTCATGAACTCCGCACAGGCCGACGCCTACCTCCACCGCATCGGGGCCGAGCACCCCGCGTGGCCCACGTCCGACGTGCTGCGCGATCTCCAGTCGCGCCACCTGAGGACGGTGCCGTTCGAGAACCTGTCGATCCACCTCGGCGAGGAGATCGTGCTGGACGAGGAGAGGCTGGTCGACAAACTGGTGGGCGCCCGCAGAGGGGGCTTCTGCTACGAACTGAACGGCGCGTTCGGGGCGTTGCTGGGTTCACTCGGCTTCGACGTGACGCTGCTCGCGGCACGGGTGTACGGGGAGGACGGCGGGCTCGGGATTCCCTTCGACCATCTCGCCCTGCGGGTCAGGACGGTGGACGGAGGCGACTGGATCACCGACGTGGGGTTCGGGGCCCACAGCCACTGGCCGCTGGCCTTCGGCGACCGGGGCGAACAGCGCGACCCGGGCGGGGTGTTCCGGGTCGTGGAATCCGGGCCGGACGCGGCGGGGGTGCGGGACGCGGGCGGCGGCCGGGAGAGCGAGGACCTGGACGTCGTCCTGGACGGCCGCCGCCGCTATCGGCTGGAGACCCGGCCGCGGGTCCTCGGGGACTTCGTCGCCGGGTCCTGGTGGCACAGCACGTCACCGCTGTCGCACTTCTCCCGTTCCCTCGTCTGCTCGCGGGTCACGAAGGACGGCGGACGGATCACCCTCAGCGGTCGTACGTTCACGGCGACGGCCGCCGACGGGACGAAGGAGGTGGTCGAGGTCGCCACGGACGCGGAGGTGCTGGACGTCTACCGGGAGCGGTTCGGCATCGAGCTGGACCGGGTCCCGGAGCTGGGCAGGACGGGATGACGGTCCCCGCGCACCCCGCCCCACCGAGCCCGCCCCACCCGGACCCGCGCCGCGTCCCGGCCGCGCACCCGTCGGGCTGACGGGGGGCGGGGCGGGGAGGAGCGAGTGCGGGTGGCCGCCGCGGGGCCGGCCCGGGACGCGTGCCGCTTCTCGGGGCGGAAAGGGGGTCCCGGGTGTGCGGGGCGGTGTCGGGTGGGGGTTTGTGCCGATCGGCGCGCTCGGGCCGCGTCCCGGCCTCGCGCCCGTCGCCAGCTGGGCCACTGCCGGTACCTGCCGCCCTTCGGCGGCGATCCGGGGCCGGGCCGCGTGCCGCTTCCCGGCGGCGAGCGGGGTCCGCGGTGTGCGCCGCGTCGCGCCGAGCGCGGTTCGGGGTGGTGGGTGTGCGCCGATCCGCGCGGTCGCCCGCGTCCCTGGCCCGCCCCATCCAGGTGGGCCGGGTCGCGCAGGTGGGCCGGGCCGCGCAGGTGGGCTGCGTCGGCTGCGGCTGCGTGCCGGCCTCCGGAACCGTGCCGGGTCCTGCGGTTCGGCGTCCACGCCGTTCTTCGGGCCCGCTCGCCGGGATGCCCGAGAACCGCGTCGGCCTCGGCCCGGCCGTGACGCCGCGAGTCGCGGCTGTCGGGGCGGGGCCTCCACTGCCGCCCCCGGGGACCGGCGGCGGTGGGCGTGGCGGAAAATGTCCGGGTGAGCGACGTGAGACATGTGCTGGTGCTGCCCGACCGTGATGCCGCCGAGGAGGCGGCGGAGGCCGTCGGGGACAGGTTCGGGCTGCACGAGGAGCCGCAGCTCGTCCGGGACGCGCTGGCCGGCGAGGACGATGCCGAGGACGCGCAGTGGCTGGTCGTCCTGACGGACGCCGACGAGCGGCTCGACCCGAAGGAGCTGGACGCGTTCGCCGCGGAGTGGGAGGGCTGGCGCGAGGAGCCGTGACCTCCGTCGGGGGCCGGCGACCGGGTGCCGCTTCCGTGCCCCGGCTAGCGGACCGCGTGCCGAGGCGGCCCCGCGTGCCGACGCCTTGGATGCACGGGGCCGAGCACGCGCTGCCGGGCGGCTGAGCCTCCGAGTTCCGGGGTCCCGAGGATCGGAGGCTCCGCAGAGCGGGTTACCGGCACGGAGTCACCTGGGCACGGATGCGGCCGGGCACCGGGCTCCTCCCGGGCACGGAGAATGCCGGGGACGGAGTCTCCCGGGACAGGAGGTTGCCGAGGACGCACTCGTCCGGGCACGGAGGCTGCCGGGCAGGCACGGAGGTTGCCGGGCACGTAGGTCGGTGGGCACCGGGGCTCCTCCCGGGCACGGAGGTCGGCGGGCACCGGGCCTCCTCCCGGGCACTGGTGCTCCTCCCAGGCACGGAGGCTGTCGGGCACGGAGGTTCCCGAGCACCAGGGCTCCTCTCGGGCACCGGGGCCGGCTGCCGTGGCAGGGGCAGGGACCGCCCGCCGGTGTCCGGAGGGCGGGGGAAGGCGGTGCGGCCGGGGCCGGGACTGCGGCCGGGACCGGGATCTCGGCCGGCGCTGGGACCGAGGTCGGCGTCTGCGCCGGGAGCGCGGCGCCGGTTGTCGGCGGCGCGTGGGATGCTTCGGGGGATGGCCACGAAGACCGCACAAGACGACCCCCTCGCCCCCCTCACACTCGCCGTGGGCCAGGAGGACCTCCTGCTCGACCGCGCCGTGCAGGAGGTGGTGGCCGCCGCCCGCGCCGCCGACCCCGACACGGACGTCCGGGACCTCGCGCCGGACCAGTTGCAGCCCGGCACGCTCGCGGAACTGACGAGTCCCTCGCTGTTCGCCGAACGCAAGGTCGTGGTGGTGCGCAACGCGCAGGACCTGTCGGCGGACACGATCAAGGACGTCAAGGCGTATCTCGGGGCGCCCGTCGAGGAGATCACCCTGGTGCTGCTGCACGCGGGTGGCGCCAAGGGCAAGGGCCTGCTGGACGCGGCGCGCAAGGCTGGGGCGCGGGAGGTCGCCTGCCCCAAGATGACGAAGCCGGCGGACCGGCTGGCGTTCGTGCGCGGCGAGTTCCGGGCGCTCGGCCGATCGGCCGCCCCCGAGGCGTGCCAGGCGCTGGTGGACGCCATCGGGAGCGACCTGCGGGAGCTGGCGTCGGCGGTGGCGCAGCTGACCGCGGACGTCGAGGGCACGATCGACGAAGCGGTCGTCGGGCGCTATTACACCGGGCGGGCTGAGGCGTCCAGCTTCACCGTGGCCGACCGGGCCGTCGAGGGCCGGGCGGCGGAGGCGCTGGAGGCGCTGCGCTGGTCGCTGTCGACCGGTGTGGCGCCCGTGCTGATCACCAGCGCCCTCGCGCAGGGGGTGCGGGCGATCGGCAAGCTGTCCTCGGCGCGGGGCGGCCGGCCCGCCGACCTCGCCCGTGAGCTGGGGATGCCGCCCTGGAAGATCGACCGGGTGCGCCAGCAGATGCGTGGGTGGACACCGGACGGGGTCTCCGTCGCCCTGCGGGCGGTCGCGGAGGCGGACGCCGGGGTCAAGGGCGGTGGCGACGACCCCGAGTACGCGCTGGAGAAGGCGGTCGTGACCATCGCGCGGGCGGCCCGCTCCCGCCGAGGCTGAGTTCCGGCACCTCGCCGAGGAGGCTCGGCGACCGTCGGCGCTCCGTCCCGGGTCAAGGCGATGCGATTGCGTTGCGCGCATCACGGCGTGCGGTGGCCTGTGTGCGCGGGTGGGCCGGAGGGCGGTTGGTGCTCTGGGGTGCGACGTGCGACGGCGGGGGTGCGCAGGTACGACGTAGGGGAGCGCTGCCCGCGGTACGGCCGCGGTGCACCGCGGCCGCGGTGCCGAAGGCTTCGGACCGCTCCGGTGAGGGAGCGAGGCGACGGCGAGGGAGTGAGGCGACGCCGGGGGTCCGCGTGCAGAGCGAAGGCCCCGCTCGATCCCCGTGAGAGGGGGCGAGCGGGGCCTTCGGTTCGAGCCGGGTGGACCCACGCCCGCGTGGCGAACGCAGATCGTGCGCGGATCCGGGGGTGTCGGTCGGGAGCGGAGAGAGAGGGCCCGCTCGGGTCCGGCCGACGGTCACGTCAAGCAGTTCAGAGGGTGAGCCCGAGGGGGCTCAGCCGACTCAGCCCTTGATCGCGGCGACCTTCGAAGCAAGCGCCGACTTCTTGTTGGCGGCCTGGTTCTTGTGGATGACGCCCTTCGAGACGGCCTTGTCGAGCTGGCGCGACGCGGCGCGCGTGTACTCGGTGGCCTTCTCGACGTCACCCGCGGCCGACGCCTCGCGGGCCTTGCGGATCGCGGTCTTCAGAGAGGACTTGACGGCCTTGTTGCGCAGCCGCGCCTTCTCGTTGGTCTTGATCCGCTTGATCTGGGACTTGATGTTCGCCACGAATGAGCCTCTACAGGTTCTGGCAGGCAAGACAGCACGTCTCACCCGCCGTTTGATTTTCTTGGGTGCGTCTCCTGCTGAGAGGGCACGAGACACGGCCACCCAGGCTAGCAGCCGCCCCGCGACCGGCCCAAACCGGTCGTGGCCGCCCCCGGCGCGACCGGCCCGCCCCGCGTCGGCCGGCGCCTCCACGGGGAACCGGCCGAGGTGCCGTCCGCACGCTCCTGTCCGCCGCCGGGAAGGTGCGTGGCCGGGAGCTCTCGCGTCGCCGCCCGCAAACCGTGCAGTGATCCCCGTTCCGCCGCCCGGGAACCGCAGGCCGGCCCCTGCTCCGCCGCCTGGGACGCGCGGGGCGGCTCCCGTTCCGTCGCCCGGGAACCGCAGGCCGGCCCCTGCTCCGCCGCCTGGGACGCGCGGGGCGATCCCCGCTGACACGGCCCAAACCGGTCGCAGTTCCCCGCGCGTGGGACGATGGAGCCTACGTATCGATCCGACCCGAGGCGACAGGCGCCTCAAGAGACAGGACCCTGCGTGCCCGCGACCCCTAAGAATGTGCCCGAGCCGAGCCGTACCGACCCGGCTCTGATCCGCAATTTCTGCATCATCGCGCACATCGACCACGGCAAGTCCACGCTCGCCGACCGCATGCTCCAGCTGACCGGGGTGGTCGAGCAGCGGCAGATGCGCGCTCAGTACCTCGACCGCATGGACATCGAGCGCGAGCGCGGCATCACGATCAAGTCCCAGGCGGTCCGGCTGCCCTGGGCCCCGTCCGAGGATCCGGGCCGCACCCACATCCTCAACATGATCGACACCCCCGGGCACGTCGACTTCACCTACGAGGTGTCGCGGTCCCTGGCCGCGTGCGAGGGCACGGTCCTGCTCGTCGACGCGGCCCAGGGCATCGAGGCCCAGACCCTCGCCAACCTCTACCTGGCGATGGAGAACGACCTCAAGATCATCCCGGTGCTGAACAAGATCGACCTGCCGGCCGCCCAGCCGGAGAAGTTCTCCGAGGAGCTCGCGAACCTCATCGGCTGCGACCCCGAGGACGTGCTCAAGGTCTCCGCCAAGACCGGCCTCGGTGTCGAGGCGCTGCTCGACAAGGTCGTCGCCGAGATCCCGGGGCCGGTGGGCGTCCAGGACGCCCCGGCCCGCGCGATGATCTTCGACTCGGTGTACGACTCGTACCGCGGCGTCGTGACGTACGTCCGTGTCGTCGACGGGCAGCTCAACAAGCGCGAGCGCATCCGGATGATGTCGACGGGCGCCACGCACGAACTGCTGGAGATCGGCACCAACTCCCCGGAGATGCTGCCGGCCGACGGGCTCGGCGTGGGCGAGGTCGGCTACCTCATCACCGGTGTGAAGGACGTCCGCCAGTCCAAGGTCGGCGACACCATCACCACCCTGAGCAAGGGCGCCACCGAGCCGCTCGGCGGCTACAAGGACCCCAAGCCGATGGTGTTCTCGGGCCTGTATCCGCTGGACGGATCGGACTATCCCGAGCTGCGCGACGCCCTGGACAAGCTCCAGCTCAACGACGCGGCGCTGGTCTACGAGCCGGAGACCTCCGCGGCCCTGGGCTTCGGCTTCCGGGTCGGCTTCCTCGGCCTGCTGCACCTCGACGTCATCCGCGAGCGGCTGGAGCGCGAGTTCGGGCTCGACCTGATCGCCACCGCCCCGAACGTGGTCTACCGCGTCGAGATGGAGGACCGCAGCGAGCACACGGTCACCAACCCGAGCGAGTTCCCCGAAGGCAAGATCGACAAGGTCTACGAGCCCGTGGTGCGCGCGACGATCCTCGCGCCCTCGGAGTTCATCGGTTCCATCATGGAGCTGTGCCAGACCCGGCGCGGCACCCTGCTCGGCATGGACTACCTCTCCGAGGACCGGGTCGAGATCCGCTACACGCTGCCGCTCGCCGAGATCGTCTTCGACTTCTTCGACCAGCTGAAGTCCAAGACGCGCGGATACGCCTCGCTGGACTACGAGCCCACGGGCGAGCAGACCTCCAGCCTGGTCAAGGTCGACATCCTGCTGCACGGCGACAAGGTGGACGCCTTCTCGGCGATCACCCACAAGGACCAGGCGTACGCCTACGGTGTCCGGCTGGTCGCCAAGCTGCGCGAACTGATCCCGCGGCAGGCCTTCGAGGTGCCCATCCAGGCGGCCATCGGCTCCCGGGTCATCGCCCGCGAGACCATCCGCGCCATCCGCAAGGACGTCCTCGCCAAGTGCTACGGCGGTGACATCTCCCGCAAGCGGAAGCTGCTGGAGAAGCAGAAGGAGGGCAAGAAGCGGATGAAGATGGTGGGCTCCGTGGAGGTTCCGCAAGAGGCGTTCATCGCCGTGCTGTCCAGTGACGACGGCGGCGGCTCCGGCAAGGGCAAGAAGTAGTCACCGGGATGCCGGATTCCAGGGCCCGTCGCGCTTCGGTGCGGCGGGCCCTGTGCTTGTCTGCGGAAGGTGTCCTGGTGGAAGTGGCGGCCCACCGCCCCTTACGCGCCGGCCGGACGCGCTCTACTCTGATCTCTGCTCGGTAGTTACTCGCGAGTTAAACAACAGCCGCAATTGAGCCAGCCGCAACGCCGCGGGCCCGGAGGATGTCGTGAGCGACACACAGACCCTGATCGAGAACCGTCCGCCGTCCGTCGCGGCCCTCTTCCTGGAGCGCGTGGCGGCCACACCGGACGCCGAGGCCTACCGCTACCCGGTCCCGGCCGCGGGCGAGGGCCCCGACGAGTGGAAGTCACTGAACTGGCGCGAGGCCGCCGAGCGGGTCTTCTCCATCGCCGCCGGTCTCATCGAACTCGGCGTGGAGCCCGAGCAGCGCGTCGCGCTCGCCTCCTCCACCCGGGTCGAGTGGATCCTCGCCGACCTCGGCATCCTGTGCGCCGGAGCGGCCACCACGACCGTGTACCCGCAGACCAACACGGAGGAGTCGGCGTTCATCCTCTCCGACTCCGCGAGCAGGGTGCTGGTCGCGGAGGACGCGGCCCAGCTCGCCAAGGCCCGGGACAAGCGGGCGGACCTGCCCGAGCTGGCCCACGTCGTCGTCATCGACGGCGAGGGCGTGGAGAGCGACGACTGGGTGCTGACCCTCGCCGAGCTGGAGAAGCGCGGCGCCGCCTACCTGGAGAAGCACCCCGAGCTGATCAAGGAGCGGGTCGGCGCGATCACCGCGGACCAGCTCGCCACCCTCATCTACACGTCCGGGACGACCGGCCGGCCCAAGGGCGTGCGGCTGCCGCACGACAACTGGTCGTACATGGCGAAGGCGATCTCCGCCACCGGCCTGGTC
The DNA here is from genome assembly GCF_043199735.1 of Streptomyces sp. NPDC048566. Classification (NCBI taxonomy): domain Bacteria; kingdom Bacillati; phylum Actinomycetota; class Actinomycetes; order Kitasatosporales; family Streptomycetaceae; genus Streptomyces; species Streptomyces sp. NPDC048566. The sequence goes on from NZ_JBICWL010000014.1 coordinate 53,270, forward strand.
GGCCCGGACGACGTGCAGTACCTGTGGCTGCCGCTCGCGCACGTCTTCGGCAAGGTGCTCACCTCCGGCCAGATCGAGGTCGGCCACGTCACCGCCGTCGACGGCCGCGTCGACAAGATCATCGAGAACCTGCCGGTGGTGCAGCCGACGTACATGGCGGCCGTCCCGCGCATCTTCGAGAAGGTCTACAACGGGGTCGCGGCCAAGGCGCGGGCGGGCGGCGGCGCCAAGTACAAGATCTTCCAGTGGGCGGCCGACGTCTCCCGCGAGTACGCCAAGGCCAGCCAGGACAACTTCCGCCGCACCGGCTCCGCCTCGGTGCCCTTCGCGCTCGGCGCCAAGCACAAGGTCGCCGACACCCTCGTCTTCGCGAAGATCCGCGAGGCCTTCGGCGGCAACCTGCGCGCCTGCATCTCCGGCTCCGCCGCCCTCGCGCCGGAGATCGGCTACTTCTTCGCCGGCGCCGGCATCCACATCCTTGAGGGGTACGGGCTGACCGAGTCCTCGGCCGCCTCCTTCGTCAACCCCGGCGAGGCGTACCGCACCGGCACGGTCGGCAAGCCGCTGCCCGGCACCGAGGTGCGCATCGCGGACGACGGCGAGATCCTGCTGCGCGGCCCCGGCATCATGGAGGGCTACCACGGGCTGCCCGAGAAGACCGCCGAGGTGCTGGAGGCCGACGGCTGGTTCCACACCGGCGACATCGGCGAGCTGTCCCCGGACGGCTACCTGCGGATCACCGACCGCAAGAAGGACCTCATCAAGACCTCGGGCGGCAAGTACATCGCGCCCGCCGAGGTCGAGGGCCAGTTCAAGGCGGTCTGCCCCTACGTCTCCAACATCCTGGTGCACGGTGCCGACCGGAACTTCTGCACCGCCCTCATCGCCCTCGACGAGCCGTCCATCATGGAGTGGGCGAAGGACAACGGCCTGGAGCGCCGCTCCTACGCCGAGGTCGTGGCCGCGCCCGCCACGGTCGCCATGGTCGAGGGGTACGTCAAGGAGCTCAACGAGGGGCTCCAGCGCTGGCAGACCATCAAGAAGTTCCGCCTGCTGCCCCGCGACCTGGACGTCGAGCACGGCGAGATCACCCCGAGCCTCAAGCTCAAGCGCCCGGTCGTCGAGCGCGAGTACCGGCACCTGATCGACGAGATGTACGCGGGCACCCGCGAGGCCTGACCCGGGCCCGGTCCACCGGCCCGGCCGCTCAGCTCCCGCGCTCTCTCCCCTCCGCCCCCGGCACGCCGGGGGCGGAGGCGTGTTCGGCGGCTCCGCCCCCGCGGCAGGCCGCTCGCCGCGGGCCCCACGCCCGCGGCACGTCGCTCGCCCGCTCGCCGCGGGGCGGTTCGCCCGCTGCGGGCCGTTCGCCCGCTCGCATCGCGCCGGTTCGCCCGTTGCCCACGCGTCATCCGCCCCGCTCCCGGCGCACGGCCCCGAGCAGGGGCTCCGTCTGCCGCCCCGGCCGACGGCCTCCCTGCGACCGGACCGCTCTCCACGCCCGGGGTGAAGGGGGCGCCCGCATCGACGCCGCCGGTGTGGCCCTCCTCCGCGGTGCACGGCGCCCCGCGCCGCCCGCGGCCCCCGCGGCGGCGTCCTGCGCTCACCTGCCGGACGGCCGCTTCCGGCCCGGCTCGCCCTACCACCGGTCGATGCCGGACGGCCCATTTCGGTGACTCGCCGCTCACGGGTGCATCCTTTCTGTCACCCTGTCCGCATCGGCTGGGGTGTCTTCGTCCGAACTGCACAGGGAGCCGCACCGTGGGGGCCATTCCGACGCAACGCGAGTCCATGGCGTGCGCCCCGGGCCTGCCCGCGCACACCGCGGCACACGAGACCGTGGCCCGTACGACCCTGCCCGGCACGCCGCTCGCCGCCGGAGCCGCCCGCCGCCACCTCCGCGACGCCCTCGCCGACTGGACCGAGCGGGCCCTGCCCGGCGCCGGCGTCATCGACGAGCGGCTGACCGAGGACGCCGTCCTGGTGGCGAGCGAACTCGTCACCAACGCCGTCGTCCACGCGGGCACCGGCGTCGAGCTGCTCTGCCGGCTGGAGCACGTCCCCGACGGCCCGCCCGGCCCGCTCGTCGTCGAGGTGACCGACCACCACCCGGCCCGCGCCGTACGCGACGACAGCCCCGAACGGCCCTGCGGGACGCCGGAGTACGGCAGGGGCCTGCGGCTCGTGGCCGCCCTCTGCGAGGCATGGGGTATCACCTACCGGCCGGGCGTGAAGACGGTGTGGGCGCGTCTGCTGCTCGACGGCGGCGCCGAGACGTTCCCCGGCGCCGACGCGCTCGCCGCCACCGTGCCGGACGGGGTCCCCGCGGCGCACGGGGGTGCGCCGGCCGGCCCGCGGCCCGCCCCGGACGACCCGGGAGCCGGACCGCGCTCGGCGGACGACGGCCCCCCGGACGTGGCCGGCCCGCCGCACGCACCGCAGACGCGGCACGGGGCGAGCACCGAGGGCGCGGGGAGCGCCGGCGGAGGGAGCGGGCGCGCTGCCGGGTCCGGCCCCGAAGACGCCGCCGGACCGGACCACGCCGCTCCCGCGGGGGCTCGGGCGCCCGAGGGCCGGGACTGGCTGGACCGCGGCGCGCTCGCCTTCCTCGCCGAGGCATCCGACCTGCTGACCGGACAGCTCGACGAGGACCACGTCGCCGCGCTCGCCGGACAGCTCCTCGTCCCGCGGCTGGCCGACTGGTGCGCGGTGTGGCTGGAGGACGAGGCGACCGACCGGGCGGGCGGGCACGGCCCCGGTCTCGGCCCCCGGCTCGCCCGCGTCTGGCACGGCAGCGAGCACCTCGTCGAGGGCCTGCGGTCCGCCCTGGAGGAGGACCCGCCGCGGCTGCCCGACGCCGTCCGGTCCCGGCCCGTCCCCGTGCCGTGGCCCGGTGCGGCGCTGGGGCCGCGCCGCGAGCGGCGCGGCCCTCGCGTACCGGCTGATCGCGGGCGGCCGGCCGCTCGGCACGCTCGTCATCGGGCGGGCCGGGATCACCGGGTTCCCCGACGAGGTGACCGGCCTGGTCGAGGACCTCGGCCGCCGGATCGCGCTCGCCGTCGGCGCGGCCCGCCAGTACGCGCGCCAGGCCACCATCAGCCGGGTCCTGCAACGCGGGCTGCTGCCCGGCGCGGTCGCCGAGATCCCCGGCGTGCGCAGCGCCCTCGTCCACGAACCGCTCGACAAGGGCGGCCCCAGCGGCGACTTCTACGACGTCTTCCCGGCCGGGCACGGCCGGTGGTGCTTCGCCGTCGGCGACGTCCAGGGCAAGGGGCCCGAGGCCGCCGTCGTGATCGGGCTCGCCCGGCCCTGGCTGCGGCTGCTCGCCCGCGAGGGGTACGACGTGGCGGACGTCCTCGACCGGCTCAACCAGCTCCTCCTGGACGACGCCACCGAGGCGGCCGACGCCGCGGCCCGCGCGCTCGTGGCGGCGGGCGGCCCCGGGCTGGGCACCGACCTCGGCCCGCAGACCCGCTTCCTGTCCATGCTCTACGGGGAACTGGTGCCGTTCGACGGCGGCGTCCGCTGCACGCTCGCCTCGGCCGGGCACCCGCTGCCGCTGCTGCTGGCCCCCGACGGCGGCGTACGGGAGGTCGCCTCGCCGCAGACCCTGCTCGGTGTCTTCGAGGACCCCGGGTACACCTCCGAGTCGTTCGTGCTGCACCCCGGCGACACGCTGCTCTGCGTCACCGACGGAGTGACCGAGCGCCGCGCCGGAACCCGCCAGTTCGACGACGACGACGGCCTCGCGCGGGCGCTCGCCGGCTGCGCCGGGCTGAGCGCCGAACCGATCGCGGAGCGCGTGCGGGAACTCGTGCACGCCTTCGGCACCCGGCCGCCGGAGGACGACATGGCGCTGCTGGTGCTCCAGGCCGAATAGCGGCGCGAACCTCGCCCGGACCGAGGCCCGGGGCCCCGTCCACCGGCCGGGCACGCGCACGGCGCCCGTGCTGGACAATGGACCGCATGCCTTCCGCACTCCCCGACGGCGAGCCCGTCCCCGACGACGGGGCGCTGCCCGCGCACGCCCTGGCCGGCGCCGCCGGGCGGCCCCTCGGGTTCTACCTCCACGTCCCGTACTGCGCCACCCGCTGCGGCTACTGCGACTTCAACACCTACACGGCGACCGAGCTGCGCGGCACCGGAGGCGTGCTCGCCTCCCGCGACAACTACGCGGACACCCTCGTCGACGAGGTCCGCCTCGCCCGCAAGGTCCTCGGCGACGACCCGCGCCCGGTCCGCACCGTCTTCGTCGGCGGCGGCACCCCCACCCTGCTCGCCGCCGGCGACCTGGTGCGGATGCTTGGCGCGATCCGGGACGAGTTCGGACTCGCCGACGACGCGGAGATCACGACGGAGGCGAACCCGGAGTCGGTCGACCCCGCGTACCTCGCGGCGCTCCGGGACGGCGGATTCAACCGCGTCTCCTTCGGCATGCAGAGCGCCCGGCAGCACGTGCTGAAGGTACTGGACCGCACCCACACCCCCGGCCGCCCCGAGGCCTGCGTCGCCGAGGCCCGCGCGGCCGGCTTCGAGCACGTGAACCTCGACCTGATCTACGGCACCCCGGGGGAGTCGGACGACGACTGGCGCGCCTCCCTGGAGGCCGCCCTCGGCGCCGGGCCCGACCACGTGTCCGCGTACGCGCTCATCGTCGAGGAGGGCACGCAGCTGGCGCGCCGCATCCGGCGCGGCGAGATCCCGGCGACCGACGACGACGTGCACGCCGACCGCTACCTCATCGCCGACGAGGTGCTGTCGGCGGCCGGCCTCGACTGGTACGAGGTGTCGAACTGGGCCACCTCCGAGGCGGCCCGCTGCCTGCACAACGAGCTGTACTGGCGGGGCGCGGACTGGTGGGGTGCGGGCCCCGGCGCCCACAGCCACGTGGGCGGCGTCCGCTGGTGGAACGTGAAGCACCCCGGCGCGTACGCGGCGGCGCTGGCCGCCGGCCGCTCCCCGGGCGCCGGGCGCGAGGTGCTCGGCGAGGAGGACCGGCGCGTCGAGCGCATCCTGCTCGAACTGCGGCTGCGCGAGGGCTGCCCGCTCTCCCTGCTCCGCCCCGACGGCCTCGCGGCCTCCCGCCGCGCGCTGGCCGAGGGGCTCCTCGCCCCGGCGCCCTACGAGGACGGCCGCGCCGTCCTCACCCTGCGCGGACGCCTGCTGGCGGACGCCGTCGTCCGGGACCTGGTCGACTGACGCGGGCGCACCCGCCGTCCGGCCTCCCGGGTCGGCCCGGCCGGGCCGGGCGGCGGCGTCCGCGGGGCGGTTACTCCGGGGCGGTGACGAAGTCGATCAGTTCCTCCACCCGGCCGAGGAGTTCGGGCTGGAGGTCCTTGTAGGAGCGCACCCGGGACAGGATGTGCTGCCAGGCCGCGCCGGTGTTCTCCGGCCAGCCCAGCGCCCGGCAGACGCCCGTCTTCCAGTCCTCGCCGCGCGGCACCCGGGGCCAGCCCGCGATGCCCACCGAGGACGGCTTCACGGCCTCCCAGATGTCGATGTAGGGGTGGCCGAGCACGAGCGCGTGCTCGCTCGTGACCGCCGCGGCGATCCGGGACTCCTTCGAGCCGGTCACCAGGTGGTCGACGAGCACGCCGAGCCGGGCGTCCGGCCCGGGAGCGAACTCGGCGACGATCGTGGGCAGGTCGTCGACGCCCTCCAGGTACTCCACGACGACGCCCTCGATGCGCAGGTCGTCCCCCCAGACGCGTTCGACCAGCTCGGCGTCGTGGCGGCCCTCCACGTAGATGCGGCCCGCCCGGGCCACCCGGGCGCGGGCCCCGGGCACCGCGACGGAGCCCGAGGCGGTGCGGCTCGGCCGGGTGGGCGCCCCGCCCGCGGGGCGGACCAGCGTCACCACCCGCCCCTCCAGCAGGAAGCCGCGCGGCTCCATCGGGAAGACCCGGTGCTTGCCGAAGCGGTCCTCCAGGGTCACCGTGCCCGCCTCGCAGCCGATCACCGCGCCGCAGAAACCGGTGCCGGGCTCCTCCACCACCAGACCCGGGTCCGCCGGGACCTCGGGCACGGGCCTGGGCTTCTTCCACGGCGGAGTCAGGTCCGGAGAATACTGGCGCATTCGCACGACGATAGGAGAATCCCGCCGGGACTCACCGCGACACGCCGAAACGCGCGGCGAGCGCGTCCCGCTGGGACCGCACGAACGCGGCGTCCACCACCGCTCCGTGACCCGGCACGTACACGGCGTCCTCGCCGCCGAGCGCGAGCAGCCGGTCCAAAGCCGCGGGCCACCGGGACGGGACCGCGTCGGGGCCCGCCTGGGGTTCGCCGGACTCCTCCACCAGGTCGCCGCAGAAGACCGTCCCCGGCGCGCTCCGCCCCTCGGGACCCGCGGGGCCGGTGACCAGCACCGCCAGGTCGTGCCCGGTGTGGCCGGGGCCCACGTCGGCCAGCACCGCCCGCAGCCCGCCGCCCAGATCGAGGGCGACCTTCCCCGCCACGACCCGCCCGGGCCGCACGAGACGGTCCGCCGCCGCCCGCGCCACGCCCGGATCGATCCCGTTGCGCACCGCGTCCGCGGCCAGCTCCTCGCGCCCGTCGGTGAACGCGCCCGCCGGACCGGCCGCCGCGAACACCTCCGCCCCGGTGAGGGCGGCGGCGCCGAAGACGTGGTCGAAGTGCGGATGGGTGAGCGCGAGATGGGTCACGCTCCGTCCGCCGCCGAGCAGCCGTTCGGCGTCCGCGCGCAGCGCCGCGCCCTCCGCGGGGTCCGACCCCGCGTCGACCATCAGCGCCGCGCCGTCCCCGGCGACCAGGCCCACCGTGCAGTCCCAGCCCGGAAGGCGCCGCCGCCCGACCCGCGGCGCCAGCCGCTCCCACCCCTGTTCCTCCCACGTCGGCCTCATGGGGCGACGCTACTGCCCCGACCGGAACGGTTCACCTGCTCGCGACGCCCGGCACCGCGCCTCGCCGCGTCGTCGCATCACCCGGGCACATGCCGTACGCGGGAGACGCTCCGCCTCGCGATGCACCGCATCGGACGCCGCGAGCCGTCCGGCGAACCTTCCGGTCACCGCACCGGCGGTGAGCGGGCCCCGCGCACGACATCGCGGGACCGCCCTTGCCGGGGCCGTGCCCCTCCGCCGTACACTGGCCCGGGGAACGCTGGCACTCGGGCGCGCTGAGTGCCAGGCGAGCGGCCGGGAAGGCCGCGAGGACCACGGAGCCGACTTCTGGAGGTGTGCGCGATGCTCAGTGAACGCAGGCTCGAGGTGCTCCGCGCCATCGTCCAGGACTACGTGGGCACCGAGGAGCCGGTCGGCTCCAAGGCGCTCACCGAGCGGCACCGCCTCGGCGTCTCCCCGGCGACCGTCCGCAACGACATGGCGGTCCTGGAGGACGAGGGCTACATCGCCCAGCCGCACACCAGTGCGGGGCGCATCCCCACGGACAAGGGGTACCGGCTGTTCGTCGACAAGCTCGCCGGCGTCAAGCCGATGACCGCGCCCGAGCGGCGTGCCATCCAGAACTTCCTGGACGGAGCCGTCGACCTGGACGACGTGGTCGGCCGGACCGTGCGGCTGCTCGCGCAGCTCACCCGGCAGGTCGCCGTGGTGCAGTACCCCTCGCTGACCCGTTCGACCGTGCGGCACGTGGAGCTGCTCTCGCTCGCCCCCGCGCGCGTGATGCTCGTGCTGATCACGGACACCGGCCGGGTCGAGCAACGCATGATCAACTGCCCCGCGCCGTTCGGCGAGACGTCCCTCGCCGATCTGCGGGCCCGGCTCAACAGCCGGATCGCGGGCCGTCCCTTCGCGGACGTCCCGCAGCTCGTGCAGGACCTCCCGGACGCCTTCGAGGCGGAGGACCGGGGTACGGTCTCGACCGTGGTCTCCACCCTGCTGGAGACCCTCGTCGAGGAGACCGAGGAGCGGCTGATGATCGGCGGGACCGCCAATCTCACCCGCTTCGGACATGACTTCCCTCTCACCATCCGGCCCGTTCTCGAGGCGCTGGAGGAGCAGGTCGTGCTCCTCAAGTTGCTGGGGGAGGCCGGGGATTCGAGCATGACCGTGCGAATCGGTCACGAGAACGCCTATGAGGGACTCAACTCCACGTCCGTGGTCTCCGTCGGCTACGGTTCGGGCGGCGAGGCAGTCGCCAAACTCGGCGTGGTCGGCCCGACCCGCATGGATTATCCGGGAACGATGGGAGCGGTACGAGCGGTGGCACGGTACGTCGGACAGATCCTGGCGGAGTCTTAAGTGGCCACGGACTACTACGCCGTGCTCGGCGTGCGCCGCGACGCGTCCCAGGACGAGATCAAGAAGGCGTTCCGGAGGCTCGCTCGCGAGCTGCACCCGGACGTCAACCCCGATCCGAAGACGCAGGAGCGCTTCAAGGAGATCAACGCCGCCTACGAGGTGTTGTCGGACCCGCAGAAGAAGCAGGTCTACGACCTCGGCGGCGACCCGCTGTCCCAGCAGGGCGGCGGAGGCGCCGGCGGCTTCGGCGCGGGCGGCTTCGGGAACTTCTCGGACATCATGGACGCCTTCTTCGGCACGGCGTCGCAGCGCGGACCGCGCTCGCGCACCCGCCGCGGCCAGGACGCCATGATCCGGCTGGAGATCGAGCTCGACGAGGCGGCCTTCGGCACCACGAAGGACATCCAGGTCGACACCGCCGTCGTCTGCGGCACCTGCAGCGGGGAGGGCGCCGCTCCCGGCACCTCCGCGCAGACCTGCGACATGTGCCGCGGTCGCGGCGAGGTGTCCCAGGTGACGCGGTCCTTCCTCGGCCAGGTCATGACCTCGCGTCCGTGCCCGCAGTGCCAGGGCTTCGGCACGGTGGTGCCGACCCCGTGCCCCGAGTGCGCGGGCGACGGCCGGGTCCGCTCCCGCCGCACCCTCACCGTGAAGATCCCGGCCGGTGTGGACAACGGCACGCGCATCCAGCTCGCGGGCGAGGGCGAGGTCGGCCCCGGCGGCGGCCCCGCCGGCGACCTGTACGTCGAGATCCACGAGCTGCCGCACTCCACCTTCCAGCGCCGCGGCGACGACCTGCACTGCACGGTCACCATCCCGATGACCGCCGCGGCCCTCGGCACAAAGGTGCCGCTGGAGACCCTCGACGGCCTGGAGGAGGTCGACATCCGCCCCGGCACGCAGTCCGGGCAGTCGATCCCCCTGCACGGCCGGGGCGTCACGCACCTGCGCGGCGGCGGCCGGGGCGACCTCATCGTGCACGTCGAGGTCACCACGCCGACCAAGCTCGACCCGGAACAGGAGCGGCTCGTGCGCGAACTCGCGCAGATGCGCGGCGAGGAGCGGCCCACCGGCCAGTTCCAGCCCGGTCAGCAGGGCCTCTTCTCCCGGCTGAAGGACGCCTTCAACGGCCGCTGACGCGAGCGCCCCACGGGGCGGCGCCGCCGCCCCGTGACCGGCCGCCCGGCGGACCGCAACCGAGCCGACGGCCGGATTCGGACTTGTACGGAGGACGTGACAACATGCCGTCATGTCCTCCGCACTGACCGATCTCCTCCCTCACCCGATCGTGCAGGCCCCCATGGCGGGCGGCGTCTCCGTCCCGCAGCTCGCGGCCGCCGTGTCCGAGGCCGGCGCCCTCGGCTGCCTCGCCGCCGGGTACAAGACCGCCGACGGCATGTACCAGGAGATCAAACAGCTGCGCGGGCTGACCGGACGCCCCTTCGGCGTCAACCTGTTCCTGCCGCAGCCCGAGTACGCGGACCCCTCCGCGGTCGAGGTCTACGCCCACCAGCTCGCCGGTGAGGCGGCCTGGTACGAGACGGAGCTGGGCGACCCCGACAGCGGCCGGGACGACGGCTACGACGCCAAGCTCGCCGTCCTCCTCGACAACCCGGTACCGGTGGTCTCCTTCCACTTCGGCGTGCCCGCCCAGGAGGTCCTGGAGTCCCTGCACCGCGCCGGCACCCTCACGCTCGTCACCGCGACCACCGCCGAGGAGGCCCTCGCCGTGCAGCGGGCGGGCGCCGCCGCCGTCGTCGTCCAGGGCGTCGAGGCGGGCGGCCACCAGGGCAGCCACCGCGACAACCCCGAGACGGACGGCGCGGGCGTCGGACTGCTCTCGCTGGTCGCCCAGGTCCGCGAGACCGTGGACATCCCCGTGGTCGCCGCCGGGGGCATCATGCGCGGCAGCCAGATCGCCGCCGTCCTCGCCGCCGGAGCGGACGCCGCCCAACTCGGCACCGCCTTCCTCGCCACCCCCGAGTCCGGGGCGAACGCCGTGCACAAGGAAGCCCTCACCAACCCCCTGTTCGTGCGCACCGAACTGACCCGGGCCTTCTCCGGCCGCCCCGCCCGCGGCCTGGTCAACCGGTTCCTGCGCGAGCACGGCCCCTACGCCCCCGCCGCGTACCCGGACGTCCACCACCTCACCTCCCCGCTGCGCAAGGCCGCCGCCAAGGCCGGCGACGCGCAGGGCATGGCGCTGTGGGCCGGCCAGGGCCACCGCATGGCGCGCGACCTGCCCGCCGGACGCCTGGTGGAGGTGCTGGCGGCCGAACTCGCCGCCGCCAGGACAGCGTTGTCGTCACCGGGCGCCACCGCGGACGGGGGAGCGGCCCGATGACCGCACCGGTCTTCCTGGTCGAGCACCTCCGCGCGGGCGGCGACGGCCACTTCGTCCTCGACGGGGCCGAGGGCCGGCACGCCGTCTCCGTGAAGCGCCTGCGGGCCGGCGAGGACGTCGTCCTCACCGACGGCGCCGGACGCTGGGCCGACTGCGTCGTCCTCGGCACCGAGGGCAAGGACCGGCTCGTCGTGCGGATGGACTCGGTCGCCGAGCAGCCGCCGGAGCAGCCCCGGATCACCGTCGTGCAGGCCCTGCCCAAGGGCGACCGGGGCGAACTCGCCGTCGAGACCATGACGGAGACGGGCGTCGACGCGATCGTCCCCTGGACCGCCTCCCGCTGCATCACGCAGTGGAAGGGCGACCGCGGCCTCAAGGCGCTCGCCAAGTGGCGGGCCACCGCCCGCGAGTCCGGGAAGCAGTCCCGCCGGGTCCGCTTCCCGGAGGTCGCGGACGCGCTGACGACCCGGCAGGTTGCCGCACTTCTCGCCACGGCCGACCTCGCCGCCGTCCTGCACGAGGACACCGAACTGGGCACCGAGCCCTTCGCGACCGCCGAACTGCCCCGCTCCGGGGAGATCGTGCTGGTCGTCGGCCCCGAAGGAGGCATCTCCCCCGAGGAGGTGGCCCTCTTCACCGAGGCGGGCGCGCGGACCTTCCACCTCGGGCCCACGGTGCTGCGGACCTCGACGGCCGGAACCGTCGCCGCCGCCCTGCTGCTGGCCCGCACCGGCCGCTGGTCCTGACGCCGGCCGCGCGAGCGGCCCGCGCCCCGCAGCCGACACCGGCCCGCGCCCCGCACCGCCGCCCCCGGAACTCCTTCGGGTGGTTGTCCCGCTCATGGCCGCATGCGGTCTACCGCCGCACGCCCCGCGGTGGCACGCTGCCGTCCATGGGGGCATGGAAACGGATCAGGAGCCGGGCCGGACACCCGCGGGCGCTGCCGGCCCTCGGGCTGGTGGCCGCCGGGGTGTTGGGCGCGACCGCGTGCGAGCCCGGAGGCGGTCTCGGCGCCGCCGGCGTGGCGTACACCACCGACCGGACGGCGACCCGGCAACTCGAACGGCAGCACGTGGACGTGCGCTGGCTCACCTGCACGGCCAACTACGGCAACGCCGGCAAGGTCTACACCCCGGGCAGGTCGCCCGCGCCGACCGAGAACACCGTCGCGAGCGTCGACTGCCGCGGCCGGACCGGCGACGACCGGGACATCGTCGTCAAGGGCAAGGTCACCCGCGCCGTCGACGGCGCCTGCGTACGGGGCGACCTGACCGCCACCGTCGGCGGCCGGCAGCGCTTCCACGTCAGCGGCCTCGGCGACTGCAACGCCACCGGCAACCCCACCCCGCCCGCCACCTACCGCCCGCCGAACGGCCCCGGACCCACCGTCACGGTGACCGTCACCCGGACCATGTGGTGCAAGGGCGACCCGACCTGCTGGCCCTCCCAGGGCAAGTGACCTGCCCGACCGTCCACGGATCAAGTGATCCGAACCCCTGTCGGGCCGCGCCCCGGCTGCGTAGGGTGACCGGGTGACAGAGTCCGCACCCCCCGCGTATCTCCGGTTTCCCCACCTGCACGGCGAGTTGGCCGTCTTCACGGCCGAGGACGACATCTGGGCCGCCCCCCTGGACGGCGGCGGTCGCGCCTGGCGGATCAGCGCCGACAACGCGCCGGTGAACCACCCGCGCGTCTCCCCGGACGGCACCACCGTCGCCTGGACGTCGACACGCGACGGCGCCCCCGAGGTGCACGCCGCCCCGCTGGCCGGCGGACCCACCAGGCGCCTGACCTACTGGGGCAGTGCGCGGACCCAGGTCCGCGGCTGGACCCCCGAGGGACACGTCCTCGCCCTCAGCACCCAGGGCCAGGCCAGCCTCCGCCGCAGCTGGGCCCACGCCGTCCCGCTCGACGGCGGCCCCGCCGCCCCGCTGCCCTACGGCCCCGTCGGCGACGTCGCGCACGGCGGTCCCGGGGTCGTCCTGCTGTCCGCCCCGATGGGACGCGAGGCGGCCTGGTGGAAGCGCTACCGCGGCGGCACCGCGGGCAAGCTGTGGATCGACCGCGACGGCGACGGCGAGTTCGTCCGCCTGCACGAGGACCTCGACGGCAACATCGAGTACCCGTTCTGGGTGGGCGACCGGATCGCCTTCCTGTCCGACCACGAGGGCGTCGGAGCGCTGTACTCCTCCCTCGCCGACGGCACGGACCTGCGCCGCCACACCCCCCTCGACGGCTTCTACGCGCGGCACGCCTCCACCGACGGCACCCGCGTCGTGTACTCCTCGGCCGGTGAACTCCTGCTCCTGGACGACCTCGACGGCGCCGAACCCCGCCGCCTCGACATCCTCCTCGGCGGCCAGCGCGCCGACCAGCAGCCGCACCCGGTGAGCGCCGCCCGCTGGTTCTCCGCCGCCGCCCCCGACCACACCGGACGCGGCAGCGCCGTCTCCGTGCGCGGCGCCGTCCACTGGATCACCCACCGCTCCGGGCCGGCCCGCGCGCTCGCCGCCGAACCCGGCGTCCGCGCCCGGCTGCCCCGCGCCTTCCGCGCCGAGGGCGAGGAACACGTCGTGTGGGTGACCGACGCCGAGGGCGACGACGCCCTGGAGTTCGCGCCCGCCACCGGCACCGCCCCCGGGGCCACCCCGCGCCGGCTCGCCGCCGGAGCCCTCGGACGCGTCCTCGGCCTCGCCGTCGCACCCGACGGCAGCCGCGCCGCCGTCGCCTCCCACGACGGACGGGTGCTCCTCGTCGAGCGCGACAGCGGCGAGGTCCGCGAAGTCGACCGCAGCGAGGACGGCGAGGTCAGCGGCCTGGTCTTCTCACCCGACTCGGCCTGGCTCGCCTGGTCGCACCCCGGCCCGCGCCCGCTGCGCCAGCTCCGCATCGCCAACACCACCGACCTGTCGGTGACCGAGGCGACCCCGCTGCGCTTCCGGGACTACGCCCCGGCGTTCACCCTCGACGGCAAGCACCTCGCCTTCCTCTCGGCCCGCGCCTTCGACCCCGTCTACGACGAGCACGTCTTCGACCTGGCCTTCGTCGGCGGCTCCCGCCCCTACCTCATCACCCTCGCCGCGACCACGCCGTCCCCCTTCGGACCGCAGCGCCACGGCCGCCCCTTCGAGGCCCCGGACAAGGACGAGACACCCGAGGGCGAGGGCACCCCCAGCACCCGGATCGACCTCGACGGACTCGCCGACCGGATCGTGCCCTTCCCCGTCGAGGCCGCCCGCTACTCGACGCTGCGCGCGGCCAAGGACGGCGTGCTGTGGCTGCGCCACCCGGTACGGGGCGTCCTCGGCGCCTCCCGCGCCACCCCGGACGACCCGGACCCGCGCACCGAACTGGAGCGCTACGACCTCGCCCAGCGGCGCATCGAGCACCTCGCCGCCGACGCCGACCACTTCACCGTCACCGGCGACGGCAAGCGGGTCCTGCTGTGGACCGACGGCAAGCTCAAGGTGGTGCCCAGCGACCGGCGCGCCTCGAACGACGACGACAGCGACACCAACATCACCGTCGACCTCTCACGGGTGCACCAGAGCGTCGACCCGGCCGCCGAGTGGCGCCAGATGTACGACGAGACCGGCCGGCTCATGCGGGACAACTTCTGGCGCCCCGACCTCGGGGGCGTCGACTGGGACGCCGTCCTCGACCGCTACCGGCCGATCCTCGACCGGATCGCCACGCACGACGACCTCGTCGACCTGCTGTGGGAGGTCCAGGGCGAACTCGGCACCTCCCACGCCTACGTCACCCCGCCCGGCCGGCACCCCGGCGGCGAGCACGCCCAGGGACTCCTCGGAGCGGACATCTCCCGCCACGACGACGGCAGCTGGCGCATCGACCGCATCCTCCCCTCCGAGACCTCCGACCCGCACGCCCGGGCCCCGCTCGCCGCCCCCGGGGTCGCGGTCCGCGCGGGAGACGCGATCGTCGCGATCGGCGGCCGTCCGGTCGACCCGGTCGCGGGCCCCGGCCCGCTGCTCGTCGGCACCGCCGGCAAACCGGTGGAGCTGACCGTCTCGCCCGCGGGCGGCGGCGACCCCCGGCACGCCGTCGTCGTGCCGCTCGCCGACGAGGAACCCCTGCGCTACCACGCCTGGGTCGCCGACCGGCGCGCCTACGTCCACGAGCGGTCCGGCGGACGCCTCGGCTACCTGCACGTCCCGGACATGGTCGGCTCCGGATGGGCGCAGCTCCACCGCGACCTGCGCGTCGAGGTGGCCCGCGACGGCCTGATCGTGGACGTCCGGGAGAACCGCGGCGGCCACACCTCCCAGCTCGTCGTGGAGAAGCTCGCCCGCCGGATCGTCGGCTGGGACCTGCCCCGCGGCCTGCGCCCCTACAGCTATCCGGAGGACGCGCCGCGCGGCCCGGTCGTCTCGGTCGCCAACGAGTTCTCCGGCTCCGACGGCGACATCGTCAACGCGGCCATCAAGGCGCTCGGCATCGGCCCCGTCGTCGGCACCCGCACCTGGGGCGGCGTCATCGGCATCGACAGCCGCTACCGCCTCGTCGACGGCACCCTGGTCACCCAGCCCAAGTACGCCTTCTGGCTGGAGGGCTACGAGTGGGGCGTGGAGAACCACGGCGTCGACCCCGACGTCGAGGTCGTCCAGGCCCCGCAGGACCACGCGGCCGGCCGGGACACCCAGCTCGACGAGGCGGTGCGGATCGCGCTCGCCGCGCTGGAGGAGAACCCGGCCCGGACCGCACCGTCGCTGCCGCCCCTGTGACCCGCGGCGGGCGGCCGGTGCCCCGGCGGGCACCGTCCGCCCGCCGGGGAACGGCGACCGGTGCGTGCTCCCGGCATGCCGGGAGCACGCACCCGCCCCGGACGGAGCGGGGCGCGTCCCCGGTGCGGCGAGCGGGCGGGCGTCGCGACGGGGCGAACATCGCCTGCCGGGGCATTAGCATGCGCAGAGCAATGATCAGCGGGCGTGAGGAGGCACACGCATGAGGGGCGAACCGCAGGACGACTGCCTGTTCTGCAAGATCGTGGCGGGTCACATCCCCGCGACGCTGGTGCGCGAGACCGGCACCACCGTGGCGTTCCGCGACATCAACCCGCAGGCGCCGACGCACATCCTGGTCATCCCCAAGGCGCACTACCCGGACGCCGCCTCCCTCGCCGCCGCCGAACCCGCCGTCGCCGCGGACGTCCTGCGCGACGTCGGCGAGGTCGCGGCCGAGGAGAAGCTGGACAGCTACCGCGTCGTGTTCAACACGGGCAGCGGCGCCGGGCAGACCGTCTTCCACGCGCACGCCCACCTGCTGGGCGGCCGCGGGCTCCAGTGGCCGCCCGGGTGACCGGCCGTGTCCGCACGTGAACTGATCGTCCTCGGGACCGCCGGCCAGGTCCCGACCCGGCACCGCAACCACAACGGCTACCTGCTCCGCTGGGACGGCGAGGGCCTCCTCTTCGATCCCGGCGAGGGCACCCAGCGCCAGATGCTCCGGGCGGGTGTCGCCGCGCACGACCTGAACCGCATCTGCGTCACCCACTTCCACGGCGACCACGCGCTCGGCCTGCCCGGTGTGATCCAGCGCGTCAACCTGGACCGCGTCCCGCACGAGGTGACCGCCCACTACCCGCTCTCCGGACGGCACTTCTTCGAACGGCTGCGGTATTCCACCGCCTACCGCGAGACCGTCGCGCTCACCGAGGCCCCGGTCGCCGGCGACGGGGTCCTCGCCACGACCCCGGCGTACACGCTGGAGGCCCGCAGGCTCTCCCACCCCGTCGAGTCCTTCGGCTACCGGCTCGTCGAACCGGACGGCCGCCGGATGCTGCCCGAGCGGCTCGCCGCCCACGGCATCCACGGGCCCGACGTCGGCCTGCTGCACCGGGAGGGCTCCCTGCGGGGTGTCACCCTCGGCGACGTCAGCGAGGTGCGGCGAGGACAGCGGTTCGCGTTCGTCATGGACACCCGGCTGTGCGACGGGGTGGACGCGCTGGCCGAGGGCTGCGACCTGCTCGTCATCGAGGCGACCTTCCTCGACGGCGACCACCGGCTCGCCTCCGAGCACGGCCACCTCACCGCGGGCCAGGCCGGACGCGTCGCCAGGGAGGCGGGCGTGCGCCACCTGGTGCTCACCCACTTCAGCCAGCGGTACGCCGACCCCGCCGCCTTCGAGCGGGAGGCCCGCGCGGCCGGCTTCGACGGCGAACTGACCGTCGCGCACGACCTGGTGCGGGTCCCGGTGCCCAGACGCCGCTGACCGGACCGGCCGGCCATCGCCCGGCCGGTCCCGTGCCGCCCCCCGCCCGTGCCGCCCCCCGCCCGTGCCGCCCCCCGCCCGTGCCGCCCCCCGCCCGTGCCGCCCCCCGCCCGTGCCGCGCCGCGGGTGCGTCGGGCCGGGAACCCGCCCGCCGGAGCATCCCGCGCGGCGTGGGGAGCCGTGCGCGCGGCCCGCCGCCTCGTTCGGGGTCCTCGACCCGCGGCCCGGCGCCGCCTGTCCGTCCCGCTGCCGGTTCCGGTGCCGGGAAGGTGTCGGTTTCGGACCATCCGGTCACCGACCGTACGATGCTTCGATGTCCCTCCCCAAGGCTGAACTGCACCTGCACATCGAAGGCACCCTCGAACCCGAGCTGGCCTTCGCGCTCGCCGCCCGCAACGGCGTCACCCTCCCGTTCGCGGACACCGAGGACCTGCGCAAGGCGTACCTCTTCGACGACCTCCAGTCGTTCCTGGACCTGTACTACGCACTCATGGCCGTGCTGCGGACGGAGCAGGACTTCGCCGACCTGGCCGACGCCTACCTCGCCCGCGCCGCCGCACAGGGCGTGCGGCACGCGGAGATCTTCTTCGACCCGCAGGCGCACACCGCCCGGGGCGTGCCGATGGGGACGGTCGTCGAGGGACTGTGGCGGGCGCTGGGACGCAGCGAGGAGACCCACGGCGTCTCCACCCGGCTGATCATGTGCTTCCTGCGCGACCAGTCCGCCGAGTCCGCCCTTCAGACCCTGGAGGCCGCACGCCCCCACCTCGACCGGATCACCGGCGTCGGCCTCGACTCCGCCGAGGTCGGCCACCCGCCGGCCGCGTTCCGCGAGGTGTACGAGGCCGCCGCCGCGCTCGGGCTGCGCCGGGTCGCGCACGCGGGGGAGGAGGGCCCGCCCGCCTACATCACCGAGGCCCTGGACGTCCTCGGCGTCGAGCGCGTCGACCACGGACTGCGCTGCCTGGAGGACCCCGAACTCGTCGAACGGCTGGTCCGCGACCGGGTGCCGCTGACGCTGTGCCCGCTGTCGAACGTACGGCTGCGCGCCGTGGACGTGCTGGCCGAGCACCCGCTGCCCGCCATGATGGACGCCGGACTGCTCTGCACGGTCAACTCCGACGACCCTGCCTACTTCGGCGGGTACGCGGACGACACCTTCCGTGCGGTGCGCGAAGCCCTCGGCCTCGGCCCCGAGCAACTGCGGGAACTGGCGCGCAACTCCTTCGAGGCGTCCTTCCTGGAGGACGACGAGGAGCGGCGCGCCCGCTACATCGCCGAGGTCGAGGCGTACCGGTTCCCCTGACGGGTGACGGGTGACGGGTGACGGGTGACGGGTGACGGGTGACGGGTGACGGGGCCGGCCGGGCCGTCCCGGCCGGGCGTCACCCGCTCGCGGGTCCGGGCGCGCCGACCGCCGTGCCGTAGGCGTCCCGCCCGGCCGGCGCGGTGTCCAGCGGGACCTCGACGACCGGGGCGGCGAAGCCCGGGACCTCGGCGGCGACGGCGGGGACCGCGAGGGCGGGGCGGCCCGCGAACGGGTCCTTGGCCGAGGGGCTCTCCGCCAGGAGGCCGGCCAGTTCGCCGACCGCGTCGCCGGTGAGCCGTGCCGCCGTGGCCCGGCCGGCCGCGGACCCGGGCACCGGGATCTCCACGACCGGGATCTCCACGACCGGGAGTTCCGCGACGGTGTCGGGTGCCGGGGCCCCGGGAACCGGGATCTCCACGACGGTGAGGGCGGGCGCCGGGACCTCCGCGGCCGGGACCACCACGATCCTGCTGCGGCGCGGGTGCCGCGCCACGACCGTCATCGGCACGCTGACCAGCAGCAGACCGGCCGCCAGCACCAGGCCCATCGCCGGGTATCCGGCCCGCGCCGACAGCAGGCTGCCCGTGAGCGGCCCGCAGGCCGTGCCGAGCGAGGACGCGGACCCGACGAGGACCGCCCACCGGCCGCGCCGGTCCATCGACGCGGCCAGGCCGATCACGTACGACAGCACCACCGGGTACAGGGTGTTCCAGGCGATCTCGCCCGTCGCGAACGACGCCAGGTCGGACGCGGACGCGCTCAGCACGATGCAGCCGGCGATGAGGACCGTGCCCAGGCCGATCGGCAGCGCGCCGCCGAGTCGCGGCCCGAGGACGCCCGCGCCCACGACGCCGAGCAGTCCGGCACCCAGCGCCACCGCGAACACCGCTCCCACCGTGACCTCGTCGAGCCCCGCCTGCGTGAGGCCGATCCGGCCGCTCACCCCCCACAGGGAGTTCTGGGCGAGCGACCAGAGGACCATCGCCGCGGCCAGCAGCAGACCCGGGCCGCGACCGGGCAGCGGACCCGTGGGGCGTACGGCCCGCGTCGCCGGTCCGCGCGCCTCCAGCCGGCCCGTCACGGGCAGCACCAGCAGCGCCGTGACGGCGATCAGGGCCGGCGGGACACCGTGGGCGGGCCCGAGGTGCGGGATCGTCAGATACAGCCCGCCCGCGAGGGCGGAGACGCCCAGCAGACCGAGCGTGGTGACGCGGTGCGCGTCGGGCCGGCCGGCGATCCGGGCCGCGGCGACCGTGGTCACCGTGCCGGAACCGAGCCCGCCGACGACCATCCCGGCGACGACCAGGGGGAGCGCGCAGGACAGCGCGGCGGCGCCGTAGCCGGCCACCGCCAGCAGCAGACCGGCGCGGGCCAGCGGGCGGGGGCCGAACCGGTCGACGCGGGAGGCGAGCAGGAAGCCTGCCGAGGCCGAGCCCAGCAGCAGGAGGCTGCCGACGGCCCCGGCCTGCGTCGCCGACAGCGGCAGCGCGGCGTCGAGACGGCCGACGGTGGTGGGGAGCAGGTAGGCGGCGAGGTACCCGGCCGTGAAAAGGGCGACGAGGGGCCAGGGCGTGGTGGTGCGGGCGGACACGGGCGTTCCCAGGGCATGCGAAAGGAGCGGCTCAAGAAGGGGGATGGGCGGCTGTCGACGGACAGGAACGCGCGGGCAATTTGTATCAAGGGGGTGGCTCCGCGAAGAAGGCGGGAAGGTGTGATCTGGAACACTTCCCGTTTGCGGTCCGGAGACCGGGGTAGGAGCGCGCCTCCATCGCGGACCGAACGGTGTTCCCGCCCCGCGCCCCGAGCCCCTCCGGGACGCGTCCGCGCAGGTCGGCGCGGTCCGACCGGTGCGGCCGGCGGCGGCCCGTCTCGGGGCCCGGGTTTCCGTCGGGCGGCGCCGCCCGGCGTGACCCGCGGCCCCGGCGGCCGGTGTGGTGCACACTGGCCGGACCGGAACCACCCCAGGGAGCACACCGTGATGGCGTCCAGCGGCGAAGGACCGTTCCGCCCGGCCCCAGTGGACCCGCTCGCCGGGCTGCGCACGCCGCAGGACCCGCCCTGGGACGTCTACCTCACGGGCACCGTCTTCCTCGACATCGTCTTCACCGGCCTCGAATCGGCGCCCGTCCGCGGCACCGAGTCCTGGGCGCGAGGCATGGGATCGAGCCCCGGCGGCGTCGCGAACATGGCCACCGCCCTGGCCCGGCTCGGCCTGCGGACCTCCCTGGCCGCCGCCTTCGGCGACGACCACTACGGAGAGTACTGCTGGGACGCCCTCGAACAGGGCGAGGGCATCGACCTCTCGGCCTCCCGCACCGTGCCCGGCTGGCACTCCCCGGTCACCGTGTCCATGGCCTACGAGGGCGAGCGGACCATGGTCAGCCACGGCCACGAGCCGCCCCCCGAGGACGCGGCCCCCCACTGCCCGCCCCGCGCGCGGGCCGCCGTCGCCTCCCTCACCCCCGGCGTCCGCGACCCCTGGATCGCCCAGGCCGCGGGCCACGGCACCCGGATCTTCGCCGACGTCGGCTGGGACGACACCGGCCGCTGGGACCTCGCCGGCCTCCTCGACCTCGGACGGTGCGAGGCGTTCCTGCCCAACGCCGAGGAGGCCATGCGCTACACCGGCTCCGACTGCCCCCGCGCCGCCGCGCACGCCCTCGCCGACCACGTGCCGCTCGCGGTCGTCACCCTCGGGGCGGAGGGCGCCTACGCCGTCGACGGCCGGACCGGCGAGAGCGCTGCCGTCCCCGCGATCGCCGTCGAGGCACTCGACCCGACCGGCGCCGGGGACGTCTTCGTCGCCGGCTTCGTCACCGGCACCCTCGCCGACTGGCCGCTCGCCGACCGCCTCGCCTTCGCGGGCCTGACCGCCGCGCTCTCCGTACAGGACTTCGGCGGCTCCCTGTCCGCGCCCGGCTGGTCCGAGATCGCCGCCTGGTGGCGCCGCGTCCACTCGGTCGACGACCAGGCCCCCGCCGCCCTGCGCCGGTACGCCTTCCTGGAGGGCCTGCTCCCGGCCGCGTCCCGCCCCTGGCCGCTGCGCCGCGCCGTGCCGACGATCGGCTTCGGCCGCTCGGCGTGAGGTCACGACCGCGTGACGTGAGGAAAAGCCCTACGGCTCTGTCGGCGCCGCGACGTACGCTGGGAGACGCAACGCTGCCCCCGCGGCAAGCGTGCCGACCGAGGAGGAAACGCAGGCCTACAGAGCCGGCCCATGACTCAGACACCCACAGCTCACGACCCCGCACAGGGGCAGGCGCGCGCGCACTTCACCGTCCCGGCCAAGCACCCCATGGTGACCGTCCTGGGGTCCGGCGACTCGCTGCTCCGCGTGATCGAGAAGGCCTTCCCGGCGGCCGACATCCATGTCCGGGGCAACGAGATCAGTGCGGTCGGCGACGCCGGTGAAGTCGCTCTCGTCCAGCGCCTGTTCGACGAGATGATGCTGGTGCTCCGCACGGGGCAGCCCATGACGGAGGACGCAGTGGAACGCTCGATCGCCATGCTCAGGGCGAGCGGGAACGGGGAGGGCGACGGCCAGGAGACGCCCGCCGAGGTGCTCACCCAGAACATCCTGTCCTCGCGCGGGCGCACCATCCGCCCCAAGACGCTCAACCAGAAGCGCTACGTCGACGCCATCGACAAGCACACCGTCGTGTTCGGCATCGGCCCCGCCGGCACCGGCAAGACCTACCTCGCCATGGCCAAGGCGGTCCAGGCGCTGCAGTCCAAGCAGGTCAACCGGATCATCCTGACCCGCCCCGCGGTCGAGGCCGGCGAACGCCTCGGCTTCCTGCCGGGCACCCTCTACGAGAAGATCGACCCGTACCTGCGCCCGCTGTACGACGCGCTGCACGACATGCTCGACCCCGACTCCATCCCGAAGCTCATGGCCTCGGGCACGATCGAGGTGGCACCGCTGGCGTACATGCGGGGCCGGGCCCAGCCGCTCTTCACGAACGTACTGACACCGGAAGGCTGGCGCCCCATCGGCGACCTTCAGGTGGGCGACCTGGTCATCGGATCGAACGGAGAACCCACCCCGGTTCTCGGCGTCTATCCGCAGGGCGAGAGGGACGTCTACCGGGTCGCCGCCCAGGACGGTTCCTGGACGCTGGCCTGCGGCGAGCATCTGTGGACCGTACGGACGCGCGACGACAGGCGTCGTGACAAGCCGTGGCGCGTCCTGGAGACACAGGAGATGATCGGCAACCTGCGGGCGGCGCACGCTCGCCGGTACGAGCTGCCGATGCTCACGGCCGCGGTCAGCATGCCCGAGCGTGAGGTTCCCATGGACCCCTACGCGCTGGGCCTTCTTCTCGGAGACGGCTGCCTCACCGGTTCGACCACGCCTTCGTTCGCTTCGGAGGACCGAGAGCTGGTGGAGGCGCTGGACGCAGCACTTCCCGGGGTCACCCTCCGGCACCGGGGCGGCCCGGACTACACGCTCAACCGGATCAAGAGCCCGGGCGACGTGGTCACCCTGGAGAACCCGGTCACGCGGATCCTGCTTGAGCTGGACCTGCTCCGGACGCGCTCGCACTCCAAATTCGTGCCCGACGACTACCTGCACAACTCGGCCGAGGTGCGTCTGGGGGTCCTCCAAGGGCTCCTGGACTCGGACGGTGGTCCGGTCACGCAGGAGGACCGCACGTGCCGGATCCAGTACACGACGACCTCGATCCTGCTCCGCGACGACGTGATCTCCCTCGTGCGGTCGCTGGGCGGCGTCGCGTACACCCGTCGACGGGCGGCAGAAGGCCGCAAGCCCGGAAGGGCCAATGGCCGTGACGTGCGTTTCAGTCACGACGCGCACATCGTCGACATCCACCTCCCCGAAGGCATCGAGCCCTTCCGCCTCGCCCGCAAGCGCGACAAGTACCAGGAGGCCGGCGGCGGCGGACGCCCGATGCGGTTCATCGACAGCATCGAGCCCGCAGGCAGGGAGGAGACGGTCTGTATCCAGGTAGCAGCCGAGGACTCGCTGTACGTCACGCAGGACTACCTGCTGACGCACAACACCCTCAACGACGCCTTCATCATCCTGGACGAGGCGCAGAACACCAGCCCCGAGCAGATGAAGATGTTCCTCACCCGCCTCGGCTTCGACTCCAAGATCGTGATCACCGGTGACGTGACGCAGGTCGACCTGCCGAGCGGCACCAAGTCGGGTCTGCGGCAGGTCCAGGACATCCTGGACGGCGTCGAGGACGTGCACTTCTCACGGCTCACGTCCCAGGATGTCGTCCGGCACAAGCTGGTCGGCCGTATCGTCGACGCGTACGAGAAGTACGACAGCGAGAACGGCACCGAGAACGGCACCCACAAGGGCCGCGGCACAGCCGGACACAAGGGGAAGTAGACCAGCACGACCATGTCGATCGACGTCAACAACGAATCCGGAACCGAGGTCGACGAGCAGGCGATCCTCGACATCGCCCGCTACGCGCTCGCGCGGATGCGCATCCACCCGCTCTCCGAACTCTCGGTGATCGTGGTGGACGCCGACGCCATGGAGCAGCTGCACATCCAGTGGATGGACCTGCCCGGACCCACGGACGTCATGTCCTTCCCGATGGACGAGCTGCGCCCGCCGTCGAAGGACGACGACGAGCCGCCGCAGGGCCTGCTCGGCGACATCGTGCTCTGCCCCGAGGTCGCCGAGCGCCAGGGCAAGGACGCCCCGACGCAGCACTCCATGGACGAGGAACTCCAGCTCCTCACCGTCCACGGCGTGCTGCACCTGCTCGGCTACGACCACGAGGAGGCCGACGAGAAGGCCGAGATGTTCGGCCTCCAGGCCGCCATCGTGGACGGCTGGCGCGCGGAGAAGGGCATGACGGGTCCCTCTCCGGCCCCGACCGTGTCATGAGCCCACAGCTTGTCATCGGTGCCATCACCCTCGTCGTCGTCGCCTGGCTCGCCGCCTGCGCCGAGGCCGGCCTCGCCCGCGTCTCCAGCTTCCGCGCCGAGGAGGCCGTCCGCAGCGGCCGGCGCGGCAGCGCCAAACTCGCCCAGGTCGCCGCGGACCCGACCCGCTACCTCAACGTCGCGCTGCTCGTCCGCGTCGCCTGCGAGATGGCCGCCGCCGCGCTCGTCGTCTACGCCTGCCTGAACGAGTTCGACGAGACCTGGCAGGCCCTCGCCGTCGCGATCGCCGTCATGGTCCTCGTGTCGTACGTGGCCGTCGGCGTCTCCCCGCGCACCATCGGCCGCCAGCACCCGCTGAACACGGCCACGGCCGCCGCGTACGTCCTGCTGCCGCTGGCCCGCATCATGGGACCCATCCCGCCGCTGCTCATCCTCATCGGCAACGCGCTCACCCCCGGCAAGGGCTTCCGGCGCGGCCCGTTCGCCTCCGAGGCCGAACTGCGGGCCCTCGTCGACCTCGCCGAGAAGGAGTCCCTCATCGAGGACGAGGAGCGCCGCATGGTGCACTCCGTCTTCGAACTCGGCGACACCCTCGTGCGCGAGGTCATGGTGCCGCGCACCGACCTCGTGGTCATCGAGCGCTACAAGACGATCCGGCAGGGCCTCACCCTGGCCCTGCGCTCCGGCTTCTCCCGCATCCCCGTCACCGGGGAGAGCGAGGACGACATCGTCGGCATCGTCTACCTCAAGGATCTCGCCCGCAAGACGCACATCAGCCGGGACGCCGAGTCCGAGCTGGTGGCCACCGCGATGCGCCCGGCCACCTTCGTGCCCGACACGAAGAACGCCGGCGACCTGCTGCGCGAGATGCAGCAGGAGCGCAACCACGTCGCCGTCGTCATCGACGAGTACGGCGGCACGGCCGGCATCGTCACCATCGAGGACATCCTGGAGGAGATCGTCGGCGAGATCACCGACGAGTACGACCGCGAACTCCCGCCCGTCCAGGACCTCGGCGAGGACCGCTACCGGGTGACCGCCCGCCTCGACATCGGCGACCTCGGCGAGCTCTACGGCTTCGAGGCCTACGACGACGAGGACGTGGAGACCGTCGGCGGCCTCCTCGCCAAGGCCCTCGGCCGGGTGCCCATCGCGGGTGCCTCCGCGGTCGTCGAACTGCCCGACCAGCGCGAACTGCGGCTCACCGCGGAGGCCGCGGCGGGCCGCCGCAACAAGATCGTCACGGTGCTCGTCGAACCGACCGCCACGGTCGCGGCACCGGTACGGGAGGAGGCACCGGAATGACCCCGCGGCAGCTCCGCGCGTTCTGCCTGTCCTTCAACGCCTCCGTCGAGGACTTCCCCTTCAACCCGGAGACCTCGGTCTTCAAGGTGCTGGGCAAGATGTTCGCCCTGACGAACCTGGACGCGCGCCCCCTCACGGTCAACCTCAAGGCCGACCCGCAGGACGCCCTGCGGCTGCGCGAGCAGCACCCGCGGTCGATCGTCCCGGGCTACCACATGAACAAGCGGCACTGGAACACGGTGACGGTGGACGGCGACCTCCCGGACCGCCTGGTCCGGGAACTCGTCGAGGACTCCTACGACCTCGTCGTCGCCGGCCTGCCGCGCGCCGAGCGGCTCCGGCTCGACCGGCCCTGACCCCCGCGCGGGCCGCAGCCGCCACCCCGGGGGCGGGGGAGCCGGCGGCCGGGCCCGCGCGGCGGCGCTCCGGCTCCCGCCGCCGGGAAGGTCCGCGTCCGCCCCGGCCCCGCGCCGCCCGCCTGCCACGGCGCGCCGCCCACCGAGGCGGCCGTGCCGCCGTGTCCGGTGACCCGTCGGCGGGGACCGGGGCCCGCACTTCGTATGCTCTGGTCATGACCGACAGCAACGCGCTCGACCCCGAGGACCGCAAGATCGTCACCCTGGCCCGCTCGGCGCGGGCCCGCAACGGCGTGCCCGAGGGGGCGGCCGTGCGGGACGAGACCGGACGGACCTACGTCGCCGGCACCGTGGACCTGCCCTCGCTGCGGCTGAGCGCCCTGCGGACGGCCGTCGCGATGGCGGTCGCGTCGGGTGCGAAGTCGCTGGAGGCGGCGGCCGTGGTGGGCGAGACGGAGGCGGTCCCCGACGCGGACCTGGCGGCCGTCCGCGATCTCGGCGGCCCGCGGACGCCGGTCCTGCTCGCCGGTCTCGACGGCACCCTCCGCCGGAGCGTCACGGCGGGCTGACACCGCCCGCGCCGGCGCCGTCGCCGGTTCCGGGGCCCGACGGGCGGGCCCCGGAACCGGTCAGAAGCCCAGCTTGCGGAGCTGGCGCGGGTCCCGCTGCCAGTCCTTGGCCACCTTCACGTGCAGGTCGAGGAAGACGGGCGTGCCCAGGAGCGCCTCGATCTGCTTGCGCGACTTGATGCCGACGTCCTTCAGCCGCTTGCCCTTGGGGCCGATGATGATGCCCTTCTGGCTCGGCCGCTCGATGTAGACGAAGGCGTGGATGTCCAGCAGCGGCTTGTCCGCGGGCCGGTCCTCGCGCGGCAGCATCTCCTCGACGACGACGGCGATGGAGTGCGGAAGCTCGTCGCGGACCCCTTCCAGAGCGGCCTCGCGGATCAACTCCGCGATCATGACCTGCTCCGGCTCGTCCGTCAGATCGCCCTCGGGGTAGAGCGCGGGTCCCTCCGGCAGCAGCGGGACGATCAGGTCCGCCAGCAGACCCACCTGCCGGTCGCCCACCGCCGACACCGGCACGATCTCCGCCCACTCGAACCCCAGCTCGCGCCCGAGCTGGTCGATCGCGATGAGCTGCTCGGCGAGCGCCTTGCCGTCCACCAGGTCGGTCTTCGTGACGATCGCGATCTTCGGCGTCTTCTTGATCGACGCCAGTTCCTTCGCGATGAAACGGTCGCCCGGGCCGAGCTTCTCGTTCGCGGGCAGGCAGAAGCCGATCACGTCGACCTCGGCCCAGGTGGTGCGGACGACGTCGTTGAGCCGCTCGCCCAGCAGCGTGCGGGGTTTGTGCAGGCCGGGGGTGTCGACGAGGATCAGTTGCGCGTCCGGCCGGTGCACGATGCCGCGCACCGTGTGCCGGGTGGTCTGCGGCTGGTTCGCGGTGATCGCGACCTTCTGGCCGACCAGAGCGTTCGTGAGGGTGGACTTGCCGGCGTTGGGGCGGCCCACGAAGCAGGCGAAGCCGGCGCGGTGCGGGCCCACTGCGCCGGGGGCGTGCGGCGCGCCCCCGTCCTCGGACGGCTCGGTTGACTGGTTGCGAACGCTCATGGCGCCCATTCTCCCTGATCGTCGGAGGCCCGCCGTACCAAAACTGTTCGAGTCGGCGCGAGCGGTCCCGCGGGCACCCGACGGGCTTTTCGCCGGGATCTTACGGAGCGGGGGCGCGAGCGCCTACGATCACCTGGGCCCCGGGCGGCGGCCCCGCGACGGGGCCCCACGGCGACGACCGGTCCGGCCGCTCGCGGTCCACCGCCCCGCCGCCTCACCCCGCCCCGCCCGCCGCGCAGAAGGTCGAACCCGGTATGAAGCTCGTCACCGCGATCGTCAAGCCCCACCGGCTCGACGAGGTCAAGACCGCACTCCGGGAGATCGGCGTGCACGGCCTGACCGTCACCGAGGCCCGCGGGTACGGACGGCAGCACGGCCACACGGAGGTGTACCGGGGCGCCGAGTACCGCGTCGACCTCGTGCCGAAGGCGCGGATCGAGGTCGTCGTCGAGGACGCGGACGCCGACGCGGTCGTCGACGCGCTGGTCGAGGCCGCGCGGACCGGCAGGATCGGGGACGGCAAGGTGTGGACCGTCCCGGTGGAGACCGTGGTGCGCGTCCGCACGGACGAGCGCGGCCCCGACGCCCTCTGACCCCCGGCCGCGGCACCCGGGTCCGGCACCCCGCCCGGCGCGTCCGGCAGCCGCCCCCGTCCGCACCCCACCCGCGGTCCGCACCACCCGCGGTCCGCACCACCCGCGGTCCGCACCACCCGCGGTCCGCACCACCCGCGCCGCCCCCGCTCCTCCGGCCGGTCACCGCCGCGACCGCGCACGGCACCCGGCAGCCGCTGGGGGTGGCACCGCCGCCGGACCCGTCCCGCGGCACCGCCGCCGGACCCGTCCCGCGCCGCGACCGCGCACGGCACCCGGCAGCCGCTGGGGGTGGCACCGCCGCCGGCCCCGCCCCGCGCCGCGACCGGGCTCGGCACCCGGCCGCCCGGCCACCCGTCGGGGACCGGCGAGGCCGGCAACGGCGCAGGCGCACCGCCCCGGCCGGCCCGCCTCCCGGGTGCAGCGAACCCGGGCCGGCCCGCCTCCCGGGTCCGGGTCCGGGGAGCCCGGGCCGGGCGCTCGCCGGACCCGCCGGTCACCCGCGCGACCGTGCCCGCAGCGCGTCCCGCAGCCAGTGGTAGGACGCCTTGGGCGTCCGCTCCAGGGTGTCGAAGTCGACGTGCACCAGACCGAAGCGGCGCGCGTAGCCCTCCGCCCACTCGAAGTTGTCCATCAGCGACCACACGAAGTAGCCGCGGACGTCGACCCCCTGCTCCCACGCCCGGTGCAGCGCCCGGACGTGACCGTCCAGGAAGGCGATCCGCTCCTGGTCGTCGATGCCGTCGTAGGAGCAGCCGTTCTCCGTGATGACCACGGGCGGCAGCCGCTCCCCGTAGCGGTCGCGGAAGCCGGTGAGCAGCTCGGTGAGGCCCTCGGGCACCACCGGCCAGCCGAAGTCCGTGACCGGATGACCCTCCAGCGGGTGCACGGTGAAGGGGAGTTCGGCGGGCAGCCGCACACCGCCGAAGTCGATCTCGGTGCCCTCGGGGGCGCCCACCCGGGTCGGCTGGTAGTAGTTGACGCCGTACCAGTCGACCGGCTCGCCGATGATCTCCAGGTCCGCCCCGACGTCGCCGGGCATCAGCGCCTCGACGCCCTCGGGGTAGCGGCCGAGCAGGACCGGATCGGCGAACAGCCGGTTGAGCAGCAGGTCGTAGAAGTCGGCCGCGGCCACGTCCTCGGCGGCGGGGGAGGCGGCCCGGGTCGGGCCGTGCGAGTTGGCGATGCCGATGTCCGCCGCGTCGGCCGCCCGCAGTGCCCGGACGGCGAGCCCGTGCGCGAGGAGTTGGTGGTGGGCGACGGGCAGCGCGTCGAAGAGCAGCCGCCGGCCGGGGGCGTGCACGCCCAGCGCATGGCCCAGCAGGGTGTGTTCGGCCGGCTCGTTGAGGGTGATCCACTTCGTGACGCGGTCCCCGAGGCGGGCCGCGACGGTCCCGGCGTAGGCGGCGAACCGCTCGGCGGTGTCCCGCTCCAGCCAGTCGAGTTCCGCCGGCAGGTCCCAGTGGAACAGGGTGGGGACCGGCCGCACGCCCGCCGCGCACAGCGCGTCGACGAGCCGGTCGTAGAAGTCGAGGCCGCCTGGGGAGGTCACCCGCGGCCAGGAGACCGAGAACCGGTACGCGTCCACGCCGAGGCCCGCGAGGAGCCGCACGTCCTCGGCGAAGCGGTGGTAGTGGTCGCAGGCCACCGCCGCCGTGGAGCCGTCCTTGACGCGGCCGGGCTCGGCGGTGAAGGCGTCCCACACGGACGGGGCGCGCTCAGCGGCGGCCCCCTCGATCTGGTGGGCCGAGGTGGACACGCCCCAGAGGAAGCCGGGCGGGAACTGCGGGAGGGGGTTCGTCGCCATGCGCGCGATCCTCCGCACCGGGGAGGGGGAAGTCAACGGTCCGTCGGACACGGGAGGTTGACGCCCGTGGGGCCGCGGTCCGCCCGCTGCGGAGCCCGCCCGCCCCGGCGCCGTGCCCTCCCGCCCGCACCCCGCCCCGCCCCGGCCGGCGCCGGGGCGGGGCCGGGGCCGCGACCGGAACGGTTCAGCGGCGCGCACCGCCCGGCCCGGCCCGGCACCGCGCCGCCGCGCCACCCGACTCCGCCCGGCACGCGGGCGACGCTCCGCCCGTGCGCCGCACCGCCCCGGACACCCCGCGCCGTCCGGCGGACCCCTCCGGTCCCGGGGCCTGTGCGACCCAGCCGGCTGTGGGGCCGGGCGAGGGCGGGCCGGAGATCGACCGCCGCCGGGCGGCCGGCGCCCCCGGCGGCGTCGCGGGACCGCCGCGGACGCCACGGAGGCCAGGCACCCTCCGCCGCGGACGCCACGGAGGCCAGGCACCCTCCGCCGCGGACGCCACGGAGGCCAGGCACCCTCCGCCGCGGACGTTATGGAGGCTAGGCACCCTCCTTGAGCACCCGGGAGATCAGCTCGCGCTGGTCCTCCGTGAGGTGCGGGTCGGCCGCGTGGACGGTCGTGCCGTCCACCGTGAGCCGGTAGCTGAAGCCGTCCGGGACACCGGCCGGCGGCGCGCCCCGGCCCGCGGCGAGCGCCCGCCCGGCCAGCGCCTGCCACTCGGCCGCGTCCGGCCGCCCCGCGGTGTCCACCTCCGCCCGCCGCTCGATGCCCGCGAACCCGCCCGTGCGCCACACCT
The DNA here is from genome assembly GCF_043199735.1 of Streptomyces sp. NPDC048566. Lineage (NCBI taxonomy): Bacteria > Bacillati > Actinomycetota > Actinomycetes > Kitasatosporales > Streptomycetaceae > Streptomyces > Streptomyces sp. NPDC048566. The sequence goes on from NZ_JBICWL010000014.1 coordinate 83,714, forward strand.
GAATACGCATGGGTCCTGTCTAGCCCAGTCGGCCGCCCGCGGCCACGGGCCCGGCGCCGAGCGGCGCCCCCGGCCGAGATCCCGCCGGCCGGGGCCCGTCCGTCCGGCCACAGGGGCCCGGTCCGGGCCGACCTAGACGGCCGGGACCCCGACCTGCTCCCACGCCTTGGCCACCGAGCGGAGTTCCTCGGCCTCGCCGTACCGGGCGCGCGCGGCGGCCAGCGTGAGCCGCGCGAAGTCCGTGAACAGCGCCTGCTGCGGCAGTTCCCCGCCGGTGAGGACGTCGTACCAGATCTGCCCGGCCCGCTCCCAGGCGTGCCCGCCGAGCGCCTCGGCGACGAGGTAGAACGCGTGGTTGGGGATGCCGGAGTTGATGTGGACGCCACCGTTGTCGCGACCGGTGCGCACGTAGCCGTCCATCGTGCCGGGCTGCGGGTCCTTGCCGAGGACGTCGTCGTCGTACGCGCTGCCCGGCTCCTTCATGGACCGCAGCGCCGAGCCGGTGACCCGCGGGGCGAGCAGCCCCGCGCCGATCAGCCAGTCCGCCTCCGCGGCGCTCTGGCCGAGCGTGTACTGCTTGATCAGCGAGCCGAAGACGTCCGACATGGACTCGTTCAGCGCGCCCGGCTGACCGAAGTAGGTGAGATTCGCCGTGTACTGCGTGACACCGTGCGTCAGCTCGTGGCCGATGACGTCGACCGGGAGGGTGAAGTCGAGGAAGATCTCCCCGTCCCCGTCGCCGAACACCATCCGCTCGCCGTTCCAGAAGGCGTTGTTGTAGTCCCTGCCGAAGTGGACGGTGGCGTCGAGCGGCAGCCCCTCGCCGTTGATGGAGGAGCGCCCGAACGCGCTCAGGTACAGCTCGAACGTGGCGCCGAGACCCGTGTACGCGCGGTTGACGGTGGCGTCCGCGCCCGGCTCCTCGCCCTCGCCGCGGACCCGGCTGCCCGGCAGGTCCTGGCGGTGGCCGGCGTCGTGGATCGTGCGGTGCGGCCGCCCCTCGGCGGTTCCCGGCGGCGCGGCCACCGAGGGCGCGCCGACGACGGTGGTCAGCCGCCGGTGGGTGCGCTCGTAGGCGTCGCGCTGGAGGGTCGCGCGTGCCGGCCCGGCGAGCGCGGGGTCCTCGCTGCCGGCGAGCCGGTCGAGGACGTGGGGCGGGACGATGGTGCAGAAGACGGGCTCGAAGCCCCCGTTGGTCGTCATGCCCGGCACCTTTGCACCGAGTGACGGGACTGTCACTACCTGCAACCATGATCGGTGAAATGCGGGGAAAAGAAGCCGGATCATCCGTGAAGAAGTGGTATGCCGCACTTTTTGTCCTCTTCGCCACCCGGTCCCGCATACTGATACGGCCACCCGAGGCGAGCGCGACTCGGCTAGGCTGCGCAGCATCATGCGTTTCGGGCTGCTCCTCCTTAGCTGCCGCGGCGAGGGCCTGTAGTCGAGGCCGACCCCCTCCCCGCGGAGTCTGGCGTTGCGCCGTCGGCCGTCCTTTCGGACACCCTGAGGAGCCCACGCATCATGGCGAACAGCCACCGCAGCGAGCAGACCCGCGCCAACCGCCAGCGTCCCACCGCGATGCCCGTCCACAAGTACGGCCGCTACGACCAGGTCGACATCCCCGACCGCACCTGGCCGGACAACCGGATCACCGTCGCCCCCCGCTGGCTCTCCACCGACCTGCGCGACGGCAACCAGGCCCTGATCGACCCCATGTCGCCCGCCCGCAAGCGCGAGATGTTCGACCTGCTGGTGAAGATGGGCTACAAGGAGATCGAGGTCGGCTTCCCGGCGTCGGGCCAGACGGACTTCGACTTCGTCCGCTCGATCGTCGAGGACGAGACCGCGATCCCCGACGACGTCACCATCTCCGTACTGACCCAGGCCCGCGAGGACCTCATCGAGCGGACCGTGGAGTCGCTGAAGGGCGCCCGCCGCGCCAACGTGCACCTGTACAACGCCACCGCCCCCGTCTTCCGCCGGGTCGTCTTCCGCGGCTCCAAGGACGACATCAAGCAGATCGCCGTGGACGGCACCCGCCTGGTCGTCGAGTACGCGGAGAAACTGCTGGGCCCCGAGACCGAGTTCGGCTACCAGTACAGCCCCGAGATCTTCACCGACACCGAACTCGACTTCGCCCTGGAGGTCTGCGAGGCGGTCATGGACGTCTGGCAGCCCGGCCCGGGCCGCGAGATCATCCTCAACCTGCCCGCCACCGTGGAGCGCTCCACACCCTCCACGCACGCCGACCGCTTCGAGTGGATGGGCCGCAACCTGTCCCGCCGCGAGCACGTCTGCCTGTCGATCCACCCCCACAACGACCGCGGCACCGCCGTCGCCGCCGCCGAACTGGCCCTGATGGCCGGCGCCGACCGCGTCGAGGGCTGCCTGTTCGGCCAGGGCGAGCGCACCGGCAACGTCGACCTGGTCACCCTGGGCATGAACCTGTTCTCCCAGGGCGTCGACCCGCAGATCGACTTCTCCGACATCGACGAGATCCGCCGCACCTGGGAATACTGCAACCAGATGGAGGTCCACGCCCGCCACCCCTACGTCGGCGACCTCGTCTACACCTCCTTCTCCGGCTCCCACCAGGACGCCATCAAGAAGGGCTTCGACGCCATGGAGGCGGAGGCCGCGGCCAAGGGCGTCACCGTCGACGACATCGAGTGGGCCGTCCCCTACCTGCCCATCGACCCCAAGGACGTCGGCCGCTCCTACGAGGCCGTCATCCGCGTCAACTCGCAGTCCGGCAAGGGCGGCATCGCCTACGTCCTGAAGAACGACCACAAGCTGGACCTGCCGCGCCGGATGCAGATCGAGTTCTCCAGGCTCATCCAGCACAAGACGGACGCCGAGGGCGGCGAGGTCACCCCGAAGGACATCTGGGCGACCTTCCAGGACGAGTACCTGCCCAACCCCGCCAACCCCTGGGGCCGCATCCAGGTCAGGAACGGCCAGTCCACCACCGACAAGGACGGCGTCGACACCCTCACCGTCGAAGCCACCGTCGACGGCACCGACACCGTCCTGAGCGGCACCGGCAACGGCCCCATCTCCGCCTTCTTCGACGCCCTGCAGTCCATCGGCATCGACGTGCGACTGCTCGACTACCAGGAGCACACCATGAGCGAGGGCGCCTCCGCGCAGGCCGCCTCGTACATCGAGTGCGCCATCGGCGACAAGGTCCTGTGGGGAATCGGCATCGACGCGAACACGACACGCGCCTCGCTGAAGGCCGTCGTCTCCGCCGTCAACCGAGCGGCCCGCTGACCCCCGCCACCTGCTCCTCTCCGGCCCCGTCCGCCCTCCGAGGCGGACGGGGCCGCAGTCGTGTACCGGCCAAACCGTGTGCAGGTCACAAGGAGGACTCGTCCGGGGTACTGACGCCGCCTCCGCGATGTGGCTAACATCACGCCAGCGCGGCGACGTTGCCGCGCTGGTGCCTCCCGCGCCGTCACGGCCGCGGGGGAGTGACGGAGGTGTGCGACGTGCTGCCAGGACGGGCACGAAACGGCCGCTCGGTTCAGGTTCCCCGCATCCTGGGCATCCGCACGGCATGGAACACCGTCGGTGACGGCGAGTTCTTCTGCCCCGGCTGCGGAGGCGACCGCAACTACCAGCGGCTCACCGGACGCCGCCGCTTCACCGTCGTCGGCGTCCCCGTACTGCCGCGCGGCGCGACCGGGCCCGTCGTCGAGTGCTCCGGCTGCCGGCGCCACTACGGCGCCGACGTCCTCGACCACCCCACCACCACCCGCTTCTCCGCGATGCTCCGCGACGCCGTCCACACCGTCGCCCTCGCCGTCCTCGCCGCCGGCGGCTGCGCCCGCCCCTCCCTGGAGACCGCGGCGTGCGCCGTCCGCTCGGCCGGCTTCGACGACTGCACCGAGGACCAGCTCCACGCCCTCGTCGAGGCCCTCGCCGCCGACACCGGCCGCGTCGCCGGCGAACCCTGCGGGGCGAGCCTGGCCATAGAGCTCCACGAGGCCCTGGACCCGCTGGCCCCCCACCTGGCCCCCACCGGCCGCGAGGCGATCCTCCTCCAGGGCGCCCGCACCGCCCTCGCCGACGGCCCGTACACCGCCGCCGAGCGGGACGTCCTCGCCACCGTCGGCGCGGCGCTCACCATCTGCTCGGACGACGTCACCCGCCTTCTGGCCGCGGCCCGCACCCCCTCCTGACCTCTCCCCGGCCCCCTCCCGGGCCACCGCCGCGAACCGTCTCCGCCCGCCGGACCTCCGCACGCCGCGTCCGCCCGCGACTCCCGCGCGCTCGGGCCAATTTCCCCCCTGCCCTCCGCCGGGGCCGCCTCCCTGGTCCGGGCCCCTGCGGCCCGATCGCCGCGCGCGCAGCGACCGCCCGCCGGATCGCCGCGCGCCGGGTCCGCCCGCCGGATCGCCGCGCGCCGGGTCCGCCCGCCCGCGACTCCAGCGCGCTCCGGGCCGGGGGCCGCCGCTTCCGTCCGTGCCGCACCGGGGGCCGTGGTGGGGCCGGTGCACCCGCACACCCTCCGACGCTCCGTCAGAGCGGCCTGCCCGCGCTCCGGTTGCCGCGCCGGACCGGCCCGCCTAGCTTTCTGCCAGAGGTCCCACGTCCGGTCCGACAGCGCCGTCCAGGGAGTGCCATGCCCCCCACGCCCCGCGCGGCGAGGTCCGCCGCGACCGCCGGCCTCCTCACCGCCCTCGGCATCCTCGCCGCAACCGCCGGCCCCGCCGCCGCCGCACCGCCGCGGCACCGCGACTGCACCGCCTCCGTCCCCTACACCGCCGGCCGCACCGGCTACGCCGCCTACCGCATCCCCGCACTGGTCACGACCCGCGCCGGCACCCTGCTGGCCTTCGCCGAGGGCCGACGCCGCGACGCGGGCGACACCGGCGCCATCGACGTCGTCCTGCGGCGCTCCACCGACGGGGGCTGCACCTGGGGCCCGCTGCTGGTCGTCACCCCCGGAGACGGCGACACCCGCGGCAACCCCACCCCCGTCGTCGACCCCGCCACCGGCGACATCGTCCTGCTCACCTGCGCCAACAGCGGCGCCGTGAGCGAGGCGCAGATCATGCGCGGCGAGACGACTGCCGCCCAGGGCCGCCGCGTCCTCGTCCAGACCAGCCACGACGACGGCCGCACCTTCACCGCGCCCCACGACATCACCGCCGACACCAAGGCCCCCGGCTGGCGCTGGTACGCCACCGGACCCGGCCACGCCGTCGCCCTGCGCCACGGCCCCCACGCCGGCCGCCTCGTCGTGCCCGCCAACCACTCCACCGCCCCGCCCGCCGGCTCCACCGACACCGGCCAGGAGCCCCGCCACCACGGAGCCCACGCCCTCCTCAGCGACGACGGCGGACGCACCTGGCGCCTCGGCTTCGTCGACGACTCCCACGACGGGACCGAGAACGCCAACGAGAGCTCCGTCGCCGAACTCCCCGACGGCCGCCTCTACTTCAACGCCCGCGACCAGAACGGCAGCAGCCCCGGCAACCGGCTCGACACCTACTCGGACGACGGCGGCGAGACGCTGCGACGCCCCTACGCCGTCCAGCACACCCTGGACGACGTGCCCGTCGTCCAGGGCAGCCTCCTCCAGCTCTCCGGCGGCCCCGCGGCGCCCCTGCTCTTCGCCGCTCCCTCCGTCCCCACCGCCCGCCGCTCCATGGCCCTGTGGCGCAGCGCCACCGGGGGTGCCGCCTTCACCCGAGCGCTCACTCTGTCCACGGACCCGGCCGCCTACTGCGACCTCGTCCAACTCGGCCCGTCCCACGTCGGCATCCTCTACGAGACCGGTGCCGCCGGCCCGTACGAGACCATCGCCTTCCGGCGCCTGCCCGTCCCCGGCCCGCCCCGCTGACCGCCCTCGGGGCGACGCCGAGGGTGCCCGCCGTGCGATGCCCGACCCCGTCCGCAGCAGTGACACACGAGCGCCCCAGGGCGCAGGAGGAGTGAGCCGACCCCATGGACTGCACCGGCCCCCCCGTCAGCACCCGAACCCCGTGACGAGGCGCGCCCCAGGCCGGAGGCCGGGAGCGCCACCTGGGAACCCGGCGCCCCGGGCGTCCTGCGGCTGCCCTCCGGACGGCTGGTCCGCGGCCGGGCCCTGCGCCGCCCGCTCCCGGACGCCGCCGGACCCCTGCCCGCCTTCGCCGTCCACCTGCTCGGCCGGCAGCCGCCGCCGGTGCCCTGGGAGGCCCGCTGGCTGCGCTGGCCCGACTTCCGGCTCCCCGCCGACCGCGCCGAGGCCCGTACGGTCCTGACCGAGGCGTGGCGGCGGGCCACCCGCGAGCGCGTCGAGGTCGCCTGCGCGGGCGGCCGGGGCCGCACCGGCACCGCCCTCGCCTGCATCGCCGTCCTCGACGGGGTGCCGCCCGCCGAGGCGGTCGCGTACGTCCGCCGCCACTACGACCGCCGTGCCGTGGAGACGCCCTGGCAGGTGGCCTATGTGCGCCGCTTCGCACCGCACTCCCGCAGCGGCGGGCGCTGACCTCGCCCCGCGCGGCACCGGCGCGGCCCGCCGCTGAGGCCGCCGCCCGTACATCCCCGGGCGGGCCGGGGACGCGCGGGGTGGCCCCGACGAGCCCGCCCTCCCTTCGGCCCCGCTCGCAAGGGACCCGCGGGGGAGCCGCGGGGGAGCCGGTGGCGGGGGCGAGGGGGCCGGGGCTTCGAGCGCAGCCCCGGCCCCCTCCCGCCCGTCCGGGCGGGCAGGCGGGCAGGCGGCCACGCGGGCCGGCGAAAGCGCGGCCCCCGGGGCCCTCGGATGCCCAGGCGGGGCCCGGCGACCGGAAAGCCGCCCGGGAACCCGTCACCCCGGCGCCCGCCGGGGTGACGGCCCGCGGCCCCGGGATCGCGACCGCTGAGGCGCCGGGCAGACGCCCCGTCACCCGTCCGCCGGTACTCCCGCCCACCGGACGCCGCCGCCCCCGTCGCCCCCACCCACCGCCAACACCCCGACGCCGCACGCCACTTGAGGCGGGCGACCGGAGCGGAGTGTAGACGCGCAGCGTCACCGGCGATGTGCGAAGCGTGAAACCGGGCGGCACAGGGGAGCAGGGTGGAAGGAGACACGGCCCCGCGCACCCGCGCGCCCCCACCCACGGCGGGCGCCGCCCGGGACCACGACGGGGCCCGGAACGAGACGGCGGGACGGAGGGACGGGCAGGGACGTGCAGGGCCGGGGAGGGCGCGACACCGGCACCCACACCACACGGGGGGAACGACACTCGGCGCACCGCGCCGAAGAGGCGGAGGAAACCGTGCAGCGACCACGGACGGCACCCACCCGCACCGGCCCCGCGGCACCCACCCGCACCGGAGCCGCCCGCACCACGCCCGACGCCCTCCCGCCGGCCCCGGCACCCCGCCCCGTACTCGTCCGCGGCGGGCGCCCCGCCGCACCCTCCCCCCACCGGCGGCCGGCGGTACGCCGATGAGCCCCGCCACCCCGCTGCCGACCGGCTCCTACGCCGTCGACACCCGCACCGGAAGAGTCGGCCTGGTCGCCGGCGGCGACGGACCGGCCGTCCGGCTGAAGCCCCTGGGCGGCGGCCGCGCATGGCAGTGCCCGCCCGAAGCCGTCCGCCGCGCCACCGCCGCCGAACGCATCAGTGCCGCCACCGCCTACGCCAACGCCCGCAGCCGCGGCGAGGTGCCCTGACCCGGCCCCGCGCGTCACCGGGATGCCCGCAATGACGCACCCCACCCCGGGCCCACCCCGGCTCCCGGCCTGCGGCACCCGGTCCGGCCCTCGCGCCCACCCGGCCACGGCGATCCCGTCCTGCTTCCGGCCGCGGCGCCCCGTCCGGTCCCCGTGCCCCGGCGCCCGGCCTGCGGACCCCGTCCGGTCCCCGCGCTCCCGGCCCCGTCCGGCCTCCGCGCTCCGGAACCCCCGGTCCGGCGCCTCCGGCAGTCGCACACCCCCGCCGGGTCCACCCCGCGGGCGCCGTAGGCGAGAATGGGCGCATGAGTCTGTTCCGCGACGACGGCATCGTGCTGCGCACCCAGAAGCTGGGCGAGGCGGACCGGATCATCACCCTGCTCACCCGCGGTCACGGCCGCGTACGCGCCGTCGCCCGCGGCGTCCGGCGCACCAAATCCAAATTCGGCGCCCGCCTCGAACCCTTCTCCCACGTCGACGTCCAGTTCTTCGCCCGCGGCAGCGAACTCATCGGACGCGGCCTGCCGCTGTGCACCCAGAGCGAGACCATCGCCCCCTACGGCGGCGGCATCGTCACCGACTACGCCCGCTACACCGCCGGCACCGCCATGCTGGAGACCGCCGAACGCTTCACCGACCACGAGGGGGAACCCGCCGTCCAGCAGTACCTCCTGCTCGTCGGCGGCCTGCGCACCCTCGCCCGCGGAGAACACGAACCCCACCTCGTCCTCGACGCCTTCCTGCTGCGCTCCCTCGCCGTCAACGGCTACGCCCCCAGCTTCGGCAACTGCGCCAAATGCGGCATGCCCGGGCCGAACCGGTTCTTCTCGGTCGCCGCCGGAGGTTCCGTCTGCGCCGACTGCCGCGTCCCCGGCAGCGTCGTACCCTCGCCCCAGGCCCTCGCCCTCCTCGGCGCCCTCCTCACCGGAGACTGGGAGACCGCCGACGCGGCCGAACCCCGCCACGTCCGGGAAGGCAGCGGACTGGTCTCCGCCTACCTGCACTGGCACCTGGAACGCGGACTGCGCTCCCTGCGCTACGTGGAGAAATGACCGGCCCACCCCACCGGCACCACAGCACCGAACACCCGCAGCACCCCAGAGCACGAGCACGAGGGAGACGAGAAAGACATGGTCGTACGCGGAATCCTGGGACGCCAGCGCCGCGAGTACAAGACGCCGGACCCGCACCCCTCCGGTGCCCGCGCGCCCAAACTCCCCGGCGAACTCATCCCCGGCCACGTCGCCGTCGTCATGGACGGCAACGGCCGCTGGGCCAAGGAACGCGGACTGCCCCGCACCGAGGGCCACCGCGTCGGCGAAGGCGTCGTCATGGACGTCCTCAAGGGCTGCATCGACCTCGGCGTGAAGAACCTCTCCCTCTACGCCTTCTCCACCGAGAACTGGAAGCGCTCCCCCGACGAGGTCCGCTTCCTCATGAACTTCAACCGCGACGTCATCCGCCGCCGCCGCGACGAGATGGACGAACTCGGCATCCGCATCCGCTGGGTCGGACGCATGCCCAAACTGTGGAAGTCCGTCGTCCAGGAACTCCAGGTCGCCCAGGAGCAGACCAAGGACAACGACGCCATGACCCTCTACTTCTGCGTCAACTACGGAGGCCGCGCCGAACTCGCCGACGCCGCCAAGGCGATGGCCGCCGACGTCGCCGCCGGCCGCCTCGACCCCGACAAGGTCACCGAGAAGACCATTCAGAAATACCTGTACTACCCCGACATGCCGGACGTCGACCTGTTCCTGCGGCCCAGCGGCGAACAGCGCACCTCCAACTACCTGATCTGGCAGTCCAGCTACGCCGAGATGGTCTTCCAGGACGTTCTGTGGCCCGACTTCGACCGCCGCGACCTGTGGCGCGCCTGCGTCGAATACGCCCAGCGCGACCGCCGCTTCGGCGGCGCCGTCCCCAACGAGGACCTCCTCGCCATGGAACAGGGCATGAGGGGCGACGACTCCTAGCCCCCGCCGGCGCCCCACCACCACGCTCCACGACCACGGCCCCTCACCCCGGAAGAACCGGGGGAGGGGCCGTGACCGGCGACCGAAACCCAAGGGGCGGGCGCGTCAGCCCTTCGCCGCCGCACACTCCGCACACGTACCGAAGATCTCCACCGTGTGCGCCACGTTCACATACCCGTGCTCCGCGGCGACGGCCTCCGCCCACCGCTCCACGGCAGGGCCCTCCACCTCCACCGCCTTGCCGCACACCCGGCACACCAGATGGTGGTGATGCTCCCCGGAGGAACACCGCCGGTACACCGACTCGCCCTCCGACGTCCGCAGCACGTCCACCTCACCGGCGTCCGCCAGCGACTGCAACGTCCGGTACACGGTCGTGAGCCCCACCGAGTCGCCCTTGTGCTTGAGCATGTCGTGAAGGTCCTGCGCGCTGCGGAACTCGTCCACCTCGTCCAGCGCGGCCGCCACGGCGGCCCGCTGCCGGGTGGAGCGGCCCCGAACGGGCGATCCAGCGGTTGTCACCGTTGCCTCCTCACGTCTGCCCCTGCCCGGCCATTGTGCCAGCCCCGACGGCACCCGGCCGGACGCCGTCCGCACCCCGCACCCCGCGGATCACACCGCGTTCGAAACCGCGCACTCCACCGCGTCCCCCGGCACCCCCGACGCCGCCGCCCGGGCCCGCCGCCGCGCCACCGGCGCCGCCAGCGCCGTCAGCACCACGAACGCCCCGATCGTCAGCAGCACGATCGTCGCTCCCGGCGGAACATCCTGGTAGTACGACGTCACCGTCCCCCCGATCGTCACCGACACCCCGATCGCCACCGCGATCGCGAACGTCGCCGCGAAACTCCGGCTCAACTGCTGCGCCGCCGCCACCGGCACCACCATCAGCGCACTCACCAGCAGCAGCCCCACCACCCGCATCGCGACCGTCACCGTCACCGCCGCCGTCACCGCCGTCAGCAGATTCAGCGCCCGCACCGGCAACCCCGTCACCCGCGCGAACTCCTCGTCCTGACTCACCGCGAACAACTGCCGCCGCAACCCCAGCGTCACCAGCACCACGAACCCCGCCAGCACACAGATCGCCGTCACATCCGAGGCACTCACCGTCGACAGCGAACCGAACAGGTACGACGTCAGGTTCGCGTTCGAACCACCCGGCGCGAGATTGATGAACATCACGCCACCCGCCATACCCCCGTAGAACAGCATCGCCAGCGCGATGTCCCCCCGCGTCCTGCCGAACCAGCGGATCAACTCCATCAGCACCGCGCCCAGCACCGACACCGCCGTCGCCATCCACACCGGCGACCACGACAGCAGAAAACCCAGACCCACACCCGTCATCGCCACATGACCGATGCCGTCCCCCATCAACGCCTGACGCCGCTGCACCAGATACACACCGACCGCGGGCGCCGTGATCCCCACCAGCACCGCCGCCAGCAGCGCCCGCTGCATGAACGCGTAATCCAGGAACTCCATCAGCTCAGCAACCCCGTCCGGACCGGCCCGGCGCCGTGCGCCGCATGCGGATGTACATGATCATGACCAGGCAACGCGTGCTGCCCCACCGCCCGCGGCGGCGGACCGTCGTGCAGCACACACCCGTCCCGCAGCACCACCGCACGGTCGATCAACGGCTCCAGCGGCCCCAGCTCGTGCAGCACCAGCAGCACCGACGCACCCTGTGCCACCTGACCGCGCAACGTCGCCGCCAGCACCTCCTGACTCGCAAGATCCACCCCGGCCATCGGCTCGTCCATGATCAGCAACTCCGGCTCGCACGCCAGCGCCCGCGCGATCAGAACCCGCTGATGCTGACCACCCGACAGCGCGTCCACCGAGTCCTTCGCCCGGTCCGCCATCCCCACCAACTCCAGCGCCCGCCGCACCGCCGCATGATCGGCCCGCCGCAGCACCCCGAACCGCGCCCGCGACAACCGGCCCGACGCCACGATCTCCGTCACCGTCGCCGGAACCCCGCCCGCCGCCGTCGTCCGCTGCGGCACATACCCCACCCGCCGCCAGTCCCGGAACCGCCGCCGCGCCACACCGAACAGCTCGATCTCCCCGGCACTCACCGGAACCTGCCCGATCACACTGCGCACCGCCGTCGACTTCCCCGACCCGTTCGCCCCCAGCAGCGCCACCACCTCACCGCGGCGCACCACCAGATCCACCCCGCGCAGCACCGGCCGCGAACCCAGCTCCGCCCGCACCCCGCGCAGCGACACCACGGCCTCACCCGCGCCGCCCTCGGCCCGCCCCGCGGACCCCACGCCCTCCATCGCGCTCACCTCGCCCCCAGAGCCGTCTGCAACGCCTTCAGGTTCGACCGCATGACCTGCACGTAGTCCGCGCCCTTCGACCGGTCCGTGATCCCCTCGATCGGATCCAGCACATCCGTCCGCAGCCCCGCGTCCCGGGCGATCGTCCCCGCGGTCTTGTCACTCACCAGCGTCTCGTAGAACACGGTCGTCACCCCGTCCGCCTTCGCCATCGACTCCAGCGCCCGCACCCGCTTCGCACTCGGCTCCGACTCCGGATCCAGACCGTTGATGGCCTCCTCCGTCAGCCCGTACCGCTCCGCGAGATAGCCGAACGCCGCATGCGTCGTGATGAACGTCCTGGTCCGCGTGTGCGCCAGCCCCGCGCGGAACTCACCGTCCAGCGCCTCGAACGTCTTCCGCAGCGCCGCCGCGTTCCTCTCGTAGGCCCCGGCATGCCGCGGATCGGCCTTCTCCAGCGCCTTCGCGACCCCGTCCGCCACCTCGCCGAACCGCACCGGGTCCAGCCACACGTGCGGATCGGCCGCCCCTGCCTCCTCGCCCGCGCTGTGGTCGTGCTCGGCCGCATGGCCGCCGACCTCGTTGCCGTGCTTCTCCAGCGTCGTCAACGACCCCGCGTCGATCTTCGTGCCCACCCCGGACTGCGCCACCGCCTCGTCCACGGCCGGCTGGAGGTTCTTCAGATAGAGGACGGCGTCCGCCTCCTGCAGCCGCGCGGTCTGCCGCGCGCTGATCTCCAGGTCGTGCGGCTCCTGGCCGGGCTGCGTCAGGTTCGTCACGTTCACATGCGACCCGCCGATCTCCTCGGCCAGGTACTGCAGCGGATAGAACGACGCCACCACGTCGAGCTTCCCCGCGCCCTTGTTGTCGGCCGCCGCCGAACCGGAACAACCCGACAGGGTCCCGAGCCCGAGGGCGGTGGCCAGCACCGCGGCGGACCCGGCTATGAGGCGTCGTCGTACGTTCATGACAGTCATTTTCAACAAAGATGGAAACGATTGTCAATACTCCTGCCGTCCGCCCCCCGGGACCACCCCGCCGCACACCGGCCGACCCCGCCCCCACCCGCGCACAACCCCCACCGAAAACACACGTCAAGCGGATGTAACCCCCCACAAGACGCCCACTCCACGAACCGATTTGATACAGAGGTGGGCCACGCCGGTAACCTGAAGCATTCGCTGCCGTCCGTCCGTAATGAAGAGAGCACCGTGGCCGCCGACAAGATCGACACCATCGTCAGCCTGAGCAAGCGCCGTGGCTTCGTTTTCCCCAGTAGTGAGATCTACGGCGGACAGCGTGCCGCCTGGGACTACGGCCCGCTCGGCGTCGAACTCAAGGAGAACATCAAGCGCCAGTGGTGGCGCTACATGGTCACCTCGCGTGAGGACGTCGTCGGTATCGACTCATCGGTGATCCTGGCCACCGAGACCTGGGTCGCCTCCGGACACGTCGCCACCTTCTCGGACCCCCTCACCGAGTGCACCTCCTGTCACAAGCGCTACCGCGCCGACCACCTCGAAGAGGGCTACGAGGCCAAGCACGGCCGCCTCCCCGAGAACGGCCTCGCCGACATCAACTGCCCCAACTGCGGCAACAAGGGCATGTTCACCGAGCCCAAGCAGTTCTCCGGCCTCCTGAGCACCCACCTCGGCCCCACCCAGGACAGCGGCTCCATCGCCTACCTGCGCCCCGAGACCGCCCAGGGCATCTTCACCAACTTCGCCCAGGTCCAGACCACCTCCCGCCGCAAGCCCCCCTTCGGCATCGCCCAGATGGGCAAGTCCTTCCGCAACGAGATCACCCCCGGCAACTTCATCTTCCGCACCCGCGAGTTCGAACAGATGGAGATGGAGTTCTTCGTCAAGCCGGGCGAGGACGAGAAGTGGCAGGAGTACTGGATGCAGGAACGCTGGAACTGGTACACCGGCCTCGGCCTCCGCGAAGAGAACATGCGCTGGTACGAGCACGCCCAGGAGAAGCTCTCCCACTACTCCAAGCGCACCGCCGACATCGAGTACCGCTTCCAGTTCGGCGGCAACGAATGGGGCGAACTCGAAGGCGTCGCCAACCGCACCGACTACGACCTCTCCGCCCACGCCAAGGCCAGCGGCCAGGACCTCTCCTACTTCGACCAGGAGGCCGGCGAACGCTGGACCCCCTACGTCATCGAACCCGCCGCCGGCGTCGGCCGCGCCATGCTCGCCTTCCTCCTCGACGCCTACATCGAGGACGAGGCACCCAACGCCAAGGGCAAGATGGAGAAGCGCACCGTCCTGCGCCTCGACCCCCGCCTCTCACCCGTCAAGGTCGCCGTCCTCCCGCTCTCCCGCAACCCGGAACTCTCCCCCAAGGCCAAGGGCCTCGCCGCCGCACTGCGCCAGCACTGGAACATCGACTTCGACGACGCCGGCGCCATCGGCCGCCGCTACCGCCGCCAGGACGAGATCGGCACCCCCTTCTGCGTCACCGTCGACTTCGACACCCTCGACGACAACGCCGTCACCGTCCGCGAACGCGACTCCATGAAGCAGGAACGCGTCTCCCTCGACCAGATCGAGAGCTACCTCGCGGCCCGCCTCGTCGGCTGCTGACCCGGCACCACCCCCGACGAAGCCCCCGGCCCCCGACAGGACCGGGGGCTTCGCCACACCCGAACGACCCCAGTCGTGGCACCGACCGGTGAGGCACTGACGGCGGAGCGCGTCCTGGAGGCGACGGAGGAGGTGCTGCGCCGTCACGGTCCGGCGAAGGCCACGGTGGTGGACGGTGATGCGGCGGCGACGGCGCGTGCGGTGTTCGACGCGACGGGCCGGTTCCACGATCCGGCGTATGCGGGGGAGTGGGAGCGGCCGGGGGCGGAGGCGGAGTTCGTGGCGGTGGTGCGGCTGTTGTTGCGGGGGTTGCGGCGGCGGATGGGCTGAGGGTTGGTTCGTCGTCCGGTCCGGTTCCGGTGTGTCCCCGGCGGGGTGGTCTCGCCGGGGTTCAGTCGTCTCTGGGGTCGACGGTCGCCTGGTGGGCTTCGGCGAGGTGTTCCTCGGCTTTGAGCCAGGGGAGGAACTGGGCGTTCTTGCGCCAGTCGCAGGTTGCGCAGCGGAGGGTGCGCTGGACGCCGGTGCGCTGGACGTGGACGGTGTGTTCGCGGCCGTGCTGGTCCCAGCGGTTCACCTTGCTCTGGTTGATCTGCAGCATGGCACCTCCTGCGTCGCCGTTGGGTCTGGGGTAGGAGTGTGCAGCATCCGGAAGATCAACGGGGGGTGTCGGGTGGCGGGTTCGGCGGGGGCGGGGTGGGTCAGGAGGGGGCGAGGTGTCCTTCGGCGGCTTCGACGGCGGCGGTGGTGACGTTGGTCTGGTGTTGTATCTGCCGGTCCACGGGGATCCAGGTGGCGGTGAAGCTGGCGGCGTAGGCGGCGCACCAGCGGGTGATGAGGGCTTCCAGTTCCGCGCGTTGGGGTGCGGTGGTGGGGGTGGGTGCGTGGTGTTCGAGGAGGCGCAGGAGCATGGCGGTGGCGCGGAGCGGGGTGCGGCGGGCGAAGCCTTCGATGCTGGCGGTGCGGGCGCGGGTGAGGTGGGGGATGGGGGTGTAGGCGGGGTGGGTGGGGTCCCAGCTGTCGGCGAGGGGGCCGCAGACGTGGAGGGTGGTGGTGATGGCGCGGCGCAGGCTGTGGGCGGGGCCGGTGCCGGGGGGGCGGGAGGTGGGGGCGGGCGCGTTCGTAGTGGGTGCGGGCGGTGTGGGTGTGGGCGCGGAGGCGTTCGGCCCAGTGGTGGAGGTGTTGTTCGGGGGCGGGGTCGGGGGTGAGGTCGGCGAAGCGTGGGGCGGCCCAGCCGGGGACTTCGATGACGGCGGTGACGCCTCCGTAGGCGTGGGGGGCGAGCCAGGTGGAGCGGTGGGCGTTCTCGGGGAAGGCGGTGGGGCGTTCGGGTGCTCCGGGGGGTGGGAGGACGAAGACGCCGGGGGCGGTGCTGGGCCAGTGGAGGGCGTCGAGGGGGGCGTGTTCGACGGGGATGCCGAGGTGTTCGGCGGAGGTGGCGAGGGCGCGGTCGAGGCCGGGGACGTCGCGGGTGAGTTGGGCGAAGGTGCCGCCGATGTCGGTGCTGTGGAGGGAGATCTGGATGTGGGGGCGGATGCGGCGGATGACGTCGAGGAGGGCGCGGCTCTCGGGGAGGATGCGGGGGTGGGGGAGGGCAGGTGCCCATTCGGGTTGTTCGTCGGGGGCGGGGCGGAAGAAGTGGCGGTAGTGGTCGAGGAGGGTGTCGGTGTGGTGGCCGCCTTCGTTGAGGTGTGCTCCGTCGGGGTCGAGGCACAGCACGAGGTGCCAGGCGGTTCCGGGGTGTTCGCCGGCCAGTGCCCGGTGGGCCAGCGCGTGGAGGGTGCCGCCGCCGACGTATTCGTTGGGGTGGGCGCCCGCGACCACGAGGGCGTGCCGTGGGCCTCTGCCGATGCTGAGCATCCGTAGGGGGGTGCCGCGGCGGGAGTGGCCGATGGTGGTGAGCCGGCAGGTGTCGGGGTGCCGGGTGGCGAGGGCCCTGGCGGTGCGGGTGACGTCGGCGGGTGTGGGGTAGTTCAGTGTCCGGTTCCGCCGGCGCCCGCGGGGGGCGTGGGGTTCGGCGTGTGGATCGTGGTCTGCGGCACGGTGGCTCCTCGGGTCGGGGAGTGGTCGACCGGGGGTGTGCGGCCGGGCGGTCTCCGGGCGCGGTCGGGTCGACGTGAGTGCGACTCAGTACGACACGGCGGGCGGATGGTGTCAACAGGCCCTGAATGAGGGGGAGTTGGCGGCATGACGGGTGCATGTGCCGGTGGCTGTGCGGGCGGGTGCGGGTCGCCGGCGATGACCCGTGCCGCGCTTGCTCACGGTCCGGCGCGCGGGCGCGTGCGGGTCGGTCGGAAGGCTCTCGTGCCGGGTGGCCGGTGGCCGGGGGGTCGGGATGGCTGCGGGGTGTCCGGTGCGGTGCGGTGCGGCCGGGCTCAGGCGGAAGCGGTGTCCTGGGTCCTGGGGGAGGCGGGGGCCGGTTCCGTGGTGTCCGGGGTCCCCAGCAGGCGGGCCGTGCGGTCGGCGCTGCTCCGGGCCCGGCGTCCGCTGGTGAGTGCGCCGAGGACCAGGACGGCGAGGCCGCATCCGGCGATGATCCACCAGCCGGGGCGGGCGGCGGAGACGAAGGTGTCGCGGTAGGTGGAGGCGGTGACGCCGGTGGCGAGCGCGGCGCCGATCACGGCGACGCCGAGGGTGCCGCCGATCTGGCGGCTGGTGGAGGCGACGGCCGCGGCGACGCCCGCCTGGGCGCGGGGCATGCCGGAGACGGCGGTGTTGGTGATGGGGGCGTTGACGAAGCCGAAGCCGAGGCCGAAGAGGACGTAGCCGAGGACGAGGGTGGCGTTGGAGGTCTCGGCCTCGAAGGCGGCGAACAGGATGCCGCTGGCGGTCATGGCGACGCCGGCGATCAGCAGGGGCAGGCGGGGCCCGCGGTTGCCGACGAGCCGGCCGGACAGGGGTGCGCAGACGAAGCAGGGGATGGCCATGGGCAGCATCCACAGGCCCGCGTGCAGGGCGTCGAGGCCCCGGACGTTCTGCAGGTAGAGCGTCGACAGGAACAGGAAGCCGCTGAGGGCGGCGAACGCGCTGACCGCGATGACGGTGGCGCCGCTGAACGGCGCGGAGCGGAAGAAGCGCAGGTCGATGAGGGGTTCGTCGCGGCGGGGTTCGTAGCGCAGCAGGCCGAGCAGGGCGGCGAGGGCGATGGCGCCGAAGGCGAGGGTGTGGGGGGTGCCGGAGGTGGGGGCCTCGATGATCGCGTAGGTGAGAGAGCCGAGGAGCGCGATGACGAGGAGTTGGCCGACCGGGTCGGGGCGGCGGGCCCTGGGGGCGCGGGACTCGGGGACGAAGCGCAGGGTGAGGAGGAGGGCGGCGAGGCCGACGGGCAGGTTGATCCAGAAGATGGAGCGCCAGCCGACGGTGTCGACGAGGAGTCCGCCGACGAGGGGGCCCGCGGCCATGGAGATGCCGACGACCGCGCCCCACACGCCGATCGCCCGGGCGCGTTCGCGGGGGTCGGTGAAGGTGTTGGTGATGATCGACATCGCGACCGGGTTGAGCATGGAGCCGCCGACGGCCTGGATCATCCGGAAGGCGATGAGGGCGTCGAGGTCGGGGGCGAGGGAGCAGAGCACGGAGCCGAGGGTGAACAGGACCAGGCCCGCCGTGAAGACCTTGCGGCGGCCGACGCGGTCGGCGGTGGAGCCGGCGAGCATCAGCAGGGAGGCCAGCACCAGGGTGTAGGCGTCGATGGTCCACTGCATGCCGGCGACGCTCGCGTGCAGTTCCTGCTGCATCGAGGGCAGGGCGACGTTCAGGATGGTGACGTCGAGGCTGACGATGAGCAGGCTCATGCAGCAGATCGCGAGCACGAGCATGCGGTGTCGGTGGCTGAGCTCAGGCATTGCCTCAGCCTACGCCGACGTCGATAGTGTGTCTAACTAATGACCCATACATGGTCTTCCGTGCGGGCATCCGGCCCGGTACGCCACAATGGGGGAATGCCCACGCCCACCGCCACCGTGAACTCCGTGCTGCCGATCGGTCCCCACCGGGTGCAGCCGCCCGTCGTCCTCGCCCCCATGGCCGGGATCACGAACGCGCCGTTCCGCACGCTGTGCCGCGAGTTCAGCGGCGGCAAGGGGCTCTTCGTCAGCGAGATGATCACGACGCGGGCGCTGGTCGAGCGCAACGAGAAGACCATGCAGCTGATCCACTTCGACGCGACCGAGAAGCCGCGCTCGATCCAGCTGTACGGCGTCGACCCCGCGACCGTCGGCAAGGCCGTCCGCATGATCGCGGAAGAGGACCTCGCCGACCACATCGACCTGAACTTCGGCTGCCCGGTCCCCAAGGTGACCCGCAAGGGCGGCGGCTCCGCGCTGCCCTACAAGCGCAACCTGCTGCGCGCGATCCTCCGCGAGGCCGTCGCCGGCGCCGGGGACCTGCCCGTGACGATGAAGATGCGCAAGGGCATCGACGACGACCACATCACCTTCCTGGACGCCGGGCGGATCGCGGTCGAGGAGGGCGTGACCGCCATCGCCCTGCACGGCCGGACCGCCGCGCAGCACTACGGCGGCACCGCCGACTGGGACGCCATCGCCCGGCTGAAGGAGCACGTGCCGGAGATCCCCGTCCTCGGCAACGGCGACATCTGGTCGGCGGACGACGCGCTGCGGATGGTCCGCGAGACCGGCTGCGACGGCGTGGTCGTCGGCCGGGGCTGCCTCGGCCGGCCGTGGCTGTTCGGCGACCTGGTCGCCGCGTTCGAGGGCCGCGCGGAGTACGCCCGGCCCACGCTCCGCGAGGTCGCCGCCGTCATGGTCCGCCACGCCACCCTGCTCGGCGAGTGGATCGGCGACGAGGCGCGCGGCGTCATCGACTTCCGCAAGCACGTCGCCTGGTACCTGAAGGGCTTCTCCGTCGGCTCCGAGATGCGCAAGCGGCTCGCCGTCACCTCCTCGCTCGCCGAACTGTCCGACGGGCTGGCCGAGCTGGACCTCGACCAGGAGTGGCCCGCCGGCGCCGACGGGCCCCGCGGCCGCACCTCCGGCAACAACCGCGTCGTCCTGCCCGACGGCTGGCTGAAGGACCCCTACGACTGCGCCGGCGTCGGCGAGGACGCCGAACTGGACACCTCCGGCGGCTGACCCCGCCCGCCGCCCGGTGGCGCCCCGCCGGCATCCCACGGCGAGCCCGTCCTGGCCCGCCGCCCCCGCGGTACGCCCGTGCCGGCCCGGGCGGGCGACCGCCCCCGCCCGGCGCCCCGTCGCCCTCAGGCGCCGCCGACCGCCGTGAGCAGCGCGAGGGGCGTCGCCGCCGAACGGGACTCGCGGACGCAGGCGTGCGGATACGGCACGGGTTCGCCGTGGGTCCCACGGTCGTAGCCCGCGAGGACCTCGGGCAGCCGGTGGCCGGCCGCGGTCGCCGCGTCCACCAGACCGTGCGCCACCGTGCGGGCCTCGTCGTGCAGGCCGTACCGGGCGAGACCCAGCGCGATGAGCGCGTTGTCGTGCGGCCAGACCGAACCGCGGTGGTACGACATCGGGTGGTAGGCCGACTGGCCCGCGGCCAGCGTGCGCACCCCCCATCCGGAGAAGAAGTCCGGCTCCAGCAGCCGGCGGCCCACCGCCTCGCCGTACTCCTTGTCCAGCAGCCCCGACCACAGCAGGTGGCCCGCGTCCGAGGCGAGCGCGTCCACGTGCCGCCCGTCACCGTCCAGCGCCAGCGCGGGAAAGGCGTGGTCGCTCATCCAGAAGTCCCGCTGGAAGCGGTCGCGCAGGTCGGCCGCGGCCTGTTCGAGGAGCGCCGCGTACACCGCGTCGTCCCAGACGGTCCGGGCGAGCTGCGCGGTGCGGCGCAGCGCGTCGTACGCGTAGCCCTGGGCGCCCGCGGCCGTCACCGGGCCGCCGGGCCGGCTGCCGTCGGCGGAGCAGATCGCGCCGGGGGAGTCCTTCCAGTTCTGGTTGGCGAGACCGCCGCCGTCCGCCCGGTAGACGAGGTAGCCGCGGGAGGTGAGTCCGCCGTGGTCCAGCATCCAGCCGATCGCCGCGCGGGCGTGCGGCTCCAGCCGGCGTGCCAGGGCGGTGTCCCCGGTCTGCTCGGTGTACGCGCCGAGCAGCACCAGGAACAGCGGTGTGGCGTCCACCGAGCCGTAGTAGCGGCCGAACGGCACCTGCCCGAAGTGCGCGAGTTCGCCGTGCCGCACCTCGTGCACGATCTTGCCCGGCTGGGCGACCGTGTCCGCGCCCACGTCGACGGCCTGCGTCGCGGCGAGCGCGGGCAGGGTGGCGGCGGCCAGCCGGGGCCGGTAGGGCAGCGCGAACAGCGAGGTGAGCAGGGCGTCCCGGCCCAGCAGGGTCAGGAACCAGGGGACGCCGGCGGCCGGGACCCGCAGTTCCTCGCCGTCCGGGCCGCGGGCCGGGACCTGGAGCACCGCCAGGTCGGACAGGCCGCGCGCGCAGGCGGCGGCCAGCTCCGGCCAGCCGGTGGGGAAGGGCACGCCCTGCGCGAACTCGCCCTCCAGCGCGAGGAGCCGCTCGGTGGCGGCGGCGGGGGAGGCGGGCACGCTCGGCGCGTGCGCCGCCCCGTGCGGGCGGGCCGCCACGCGCAGCGCCAGCTCCGCGGAGCCGTGCGGTTCGAGATCCAGGGCCCACACCAGGCGGCGGGCGCCGGTGCCGGTCTCCTCCACGCCGTCCGGGGCGGGTTCGGAGGTGACGGTGGTGCGGGACCGCCACTCCCCGCGCCGGTAGCTGAACTCCACCCCGTCGTCGAGGACCCGGCGCTGCCGTACGACACCGGTCTTGGCGTACGTGCGGTGGTCCGAGCGCAGTTCGAACTGGTCGGTGAAGTCGGCGTCCGCGGTGACCGCGATCCGCACCGTGGTCGGTGTCGGCCGGTTGCTGGTGACGCGCAGCGCCTCCACGAACGCGCCCTCGGCGACGGCCTGTTCGCGGAAGAGCGTGTAGGCGGGCGGTTCGTTGCGGCCGCCGCGCGGCACCAGCACGCAAGCCGCGGTGTCGCCGTCCGCGACCGGGGTGAGCGCCTCGGGCACCGCCCCGTCCACGGTCAGCTGCCAGCGGCTGAGGTGCCGGGCGTCCCGGACGAACAGTCCGTCGGGCGAGCCGCCGCCCCGTACCCCGCTGATGTCCCCTGCGTCCCCCACGGCGGCGAACGTCCCGCCGTGCACGAGCAGATGCTGCCGATCCGTCATTCCCGGTCCCCTCCCTCGGCGCCCGTCCCGGCGTCGTGTGCGTGTCGTCCGGCGGTGCCGTGTGCCGCGGCCTCCGGCGCTTCCTGCCCGGCCCCGGACACCACCGGCTCCGGCCCGCCCGCGGTGTCGTGCAGCAGGTCGAGCGTCAGCGCCGCCGTCCAGCTGAAGCCGGCCGCTCCGCAGGGCGCGCCGGTGTACGGGTCGACGTACTCGGCGAACCCGGACTCCCCGGCGGTGTCCAGCAGGGCGGTGCGCAGCGCGTCCGCCCGCCGGTGCTCGCCGTGCAGGCGCAGCCCGCGCTCCAGCAGCCAGTTGGTGTTGAACCAGGCGGGCCCGCGCCAGTACCGGTGCGGGTCGAAGGCGTCGCCGGTCAGGTCGTAGCTGGGCGCGAGCCGGGTGCCGGCGCCGAGTCCGAAGTGCGGCCCGCCCGCCGTCCTCACGAGCGTGGCGGCGATGTCGCGCGGCAGCGCGGGCAGGATCAGCGGCAGCAGGCCGGCGACGCTGCGCTCGGGGATCGGCCCGGCGCCCCGGCCGTCCGGGCCGCCGCGCCCGTCGCGGCAGAGGAACAGGCCCCGCGCCGGGTCCCACAGCCGGTCCACCAGCACCGCCGTCAGCCGCTCGGCGCGGGCGTGGCGTGCGGTGCCGGCCGCGCCGAGTTCCCGGGCGATCTCGGCGAGCGCGTGCTCGGAGGCGATGAGCAGGGCGTTGAAGGCCGGGTCCTCGACGGCGAACTCGCCGCCCCCGTCGGCGTATCCGCGGTCCCGGTAGTCGGCCGCCAGCCGCACGTAGCGTCCGTAGTCGAGGTCGGTGGGCCGGTCCTCGGGGGAGCCGTGGTCGAGGTCGGCGCGCCGGAAGGAGCGGGCCGGGGCCGGTGTCACGCGGCCGAGCGGGACGTCCCAGCAGGGGCTGTTGTCCATGCCCTGCTCCCAGGGGTGGACGACGCCGGCGAGGCCGCCGCCGCCGAGGTCGCGCCGGTGCAGGAGGTAGCGGTGCCAGGCCGCCAGCCGGGGGTAGGCCCGGGAGAGGAATCCGCGGGCCCGTGACAGGCCGGGGTCGGCCCGGTGCACCAGCCACACCGCGAGCGCGTGGACCGGTGGCTGCACGATGCCGGAGGTCTGTACGGTGCGCGGGGCGCCCGCGGCGCGGCCCGCGGTCGAGGAGCGCCAGAAGTCCGGGCTCGGGAAGTAGGCGTCGAGGGGGACGGCGGGGTTGAACACGATGTGCGGGACGCGCCCGTCCGCCCACTGCGCGCCCAGCAGGGTCTCCAGTTCCGTCTGCGCCCGCAGCGGCGACAGGTGGCGCAGCCCGATCGCGATGAACGCCGAGTCCCACGACCACTGGTGCGGGTACAGGCCGCGGGAGGGCACGGTGGACGTTCCCGTCCAGTTGCCGTTCAGCACCCGGGACGCCCTGAGGTGCAGGGAACCCGCCGCGGTCGCGGGATCGTATACGGCGGGTCCGGTCCGGGCGACGCCCTGCGGACGCGGCGCGGCGGGCGGTCCCGCGGCGTGCTGGGGAGTGCCGGTGGGGCGCAGGGGGGCGATGAGGCCTCTGCGCAGGGCGGTGAGCCGGGTTGTGCTGTCCACTCAGGTCTCCCCGAAGACGTCCGTCCGACCAGTTCGGCACCACGTGCCGTAGGGTTACGTCTATTTAACACGCAAAACTCAATATGTAATGCAGAGTTGGGGAACGCAAGGGGGTGCGCATGACGGGAAGGGCGGTGAGGGCCGTGAAGGCCGGGAACCAGGCGAGCGCCGGAGAGCTGCTGGAACTGGTGCGCAGCGGCCGGGCGACCACGCGCGGAGCGCTCCAGCAGGCCACCGGTCTGTCCCGGGCGACCGTCGGCCAGCGCCTCGACCGGCTGTTCCGTGCCGGATGGCTGCGCGAGGGCGCCGGCGGCCCGGTCGCGTCGCCGCTCGGCGGCCGGCCGTCCATCACGCTGGAGTTCGACGACGAGCACGCCGTGGTCCTGGCCGCCGACCTGGACACCCGGCACGGCCGGGCCGCCGTGCTCACCCTGACCGGGGAGATCCTCGCCGAGCGCGCGGGTCTCCTGGTGATCGACGACGGGCCCGAGGCGGTGCTCGGCGAACTCGGGCGCTGGTTCGCGGAGCTGGTGGAGACGTCCGGGCGGGGGGCCGGGGCGGTCTGCGGCATCGGGCTCGCGGTGCCCGGCCCGGTGGACCGGGACAGCGGCCGGGTGGTGCAGCCGCCGATCATGCCCGGCTGGGACGGCTACGACATCCGGGGCCGGCTGGGCCGCGCCTTCGCCGAGCACGTGGGCACCGGCCCCGGCGCCCGCGTCCCGGTGCTGGTCGACAACGACGCCAACCTGATGGCCTACGGGGAGCAGCGCACCGCCCACCCCGACTGCTCGGCGTTCGCCCTGGTCAAGGTCTCCACCGGGATCGGCGCCGGCGTGGTCGTCGACGGCGCGATCTACCGCGGGATCGACGGCGGGGCCGGCGACATAGGGCACATCCGGGTGGGCGCCGACGCGCTGTGCCGGTGCGGTTCGCACGGCTGTCTGGCGGCCGTGGCGAGCGGCGGCGCGGTGGCCCGGCGGCTCGCGGAGGCGGGCGTGCCGGCCGCATCCGGCTCCGACGTGCGCGACCTGCTGGCGGCCGGACACCCCGAGGCGACGGCGCTGGCCCGGGAGGCCGGCCGGCAGGTGGGCGACGTCCTGGCCACGGTGGTGACGCTCCTGAACCCCGGGGTGCTGATGATCGCCGGGGACCTGGCCGGAACACCGTTCCTCACCGGCGTGCGGGAACTGCTCTACCAGCGGGCGCTGCCCCGCTCCACGGCCCACCTGGAGGTGGTGACCTCCGCGCTGGGCGACCGGGCCGCCCTGGTGGGGGCGGGGGCGCTGGTCGTGGAGCACCTGTACGCCCCGGAGCGGGTGGAGGAGCGGCTCACCGCGCTCGGGGTGTGACGGGCGGGCGCCGTGTCCCGATCGCGGTCCGCATGATGAAATCCGGCTGCTCCGCGGTGCGTGATTCTCGCCACCCTTGATAGGGGTATTGCTCAGATGAGCGGATCTTGGGAGACTGCATTTCCCTAAGGGGTGGCACTCAGTGCCACCCTCTGATCGTTCATCGATTAAACTCAGGCGTGATGCGAGGCGCTCAGATGAGCGCACCAGGTGGTCTCGGGGCCTTGCCGCCTTCAAGAAGTGAAAACACTCGGCCGAGATGGCTTGCCAAGCTTTGACTTTCGATCTGGTGGCGGACGGGTGGTTACAGGCTCATGACGCACAAGTGGACGTACCCAGGCGCCTTCGATCTGGGTATGTTCCCCCTCGTCAGGGCAGCCACCGCGACGTCGAGGAGTCGAGACTCGTGTCGGAAAACAAAGATCCCCACGTAGCTGAGAACGGCGACAGCGGCGTCGGCGGGACGAAGTTCGTTTACGACTTCACCGAGGGCAACAAGGAACTCAAGGACCTTCTCGGAGGCAAGGGTGCCAACCTCGCCGAGATGACCAACCTGGGTCTTCCCGTCCCTCCCGGCTTCACCATCACCACCGAGGCGTGCAAGACGTACCTCGACAGCGGTGAGGAGCCGGCGGCACTGCGTGACGAGGTGAGTGCGCACCTCGACGCCCTCGAGGCCGTCATGGGCAAGAAGCTCGGCCAGGCCGACGACCCCCTGCTGGTGTCGGTCCGCTCCGGGGCCAAGTTCTCCATGCCGGGCATGATGGACACCGTCCTCAACATCGGCCTCTCCGACACCTCCGTCCAGGGCCTCGCGAAGCAGGCCGGCGACGACCGCTTCGCCTGGGACTCCTACCGCCGGCTCATCCAGATGTTCGGCAAGACCGTCCTCGGCGTCGACGGGGACCTCTTCGAGGAGGCGCTGGAGGCGGCGAAGCACCTCAAGAAGGTCGCCGTCGACACCGACCTCGAAGCGGCCGACCTGAAGAAGCTCGTCACCAGGTTCAAGAAGATCGTCAAGGCCGAGGCCGGCCGGGACTTCCCGCAGGACCCGCGCGAGCAGATGGACCTCGCCATCCACGCGGTCTTCGACTCCTG
This sequence comes from Streptomyces sp. NPDC048566, assembly GCF_043199735.1. NCBI lineage: Bacteria > Bacillati > Actinomycetota > Actinomycetes > Kitasatosporales > Streptomycetaceae > Streptomyces > Streptomyces sp. NPDC048566. Next base: position 109,415 of record NZ_JBICWL010000014.1, read on the forward strand.
GAACACCGAGCGCGCCAAGCTCTACCGCCGCCAGGAGCGCATCCCGCACGACCTCGGCACCGCCGTGAACGTCTGCTCGATGGTCTTCGGCAACCTCGGCCCCGACTCCGGCACCGGCGTCGCCTTCACCCGCGACCCCGCCTCCGGCCACCAGGGCGTCTACGGCGACTACCTCCAGAACGCCCAGGGCGAGGACGTCGTCGCCGGCATCCGCAACACGGTCGCGCTCGCCGAGCTGGAGTCGATCGACAAGAAGTCGTACGACCAGCTCATGCAGATCATGGAGACCCTGGAGAACCACTACAAGGATCTCTGCGACATCGAGTTCACCATCGAGCGCGGCCAGCTGTGGATGCTCCAGACCCGCGTCGGCAAGCGCACCGCGGGCGCGGCCTTCCGGATCGCCACCCAGCTCGTGGACCAGGGACTCATCGACGAGGCCGAGGCCCTCCAGCGCGTGACGGGCGCCCAGCTCGCCCAGCTGATGTTCCCCCGCTTCGACGAGGACGCGAAGGTCCAGCAGGTCGGCCGCGGCATCGCCGCGTCGCCGGGCGCCGCGGTCGGCAAGGCGGTCTTCGACTCGTACACCGCGGTGAAGTGGTCCCGTTCCGGCGAGAAGGTCATCCTCGTCCGCCGTGAGACGAACCCCGACGACCTCGACGGCATGATCGCGGCCGAGGGCATCCTGACCTCGCGCGGCGGCAAGACCTCACACGCCGCCGTCGTCGCGCGCGGCATGGGCAAGACCTGTGTCTGCGGCGCCGAGGAGCTGGAGGTCGACACCAAGCGGCGCCGGATGACCGTGCCCGGCGGGCAGGTCGTCGAGGAGGGCGACCTCATCTCGATCGACGGCTCCAGCGGCAAGGTGTACCTCGGTGAGGTCCCCGTCGTCCCCTCGCCGGTCGTCGAGTACTTCGAGGGCCGGATGCACGCGGGCGCCGACGACGCCGACGAACTGGTCCAGGCGGTCCACCGGATCATGGCCTTCGCCGACCGCAAGCGCAGCCTGCGCGTACGCGCCAACGCCGACAACGCCGAGGACGCGTTGCGCGCCCGCCGTTTCGGCGCCCAGGGCATCGGCCTGTGCCGCACCGAGCACATGTTCCTCGGCGACCGTCGCGAACTGGTCGAGCGTCTGATCCTGGCGGACACCGACGCCGAGCGCGAGGAGTCGCTGAAGGCGCTCCTGCCGCTCCAGAAGCAGGACTTCGTGGAGCTGTTCTCGGCGATGGACGGCCTCCCGGTGACGGTCCGCCTGCTGGACCCGCCGCTGCACGAGTTCCTGCCCGACATCACGGAGCTGTCGGTGCGCGTCGCGCTCGCCGAGTCCCGCAAGGACGCCAACGAGAACGACCTGCGCCTGCTCCAGGCGGTGCACCGCCTGCACGAGGCGAACCCGATGCTCGGCCTGCGCGGCGTCCGCCTCGGCCTGGTCATCCCCGGCCTGTTCACCATGCAGGTCCGGGCCATCGCCGAGGCCGCCGCCGAACGCCGCAACGCCAAGGGCGACCCCCGCGCGGAGATCATGATCCCGCTCGTCGGCACCGTCCAGGAGCTGGAGATCGTCCGCGAGGAGGCCGACCAGGTCATCGCCGAGGTCGAGGCCGCCACCGGCGTCCACCTGAAGCTGGCCATCGGCACGATGATCGAACTCCCGCGCGCCGCGCTGACCGCCGGCCAGATCGCCGAGGCCGCCGAGTTCTTCTCCTTCGGCACCAACGACCTCACCCAGACCGTGTGGGGCTTCAGCCGCGACGACGTGGAGGCCTCCTTCTTCACCGCCTACCTGGAGAAGGGCATCTTCGGCGTCAGCCCCTTCGAGACGATCGACAAGGACGGCGTCGGCTCCCTGGTGAAGTCCGCGGTCGAGGCCGGGCGCGCCACCCGCCCCGACCTCAAGCTCGGCGTCTGCGGCGAGCACGGCGGCGACCCCGAGTCCGTCCACTTCTTCCACGAGGTCGGACTCGACTACGTCTCCTGCTCCCCCTTCCGCATCCCCGTCGCCCGCCTGGAAGCGGGCCGCGCGGCCTCCACCTCCCAGGGCAGCGACCACCGCTGAAAAGCCCCGGAGCCCCGCCGGCCACCCACCCTCACCGGCCGGCGCCACCTCCGGCGTCCGAAACGAAGGGGCGGCACCCTGTGCGGGGGTGCCGCCCCTTCGGGGTGGGCGGGGCTTCTCGCCCCCGACCCGGCCCGGTCCCGTCCCGCGCACGCCGCGGGTCGGGGCGCCCGCCCGGCGCCCGGCCCGGCTGCCGGAGACGGGGCCCTCCCGGATCCGGGTGCGGGGGAGGGCCCGGGAGCGCCCGGGTCCCGCGCGGCCGGGCCCGTTCGGTGCGGACGCATGTCCGGCGCAGCCGCCCCGCCCTCACCCGCCTAGGCTGGGGGAGCCCTCGCGTCATCCGTCCCGAAGGAGCCCCCATGCCCGGCTGGACCGCCCAGGACGTGCCCGACCAGCGCGGCCGTACCGCCGTCGTCACCGGTGCCAACAGCGGGCTCGGGTACGTCACCGCGAGGGAGCTGGCCCGGGCCGGGGCCCGGGTCGTGCTCGCCTGCCGGAGCGAGGCGCGCGGCGCCGAGGCCGGCGACCGCATCGTCGCCGAGGTGCCCGGCGCGGAGGTCGCGTTCCGGCGGCTGGACCTCGGGGACCTGGCCTCCGTCGTCGACTTCGCCGCCGGATTCGGACGGGCGTACGAACGGCTCGACCTGCTGGTCAACAACGCCGGAGTCATGGCGCTGCCCGCCGGCCGCACCGCCGACGGGTTCGAGACCCAGTTCGGCGTCAACCACCTCGGGCACTTCGCCCTCACCGGCCTGCTGTACCCGCAGATCGCCGACACCCCCGGCGCCCGCGTCGTCACCGTCTCCAGCATGGTCCACGCGCTCGCCAACATCGACCTCGACGACCTCAACGGCGACCGGCAGCCCTACCGCAAGTGGATCGCCTACGCGCGCTCCAAGACGGCCAACCTCCTCTTCACGCACGAGCTGGCCCGACGGCTGTCGCGCACCGGGTCCCGTGTCGTCGCGGCCGCCTCGCACCCCGGATACGCCTCCACCAACCTCCAGGCCGCCGGGCCCCGGATGGCGGGACGCCGGGGCGCCGAGCGGCTGACGGAACTGGCCAACCGCGTCTTCGCGCAGAGCGCCGAGGCCGGGGCGCTGCCCAGCCTGTACGCGGCCACCGCGCCCGGCGTGGCACCCGACGCCTTCGTCGGGCCGTCGTTCGCGATGTGGCGCGGTGCGCCCGCGCCCTCCTGGCGGGCCTCCTGGACGCGCGACGACCGGGCGGGCGAGCTGCTCTGGGCCGCCTCCCGGGACCTGACCGGGGTCGCCTTCGACGAGCTCAAGGACTGACACCCCGAACCGCCGCCCCCGTCCGGGAGCGGACCGCGGCCCCGGCCCGTTCCCGGACCGGGCCCGGCCTGCTCGCCGGCCGGCCTCGGCCCCCTGCCCGGGCCTCCTCCCTGACCGGCCCCCGGCCCCCTGCCCGGACCGCCGGACCCGGCCGCTCGCGGACCGCCCCCAGGCCCAGCCGGGCCGTCGCCTCGGCCCGGCTCCTCGTCGCCTCCGGCGCATCCGCCGGTTGGGGCCGGTTCCGAAGCTCAGAAGTCCCTCAAGCCTGCCGGGATGCGTGGACGGCACACGCACCGCGTCCATAGGGTCGCGATCATGCCCGACATATCGCTGACCATGGTGCTCGTGCTGTGCCTCGCAGCCCTCGCGGCCGGCTGGATCGACGCCGTGGTCGGCGGCGGCGGCCTGCTCCTGCTGCCCGCCCTGCTGCTGGGTCTGCCCGCGGGCACGCCCGCCGCCTACGCGCTGGGCACCAACAAGGCGGTCGCGATCGTCGGCACGACCGGCGCCGCGGTGACGTACGCGCGCAAGGCGCCCGTCGACGTGCGGCTCGCCGTCCGTATCGGGCTGGCCGCGCTCGCCGGGTCCACGGCGGGCGCCTTCGTCGCGGCCGGGCTCAGCACCGAGGTGCTCAAGCCGGTCGTCATGGTCGTCCTGCTCGGCGTCGGCGCCTTCGTGATCCTGCGCCCCGCGTTCGGCACCGCGCCGCCCACCACCCCCGTCTCCGCGCGCCGCGTCCTCGCCGCGATCGGCCTGGCCGGGCTCGGCATCGGCTTCTACGACGGTCTCATCGGTCCCGGCACCGGAACCTTCCTGGTGCTCGCCCTGACCGCGCTGCTCCACCTCGACCTGGTGACCGCCTCCGCCACCGCCAAGATCGTCAACTGCTGCACCAACGCCGGCGCCCTCGCCACCTTCGGCTGGAAGGGCACCGTCTTCTGGGAACTCGCCGCGCTCATGGCCGCCTTCAACCTGGCCGGCGGCATGGTCGGGGCGCGGACCGCCCTCAAGAAGGGCAGCGGCTTCGTCCGCGTGGTGCTGCTGACCGTGGTCTTCGCCCTGGTCGCCAACATGGCCTACGAGCAGTGGCTGTCCTGAGCCCCGCCCGCGGCCCGGTCCGCTGCCGCCCCCCGGCGGCGGCCCCTCAGCGGCTGCCCGTCAGGTGGGCGAAGACCACCACGTTGCCCTGGTAACCCGTCGCCTTCGAGTAGCCGCCGCCGCAGGTGATCACCCGCAGTTCGGGCCGGGGGGCCGCGCCGTACACCTTGGCGTCGGGGAAGGCGTTCGCCCGGTACACCTCGACGGCGTCGACGGTGAACACGGCGGTGCCGCCGTCGCTCCGGTCCACCTCGACCGTGCTGCCCTTGCGGACGGCGCCCAGGTCGTAGAAGACGGCCGGCCCCTCGGCGTTGTCGACGTGCCCGGCGACGATCGCGGTGCCGCGCTCGCCGGGCGAGGTGCCCGACTCGTACCAGCCCGCCAGGTTCGTCTTCCGCGCGGGCGGCACGTCCAGGCTGCCCTGCGGGGTGAGGCCGAGGCCCATGAGCGGGGCGTCCACCCCGATCGCCGGGATGCGGATGCGGACCGGCGAAGAGGGGGGCAGCGCCGGGGCGGCGGACGGCGCCCGGTCCCCGCCGGTCCCCGCCTCGGCCGCCGACGGCTGCGGCGGTGGATGGGGCGCGGAACCGCTGTGCAGCAGCCAGCCGCCCGAACACAGCGCGACGACGGTGACCGACGCTATGGCGATGTTGCCGACCCGGCGCACACGAGCCTCCTCACAGGGTCCTTGACGGGGGCCGGGGCGGGGCCGGGGGCGGCCGGGCCGGACGGCCGGGGGCGGGACACGGTCGGTCCCCGCGTCGGGCCCCGTTCCCCCTCCGCGCCGCGAGGGGCGTCGGGCGGCGGAGGGGGAGGGGCGGCGGTACCGGCGGACGGACGGCGGAGGGTGTCCGTCAGATCCCGTCGCCTCTCGCCCGGCGATGCAGGAGCCAGGTACCGCCCGCGGCGGCGACGGCCAGTGCCGCCACGCCCGCCGCGGTCTGGACGGGGTCGGGGCCGAGCGCGCCGCCGACACCGGTGTTCACGTGGCCGCGCGGCTGGATCCGCTCTCGGGCCGGGGTCAGGGTCACCGTCAGATCGCCGGCCGCCCGCCGGCCGCCGGCGCACCGCGCGACGATCTCGTACGTCCCCGGCTGGGCCCCCGGCGGCACCCGGAACCGGCCGATCGCGTCCTGCTCGTGCGCGCTCGCGGCGAGCGTGAAGGTGCCGGCGCCCACCGCGCCGGCGTCCCCGGTCGCGCTGCCGTACTCGGCGCAGGCGGACGTGTTGACGGTGACGTCGGCGCCCGGCGCCGCGGTGGAGGGGAACACCTCCAGGCTGCCCGCGTCCTGTGCGGACACGGGAGCTGCGGCCAGGCCCGCGACGGTGACGGCGAGCGCGGTACCGGTCAGCAGCCGGGCGGTACGTCGCATCGTGCTCTCTCCTCCGAGGGGGCCCGGCCCGCGACACCCCCATGTGCCGCTGCGTCGGTCGTGCCCCTGCTCCTCCGAGGTAAGGCGCACCGGCCCCGCCGCGCTTGCCGAGGGTCTGTCGGAAATGAGGTGAACGGGTGTCAGGCGGCTCTGCGGCGCGGGCGGAGCCCTCGGCGTTCCAGCAGGTCACCGGGGCCTGCCCGGCGTGTCGCGGAGGGGAACCCGACGGGTGCGGTGCCGGGGGTGTGAACGGGTGACACCCGGCCGCCGTCCCGGCGCCCCCTCCGCCTCCCGCCGTCCGGCCGCCGCGGCGGCCTCGTCCGGTGACCGGACGCGCTCCGCCGACCCGGCTCCCTTCGGACGGCGGCCCCGGCATCCGCCGTGGCCCCGGCCCGGCACCCCGGGTCGGGGCCGGCGCCGGAACAAGCCCTGGTCCCGGTACCGGTCCCGGCCCCGGAGTCGGAGCCGGGACCGGAGCCCGCGCCGGAACGGGTCCCGGCCCCGGAGCCAGGGTCGTGACCGGCCCCGGCCCCGGCTCCGGAGTCAAGCCGGCCTCGATCCCGGAGCCGGGCAGGGCGTGGGCGGGTGGGTGTGCGCGCCGCCCGCCCACGCCGGGGCTGTTCGCCCCCGGCGGGCCGGTCAGGCGACCGAGACCGCCGACCAGGCCGCCGCCACGGCGTTGTACTCCGTGCTGCCGGCGCCGTAGAGGTCCTTCGCCGCGTTGAGCGTGGCGGTGCGGGCGCCCGCGTACTTGGTCGACGACGTCATGTAGACCGTCAGCGCGCGGTACCAGATCTTGCCCACCTTGTCGTGGCCGATGCCGGAGACGGTCGAGCCGTTGCAGGTGGGGGAGTCGTAGGCGACGCCGCCCACGGTCTTGGCCCCGCTGCCCTCCGAGAGGAGGTAGGCGAAGTGGTTGGCGACGCCGGAGGAGTAGTGGACGTCGAGGTTGCCGACCGAACTGCTCCAGCAGTCCGCCGAGTTGCCGTCCTTGGACGGCTTGTCCATGAAGCGCAGGGCGGGCTTGCCGAAGCCGGAGCGGACGATCTTCTCGCCGATCAGGTAGTCACCGGGGTCGGAGCTGTTGTTCGCGTACCACTCGACCATGGTGCCGAAGATGTCGGAGGTCGCCTCGTTGAGCCCGCCGGACTCGCCCGAGTACGTGAGCGCCGCGGTCTTGGAGGTGACGCCGTGGGACATCTCGTGTCCGGCGACGTCGAGCGCGACCAGCGGGCCGAACGTCGACCCGTCACCGTCCCCGTAGGTCATGCAGAAGCAACTGTCGTCCCAGAAGGCGTTGTTGTACTTGTTGCCGTAGTGCACGCGGTTGTAGGAACCCTTGCCGTCGCCGGCTATGCCGTTCCGGCCGTGCACGTTCTTGTAGTAGTCCCAGGTCTCGTCGGTTCCGTACTGCGCGTCCACCGCGGCCGAGGCGCGGTCGGCCGTGGAGCCGGTGCCCCAGTGGTTGTCCGCGTCGGTGAAGACGGTGGCGGGGGCCCGGCTGAAGCAGATCCCGAAGAAGCACAGGTCCGTCTTGTTCGCGGCGTCGCCGGTGTAGGTGTTGCCGCGGGTCGGGTCCTTGAGCTGGTTCGTCGAACCGGACACCGTGGTCTGCAGCGGCACCGTGCCGCTGTACAGGGACGCGCCGTCCCCGGAGGCCGTCTCGATGGTGTCCCAGGAGTCGATGCGGGCGCCGCTGCGGGCGTCGGTGAGGACCGACCGGGCGACCGGGTTGCCGAGCGTGTCCTGGGCGGCGACGGTGGTGCGCCAGGCGAGCTTCGGCGCGCCGTGCAGGGCGTCGACGACGAGCTGCGGCTTGGCGGTCACCTTGCGCAGCGTCTCGCCCCGGTGGGCGGCGCGCAGCGCGGAGGCGGCCAGGTCGGCCGCCTTCGGGGCGGGCAGCGCGGGGGTGACGCTGCTCAGCGAGACGGTCCGGGTGGTGGCCCGGTCGGCGCCGCGGTAGGAGCCGCCCGGCGCCAGGTGGACGACGAAGTCGCCGCCCAGCACCGGCAGGTGACGGTAGGTCCGGTCGTAGCGCACGTGCTGCGCGCCGTCCGGGTCGATGACGACGTCCCGTACGGAGGTGCCCTGCGCGGAGCCGAGGCCCAGGGCCGCGGCGTGGTCCGCCAGGGCGGCGGCGGCGTTCTCGACGGCGGTCGCCCGGTCGGGCCGGGGGCCGGCGTGCGCGGTCGGGGCGATCGCGGTGACCAGCAGCGCGGCCGCCGCGACGGCGGTGCCGGCGAGCGAGGAACCTCGGATGTGCCGTGTCCGACTCATCGGTCTCCTTGGGAAGGCCCCTTGGGCAGGGGCGCGTGGGGGAGGTGCTGCCGGAAGCAGCACGGCTGCCTCAGGTTTAAGGGTTCATGACATGTCATGTCCATACCGCCTACGCGGCGGACCCGGGATGCGGCGAGAATCGTCGCGGTACCCCCACGAATGGAGACGATCATGGAGACGCCCGCCTGCCTGGCCGTCCTGACCACCACCGACTCCGCCGACGGCGCGGCGGAGTTGGCCCGCGGCGCGGTGGCGGGACGGTTCGCGGCCTGCGCGCAGATCTCGGGACCCGTCACGTCCGTCTACCGCTGGCGCGGCGCCGTCGAGACGGCCGTCGAGTGGCAGATCCAGTTCAAGACGAGCGCCGCGCGCTACCCCGACCTGGAGGCCCACCTCCGCGCCGCCCACGGCTACGAGACGCCCGAGATCGTCGCCGTCCCGGTCGTCGCGGGCGGTGCGGACTACCTGCGCTGGGTGGCCGAGGAGACGGCCCCGTGACCGCACGGGTGCTCCCGTTCTTCGTCTACGGCACCCTGCTGCCCGGCGAGCGCAACCACGCCCTGTTCCTGCGCGGCCGGACCGTCTCCGAGCGCCCCGCGCGCATGCCGGGCCTCGCCCTCCACCCGGGCCCCGGCCACCCCTTCGCGGTCGAGGAACCCGGGTCCGCGGTGGCCGGCGACCTCGTGACCGCGCTGCCCGCGGCCTACGGCGAACTCCTCGCGCTGCTCGACGTGTTGGAGGAGTACACCCCCGGTGATCCGCGCAACCTGTACGAGCGGGTCGCGCGCGACGCGGTCCTCGCCGACGGCGTCGCCGTGCGCGCCTGGGTGTACGTCGCGGCGCCCGCCCCGGCCGCGCGGCTGCGGGCGGCCGGGCAGCCGATCGAGGGCGGCGAGTGGCGCGGCGGCGCCGCGGACGCCTGCGCCGACCTCGGCTGAGCCCCCCGGCCCGCGCCCGTGCACCCGTGCGGGTGTCCGGTCCGTGCGCCCCCGGGGCGCCGGCGGCGACCGGGCCTAGGGTCCGGCCATGACCGACCGCAGCCTCACCAGACGACGCGTCCTCGCGCTCGGCGGCGCGGCCGTCGGCGCGGCCCTCGGGATCGGGCTCGACGCCTGCACCGCCGAGCCCGCCCCGGACGCCTCCCCGGACCCCGGCGAGCGCCCGGCGCCGGAACGCCCCGTCGAGCGGCCCGGAGCGGGCGCCGCGGGCGGCGGGTGACCGGCGCCGCACGACGGCGGGCGCCCGCGCGGCGCCCACGCGGCGGTGGCCCGGTGCAGTCCGCGGGCGGGCGGACGCGGGGCGGCCGGTCGCCCACCCGCGCCCGTGCTCGCGCCGGCCGGTGCGGCGACCCGAGAGGTTCGCCGGGCGGCGCGTCGCGTCCGGGTCGGTGCTCGGCACGGCGGTGCGCCGCCCGCGTACCGGTCGCTCCCGGGTGCCGCGGCGAGGGGACGCGGTGCCGGGCGTCGCGAGCGGTGGACCCTTCCGGTCAGGGCGTCAGCGCCGCGCGGCCCGAGCCCGGTCCACCCCGTGCTCCCGCGGGCCGAGGAAGCGCGGGTCCGGGCGGAACAGCGCGTCCAGGGCCGCCTTGCCCGCCGCGAGGATCTCCCGGGTGCCGCCGTAGTACCAGGTCACGTCGTGCTTGGCGTCGACGCCGATGCCGTAGGACGCGACGCCCGCCGCCCGGCACAGCGCCAGCGCCCGGCGGATGTGGAAGCCCTGGCTGATCAGCACCGCCTCGCGGACGCCGAAGATCCTGCGCGCGCGGACGCAGGAGTCCCAGGTGTCGAAGCCCGCGTAGTCGCTGACGATCCGCCGGTCCGGCACCCCGTGCGCGACCAGATAGGCGCGCATCGCGTCGGGCTCGTCGTAGTCCTCGCGGCTGTTGTCGCCGGTGACGAGGACCACCTCGATCCGCCCCGCCCGGTACAGCGTCGCCGCCGCGTCCAGCCGGTGGGCCAGGTACGGCGACGGCTCGCCGTCCCACAGGCCCGCACCGAACACGACGGCCACCTCGGTGCGCGGGGCGTCGGCCGCCGTCCGCACCCGGCCGTCCGTCGTCACCCACAGCCACGTCATCGGCAGCAGCGCCAGCACGCACACGAGCATCAGCGCCTGCACGGCCCGGCGTCGGCCCCTGCGGGTGCGCGGCGGGCGCACCCGTCGCAGCGGGGACCGCGGCGACCGGAAGGGACGCGGCCGGTGCGGGAACGGGCGGGGCGGGCGCGGCATGGTCGATGTCCCCCAGACGGCGTCGCGCGAGGCCGCGGGCCGGTCCCGCGGTCCCTGGGGCGGCGGATGCGGCCCCTCACGTACGTGTTCGACCCAGGAGGACGTCCCACCGCCCCCGGTGGTTCGCCCGGGCCGCGTGAGCGCCGTCACCCGCCGCCGGGGCGAGCGCGGGAGGGAACCCGCCCGCGCTCGCGCTCCGGGCGGCGGACTGCCGGAAAACACCCGACATGCCCGCGCAACGGTCCGGCAACCTCCGCGCGCGAGGATCACCCCATGACGGCGTCGCACCCGGTCCGAGACGAGACCTCCGCCCGCCCCGCGGGACCTCCGCCGGGCTCCGAAGGGTTCGACGGGCGGCTCGGCACCACGGCCGAGCTCATGCACCGGATCACCCGTCAGCTCGGCAGCAGGCTCAGCCTGGTCGCGCCCGACGGGACCCGCCGCCCCGCGCCTCCCGCCCTGGTCCTGGCCGCCCACGACGGCGGTGACGCCCACGCCCTCGGCACCGCCCGCGCGCTGGCCGAACGGGTCCGGGAGCTGCGCCCGCACCTGACGGTCCGCGTCGGCCCGGCGGGCACCGGCGAGGCCGCGCCCGCCGCCACCCCCGGCAGCGGGCCGGGCTCCGTCGTCGTCCCGCTGCTGCTCGGCCGGCGCCCCGGCGGGCCGGACCCGTCGAGGGCCGACCCGGCCCCCGGCGCTCCCGTCGTCGCCGCGGCGCTCGGCCCGCACCCGCTGCTCGTGGAGGCCCTGCACGACCGGCTGCTGGAGGCGGGCTGGCCGGCCGCGTCGAGCGACCCGGTGCGCCGCGCGGGCGCCGTGGTCCTCGCCTGCGCCGGCACCCGGCTCGGCGAGTCCGCCGCCGGCACCCGCCGCACCGCCCACCTGCTCGCCGAACGGCTCGGCGTGCCCGTCGTCGCCGCGTACGCCGGCGGCGCCGCCCCCGGCGTCCCCGCCGCGCTGCGCGCCCTGGCCGCCCGCGGCCGGCACCGGATCGCCGTCGCCTCGCACTTCACCGCCCCCGGCCGGCTCGCCGCGCGCTGCGCGGGGGCCGCGCCGTGGATCGGCGCCGAACCCCTCGGCGACCACCCGGCGATGGTCCGCCTGGTCCTGCACCGCTACGACCAGGCCCTCGCGTCGCTCGGCCCGGCCCCGGAGCGCGCCCTGAACCCCGCCTGACCGGGCCCCGCCCCCCCCAGGCGGCGTCGCCTCGCTCCCTCCGCCGCCCGTGCGGCCCGCCGGCACACCGTCACCGCGCCCCGGCCCGCCCCGACCCGCCCCGGCCCGGACGGGACCGGCTGCCCGGGCCCGTCCGTCCCGCCACCGCGGCCCGCCCGCACCCCGATTGTCACCGGCTGCGTCTACTGTCGGTGCATGCAAGGCATGGACCCGCCCGCGGCGGCACCGGCACCGAAGGCGCCCGAGAACCCCGCCGCACACGACCCCTACGACGTGTCCGCCGTCGAGCGCCGGGCCGCCGAGCCCGACAAACACCCCGGGCGCACCGCCTTCCAGCGCGACCGCGCCCGCGTGCTGCACTCCGCGGCCCTGCGCCGTCTGGCCGGAAAGACCCAGGTCGTGACCCCCGGCACGCTTCCCCAGGTGCTCGGCGCGGCCCGCACCGGGGAGATCCCCAGCCAGGTGTGGGACGCCAGCCCCCGCACCCGGCTGACCCACTCCCTGGAGTGCGCCCAGGTCGGCCGCGACCTCGGCGCCGCTCTCGGCTGCGACCCCGACCTCGTCGAGGCGGCCTGCCTCTCGCACGACCTCGGCCACCCGCCCTTCGGGCACAACGGCGAACAGGCGCTGAACGAATTCGCCGAGGACTGCGGCGGGTTCGAGGGCAACGCGCAGTCGCTGCGGCTGCTCACCCGGATCGAACCCAAGCGCTTCGTGCGCAGCGACACGGTCGCGGCGGCGTCCGCCGACGCCGGCGGGGACCTCGTCAGCGTGGGGCTCAACCTCACCCGCGCCGCCCTCGACGCCGCCACCAAGTACCCGTGGCCGAGAGGCGCCTGTCCCACCGACCCGGCATCGCCGAAGTTCGGGGTCTACGAGGACGACCGGCCGGTGTTCGACTGGATCCGCCGGGGCGCCCCGGCCGGCCGCACGTGCTTCGAGGCCCAGGTGATGGACTGGTCCGACGACGTGGCGTACTCGGTGCACGACGTGGAGGACGGACTGCACGCCGGGCACATCGACCCCGCGAGCCTGACCTCCGGCCCCGAGCGCGAGGAGATCTTCGCCGTCGCCGTCGGGCGGTACGTGCCAAGGGACACCGATCCGGCCGAGCTGGCCGAGGCCCTCGACCGGCTCCTGGCGCAGCAGTGGTGGCCGCACCGCTACGACGGGTCGGCCGTCGCCCAGGCCCGGCTGAAGGACGCCACCAGCCAGCTCATCGGCCGGTTCTGCCTGGCCGCCGAGGGTGCCACCCGCGCCCGGTACGGCAGCGGGCGCCTGACCCGGTACGCGGCCGAGCTCGTCGTCCCCGACACCGCACGCCACGAGTGCGCCGTCCTCAAGGCGGTCGCCGACCGGTTCGTGATGCAGCGCGCCGAGCAGGCCCGGCTCCGCGCCGACCAGCGGATCGTCGTCGCCGAACTCGCCGACGCGCTCACCGCCCGCGCACCCGAGGCGCTCGATCCGCAGTTCCGTGCCCTGTTCGAGCACGCGTCCGACGACCGTGCCCGCAAGCGGGTGATCGTCGACCAGATCGCTTCCCTCACGGATGCCTCGGCGCGTTCCCTGCACCTCAGGCTCACCACGCGTTCCCATGGAGGCGGTGGAGTGTGACCCTGCGTGGCCTGATCGGGCCACTCCCCCTTCCCGCATCACGCTCCGTGCGGGACGCTCGCACATGGCGACATCCTTACGAGGAGGCATCAAGTGGTCGACGCGGATCAGACATTCGTCATCGTCGGAGGGGGCCTGGCAGGCGCCAAGGCGGCCGAGACGCTCCGAGCGGAGGGCTTCACCGGACGCGTGATACTGATCTGCGACGAGCGTGAGCACCCCTACGAACGCCCCCCGCTGTCCAAGGGCCACCTGCTCGGCAAGGAGGAGCGCGACAGCGTCTTCGTCCACGAGCCGGCCTGGTACGCCCGCAACGACATCGAACTGCACCTCGGACAGAGCGTCGACGCGATCGACCGCGCCGCCCGCACCGTCCGCTTCGGGGACGACGGCACCCAGGTCCACTACGACAAGCTCCTCCTGGTGACCGGCTCCGAGCCGCGCCGCCTCGACATCCCGGGCACCGACCTCGCCGGCGTCCACCACCTGCGCCGCCTCGCCCACGCCGAGCGGCTCAAGGGCGTCCTCGCCGCCCTCGGCCGCGACAACGGCCACATCGTGATCGCCGGCGCCGGCTGGATCGGCCTGGAGATCGCCGCGGCGGCCCGCGAGTACGGCGCCGAGGTCACCGTCGTCGAACCGGAGCCCACCCCGCTGCACGGCGTCCTCGGCCCCGAGCTCGGCCAGGTCTTCGCCGACCTGCACCGCGAGCACGGCGTGCGGTTCCACTTCGGGGCCCGCCTCACCGAGATCGTCGGCCAGGACGGCATGGTCCTCGCCGCCCGCACCGACGACGGGGAGGAGCACCCCGCGCACGACGTCCTCGCGGCCATCGGCGCCGCCCCGCGCACCGGCCTCGCCGAGGCCGCGGGCCTGGAGCTCGCCGACCCGGAGCACGGCGGGGGCATCGCCGTCGACGAGCTGCTGCGCACCGGCGACCCGGACGTCTTCGCCGCCGGGGACGTCGCCTCCTTCCACCACCCCCTGCTCGGCACCCGGCTGCGCGTCGAGCACTGGGCCAACGCCCTGAACGGCGGACCGGCCGCCGCCCGCTCCATGCTCGGCCGCGGCACGCCCTACGACCGGGTGCCCTACTTCTTCTCCGACCAGTACGACGTCGGCCTGGAGTACTCGGGCTGGGCGCCCCCGGGCAGCTACGACCAGGTGGTGATCCGCGGCGACGCGGGCAAGCGCGAGTTCATCGCCTTCTGGCTGAAGGACGGCCGCGTGCTCGCCGGGATGAACGTGAACGTGTGGGACGTCACCGACCCCGTCCAGCAGCTCGTCCGCTCGCGGACCCCGGTCGACGCCGACGCGCTCGCCGACCCGCACGTCCCGCTGGAGAGCCTCGTCCCCTGACCCGCGGCGGCACCGTCGGCCGGCGGATCGGCGCGGCGGGGTCCGGGGCGTCCCCCGGGCCCCGCCGCGGCTCGCCCACCTCGCCCCGGAGGTGTCGGTCCGGCCCCGTAGAATCACCACGTGGCCGGCAGGATCAACGACGAGGACGTGAAGGCGGTTCGGGACGCGGTCCCGATCGACGCCGTGGTCTCCGAGTACCTCCAGCTGCGCAACGCCGGCGGCGGGAACCTGAAGGGCCTGTGCCCCTTCCACGACGAGAAGTCGCCGTCCTTCCAGGTCAGCCCCAGCAAGGGCCTCTTCCACTGCTTCGGCTGCCAGGAGGGCGGCGACACCATCACGTTCGTGATGAAGGTCGACCACCTCACCTTCTCCGAGTCCGTGGAGCGCCTCGCCGCCCAGGCCGGCATCACCCTGCGCTACGAGGAGGGCGGGTACAACCCCTCCCACCAGCGCGGCGAGCGCATCCGCCTGGTCGAGGCGCACAAGGCCGCCGCCCAGTTCTACATCGAGCAGCTCGGCACCAGCCCCGAGGCCGACACCGGCCGCACCTTCCTCGCCGAGCGCGGGTTCGACCAGGCCGCCGCAGCCCACTTCGGCGTGGGCTACAGCCCCCAGGGCTGGGACCACCTCACCCGCCATCTGCGCGGCAAGGGCTTCAGCGACAAGGAGCTCGTGCTGTCCGGGCTCTCCCAGGAGGGCCGTCGGGGTCCCATCGACCGCTTCCGCGGCCGCCTGATGTGGCCCATCCGCGACATCGGCGGCGACGTCGTCGGCTTCGGCGCCCGCAAGCTCTACGACTCCGACAACGGCCCGAAGTACCTGAACACGCCGGAGACGGCGATCTACAAGAAGTCCCAGGTGCTGTACGGCATCGACCTGGCGAAGAAGGACATCGCCAAGAGCAGCCGGGCCGTCGTCGTCGAGGGCTACACCGACGTCATGGCCTGCCACCTGGCCGGCATCACCACCGCGATCGCGACCTGCGGCACCGCGTTCGGCGGCGACCACATCAAGATCCTCCGCCGCCTGCTGATGGACAACGGCTCGGCTCGGGTGATCTTCACCTTCGACGGTGACGCGGCCGGCCAGAAAGCCGCCCTGCGCGCCTTCGAGGACGACCAGAAGTTCGCGGCCGAGACCTACATCGCCATCGCCCCCGACGGCATGGACCCCTGCGAGCTGCGCCTGGCCAAGGGCGACGAGGCGGTCGCCGACCTCGTCCAGCCGCGCACCCCGCTCTTCGAGTTCGCGCTGCGCCAGATCGTGCTGCGCTACGACCTGGAGACCCCGGCGGGCCGCGCCGCCGCCCTCGACGAGGCCGCCCCGGTCGTCGCCCGCATCAAGAACAGCGGAGCGCAGCACGAGGTGGCCGTGCAGCTCGCGGGCATGCTCGGCATCCTCGACACCCAGTTCGTCGTCAAGCGGGTGGCCCAGCTGGCCCGTTGGGCCAGGGACCGCGGCGGCCGGGGCCCGGCGCCCGCCGGGAACCGTCCCCCGCAGGCGTACCCCGCCGCCCGGCAGACCCCCGGCACGGCCGGCCCCGCCCTCACCCTGCGCAACCCGGTCTTCGCCACCGAGCGCGAGCTGCTCAAGCTGGCCCTCCAGCGCCCGGAGCTGGTCGCCCCCGCGTTCGACGCGTACGGCGTCGACGAGTTCACCGCGCCGCCGTACGCCGCCGTGCGCCAGGCCGTCCAGGAGGCGGGCGGCGCCGAGTACGGCGTGCAGGACCCCCAGGAGTACCTGATCCGGGTCCGCGACGCCGCCCCCGACGACGCGGTGCGGTCGATGGTCACCGAGCTGGCCGTCGAGGCGATCCTGCGCAAGACCGTCGACGAGACCTACGCGGGCGACCAGCTCGTCATGGTCCGGCGGCGCGCCGTGGACCGCCGCATCCGGGACGTCCAGGGCTCGCTGGCCCGGCTCAGCGCCGGCGGCGACCCGGCCCGGCTGGCCGCCGTGCAGAACGAGTTGTGGGTGCTCCAGCAGTACGGTCAGGCCCTGCGCGAGAAGGGCGCGGAGGCTCTCTGACGCGCGCCGCCCGCGCCGCCGGGCGCCGCAGCCGCGGTGCCCGCGGCGGCGCGGCGGGGGAAGCTCGGGGCGTGCGCCGGGGCCGCCGCGGCCCCCGCTGGGCGCGCCGGACGGCCGGTGAGCGGCACCCCCGGGTCCGGGACCGGCCGGTCCCGGCTCTCCTCCCGGGCGGTCAGCACGCGGTCACGGACCGGACGCAAAAAGTCACCGCACGCCCCTCGTGGCGGCGATGTGTCGTACTCCACACTGGGTCCCGGTGCCTGAGTCCTCGGAGCGCGGCCGACCCGCACGCGACGGGTTCCCTTTTCCCGCGGTTCCGCCACACGACCACGGGACGGCCGGCGGCGAGACCGTCGACCCCGTCCCGGACGTACCGCTGCCGCACGACTCAGCAGCGACATCCCTGGAGGTCGCCCCGTGCAGACCCGGACCCTCGTCGAGACCGACCACACCACCGCACCGGACGCGGACGCCGGCGTCGTCGCGGCGGTGCCCGCGCAGAGCCGTGCCGCGCACCGCCCCGAGGCCGACCCGGACGGCCCGCCCCCCGCAGCGGGGGAGGACACCGACCCCGAGACGCCGGAGACGCCCGAGGTGCCCGAGCCGGTCGAGGCGCCGCGGAGCCGCGTCGCCGACACCGGCGGCCCCTCCTCGGACCTGTTCCGCCAGTACCTGCGCGAGATCGGGCGGATCCCGCTGCTCACGGCGGCCGAGGAGGTCGAACTAGCCCGCCGCGTCGAGGCCGGCCTCTTCGCGGAGGAGAAGCTGCGCCTCGCCCCCGACCTGGACAGCCGGCTGGCCCTCGACCTGGACAGGATCGTCGTCATGGGCCGGATGGCCAAGCGCCGCCTCATCGAGGCGAACCTGCGGCTCGTGGTCTCGGTGGCCAAGCGGTACGTGGGGCGCGGGCTGACCATGCTCGACCTGGTCCAGGAGGGCAACCTCGGCCTGATCAGGGCGGTCGAGAAGTTCGACTACGCCCGTGGCTACAAGTTCTCCACGTACGCCACCTGGTGGATCCGGCAGGCCATGTCCCGCGCGCTCGCCGACCAGGCGCGCACCATCCGCGTTCCCGTGCACGTGGTGGAGCTGATCAACCGGGTGGTGCGGGTGCAGCGGCGGATGCTCCAGGAACGCGGCTACGAGCCGAGCCCCGAGGAGGTGGCCGCCCATCTCGACCTGACCGGCGAGCGGGTCAGCGAGGTGCTGCGGCTGGCCCAGGAGCCGGTGTCGCTGCACGCGCCGGTGGGGGAGGAGGACGACGTGGCCCTCGGGGACCTCATCGAGGACGGCGACGCGGCCTCGCCGGTGGAGTCCGCCGCGTTCCTGCTGCTCCGCCAGCACCTGGAGGCGGTGCTGTCGACGCTCGGGGAGCGGGAACGGAAGGTGGTGCAGCTGCGGTACGGGCTGGTGGACGGGCGTCCGCGGACGCTGGAGGAGATCGGCCGCATCTTCGGCGTCACCCGCGAGCGCATCCGGCAGATCGAGTCCAAGACCCTCAACAAGCTCCGCGACCACGCCTTCGCGGACCAGCTCCGGGGCTATCTGGACTGACCGCGCCGGGCGGACCGGACGCAGGCCGGGCCGGCTCCGACGCGGCGGTTCCGCATCCGGCCATGAGCCGGGGCCCGGGGGCGCACGACACCCGGCCTCCGCGGGCCCGCCCCTCGCCGACCCCGCTCCGCGGAGCCGCCGCCTTCCGTCGGCCGCGGGGGCGGGACGGCCCGGCGGGGTGCCGGGCGCCGGCCTGGTGGCCCGGCCGGAAGGGTTCGCCGGCTCGCGACGCCCGGCACGGCGCCTCGCCGCGTCGTCGCATCACCCGGGCACATCCCGTACGCGGGAGACGCTCCGCCGTCCGATGCACCGCACCGGACGCCGCGAGCCGTCCCGCTAACCCCTCCGGTCACGGCACTAGTCGACCTCGGCGACCGCCTGCGCGAACTGGGCCTGGTACAGGCGGGCGTAGGCGCCGCCGGACTCCAGCAGTTCCGCGTGCGCGCCCTGTTCGACGATCGCGCCGTCCTCCATCACGAGGATCGTGTCGGCGTCCCGGATCGTCGACAGCCGGTGCGCGATGACGAACGACGTCCTGCCGTGCGCGAGCTTCGCCATCGCCTTCTGGATCAGCACCTCGGTCCGGGTGTCCACGGAACTGGTCGCCTCGTCGAGCACCAGGATCACCGGGTCCGACAGGAACGCCCGCGCGATGGTGATCAGCTGCTTCTCGCCCGCGCTGACCCCCGTGCCCTCGTCGTCGATCACGGTGTCGTAGCCGTCGGGCAGGGTGCGCACGAACCGGTCGACGTGCGCGGCGCGCGCCGCCTCCTCGATCTCCCCGCGGGTGACCTCCCGCGCCGCGCCGTAGGCGATGTTGTCGGCGATCGTGCCCCCGAACAGCCAGGTGTCCTGGAGCACCATGCCGATGCCCGCCCGCAGTTCGTCCCGGGACATGGCCGCCACGTCGACGCCGTCGAGGGTGATCCGGCCGCCCGTGACGTCGTAGAACCGCATGAGCAGGTTCACCAGCGTGGTCTTGCCCGCGCCGGTCGGGCCGACGATGGCCACCGTGTGGCCCGGCTCCACCGTGAGGGAGAGGTCCTCGATGAGCGGCTTCTCCGGCTCGTAGCGGAACGACACGTGCTCCAGCGCCACGTGCCCGCGCAGTTCGGCGGGGCGGGCCGACACCGCCGGGTCCGCCTCCTGCTCGTCGGCGTCGAGGACCTCGAAGACCCGTTCCGCGGAGGCGACGCCCGACTGCACCAGGTTCGCCATCGAGGCGACCTGCGTCAGGGGCATCGAGAACTGGCGCGAGTACTGGATGAACGCCTGCACGTCGCCGATCGACAGGCTGCCCGAGGCCACCCGCAGCCCGCCGACCACCGCCACCAGCACGTAGTTCAGGTTCGAGACGAACATCATCAGCGGCTGCATGATGCCGCTGTTGAACTGGGCCCGGAACCCCGCCTGGTAGAGCTGCTCGTTCTGCTCGGCGAACTGCGCCGCCGACTCGTCGGCCCGGCCGAACACCTTCACCAGGTTGTGCCCGGTGTACATCTCCTCGACGTGGGCGTTGAGCTTGCCGGTGCTGCGCCACTGCTGCACGAAGTGCGGCTGCGAGCGCTTGCCGACCCGGGTCGCGACGAGGAACGACAGCGGCACGGTGACCAGCGCGACGAGCGCCAGCAGCGGCGACACCCAGAACATCATGGCGAGCACGCCCACGATGGTCAGCAGCGAGTTGACGAGCTGGCCCATCGACTGCTGGAGGGTCTGCTGGATGTTGTCCATGTCGTTGGTGGCCCGGCTGAGCACCTCACCGCGCTGGCGCTTGTCGAAGTACGACAGCGGCAGCCGCGACAGCTTCGCCTGGAGGTCCTCGCGCATCCGGTACACGGTCTTGTTGACGGCCCGGTTGACCAGCCGCGTCGCGACCGCCATCAGCAGGCCCGCCAGCAGGAACGTGACCAGGGCGAGCAGCAGGACGTTGCCGACGGCGTGGAAGTCGATGCCCTGGCCGGGGGTGAAGTCCGTTCCCTGGAGCATGTCGGCGACGGAGCCCTGGCCGCGGGCGCGCAGCGCGTCCAGGGACTCGGCCTTGGTGGTGCCGTCCGGCATCGCGCGGCCGACGATGCCCGCGAAGACCAGGTCGGTGGCCCGGCCGAGGATCTTCGGGCCGACCACCGACAGGCCGACGCTGAGGACGACGGCGACCAGCATCACGCAGAGCGTGGCGCGCTCGGGCCTGAACCGGGCGAGCAGCCGGCGCCCCGACACCTTGAATTCCATCGAGCGCTGGTCGGGGCCGGTCCCCGCCATCATGCGCCCCATCGGCCCGGCCATCAGGCGGCCTCCGCTTCCGTCAGCTGGGACAGGACGATCTCCCGGTAGGTCTCGTTGTCGGCCATCAGGTCGTGATGGCGCCCGGTGCCGACGACCCGGCCCTCGTCGAGGACCACGATCCGGTCGGCGTCGCGGATGGTGGACACCCGCTGGGCGACGATGACCACGGTGGCCTCGGCGGTCTCCTCGGCGAGTGCCGCGCGCAGGGCCGCGTCGGTCGCGTAGTCGAGGGCGGAGAAGGAGTCGTCGAACAGGTAGATCTCGGGGCGCTGCACCAGGGTGCGGGCGATGGCCAGGCGCTGGCGCTGGCCGCCCGAGACGTTGGTGCCGCCCTGGGCGACGGGGGCGTCCAGGCCGCCGTCGAGGCGTTCGACGAAGTCCCTGGCCTGCGCCACCTCCAGCGCGTGCCACAGGTCCTCGTCGGTGGCGTCGGGGTTGCCGTAGCGCAGGTTCGTGGCGACGGTCCCGGCGAACAGGTACGGCTTCTGCGGGACCAGCCCGACCGTCCTGGCCAGCAGCTTCGGCCCGATGGTCGCCACGTCCACGCCGTCGACGAGGACCTCGCCGTCGGTGGCGTCGAACAGCCGGGGGATCAGGCCGAGCAGCGTGGACTTGCCGCTGCCCGTGGAGCCGATGACGGCGGTGACCTCGCCGGGGCGGGCCACCAGGTCGACGGACCTCAGGACCGGTTCCTCGGCGCCCGGGTAGCGGAAGCCCGCGCCGCGCAGCTCCAGGTGGCCGTGGCGGCGCAGCTCCAGGACGGGCGCGAGCGGCGGGACGACGCTGCTCTCGGTGCCCAGCACCTCCTGGATGCGCTCGGCGCAGACCTCGGCGCGCGGCACCATCATGAACATGAAGGTGGCCATCATGACGGACATGACGATCTGCATGAGGTAGGCGAGGAACGCGGTGAGGTCGCCGATCTGCATGCCGCCGCTGTCGATGCGGTGGGCGCCGAACCAGACGACGGCGATGGACGACAGGTTCACCACCGTCATCACGATCGGGAACATCAGGGCGAGCATCCGGCCGGTGGCCAGCGAGGTCTCGGTCAGGTCGGTGTTGGCGCCCTTGAACCGCTCCTTCTCGTAGCCGTCGCGGACGAAGGCGCGGATCACGCGGTTGCCGGTGATCTGCTCGCGCAGCACCCGGTTCACGGTGTCCAGGCGCACCTGCATGGTGCGGAACAGCGGGCGCAGCCGGCGCACGATGAGCGTGACGCAGATGCCGAGGGTGGGGACCACGGCGACGAGCACCCCCGAGAGCGGCACGTCGAGGCCGAGCGCCAGGACGATGCCGCCCACGCACATGATCGGCGCGGACACCAGCAGGGTGAACGTCATCAGCGTGAGCATCTGCACCTGCTGGACGTCGTTGGTGGTGCGGGTGATCAGCGAGGGCGCGCCGAAGTGGCCCATCTCACGCGCGGAGAAGGACTGGACGCGGTCGAAGACGGCGGCCCGGACGTCCCGGCCGACCGCGGAGGCCGTCCGGGCCCCGTAGTAGACGGCGCCGACGTTGCAGACGACCTGTGCCAGCGAGATGCCGATCATCAGGGCGCCGAAGGAGAGGATGTAGTCCGTGTCCCCCTTCACGACACCGTTGTCGATGATGTGCGCGTTCAGGGTGGGCAGGTAGAGCGTGGCGCAGGTCTGCAGAAACTGCAGCAGCACCAGCAGGGCGATGGGTTTCTTGTACGGACTGAGGTGGGTCCGCAGGAGTCGTATGAGCACGCGGGGTCTCTCGGGATCGTCGACGGCTGGGTGATCGGCGGGCGCTGGATGGTGCACCACCCCCTATCGTCGGGCACCGGACCGGTGTTACCTCAACCGATTAACCCAAGCGCGAACCAAGAACGGGCCATGGTCCGCCCCGGACCCCGCGGGCGCGCCGTGATGCCTTACGGGGCGGCCGGGGGCGGTCAGGCCCGGAACGCCCCGGGATGCGTCTGTTCCCGTACGGACACGTACTGCTGGCGTACGGCCTGGCCCACGGCGAGCTCCTCGCCCGGCTCCAGCACCTGGGCGACCGGGCCCTGCCACCGCGGAGGGTTCCGCGGGTCGTGGGTCCCCTGCGAGACGCCGAGCGCCCAGGCGGCCTGGCGGGCCGCGCCGAGTGCCGCGTAGTCGGCCGGCTGCGGCACCACCACCGGCGCGCCGAACAGCGCGGGCGCCACGGCCTGCACGGCGGGCAGCTCGGCGGTCCGGCCGAGCAGGAAGACCCGGCGGACGTCGACCCCGCGCCCGCGCAGCACGTCGAGCGCGTCCGCCAGACCGCACAGCATGCCCTCGAAGGCCGCCCGCGCCAGGTGCTCGGGCTTCATCGACTCGCGCCGCAGGCCCGCCAGGGTTCCCGCGGTGTGCGGCAGGCTGGGCGTGCGCTCGCCCTCCAGGTACGGCAGCAGCACCAGGCCGTGCGCGCCGGGCGTCGACTTCATGGCCAGGTCGGACAGCCCGTCGAGGTCGGGCACGCCGAGCAGTTCGGCGGTGCCGCGCAGGGCGCGTACGGCGTTGAGCGTGGTGACGACCGGGAGGTGCATGCCGGTCGCGTCGGCGAGGGAGGTGATCATGCCGGTGGAGTCGGCCAGCGCCTCGGGGTGCACGGCCATCACCGAGCCGGAGGCGCCGAGGGACACCACCGCGTCGCCGAGCCCGATGCCGAGCCCGAACGCCGCCGCCATGGTCTCGCCGGTGCCGGCGGATATCAGCAGGCCCTCGGGGGTGGTCCCGGCCGCGTCGGCCGGTCCGAGCACCTCGGGCAGCGCGGCCTGATGCCCGAGCGCCAGCTCGACCAGGTCGGACCGGTAGGCGCCGGTCGCCGCCGACCAGAAGCCGGTCCCGGAGGCGCCGCCCCGGTCCGTGGTCCGGCGCACCGGGCGCCCGAGCAGCTGCCAGACCAGCCAGTCGTGGGCCTGGAGCAGCAGGGCGGTCCGCCGCGCCGCGTCCGGCTCGGTCCGGCTCAGCCAGCGGAGCTTGGTCACCGGGTGCGAGGCCTGCGGAACGCTGCCCACGGCCTGCGCCCACGCCTCCCGCCCGCCGAGCGCGTCGATCAGGTCGGCCGCCGCGACCTGGGCCCGCTTGTCGCCGCCGACCAGCGCCGGCCGCACGGTGCCGCCCTGCGCGTCCAGCGGGACGAGCGCGTTCGCCTGCGCGGACACGCCGATGGCCTGCACCCCTTCGAGCAGCCCCCCGCCGGCCGCCTCGCCCAGGGACAGCAGCCAGGCCTGCGGGTCGACGTCGGCCGGGCGCCCGCCGCCCTCGGCGCCGTCGAGCGGATGCGGGGCATAGCCCTGGCGCAGCACGGAGCCCGTGTCCGTGTCGCAGACGACGATGCGTGTGAAATCGGGCGAACTGTCCAGCCCGGCGACTATCCCCATGGCGGAAATTCTGCCGTACGGGTGAGGGTGGCGGCGCCGGGCGGGTGCACGAGATCCGGCGCCACCCCTGATTCCCCTGGTGCGACGGGTGCGGCCGTCAGGTGTTGCTGGTGCCCCAGTCGTCCTGTCCGGCGCCGCCCGCGTTGCGCCGGCGCAGCGAGCGGACCCGGTCGCCGACCGAGTCGGGGACCCGGTCCCCGACCTTCTCGCTCACCGTGTGGAACGCCTTGCCCGCGATCACGCGGCCCTGCTGGGCCGCGGTCTCCGCGGTGTTGCGCACCGCCGGGTTCTGCGAGACCTGCCGAGCGGACTTCCTCAGCTGCTCGTAGCGTTCCCGCCCGGCGCGCGTGCCGAGCACGTACCCCAGGGCCAGCCCGGCGACGAATGTGAGCTTGTAGCGCATGACAGCCACCCTTCCCTTGCGTCGGCATCGGTACGGAGGGAACCGATTGGCGGAGCACCCCCCTGCTTGCGCTAATGTATGTGTCGCAGCGAGCGCACGCCCCCTGGCGAATACCCAGGTAGGTGCGATCGATGCAACGGGACAATCCTCCGTAGCTCAATTGGCAGAGCAGCCGGCTGTTAACCGGCAGGTTACTGGTTCGAGTCCAGTCGGGGGAGCGCGGTCTCCTGTAGCTCAATTGGCAGAGCAGCCGGCTGTTAACCGGCAGGTTACTGGTTCGAGTCCAGTCGGGAGAGCAACGGAAGGGGACCCCTCAGGGGTCCTTTTTCATGTCCGGGGGAACCGCCCGGGGCACGCCGAAGTCCTCGGGGTCGTGCGATGCCGACCATCCGAAGCAGGAGATCGTATGAGCGGCTATGCTGCGGCAGACGGCGCGCACACCTGTGCGCGGCGCGCCGTAACGGGGCGGTAGCTCAGCCGGTTAGAGCAGCGGACTCATAATCCGTCGGCCGTGGGTTCGAGTCCCACCCGCCCCACCACACGCTACGCGTGAAGAATCGATGCGACCAGCAACTTCGCTGGCGGATCAGGCGAGTTGAGAGAGCGCCGGAGTGCTCCCTCGGGCCGGGTGCCGGTGGTCGCCGGACCCCCGCCCGGGCCGCCCTCCCGCCCAACTCCTCCCTCACCCGAACGGCCTGACCGTCCCTCGGGCGGAGTACACCGGAGCCGCACCGGGACGCGCACGGCGGGCCGCCGCGCCGGGCCTCCCCCGCGGTCCCCGCGCCCGGAGAGGTCCCGAACCGGTGTCCGGTGCGTGCCCGGCGCCGGCCCTGTCCCGCACCGACTTGGGCCCCCGTCCCGCACCGGCCCTCCCGTCCGTGCCCGGCAGGGCGCCGGCGGTCCGGTTCGCTCCGGGCGCCGGCGCGACCGGCTTCCGGCTCCCTCGGGGAGCCGTGTTCCGGGACGAGTTCCCGCGCCCCCGTCCGCACCTGTCCACCCCGCGCCGCCCCCGTCCGCCCCGCGCCGGTGTCCGCCTGCCGGTCGGCCCGTGCCCGGGCGCTTCCCGCCCGCGCTCGCGGCGGCACCGCGGGTGCGGAGCACCCGGGCACGCCCCGCGCCTCAGGTCCGGTCCGTCGTCTCCCCGCCCCGGGAGCTCCCCGCGCCCCGGGCCGGTCCGCCGTCTCCCCGCCCCGGGGCGCGGGTCCCGCACGGAACATGCTGCTCGGAGGGTAGGAGCGGTGCTGCGTGGGCACCATGCGTCTAAGCGCGTCGACGACGACGCGGGGGATCGTCGTCATGAGGAGGGGTCATGAACCGTCGGATCCGGATTCGCGTCAGCCGCCGGCCCGCCGCGCCGCGGGAGATGCCGATCGACCGCAGGACCCCGTCGGGGCGCGTCCTGCCCTACTGACAGGCCGTCCGCCCCCTCCGCCCGGCCCGCCCCGCGCGTCTCCCGCATCGCGCGCCGCCTTCCCGCCGTCCTCCCGAGCCTCCTCCGTCCTCTCCTCGCACCGCCGCCCGGCTCCGCCGGCCGCTCTCCGCGCCGCCGCCGTGCCGGCCGCGGCGCACATGGCCTGAACCGACCGCCGGTCGGTGCGCCGACCCGTTTCGTCGTACATCCGGGCGGGCAGTCACCCGGCAGCGTCTGTCCCGGTCCGTGCGGACCGAGGGAGGGGGAGCGCTGTGCGCGACCACGTGCGTTCGGCGGACGGGCGCCTGCTGCGCGTCGAGATCTCGGGGGACCCGCGGGGGCGGCCCGTGTTCCTGCTGCACGGCATGCCCGGCAGCCGGGTCGGACCACGGCCCCGCTCCATGGTCCTCTACCAGCGCGGCACCCGGCTGATCAGCTACGACCGCCCCGGCTACGGGGGGTCCGAGCGGTACCCGGGGCGGCGCGTGGCGGACGTCGTGCAGGACGTCGCCTCGATCGCCGACGCGCTCGGCGTCGAGCGGTTCGCCGTCGCCGGCCGCTCCGGGGGCGCCCCGCACGCCCTCGCCTGCGCCGCGCTGATGCCGCAGCGGGTGACCCGGGCCGCCGCGCTGGTGGGGCTCGCGCCGCGCGGCGCCGAGGGGCTCGACTGGTTCGCCGGGATGGCCTCCTCGAACGTCGACGAGTTCCGGACCGCCTTCACCGACCCCGACCGCTTCACGGCGCGGCTGATCCCGCGGTCCGCGGCCATCCGCCGCGACCCGGTCCGCCTGCTGGAGGACCTGCGCCCCGAACTCACCGCCGACGACCGGCAGATCGTCTCCGACAACACCATCCGCTCCATGCTGCTGCGCAACTACCGCGAGGCGCTGCGGACCTCCCCGTACGGCTGGATCGACGACGCGCTGGCCCTCACCGGCGACTGGGGCTTCGAGCCGGCCGAGATCCGGGTGCCGGTGCTGCTGTGGCACGGAATCGAGGACGTGTTCTCGCCGGCCTCGCACTCCTCGTGGATGGCCGCCCGGATTCCCCGGGCCACCGCCGTCCTGGAACCCACCGCGGCGCACTTCGCCGCGCTGCGGGCCCTGCCGAAGGTGCTGGCCTGGCTGCTGGCGGACGTTCCGGCGTGGCCCGGGAGCCGGCGGGGCCGGACCGCGTCCGCCCCCGGCGCGGCGGACGGCGCCCGCGGCGGGCCGGCCCGACCGCGCGCCCAGAGCCCCGCCCCGCGCTGAGCGGTGCGGGGACCGGCGGCGGGCCCGGCCGGTGCGGGCGCCCCCGCACCGGTCGGCCCTCATACGGCCAGCGGCTCCAGGTCGCGGTAGATGCGGCGGTCGTCCGCGGCGACGCGGGTCATGCCGTTCTCCTCGCCGAGGAGCGCCCGCAGTTCCGCCAGGGCCTCCTCGCGCATCCGGCGGGCCTCGTCCCGGCGGCCCAGCGCGGCCAGGGTGAGACCGGCGTTCGCGACGATCGCGAGGGTCTCCGGGTGGTGCGGGCCCAGCACCGTGCGGAGCGTCACCACGGCCTTCTCCTCCAGCTCCCGCGCCTCCGCGAACCGGCCCTGGTCGGCGAGGACGTTGGCGTAGTTGACGCCGGTGAACAGCGTGTGCGGATGCTTCTCGCCGAGCACCTCGCCCATCCGCCGCAGCACCTTGCGGAACACCCGCTCCGCCTCCTCGGCGTCACCGCAGCCCCAGTGGAATATCCCCAGGTTGTTCAGCGCGGCCTGGGTGTACGGATGGGCCTCGCCCGGCACCTTCATGTACTCCGTCAGGGCCTCCCGGGCCACCTCGCGGGCGGCCTCCCGCTCGTCCGCGGCGAACAGGTCGGCGGCCATGTTCAGGTCGCAGGCCAGCGAGTCCGGCGTCGGCGCCTCGTACTGCTGGCGGTAGAGCGCGCGCGTCGCCGTCGTCAGGCGCCGGGCGTCGTCGAACTCGCCCGCCCGCCGCAGCGACACCGCGAGGGACTTGGCGCAGCTCAGGGTGCCGGGGAAGTCCTTGCCGAGAATCCGCTTGTGGGCGTCGTACGCGCGCGAGAGCAGGGACACCGACTCGCCGTAGCGGCCCACCTCCCTCAGGTCGCGGCCGAGCCGGGCGGCCGAGGCGAGCGTGTACGGGTGGTCCGGGCCGAGGACCTCGGTGCGCCGGTCGAAGGTCTCCTGGTCGAGGACGCGGGCCTCGCCGTACCGGCCGACCATGCGCAGCGCCAGCGCGAGGTTGTTGGCGGCGGAGAGGGTCCGCCGGTGCGACTCGTGGAATATCTGCCGGAACCCCTCGTGCGCCTCGCGCGCGTAGTCCACCGCCGACTCGTACACGCCGAGCGCCGCGAGATCGCTGGCCAGGCCGGACATGGTGACGTACGTGTGCGGGTGGGTGGGGCCCAGCACCCGCTGCTGGCGTTCCAGCAGCGCCGTGTTGATGTCGCGGGCCTCCACGTAGCGGCCCTGGGAGCGCAGCACGTTGCCGAGCTGGCAGCGCAGGTACAGGAACTGGACGTCGTCCTCGCCGAGGACGGGCTTCCAGTGGGCGAGCAGGTCCTCGGCGAGCGCCTGCGCACCGGCGAACTCACCGCGTTTCCACAGGTAGCGGACGCGGTCGATGAGCAGCCTGCGGGTCGCGGCGTCCGTGCAGTTGCGGGCGTCGGAGGCCGCCAGGTGGGGCCAGATGACCGTGAAGCGGGGCCAGGTCTCCGGGTCGTCGATCGGCTCGTCGCCGTCCGGCCGGCAGCCCGCGAGGACCGTGTGCACCACGTGCCGGGCCTGGCGCTGCTCCTCCTCGGTGAGCTGCGAGCGGATCACCGCCTGCACCAGCCGGTGGACCTGGATGCTGTTGCTCACCTGGTCGACCTTGGCGAGCGCGAACCGGCCGATCTCGCGGATCACCCGGCCGAGCAGCAGGCTCTCCTGGAGCGCCGGGTCGTAGGGCCGCAGGGCGTCGATCATCTCCTTGCTGTACAGCAGGTGCGAGGAGATCGGCTCGGCGGCGAGGAACGCGCACAGTTGCAGCAGGCGCACGGAGGCGGGCGAGCGCTCCCGCAGCCGGGCGATGGAGATGTTCCAGGTCGCGGCGACCGTCTGCGGGTAGTCGACGGGCTGGTTGAGGTCCAGTACCTCGGTGGTCTGCTCGGCGAGCCGGCGCAGGTACTCCTCGATCGGGGTGGCCGTCTCGGCGAGCCAGGCCGCCGCCTGCTCCACGGCCAGCGGCAGGTCGCCCACCGCGGTCGCCACCCGGTCGGCCTCCTGCGCGCTCAGCCCGGAGGCGCGCCGGGTCAGGTGCTCGACGCTCTCCTCGCGCAGGAACACGTCGATGGGCAGCGAGGCGCCCTGCTGCGCCCACGCCTGGTTGCGGGAGGTGACGAGGATGTGGCCGCCGCCGCCCGCCGGGAAGAAGCGGGTGAGCCGGGCGGGGTCGTCGGCGTTGTCGAAGACGAGGATCCACCGCTTCGTCGGCGCGCCGCGGGCCAGCATCTGCACCGCTTCCTGGCTGGCCAGGTTGATGTCCTCGCCGCTGGGCGCGCCGATCCGGGCGGCCAGTTCGGCGAGCGAGGAGACGACGTTGCCGGGGTCCTCGGCGGATATCCACCACACCAGGTCGTAGTCGGCCATGAACCGGTGCACGTACTCCAGCGCGACCTGGGTCTTGCCGACGCCGCCGAGCCCGTACAGGGCCTGCGGCTGCGGCAGCACCACCGACATGCCGCCGCCGAGCTGCTCGCGGACCCGGTCGAGGATGACGTCCCGTCCGGTGAAGGTGTTGTTGCGCTGCGGGGCGCTCCAGATCGCCGGGGTGCTGCCCGGGAAGCGCGGGCCCGCCGCGCCCGCCTCGACGGGCCGGCCCGGCAGTTCCAGGGCGCCGAGCAGGGCGCCGGTGCACTGGGCCTCGTCGAGGCGGTGCAGGTCGACCGGATTGCGGTCGAGGTAGGACTGCGGCAGGTGCACCTCGTCCACCCGGACCGGCAGGACGCCGCCGTGCGCGGCGTCGTGCGGGGCCCCGTCCTCGGCGTCGGTGAGGCCGCGCCAGACGGGGTCGGAGTGCCGGGACTTGCGGAACGCCTTGGACAGCAGCACGAGGGTGCGGGTCGCCGGGTCCGGCCGGTCGACCGGCCCGGTGGCGATGTCGTGCGGGGTGACCCGGCAGCCCGACCGCTTCAGGAGCGACTCGATCCAGTCCGCCCAAACGCGGTTCTCCGCCGTGTACGCGATCACCACGTCCGCCGCGGTCGACAGGGGCCGCCTGCGCAGGAACGCGTCCCGGCAGCGCAGCCGTACCGCCTCCGGCACCGGCGGCAGGGCGGTCACCGTGCCGTCCGTGATGACCGCGGTGAGCCGTTCGAACGCGGACAGCAGCGAGTTGGCGATGCCGCTCTCGTCGCCGACGGTGGCGAGGGTCTCCTCGTAGGCGTAGTAGGGGCGGTAGGGGATCTCGACGGCGCCCCAGTAGGCGGTCAGTTCCTCGCCGGCCAGTTCCTCCCCGCCGAGCCCCTTGGGGAGCCCCTCGAACTTCAGGCGGGCCAGCGCGCGGCCGGCGTCCACCTTCTCCTTCTCGCCCTCGTCGATGCGCATCGGCACCGGCAGCACCCGGATGGGCCGCTTGCGGTAGCCGTCCTCGACGCTGCGGGCGACGGCCGCCGCTCCGTCGAGGGACTGGTCGCTGAGCGTGAAGCAGTCGACCAGCACGTCGGGCATCTGGATGGTGCAGATGTCGGCGTTGTCGGACAGCCCGGTGCGGCTGTCGATGAGGACGTAGTCGTAGGAGGCGCGCATGTCGTCGCGCAGGGCGTCGAGGAAGAGGCCGCCGCCGAGCCGCTCGTAGAAGTTGTCCCACTCGAAGGAGGACACGCTCGCGGAGTACGAGCGGTCCTGGCGTCCGGCGGACAGGAAGTCGAGCGAGCCGCCCTCCTGGAAGCGCAGGCCGAGGCGTTCGGGCGTCAGGGAGATGGCGTGCTGCTCGACGCGCGCGTAGTCGCGGTGCCAGGCCCCCGAGCGTTGGGTTCCGGTGGTCGCGGCCCACGCGTACTCGTTGATGATGTCGATGACCCCGGTGGTGGCCGCGAGCGCGTTGGGGTCGAGGAAGGGGTGGAAGAAGCGGTGCAGGCCGGGGGCCTCCAGGTCCCAGTCGACGGCGAGGACGCGCCTGCCGTTGGCGGCGAGGATCCACGCCGTGTTGGCGAGGGCCATGGTGCGGCCCGTGCCTCCCTTGTACGAGTAGAAGGTGATGATCCGTCCGTCCTGCGCGGCCGTCATGCTTCTTCTCCTCCGTGGTCGGGTCCGCCGTCGGGACGCGGCGGATGGGTGGGGCCCATCAGGCGGGGCCGGCGGACGGCCGGACCGGCGGGCGGATGCGCCTCGGCGTGCTTGAGGTACTGCCGGGTCGCGTGCGCGACCACGACGGGCAGGACGTCGGTGAACGCCTTCAGCGTCGGAACGCCGTTGACGGCCGAGCGGCAGTCGGCGCGCCGGCCCCGGTCGAGGATCAGCGGCAGGGTCCGTTCGAGTTCGGCCGCGAGCCGGCGGCCCTCCTCGCCGTGGCACTGGATGTCGGTCCGGTTCCACGGGACGACCGCGCTGATCCAGGGCCGGGCGCGGGTGTCGAACGCCTTGAGCCTGCGCACCCGTTCCTCGTCGGTGAGCGCCCACCGGTCGATGAGCAGGATGCCGGGATGGCCCGGCCCGGCCTTCTCCGTGTCGTCGGGGCCGAGGTCCTCGTCGGTGGTGTCGTCGTCGAAGGACGACACGGTGATCCGGTAGTCGAGCGAGCGGATCAGCTCCTCGGCCAGCGAGGGCAGCGGCCGGGTCGACTCCGAGTGGTAGGGGTTCCAGTCCTGGGCGTCCTCGCCGTAGGGGCGGGTGTCGCGGTGTTCGGGGATGCTGTGCCGGGTGGGGGCCGCGACGGTCAGATGGATGCGCCGGGGGCCCTCGCCGCGCGGCTTGAACGCGCTCGGCGTGCTCTCGTAGGGCCGCGGTCTGCTGGACGGCAGCGGGGAGTCCTGCGCGATCTGCACGATCCGCTGGGCGAGCCCGAGGACCGTCTCCTCGTACTCGTCGCGCAGCCGGTTCAGCTTGATCAGGCCGTAGATGCCGTTCGCCGCGTAGCGGTCGCCGAACTGGGCGTGGTCGACGTGGATGTGCCGGACGGAGTCGGGGAGCTGGGCGTAGTCGATGTGCGTCCACAGGGCCGGCACGATCGCCTGGACCGCGCCGCTGCCGGTGGCGCGGGCCCGCAGGATGCGTTCGTTGAAGGCGAACCACTCCCGGCCGCAGCTCTCGCTGGTGAAGTAGCGCGGTGAGAACAGCGGGACGAAGACCCGGCAGGTGGCGAGGTTCTCGCTGAGCTTCTCCGGCCAGCCGTCGCCCGAGCGCATCTCCCGGTCCATGAATCCCGCCGGCACGCCGGCGGGCAGGTCGGTCAGCGCCATGATGTGGTCGCACAGGTCGGTGAAGAGGACCTGCACCCAGTGGTCCGGGTCGCCGCCGCCGGGCCCCCAGGCCGGTGTGTGGGCGTAACTCAGGAAGAAGTACGGCCGGTTGTCCGATGCCCGCTCCGGTATGTCCACGCGCCCCCCCTGCCTGTGGATGAGACCCCTACGGGAGGTTCACCGGGCCGGAACCCACCATCTTCCCGATCCGGACCCCGGGGAGGTCTCCTCTTTCACGTCAATCCCTGGCGATATCCGGACATCAGGACACCGGCCCGGTCGACGGCCTCCCGCATTCCGAAGAGCCGCACGGCTCTTCCCGCCATTTCCCGCCGCGCCGCGAGATCACGCGGCAGCCGCGACCCGATCAGCCTGAAGTCGCCGTCGTACAGGGTGATGTCCTCGTAGGACACCCAGCGGCCCGGCCGGCCCGACACGCAGGAGTACCCGCGTGGCGGCGGCGCCGGCCGGAGCCGGTACTCGGCGAGGTGGAAGGCGCTGCACGCCTCGAACCCCACCCGGAACAGCAGCACATGGGCGCCCGCCGCGTACAGCGCGCCGAGCGGGGAGCGTTCGCCGAGGTGGCAGTGCGGGTCGTGGTCGGCGAGCAGCGCGGCGGCGCGCGGCCCGAGCGCGGCGAAGGAGGTGTGCGGGTGCGTGCTGCGGACGGCACCGGGCGTGGTCCGCACGCACTCGGCGAGCGCGCCCATCGTCGGGCACGGCGTCGTCGCGGGGTCGAACGGCGCCATGGACGCCCGGAAGGCCGCCTCCCGGTCGGCGGACATGCCCGCGGTGAGGTCCTTGTAGGCTCGGGAGGTCGGCGAGTTCTCGGGCGAGAAGGCGGGCACGACGAGGGTGCCGTCGGGGCCGAGGGCGGCGAGCAGCGCGTCCCGGACCCGGGCGGCGCGCAGGCCGCTGCCCGAGAGGGACGCGTGCGCGACGAGGACGCCGCCGCGCGGGACGCCCAGCTCCGCCAGCAGGCCCGCCAGCCCGCCGGGCCCGGTCATCGCGGGCGGTCCGTCCCCCGGGGCGCGGCGGCCGCCGGCGCCAGCTCGGCCCGCAGCTCGGCGGCCAGCGCCTCGCCGGTCGCGGTGAGTTCGCGGGGCGGCCTGGACCCGAGTTCGTCCAGGGCGCGCGCCGCCCGGGCCAGGGCGGCGTTCCGCTCGTCCGCGCCCCGCGGCCAGCGGGCGGCGTTGCCCAGTTCGTCGCTGGCCTCGTCGAGGAGCCGCCCGGCCCGGTTGCCCGGCACGTTCAGGTCGGCCGTCTCGCGCAGCGCCCGCAGCCGCGCCCGCCGGCCGACGCGCGGCAGCTCCCGCACCAGGTCCTCGGGCTCGAAGTCCACGGCGAGGCCGAGCGCGCCGAGCCCGTGCGCGCCGAGCCGGACGCCGGTGCCGGCGGCGAGCGGGGTGAGGGTGGTGAGCGCCGGCTCGTTGGCGCCGCCGCGCTCCGCGGCGGGACGCTCCTCCAGCAGCTCGTGCGCCCTGTGCAGCCGTTTGGCGAACACGGCGAGGTCGCTGGGGCCCAGGGGCGGCGCGACGGGTACGGGGTAGCAGTCGCGCAGCGGGTCGGCGTCGTCCAGCAGCAGCCGGGTGCCGCCGGCGACCGGGACGGTGGTCAGGGGACGCCAGCCGCCGTCCGCGTCGCCGGGGCGGCGCCCGGCGCCCGGCCCGGTGCGCACGTGCAGCTCGCCGGCGGTGACCGTGACGTCGACCGGGCCCGGTGCCGGCAGGTCGAGCGTGCCGAGGGTGGGCAGGTGCAGGCCGCCGGCGCCCTCGTGCCAGCGGAGCGCGAGATCGGCGCCGGCGCGGACGGCCGCCGCGGTGATCGCGCGGGCGAGCGGCGCCGGTTCGCGGGACCGGCCGTGCAGGCAGTGGTTGAGGGCGGTGTGGACGTAGGGGTGGGCGAGGATCGCGTCGACGTGCGGCGCGGTCGACGGGTCGCCGTCGAGCGCCAGGAAGGCGTGCCACACCGCGTCCCAGCCGGGCTCGCCGGCGTGCCGGGCGGCCACGACGCCGAGCAGGGTGCGGACCAGCTCGCCCTGCGCGTAGCCGAGTTCGTGCCGGTCGTGGACGGCGGGGCTCAGACCGTGGTCGGTGATCCGCTCGGCGACCCCGTCGACGAACGCCTTCAGGTCGGAGCAGAACACGCTCGGGTTCGCGAAGCCGTGGCCGGTGCTGTAGCGGTGCGCGTAGAGGCCCCCGCCGCACGACTCGACCACCGGACAGCGCCGGCAGCTCGGGCCGACCCCCGCGAGCCCGAGCTGGCGGGCGCGCACCCCGGGGTGCCGGGCGAACTCGGCGAAGGTGTGCCGGTCGACGTCGTAGCCGGTGGCGGGGGCCCCGGGGTACGCCGTCTTCAGGGAGTCGGCCTGCTCGAAGCTGCCGTCGGTCTCCACCACCGCGAGATCGCTCGGCGCGAGTCCCATCGCCTCGGTCAGGGCGGGGCCGCCCCGCAGGGTGCTGAGGACCGACTCGAAGGTCCGCACACCGAGGGTCCTGCCCTGCGCATCCCAGCGGTCGAAGATCCTCAGCAGCCAGTCCGCGTAGGCGGTGGGGGAGCCGTCCGGCCGGGGCGGCGGGTTGTCCCAGGTGGAGTGCGGCAGCAGGTAGTCGACGCGCGGCGGGTGCAGCGCGGCCAGCGCGTCGTGCACCGCCACGGGGTCGTTGGCGACGTCGACCGTGCACAGCAGGCCGCTGTAGAGGTGCCGGTAGGCGGGGGAGCGCAGCAGTTCGATCGCGCGCAGCACCCGGTCGTGGCTGCTGCGGCCCCGCCGGTCCCGCCGGTGCCGGTCGTTCGCGGCGCGGTCGCCGTCGAGGGAGACGCTCACCTTGACGTCGAATTCCCGGAACACGTCGAGAAAGCGCGTGTTCAGCCGCACGCCGTTCGTGTGAATTCTCAGATCGAGCGCGGTGACCGGGGTGATGGTCTCGACGAGTTCCGCGCAGATGTCCCGCATGCGGACGGGTCCCACGAGAAGGGGTTCGCCGCCGTGGAGGATCACCGAAACGGAGGGGAGTTTCTGTTCTCTGGCATATTCCGCGAAACGGCGGGAGACTTTCCGCAGCGTTTCCTCGGAAAGGAAGACGGGGCGTTTTTTCCAGCTCTGGTCGGCATGCTCGTACACATAGCAGTGATCGCAGGCCAGGTCGCACCGGCTGTGGATCTTGAGGACGAGTTGCTGGAGCTTCACCCGGTGAAGGGTAGTGCCGAGGGTGCGGTCGGCGTGCCGTGAACTCCTTGACCCGCAGGGCCTGTTGAAGGTCCGGGGGCACGCGGACGGGCGCACCTGGCGGCGTGATCCGGGTGCGCCCGTACGGGAAGCGGCGGGTGGGTCTAGAGAGCCGAGTCGAAGGTGATCGGCTTGGCCGGGCGGCGGCCCGGGATGTCCGTCACTCGTCCGGCGGACCTCACGGCGGCGGTCCCGAACGGGTCGATCGCCGCGAGAGGGGTGTGCGGCCGGCGCGTGGGCCTGGGAGAGGCGGTGAGGTGCGTCGCCTGCGTCACCGGAAGGTTCATGTGAGGACTTTCGCTTTGATGGGTGCTATCGGGCGGAGAGTATCAGTGGATCTCTGCAGGAACCGGGCTTCTGCGCTTTCACATCTAGTCGCGAGCGGGGCCCGGTGCAAGGGGAGCGGGGCCGCCCGGACGTATCGCGGACGCGCGCCGAAGCGGCCCCGCGGGGGAGACGTCAGTTCGGCGGGTGCCCGCTCGCCGCGACGGTGACCGCCGGACGCAACCGCGCACCGGCCGCGCCGCACCGGCCGGGTCGACGGGCGCCGCCGGGCCGCACCGGGGGTCAGCCGGCCAGCGGGTCCAGGACCAGCGGCTCGATCCTGCCCTCCAGCATGGAGCCGAGCCCCTGCACCGCGCAGATGTCGGGCCGCTCCGCGATGTGCACGGGCATGCCGGTCGCCTGCCGCAGCATCTGGTCGAGGCCGGGGAGCAGCGCGCTGCCGCCGACCATCATGATCCCGCGGTCGCCGAGGTCGGCCACCAGGTCGGGCGGGCAGGAGCGCAGCACCTTGCCGATGCCGTCGAGCACGGCGGTCAGCGGGGTCTGGATCGCGTTGCGCACGGCGGCGGTGTCCACCTGCACGGAGCGGGCGAGGCCGGTGGCGACGTCGCGCCCGTGGATCTCGGTCAGGGCCGGGCCGTGCGGGGTGAGCCCGTTGCCGGAGAGGGCGAGCTGCAGGGGCCGCACGGCCTGGCTCGGCAGCATCAGCTCGTGCTGGTGGCGCAGGTGCTGGACGATCGCGTGGTCCACCGCCTCCCCGCCCACCGGGATGCGCTCGGCCGTCACGATCGAGCCCAGCGACAGCACGGCGAGCTGGGTGGCCGCCGCCCCGCACACCATGATCATGGTGGCCTCGGGGCGCTCGACGGGCAGCCCGCAGCCGACCGCGGCGGCGATCAGCGTGTCCACCAGTTCCACCCGCCGGGCGCCCAGCCCGACCAGCGTCTCGATCGCGGCGCGCTGCGCCAGCGGGTCCGCGTCGTGCGGGGTGCAGGCGGCGGCCCGCAGCCGGGGCTTGCGCCGCAGCGCGCGGCGGACCTTGTCGCCGATCAGGTGGCGCAGCATCCGCTGGGCCATGTCGATGTCGACGACCGTGCCGCCGGACACCGGCCGCACCACCCTGATGTAGTCGGGCGTACGACCCGTCATCTTCTCCGCGAACTCGCCGACCGCGATCAGCGCGCCGGTCTTCGTGTTGATCGCCGCGCAGCTCGGCTGGTCCACGACCAGACCCGCGCCCCGCACGTAGACCCGGGTCCTCGCGGCGCCCAGGTCGACGGCGAAGTGGCAGCGGCGCAACTGCTCCAGACTGGCGGTCATGGCAGGTCCTCCCGAGAGCGCAGACCGTGTGGGGCTCCGCCGGGCGGCGGTCCTCTCCTCGCATCCTCGGCGGACCGCGGCCGGGCCGCCCTTCGTGGGGGGCCGGGCGGGGTGCCGCTGGACGGGTGGTCTTGCGCGACCGGCACCGGGCCCCGCCGCCCGTGACGGACCGTCACGGCTCCCCGGCGCCACTCCGCCCCTCCCTCCCGGGTCCCGGCCGGTCCGGCCCCGCGGCGTCCGTCGGGGCGCCGCCCCGGACGGAGCGCCCACCGCGCACCGGGGACGCGACGGAGGCGGGGCCGCCTCTCGGCGGTCGCCCGCCGATTCCCCGGCCGGGGCGAACCGGCGGGCGCGGGACGGGCGGCCTCACCACGGCTCCGCGATGCCCCGGATCACCCCCAGGTCCAGCAGGTCCTGCGGCCGGACGCGCAGCTGGCCGGCCGTCGCACGGACCTCTCCCGCGGGCCGCTTGAGGATCGCGGCCGCCGCCTCCGGAGCGATGACGGAGAAGTAACTGTCGGGCGTGGCCCACGTGTTGTCCGGTGCCGCCAGGGCCAGCGCGCCGCCCGAGCCGCCCTCGCCGATCACCAGCGTCGTCACCGGCGTCCGGGCCGCCGCCATCGCCGCGAACAGGTCGGCGATCGCCGTACCGGCACCCTGCCGCTCGGCGTCGGCGTCGTTGGCCGCTCCCGGGGTGTCCACCAGGGTCAGCACCGGGATGCCCAGCCGGCCCGCCAGCCGGACCAGCCGGGCGGCGGTGCGGTACCCGGCCGGCCGGGTCGCCGTGCCCCGCTGCGCGGCGAACGCGACGGTCCGGCCCTCGCGGGTCCGGCCGAAACCGCACACCATGCCGTCGTCGGTGCCGCCGCAGCGGTCCCCGCCGATCGTCGCCCGGAGGGTGAAGTACGCGTCCAGGTAGGCGTCCGCGCGGGGCCGGCCGGCGGCACGGGCCGCTTCCACCGCCTCCCACCCGGTGCCCGGCAGGCCGCCCGCGCCCAGAGCGCGCGGGACGGGCGCCGGACCGGCGGACGCGCCGCCGAGCAGGTCCAGCCACCGCGCCAGCGTCTCCCGCAGCAGCTCGCGCGGCACCAGCGCGTCGACCGCCCCGGAGGCGAGCTGCGCCTCCGCGGTGTACGCGGCCGGGTCCGCGTCGGCGGGCCGGACCCGGGAGCCGGCGAAGGCGACCTGGGCCCCGGGCAGCGCGAGGGTGACGTCGGCGCCGGCGCCGAGGGTGGCCCAGCCGCCGCCGGTCGTCGGATCGCGGACCACGGCGAGCTGCGCCAGCCCCGCCCGCCGGGTCAGTTCCGCCTGCCGGGCCACGCGCTGGAGCTGGGTCAGCGCGACCATGCCCTCCTGCATCCGGCTGCCGCCGGTGGCGACGAGGGTGACGACGGGCAGCCCGTGGGCGCGGGCGTGCACATGGGCGGCCTCCAGCCGGGCGCCGGCCCGCTCGCCCAGCGAGCCGCCGAGGAAGCCGAACTCGAAGGCGACGAGGACGGCGGTGACCGGGCCGAGCGGCTCCCGGCCGTCGGTCGTCGTGCCGAAGCTCGCCGTCCCGAAGGTCGCGGTGCCGCACACGACGGACTCCTCCTCGCCGGTGCGCTCGGCGGCCCGCGCCCGCGCCGCGTCGTACCCCTCCCAGCCCAGCGGGCCGTCCGGCCCCGACCCGGCCTCGTCCGGCGGCAGTTCGGCGAAACTGTCGGTCACCTGGGCGATGGCCTCGCGGGCCGAGAAGCGCTCAGTCACGGGGCAGCTCCCGCTTCAGGATCTTGCCCATGTCGTTGCGCGGCAGCGCCGGGACGAACCGCACGGTGCGGGGCCGCTTGTGCGGCGCGAGGTCGCGGGCCACGTGCTCGGCCAGCTCCTCGGCGGACGGCGGCCGGTCCGGATCGGCCGGCACGATCCAGGCGGCGACCCGCTCGCCGAGATCGGCGTCGGGCTCCGCGGCGACGGCGGCCTCCCGCACGCCGGGATGGCCGAGGAGCGCGTTCTCGATCTCCCCCGCGCCGATCTTGTAACCGCCGCTCTTGATCAGGTCGGTGGCCTTGCGGCCGGCGATGCGGACGGCGCCGTCCGGATCGAGGACGGCCATGTCGCCGGTCCGGAACCAGCCGTCGGCGGTGTAGGCGGCGGCCGTCGCGTCGGGCCGGTGCAGGTACTCGGTGAACAGGTTGGGCCCGCGCACCTGGATCTCGCCCACGCTCACCCCGTCGCACGCGCCGGTCGGGGTGCCGTCGGCCTCGTACCCGGCGATCGCCCTCCCGTCCTCCTCGACGAGCCGCAGGCCCACACCCGGCAGCGGCGCGCCCACCGTGCCGGGCCGGACCGGCCCGTCCGCCCGCATGCTGGTGTTCATCAGCGTCTCCGTCATCCCGTACCGCTCGACGACCCGGCGTCCGGTGGCCGCCGCGATCCGCTCGTGGTCGTGCAGCGGCAGCGCGGCGGAACCGGACACCAGAAGCCGGGCCCGGCCGAGCGCCGCCGCCAGCCCGGGGCTCGCGTCCAGCGCCTCGGCGAGCCGGTGGTACATCGTCGGCACCCCGAACAGCATGGTGGCGCCGGAGTCCAGCTCCCGCGCGACGCCCTCGGTGGTGAACCGCCCGAGATGGCGCAGGGACCCGCCCCGGCGCAGCGGGCCGAGGACGCCCAGGATCAGCCCGTGCACGTGGAACAGCGGCAGCCCGTGCACGAGGACGTCGTCGCCGGTCCACTGCCAGGCGTCGGCGAGCGCGTCCAGGGTGGCGGCGACGGCCCGGCGCGGGACGACGGCTCCCTTCGGCGGCCCGGTGGTCCCGGAGGTGTAGACGACGAGGGCGGGAGCGGTGGGGTCGGTGACCCGCCCGGCGGAGGCGAAGGCGTCCGGCCCGGTGGTTCCGCCCGGCGGAGCCTGCGGGCGGGGCGGGGCGGCGGCCGCGGGGACGGTCACCTCGACGTCGGTCCGGCGCAGCGCCGCCACCGCGTCCGGCAGAACGTCCCCCGGGGCGGCGAGCACCAGCGACGGCGCGCTGTCGGCCAGGATGTGGCCGAGTTCCGCCGCTCCCGACTTCGGGTTGAGGGGCACCGCCGGCACTCCGGCGAGCAGCGCGGCGACGACGGCGACCGACGTCTCCAGGGTCGGGGTCGCCCACACCGCGACCCGCCCGGCGCCGTCCAGCCGCCGGGCCAGCGCCCCGGCCGCGGCGGCGAGTTCCGCGTACGTCAGGGACCGGTCGCCGAAGCGGAGCGCGGAGCGGTCCGCGACCGATCCGCTCACCAGGGCCGGGAAGAGGGAGAACACGAGGACTCCTTGCCGTGAGACGTCACCGGGAGGGACAAGCCTCTTCCTACACGATGACGCTCTCCGCGCGGGCCGCCGCCCGCCGGGAGGGCGGCGGGGGAGGTGGAGGGCCGGTGCGGGCGCCGTGACGATCTTCCGCTGCCGGCGGAGGATCGCCGGGCAACCGTGGCGCCGACGGAGCGGGCCCCGTAGTGTCGGCCGGGCGCGACAATTTGACGAGTCAACTGCCGGGAGCCCTTTGGTGAGTCAGTCCCCGTCCCCCCGTCCCACCCGCCGGCGCCGCGCAGCGCCGCCCGCCGGGCAGGGCCCGGACCGGGGCGGCGCCCCCCGTCCGGGCGTCCCGGCGGCGGGGCCGGTGCGCGACGGCCGGGCGGGCGGCGGGGAGGCGCCGCGATGACGGGACCGGCCACCTCCCTCGGGAAGCTGCTGGAGGCCCTGCGTCCGCGCCGGTCCCGGACGCGGGCGCTCGCGGTGGACCTCGGCCGCGCGCTGCGGCACCGCGTCGACGCCCCCCTCGACGTCCGGCAGTTGGCGCGGGCCCTGTGCGAGGAGATGAGCCGGCGCCGGGCCGGCCGCCCCGTGCAGCTGCGCTTCGAACGGTTCCCCGACGAGATCGAGGTGACCGGTCTGTGGATGGAGTTCGGCGACTTCGACCTGGTCGTGGTGGAGGAGCGAGCGGAGACGGTGCAGCAACTGGTCATCCTCGGACACGAGTTGTGGCACATGAAGGAGGGCCACCGGGACCATCACGTGGACGGCGGCTCCGCGGTCGCGCGGGCCGCGCTCTCCGGCCGGCACGGCGGGCCCGCCCCCTTCGCGCGGACCGCGCCCTCGCGCGAGTTCGCCCTGGCGGTCGCGGCCCGCGACGGATCGCGCCAGGCGGACGAGGCGCGGGCCGAGGAGTTCGGGCTGCACCTGGCCAGCGTGTTCCGCTCCTGGCTCGCGGGGCCCGGGGACCCGGCCCCCGCCGACCCGGTCGGCCGCGCCATCCGCGCCTCGATGGGCTACGGCCCGCGCGACTGACCGGCCCGCGCGACACCGGCCGCAGCCCGGCCCGGCGTCCCGCACAGCGCCTGCCCGCCGTCCCCCGCCCGCCCGCCGTCCTTCGAGCCGCCCGCCGTCCTTCGAGCCGCCCGGCGGCCGTCTCGGCCGCCGGGCGGCGCGGGGCCCCGGCGGCCGATATCCCTTCGCCCCGGGACGGCGGCGGTTGCTAGCCTGCGGCGGGATCGTCCCCAGGTGAGGTGCCGGCCGGGCACGTCCGTGGCCGTGGGCGGCCGCCGCAGGAGAAGGGAACCGACGTGGCCCGTGTCGCGCTCGTGACGTACGACCCGGGCGGGGAGCCCACCGTCGACCAGGACCTCGCGGTACTGGCGCGGGCCCTGTGCGACGCCGGGGCCGACGCCGCCGTCGTCCACTGGGACGACCCGGACGCCGGCTGGGCCGGATTCGACCTGGCGCTGATCCGCTCCACCTGGGACTACAGCCGGCGCTCGGCCGAGTTCGTCGCGTGGGCCGAACGCTGCGCGAAGCTGACACGGCTGCTGAACCCGGCGCCGGTGGTGCGCTGGAACACCGACAAGCGCTACCTCGGGGACCTCGCCGCGGCGGGCGTCCCGGTCGTGCCGACCCGCTACCTCGCCCCGGGGGACCCCGCCGAGCTGCCCGGCGGACACGACTTCGTCGTGAAGCCCACGGCGGGGGCGGGCGCGCGCTACGCCGCCCGCTACGCGCCGCGGGAGCACGACAGGGCGCTGCGCCAGCTCGCCCGGATGCACGCCGAGGGGCTGACCGCGATGGTCCAGCCGTATCTGGCGCGCATCGACGCGCACGGCGAGCGGGCCCTGCAGTTCTTCGGCGGACGGCTGCTGCACGCGAGCCGCAAGGGGGCCGTCCTGGAGCGGGGCACCCCCTTCGACGCGGCGAAGACCGCGCACCCCGGGCTGGAGGTCTGGGAGCCCACCGCGGCCGAACGGGCCGTCGCCGAGAAGGCCCTGGCCGCCGTGCCGGGCGGCGCGGAGGCGGTGCTCTACGCGCGCGTGGACCTCGTGGACGGCGACGACGGGCAGCCCGTGGTCATGGAGCTGGAACTCGTCGAGCCGAACCTCTTCCTCTTCCTGCACCCGGGGTCGCTGGGCGCCGTCGTCGACGCGATCCTGGAGGCCGCCGCGCGGCCGGCCCGGTGAGCCGCGGCGCCGCCCCGCACGGCCGCCGTCATCCGGCCGGCGCGGCGCCGCGCACCGCCACCCGCTGCAGCAGCCCCCAGGTGAACTCCGCCGCGCAGTCCCGGCGCACCCCCGCCGCGTCGGGAGCGGTGAACGCGAGCCCCCAGCGGGTCGGGGCGGTGCCCTCCAGGGGCCGGGCGGGGGCGAAGGCGCGGGCCACCTCCTCGACCGTGCACGACCACGGCGCCAGATCCTCCAGCGTGCCCGGCGCCGCCCCGGCGGCGTCCGGGGCCCGCACCAGCCACTCGTGCCAGACGGCGCCGTTCCCGCCGGCCACGACCTCGAAGCGCAGCGTCGGCCAGAGCGGGACGGGCCAGCGCAGGGCCCGGCAGCCCAGGTCGCCGATCCTGCGGTCCTCCTCCGACACGGGCGCGCCGAGCACCGAACGGTAGCGGGCGGCGGCGGACCGCTGCCGCGGCGCGTGCAGCATGGCCTGCCAGCGCCGGTTGGCCTCGCGCATGTCGGCGACGGACACCCCCAGCGTGCGGCGGGCGTCCTCGACCAGGCCGGGCTGGTGGTCGGCCATCCTCCGCAGCAGGACCAACTGGAAGTCGAGGGGTGTGAACGGGGTGGCGGGGCGTCGGGCCGGCATGCCGCCCATCGTCGCGCACTCGCCGGCC
Organism: Streptomyces sp. NPDC048566; assembly: GCF_043199735.1. NCBI lineage: Bacteria > Bacillati > Actinomycetota > Actinomycetes > Kitasatosporales > Streptomycetaceae > Streptomyces > Streptomyces sp. NPDC048566. The sequence continues at coordinate 152,335 of NZ_JBICWL010000014.1, forward strand.
CGACGCCCTCCCGCCGGCGACAGCGCGGCCTCCCGCGCCCCGCGGGCCCCGACGGACCCATTGCCCGGCCAAGCCGTGTGTGACTAGCCTGTGTTCGCCATGCCGATCGGCTGTTGAAATTTCGAACAAAAGGAGGGGGTCGGTTGTGGGACGCCTCGTGCCTGCCGTGACCCGGGCTCTGGACATCCTGGAACTCTTCCTCGACGGGGACGGCACGCTCTCCGCCCCCGACATCGTGCGCCGGCTCCGGCTTCCGCGCACCACCGTGCACGAACTGGTCACCACGCTCTGCGCCCGCTCCTACATCGTCCAGGTGCCCGGGCAGCCGGGACGCTACCGCCTCGGTGTGCGGCCCTACCAGCTCGGCAGCCGCTACGCCGAGCAGCTCGACCTCGCCGCCGAGGGCCAGCAGGTCGCTCGCTCGGTCGCCGAGACCTGCGACGAGACCGTGCACGTGGCGATCCTGGAGGACACCGACGTCATCTACATCGCGAAGGTCGACTCCACCCACGCCGTCCGCATGGTCTCCGCGGCCGGGCGGCGGCTTCCCGCGCACTGCACCTCCGTCGGCAAGATGCTCCTCGCCTCCCTGCCCGAGCAGCAGCTGACCGCGCGCATACCGGACGGCGCCGACCTCGTGGCCATGACGCCCAACAGCATCACCGACCCGGGGACCCTGCGCGAGGCCCTCGCCTCGATCCGCCGGCACGGGATCGCCGTCGAGAACCAGGAGTCCAACCCCGACGTCAGCTGCGTCGCGGCTCCGGTGCGCGACCGCACCGGCCAGGTCGTCGCCGCGCTCTCCATCTCCGTGCCGATGATCCGCTGGAGCGAGGAGCGCCGCGGCGAGCTGGAGCGGCTCGCCGCGAAGGGGGCGGCGGAACTCTCCGAGCGGCTCGGGCACCGGGACGCGCGATGACGTCGGTGGAGATCGCGGTCCGCGCCTCCGCCGCGCTCGGCGAGGGCCCGACCTGGGACGCGGCGGCCGGACACCTCCTCTGGGTCGACATCCTCGGCTCCCGGGTCCACACCTACCACCCCGGCACCGGCCGCCGTACGGTGCTCGCCACCGAGCAGCACGTGGGCGCGGCCAAACCCCGGTCCGGCGGCGGCCTGGTCGTCAACCTCCGGGACGGCGTGGGCCTCTACCCGCCGGGCGCGGCCGACGCCGCACCCGGCGCGGGCGGGCCGGACGCCGCCGCGTTCCGCTGGCTGCACCACGACCCCGTACCGGGCCGCCGCGCCAACGACGCGGCCGTCGCGCCCGACGGTTCGCTCTGGTGCGGCACGATGCGCTACGACGAGGCCCCGGGCGGCGGAACGCTCACCCGGATCGCGCCCGACGGCACGGTCCGCACGCTCCTCGACGACGTGACGGTCAGCAACGGCACCGGCTGGAGCCCGGACGGCCGCCGCGTCTACTACGTGGACTCGCCGACCCGCCGCGTCGACGTCTTCGACGTGGACGACGGCGGGCTCCCGGTGAACCGCCGGACGTTCGCGACCGTCGAGGACGGCTACCCCGACGGGCTGACGGTCGACGCCGAGGGCGGTGTGTGGGTGGCCCTCTGGGACGGCGGGGCGGTCCACCGCTACACGCCGGACGGCGGACTCGACCGGGTCCTCGCCCTGCCGGTCCGCCGCCCCACCGCCTGCGCGTTCGGCGGCGCGGGCCTCACCGACCTCTACGTCACCACCGCCCGCACCGGTCTGCCGCACCCGCACCCGGCGGCCGGTTCCCTGCTCGTCGTCCCGGGGGCCGGACAGGGCCTGCCGCAGCCCCCCTTCGCCGGATAGCCCGGACGGTCCGGCGGGGTCTACCGCGCGGCGCCGGGGGAGTCGACCGGGGCCACCGGCACCCCGCCGGCGGCGCTGCCGAGCAGGGTCAGCTCCACCCGGCCCGGGCCCGCCGGGGTGGTCCCGTCGGACAGCACCGCGAGGGCGAGCGTGTTGGACCCCCGGGTGCGCAGCACTCCGTTGGGCAGCACGAACGTGTGCTGCGGGCCCACGTCGTTGATGTACTGGCCCATGTTCCAGCCGTTCAGGAAGATCTGGGCGCGGTAGGCGCGGGAGGGATCGTCGGTGAGGCGCAGGCCGATCGACGCGTCCACCCCGCTGTCCACGGCGAGCTTGAACCCGGTGCGGTACCAGGTGACCCCCTGCCGCTTCCCGGCGTGCGGGAGGGCCGTCTCCCGCCAGCCGCCGTCGGCGAACCCGGGCAGGTGCCAGCCCTGCCGCTCGCCGTACAGGCCGCCGTTGTTGAGCGGTCCGCGGACCGGGTCGGGGGCCGCCTCGCCCTGGATGCGCCAGTCGATCGAGGGCGCCGCCCCGGCGAACCGCGCCGCCGTCAGCCCGCGGGCCGCCTTGTGCGTGTCGTTCGCCCTGCCGTCCTCGTCGTGCTGCATCCGGCGGACCAGCACCGACAGCACGTGGGCGCGGCCGGGCCGCGGTCGGCAGGGGAACGTCGCGGTGGCCGACCAGGTGCCCTTGCGCACCGTCTTGCCGTCCGGCACCGGCATCCGGTGCGTGCCCAGCGGTTCGCCGTCCAGCCAGGCCATCAACAGGCCCTGGGTGCCCGCGACATAGGAGAGCGCGACGGACTCGGCGGCCCCGGCGTCCGCAAAGTGCCCCCGGTACCAGACGTCTCCGTAGTGGAATCCGTAGTCGTCGGCGAACAGCACGGGCTGCCCGGCGGGCACCGGGGTGGTGGCGTGGGAGGCGGTCCGGTCGGCGCGCCGCCAGGCGGAGTCGTCGTGACCGGGCGCGGACTCGGGGTTCTCCGCGGCGCTGCGCCAGGCGGTCAGGGCGGGCAGCCGCACTGGTGCCACCCCGGGGAGCCGCTGCGCGGCGCGCAGGCTCCCGGAGGGAGTCGCCCTCGCCGGCACCGCCCGCCGGTTCCACCGCAGCGCGTTCGTACCGCGCGGCCCCCACACCTCCAGGTCCGCGGCGTCCACGGTGTCCCCGGTGAGCGTGACGGTGCCGCCGCTGATCGCCGCGGTGCGCAGCAGCGCCGGGCCGTGCACCAGCACCGGGCCGGACGGGGTGTCGTACCGCCACAGCCGGCGCGAGCTCGCGTCGTCGGCGAACAGCAGCAGCAGCGGCGCCGCCACGCCGCCGCCCTCGACCAGGACCCGGGTGACGCCGTCCAGCTCGGCGTCGATCCACAGCGCCCCGTCGCCGAAGGTGTGCCGGGCGGCGCCCTCCAGCACGGTCACCGACGGCTCGCGGGCCGCCTCCAGGCAGGTGCGCGTCGCCTCTCCTCGCCGGCCGGTGAACACGGCGACGTCCTGGCGACCTGCGGTCATCGTGAGCATCGGCTGGGCGCTGGAGCAGCGCAGCGTCCGGCGCCCCAGCAAGATCCCGGAGACGACCAGCCGGGCGTCGAGTCCGGGCACCGGCACCGGGACGCTCGTCCCGGCGAGCGGCACGGAGGCCACGGCCTCGGCGGACGTGTCGTTGCGCAGCACGTGGACGTGCGCCCCGGTGTCGGGGTTGGCCAGGTGGTAGGCCGTGACGCCGGGGCCGGTGCCCAGGGTGGCCGACGGGACCCGGCCGACCGGGTCGAGCTTGGCCAACTCGGGTACCGAGTGCAGGAGGTGGCCGATCTGGTGCATGGGGGTGAGCTTCTCGGTGGGCCGGCGCGCCTCGTCGATGGCGGCGCCGTAGTCGTAGGAGGTGTAGACGATCGGCGCGGGCAGCCAGCCCCAGGACGTGCCACCGAAGGTCATGTAGACGTTGTGCACGGTGATGCCGTTGGCGAGGTTGGTGAGGTAGAACCGGCGCTCGTAGGCGGCGTCCCGGGTGCGGCGGGACTCGGCGTAGCCCAGGCCGTCGAACTCGGCCCCGCCCCACGGGTCGAACCAGCCGCCGCCGAACTCGGGGATGAACCCGGGGGTGTCCGGGCTCGCGGTCGCGCCGCCCTTGGTGCCGCCGGCGCCGAAGTGGCCCCAGTCCGGCGGCGTCTTGAACGGGGAGGGGTAGCCGTCGAAGCCGTACAGGTAGCGGCCCCGCTCGCCGCCCGTGTCGAAGGTGCCCGGCGCCCAGTGGCCGTTGCGGCCCTTGTCGTTGTGGAACAGCGGCACGTCGATGCCGTCGGCGCGGACCGTGCGGTAGAGGTGCGCCATGTAGGCGCGGCCGGTGGCCTCCGTGACGTGGTCGTCGTACTCGTTCTCCAGCTGGTAGAGGACGACCGTGCCGCCGCCGTCGGTGTACTGGTGCCGGGCGACGATGCGGTCGACGGCCGTCAGCCACCGGTCCACGTGGCCCAGGTAGGTCGGGTCGGCGGTGCGGGCGGTGCCCGGGGTGGCGGTGAGCCAGCCGGGGAAGCCGCCCGCGTCGACCTCGGCGTTGATGTACGGGCCCGGGCGCACGATGACGTACAGGCCGGTCTCGGCGGCGGTGCGCAGGAACAGGTCCAGGTCGCGGACCCCGGTGAAGTCGTGCACGCCGGGCGCGGGGGAGTGGTAGTTCCACGCCACGTAGATGCTGACGGTGTTGTAGCCGTGGGCGCGCAGTTTCTGCAGGACGTCCCGCCACAGGGACGGGCTCGGCAGCCGGAAGGGGTGGACCTCCCCGGACCAGATCACCAGGCGGCGGCCGTCGACGAGCATCGAGTAGCGGTCGAAGCCGACCGTGTGGCGGCGGCCGTCGGCGGCGGGCGGGGCGGGCGCCGGACCGGTGGGGGCGAGCGCCGTCCTTCCCGCCGCGCTCGCCTCGTCCTGCCCGCTGCCGCTCAGGGAGAGGCCGAGTGCGGCGGTGCCGGCGAGTGCGCTGAAGGTACGTCTGCTCAACACCATGCGGGTCCTCCGGGGACGGCGGCGGGCATCCCCCGGCCGGGGGCGGGCCCGGGCCCCGGGGGAGGGTGCGGCCATTGTCCACACGGACAGGTCGTTTCATGGTCATATGAGGTGCCCGGCGTGGGGGGATTACCCGGTATGGGGGAGGGCGGAACACCACCCCGGCCGTCCGGCCCCGCCGCGCGCCCCCCGGTCCCGCCCGTCCCCGCCGCGCCCGCCGGCGGGCCCGCTCAGCGGGCCGTCTTCGCGATCTCCGTCAGGACGGCCTCCGGATCGCCGCCGGGGGCGACCGCCGCACCGATCCTGGAGCGGATCTCGGCCGCCACCCGCGACCAGTTCGTCTCCGCGAGCGGGTAGAGGCTCATGCCGTCCAGGGCGTCCAGGCCGTGCCACAGCGGGCGGTAGGCGTCGTCGGCGCGCATGCCCGCGCTGACCGACACCGTGACCGGGAGCAGCTGGTACTCGGCGGCCTGCTCGCGGACGTACTTGTCGCCGTAGAGGAAGTCCAGGAAGGCCCCCGTCTCCGTGCGGTGCCCGCCCTTCTTGAAGGCGACCACCCAGTCCGCCGTGCCCATGGTCGGTGTGGTCCGGCCGCTGCTGCCGGGCAGCGCGACGGTGCCGTAGGGCACGTTCTGCGAGGAGTCGGCGATCTGCCGCATCAGCGAGAGCGGGGCGTTGACCATGCCCGCCTCCCCGTCCACGAACGCCTTGAGCGCCGCGCTGCGGTTCAGCCGGCCGGGCGCGACCGGGCCGGTGAGCCCCGCCTCGACGAGGTTCGTCCTGAGCCAGCCGAGCGCCGAGACGTTGGCCTCGGAGACGAGGTCGTACTTCCCGCCGTTGTCCGTGTAGCCGCCCGCGCCCGCCAGCAGCCAGCCCAGCGTCTCCGCCTCGGCCTCCTCCGGCCCGAACGGCAGCGCGATCGGGTACTTCACGCCCTGTGCCTTCAACGCGCGGGCGTCCGCGGCGAGTTCCTGCCAGGTGGCGGGGGCGTCCAGGCCCGCGCGGCGGAACAGGTCCTTGTTGTAGTAGAGCAGCCGGGTACTCGCGGTGAACGGCATCCCGTACGGCGTCCCGTTCACCTTTCCGGCGTCCGCGAGGCTGCGCACGAATCCGGCCTGGACGGGGATCGAGAGCACCTCGTCGGCCGAGTAGAGCTCGCCGGCCGCCGCGTACTGGGCGAAGTTGCCGCCCTGCACGATGTCCGGCGCCTCGCCGCGCTTGACCAGCGCGGCCACCTTCGCGTCGACGGTGTCGGCCGGGTAGACCGTCGTCACCACCCGGACCCCGGGGTGGGCGGCCTGGAAGGCCAGGCCGACCCGGTCCCAGTAGCCCTGCGAGTTCTTGTGGACGCTGTCGCCGTAGTTGGTGGCGACGATCTTCAGCGTGGTGGTCCCCGCGTCGGCGGCGTCCTGCCCGCCGCCGCAGCCGGCGGCGCCCGCCGACAGGCCGAGGGCGGCCGCCATCGCCACCATGATCCGGGTACTGCGACGCACCGCCACCACCTCTGTTCCAGCCACTCTCGACGCGCGTAGACGAAGAGCGATGGTAGGCACGGACGCGGTGCGTGCCCAGGGCGGGACGGATTGTGTTCCCGTTCCGAGATCTCCGGAGCCGGGGGCGGCGCGGGGACGGCGGGACGCGGACACCCGTGATCCGCACCGGAGCCGGGGCCCGCTCCCGCGCCTCGGCGCGGCCGCCGTGCCGTGCGCCGGCGGTCAGCCCGCCTGGTTGTAGAGCATCGCGCCGACGGCTCCCCAGCCGTCGGCCGAGCGGGGTGGAGGGGGCGGCTCGGGCTCGGTCCTGCCGCGGACCTGGGCCGCCGTCAGGCCGCCCTGCGCGCCGAGCGAGGCGGCGTTCGCCGAGCCGGGTCCGCCGCCGACCGCCGCGGCGGCGGGCCGCAGTCCGGCCGGCCCGGCCGGGGCGGGCATCGGCGCCGGCGGGGCCTGCGCGGGCATCGCCCCCGGCGCCGCGGGCGGCCACGCGCCGGGCTGCGGCATGCCCGCGGGTTCCGCCGGCGCGGTGGCCGCGAAGGGCTGCTGGAAGGGGCGGCCCGGAGCCACCCCGGGCTGCTCCTGGTCGGGGAAGACCACGGCGGCGGCGGGCCGGACGGGCGGCGCCGGCGGCAGGACGGGTACGGGCGGGGGGGCCGGCACCGCTCCGGGCTGCGGGGCGGAGCCGGGCCGGTCGGCCGCCTGGGCGGCCAGGCCGGGTGTGCCGGCGCCGTTGGTGGCGCCGACGAGCCGGTCGACGGCCGCCGTACCCGAGCTGTAGCCGGTCCCCGCGGCCGGCTCGGGTACGGCGGCTCCCCTCCTGGACCCGTAGAGCACCTGCTCCAGGCCCGACACCAGGCGGCGTACATCGGCCTGGGGGCGCACCACGAGTCTCAGGAAGCGGCTGGAGGAGCCGATCTTGTTGCCGCACTCGCGGACCAGGATGCGGTGCTCGGTCAGCAGCCGGTCCCGGACCATGGTCCCCTCGGCGCCCACGGGCAGGCGCACGAAGAGGAAGTTCCCCTGCGAGGGGTAGACCGTCAGGCCGGGCAGCGCGGCCAGTTCGCGGGCCATGTCGAGCCGGTCCCGGCGGACCATGTGCAGGCTCTCCCGGTATTCGGCGCCGTGGTCCCTGAGCATGAACACCACGCTCTCCGCGAAGGAGTTGAGGTTCCATTTGGGCAGCATCGAGCGGACCTTGGCGGCCAGCGCGGGGTTCGCGACGAGGTAGCCGAACCGGATGCCGTGCAGCCCGAAGTTCTTGCCGAGGCTGCGCAGCACGATGACGTTGGGCCGCATCACCGCGTCCTCGACCACGCTCGGCTCCGACTCGGCGTCGGCGAACTCCAGGAACGACTCGTCCACGACGATCAGGTCCAGGTCGGCCATCGCGTCCAGGAACTGTACGACGGACTGCCGGGGCAGGAAGCCGCCGTCGGGGTTGTTGGGGTTGCACAGCACCGCGACTCGGGTGCCGCGGGCGCGGATGAACTTCGCGTACGCGCCGAGGTCGAGCGCGAAGCCGGTGGACTCCTGGAGCGGGAACATGTCGACCCGCTTGCCGGTCTCCATGGGCTGGTCGGTCCAGCGGCCGAACGTGGGGACGGGGATCGCGAGGGACTCGCGCACCAGCAGGTGGTCGATCCAGGTGATGAGTTCGGTGGAGCCGTTGCCCATCGCCACGCACTGCGGCGGGAGTTGGAGCAGCGAGCACAGCTCGGCGGTGATGGTGTCGGCGCTGCTCGGGTAGTACGTGATGATCTCGCGCAGCCGGCCCGCGAGGTCGTCGAACATCGCCGGGGTGGGGAAGTAGGGGTTGCAGGGGATGCAGAAGTCCAGGGGGCCGGCTCCGTCGCCCTCCCGCGTCAGTGCGGCCATCGACGGGCTGTGCGCCGCGGTGCCGCGAAAGAGCGAGGTGACATTGCCTGCCATGGAACCTCCGTAGGGGGCGGGCCCGCTGGGGAGGGCGGGCCCCCGGACATGGGGTGGCCCGTGCGGGGGAGCACGGGCCGCCCTTCCATACGGATGCGGAGGGGGCGCTGTTCAATCGGTGGAGGAAGGTGTGGAACCGGTGAAGCAGGCGTGAAGTCCGGCGCCTGCCGGGGGCGACGGCGCCGGTCCGGTGCGTCGTGCCCGCTCCCGTGCGGGCGGCTCCGGCCGGGAGCGGGCCCGTCCGGCCTACGAACCGACCCGGCGCTTGTTCCACACGTCGAAGCCGACCGCCGCCAGCAGGACCAGGCCCTTGATGACCTGCTGCCAGTCGGTGCCGATGCCGACGAGGTTCATGCCGTTGTTCAGCACGCCGAGGACGAGACCGCCGATGATCGCGCCGAGGACCGTGCCCACGCCGCCGCTCATCGACGCGCCGCCGATGAACGACGCGGCGATGGCCTCCAGTTCGAAGTTCAGGCCCGCCTTCGGCGAGGCCGCGTTGAAGCGGGCCGCGAAGACCAGGCCGGCGAGCGCGGCGAGCATCCCCATGTTGAGGAAGACCAGGAAGGTCACCTTCCTGTCCTTCACGCCGGACAGCTTGGCCGCCGGGAGGTTGCCGCCGATCGCGTAGATGTGCCGGCCGACGACCGCGTTGCGCATCAGGTAGCCGAACCCGGCGACCAGGACGCCGAGGATCAGCAGGACCACCGGGGCGCCCTTGTAGCTGGCGAGCAGCATCGTCACGGTGAGCACCGCGGCGATCAGCGCGACCAGTTTGAGCAGGAAGAGGTTGGCGGGCAGCACGTCGAGCGCGAACTCCCGCTGCCGCCTGCGGTCCCGGACCTCCCGGAGCACCACGAACGCGATCAGGGCGAGCCCGAGCAGCAGGGTCAGGTTGTGGTAGTTCGTGTCGGGGCCGACCTCGGGCAGGAAGCCGTTGGCGACCTTCTGCAGGCCCTCCGGGAAGGGGCCGATCGTCTGGCCCTTGAGGAAGATCTCGGTGAGACCGCGGAAGGTGAGCATGCCCGCGAGGGTCACGATGAACGACGGTATGCCGAGATGGGCGATGAAGAAGCCCTGGGCGGCGCCCGCGATCGCGCCCAGCACCAGGCACAGGACCAGAGCCACCGGCCAGGCGATGTCGTGGTCGACCATCAGCACGGCGGCCACCGCGCCCACGAAGGCCGTCAGCGAGCCGACGGACAGGTCGATGTGGCCGGCGATGATGACCAGCATCATGCCGATCGCGAGGATCAGGATGTAGCTGTTCTGCAGCACCAGGTTGGAGACGTTGCGCGGCAGCAGCAGGTCGCCGTCGGTCCACACGGCGAACAGCACCACGATCAGGCCCAGGGCGAAGAGCATGCCGTACTGCCGCATGTTGCGGCGCATGCCGTCGAGCACCAGCCGGAGCAGGCCGGCCCCGTCGGCCGGCCCGCCGCTGCCGGGCGGTGCCGGGGCGGGCGTCGTGGCGGTCGTGTCCGTGCTCATCGCGTCACCTCTTTGTCCTTCGTCATCTGACGCATCAGCGCTTCCTGCGAGGCCTCGGCCCGGGAGAACTCGCCGGTCAGCCGACCCGCGGCCATCGTGTAGACGCGGTCGCACATGCCGAGCAGCTCCGGCAGCTCGGAGGAGATGAAGACGACGGCCCTGCCCTCGGCGGCCAGCCCGTCGATGACCGTGTAGATCTCGAACTTGGCGCCGACGTCGATCCCGCGCGTCGGCTCGTCCAGCAGCAGCACGTCCGGGCCGGCGAAGATCCACTTGCTGAGGACGACCTTCTGCTGGTTGCCGCCCGACAGCCTGCCCACCGGCTCGAAGACCGTCGGCGCCTTGATGTTCATCGAGGTGCGGAAGCCCTCGGCCACCCGGCGTTCCTCGTGCTCGTCGACCACACCGTGCCGGGCCACCTTCCCGAGCGCGCTCAGCGAGATGTTCCGGTTGATGGTGTCGATGAGGTTGAGCCCGTAGTGCTTGCGGTCCTCGGTGACGTACGCGATCCCGTGCCGGACCGCCTCCGGGACCGTCTTCGTCCGGATCTCGGTGCCGTCCTTGAGGACCGTGCCGCCCGCGTACCGGCCGTAGGTCCGCCCGAACACGCTCATCGCCAGTTCGGTGCGGCCGGCGCCCATCAGGCCGGCGATGCCGACGATCTCCCCGCGCCGCACGGAGAGCGACACGTCGTCGACCACCTTGCGCTGCTGGTCGATGGGATGGTGCACGGTCCAGTTGCGGATCTCCAGGGCCGGAGCGGCCCCCTCCTCGGGCCGGTGCGGGGTGCGCTCGGGGAAGCGGTGTTCGAGGTCGCGGCCCACCATCCCGCTGATGATCCGGTCCTCGGTCGTCTCCGGGGCCCTGACGTCGAGGGTCTCGATAGACCGCCCGTCGCGCAGGATCGTCACCGAGTCCGCCACCCGGCGGATCTCGCCCAGCTTGTGGGAGATGATGATCGAGGTGATGCCCTGGTCCTTCAGCTCAAGGATGAGGTCGAGGAGTTTGCCGCTGTCCTCGTCGTTCAGGGCCGCGGTCGGCTCGTCGAGGATCAGCAGGCGCACCGACTTCGACAGCGCCTTGGCGATCTCGACGAGCTGCTGCTTGCCCACGCCGATGTCGGCGACGCGGGTCCGCGGGTTCTCGTCGAGGCCCACCCGCCGCATCAGTTCGGTGGCGTGCCGCAGCGTCCGGGTCCAGTCGACGAGCCCGCGCGCGGCGTGCTCGTTGCCGAGGAAGATGTTCTCCGCGATGGACAGATAGGGCACCAGGGCCAGCTCCTGGTGGATGATCACGATGCCGTGCCGCTCGCTGGCCCTGATGTCCCGGAACGCGCAGACCTCCGCGTCGAAGAGGATCTCCCCTTCGTAACTGCCGTGCGGATGGACGCCGGAGAGCACCTTCATCAGGGTGGACTTGCCGGCGCCGTTCTCGCCGCAGATGGCGTGGACCTCGCCTCGCCTGACGGCCAGGCTGACGTCCGACAGCGCCTTGACGCCGGGAAAGGTCTTGACGATCGAGCGCATCTCCAGGACGGGTCCCGCCATGGTCGTGCCTTCCATTCAGTGGGGAGCGGCGGTCACTTGAGGTCGGAGGCCTTGTAGTAGCCGGTGTCGACGAGTTCCTTCTCGTAGTTGGACTTGTCGACGCTGACCGGCTGGAGCAGGTAGGCGGGGACGACCTTGCTGCCGTTGTCGTAGGTCTTGTCGTCGTTGATCTCGGGCTTCTTGCCGTGCAGCGCCGCGTCGACCATGTTCGAGGCGACCTCGGCGAGCTGCCGGGTGTCCTTGTAGACGGTCTGCGTCTGCTCGCCCGCGATGATCGACTTCACGGAGGCGAGTTCGGCGTCCTGCCCGGTGACGACGGGCAGCGGCTTGTCCTTGGAGCCGTAGTCGTCCGACTTCAGCGAGGAGAGGATGCCGATCGAGATGCCGTCGTAGGGCGAGAGCACGGCGTCCACCCGCGCCCGCTTGTACGAGGAGGTGAGGATGTCGTCCATGCGCTTCTGCGCGGTGCCGCCGTCCCAGCGCAGGGTGGTGACCTGGGTGAGCCCGGTCTGGCCGGACCGCACGACGAGCCGCTTGCTGTCGATGTAGGGCTGGAGGACGTTCATCGCGCCCTGGAAGAAGTACTTCGTGTTGTTGTCGTCGTTGGAGCCGGCGAACAGCTCGATGTTGAACGGGCCCTTCTTGCCGCCGTCCTTCAGCCCGAGCTTGTCGACGATGTAACCGCCCTGGAGTTCGCCGACCTTGGTGTTGTCGAACGACGCGTAGTAGTCGACGTTGCCGGTGCCGAGGATCAGCCGGTCGTAGGAGATCACCGGGATCTCGGCGTCGGCGGCCTGCTGGAGCACGTTGTTCATCGACTTGTTGTCGATGGCGGCGATGATCAGGGCCTTCACGCCCTGCGTGATCATGTTCTCGATCTGCGAGACCTGCTGGTCCGGGTCGTCCTGGCCGAAGGCCAGCTTGGTCTTGTATCCCTTCGCGCGGAGGTCCTTGACGACGTTGTCGCCGTCGCCGATCCAGCGCTCCGAGGACTTGGTCGGCATCGAGATGCCGATGGTGGCTCCCTTGGGGCCGCCCCCCTTGTCGTCGCTGCCGCCCTCACCGTCCTGCCCGCACGCGGACAGGGTGAGGGCGAGGGAGGCGGTGGTGGCGAGGGCGGCTCTGCGATTGCGCACGGTGCATCAGTCCTTGTTCTTCTCGTCGTGGAGAGCGGGCGGGGTGGCGGGAGGTGCGGTCCGCGGCGGGCGGACGTCGGTGGGGAAGCGGTGCAGCGGGCCGGGCGAGCGGGAGCCGAGCGGGGCCATGCCGCCGTCCGCGCCGTGCCGGGCGAGCAGGTCGAGGGCGAGCCGGCCGCGCCGCACCCGCTCCCGGGCGGTGGCGAGCGTCAGGTCCCGCAGATGGGTGCCGTACGGGTAGATCCCCGGGGCCCTGGACAGGCCGAACTTCAGGTAGAGCGGCGCGCCGCGCCGGATGATCTCGGCGACCTCGTACATCCGGACGTACCCGCCGAGGTCGTCGGGGGCCTCGATGTACAGGTCCATGGGGGCGGCCGAGTTCCGCCGGATCTCGGTCAGATGACCGAGCGTCAGATCGCTCGGCACGTTGACCGAGTCGGCGCCGAGCCGCTCGTACACCGCGTACGCGGCCGGGTTCACCGGGCCGATCAGCGCGGAGACCTTGAGGGTGGTGTCCGCCGGGATGATCCCCGCGCTCCGCGCCCGGTGCAGCGTCCACAGCACGCCCTCGTCCGCGACGAGCAGGCAGCCGACCCCGAGTTCCGTGGCACGCACCGCGTCCTCGACGCAGCCGGCGACCGCGTCGTGGCCGCGGGCGCGCAGTCCGCCGCCGCCCGAGTCGGTGCGCACCGAGGCGCCGGTGTCCCAGGTGCCGCGCGGCCCGGTGAACAGGCACAGCTCGATGGCCCGTTCGGCGGTCGACTCGACCATCTCGGTGATCTCGGCGTCCGTCAGCATCCAGACGCCGCTGCCCTGGCTGATCCGGTGGATCGGCACGTCGAGCCGGGAGGACTCCTTCAGGACCGCCGCGAGCGCCTCGGGGCCCTCGACGGAGGGCACCTCGGTACGCCATCGGCCGCCTCCGGGGAAGGTGTGCGGCGAGGCGTCGGCGGGGGAGGGGGCGGGCGCGCCCAGGCCGAGCGCGGCGAGCGCCCGTTCGCCGGGGCGCCGGGGTGCCGTGGGAGGGGCGTCGGGGGTCACAGGCCGTCCTTCATGTTCGATATCTCGGACACGGTTCGCTTCGTCGGGTGTGCGCGGACCCGGAGGGAGTACGCCGGCGCGTGGCGGTCAGGAGGCCCCGCACCGGCGTACGGATCGGGCGCTCACGGTTTCAGCAGGACCTTGCCGACCCCGGGATCACCGGAGCCCACCAGCTCGACGGCCGTCGCGAAAGCGGTCAGCGGCAGCTCGTGCGTCACCAGTGGCGCGGGGTCCAGCAGCCCGGTGCCGAACACCCGCACCGCGTGCGCCCACGCCTGCGGCGGCGCCCCGAACACGGTGTGCACCTCCAGCTGCCGGACGACGAGGTCGGTCGGGTCGAGCCCTTCGGCCCCCGGCGCCGGGATGCCCGTGAGGACCAGGCGCCCGCCGCGCCGCAGCAGGGAGGCGGCGGTGCGCGCGGCGGACGCCGACCCGGCGCACTCCACGACGACGTCGAAGCCGCCGGGGAGTTCCCCGTCCGCCGTGCGGAAGGCGGTGGCGCCGAACTTCTCCGACAGGGCGGCCCGGTCGGGGCGGGTGCCCACCACGAGCAGCTCGGCCGGAGAGGCCGCCGCGAGGAACTGCACGGCGAGCATCCCGAGCGTCCCGGTGCCGACCACGGCCACCCGCTCCCCGGGGAGCGCCCTCGCCCGCAGGGCGGCCGCCGCGACGCAGGCGGCCGGCTCCAGCAGGGCCGCGGCGGTCAGGTCCGCGGTGTCCGGCAGGACGTGCAGCAGGCGGGCCGGCAGCGTCAGCGTGGCCGCCATCGCGCCGGGCACCGTGAAGCCGGTCTCCTCGTACCCGGCGGTGCACAGGGTCGTCTCCCCGGCGTGGCAGCGGTCGCAGACCTGGCAGTTGCGGAAGCCCTCGCCGACCACCTTGCGGCCGGTCAGGTCCGCCGGGACGCCCGGCCCGACCTCCTCCACGGTCCCCGACCACTCGTGGCCCGGGGTGAGGGGGTACCGCACGTATCCCTCGGGCCGGTTGCCCTGGAAGACCTCGCGGTCGCTGCCGCAGATGCCGGCCGCGTGCACCCGCACCCGCGCCTCGCCCGCCGCCGGCGGCAGCGGCTCGTGCGGGACCAGCCGGTGCCGGCCGGGCGCGTCGACGACGACCGCGGCGCTCACCGGCTCCCCTTCGGCCTGCGCTGCTCCCAGCCGTCCGCCCAGAGGTCGAACCGTGCCTGCTGCTGGGGGAACTCGGCCGCCGCGTCGACGTCCAGCTCGACCCCGAGACCGGGCTCGTGCGACAGCTCGAAGTAGCCGTCCACCACCTGCGGGGCCCCCTTCACCACCTTCTTGATCTCCGCGTCCGCGAAGTCGTTGAAGTGCTCCAAGACCTTGAAGTTCGGTGTGCTGAAGCCGACCTGGAGGGAGGCGGCGGTCAGCACCGGGCCGCCGACGTTGTGCGGCGCGACCAGGACGTAGTGGGCCTCGGCGGTCGCGGCGAGCTTGCGGGTCTCCCAGATGCCGCCGATGTGGCCGACGTCGGGCTGGACGATGTCGGCGGCCTGGCTCTCGAAGAGTTCGCGGAACTCGATCCGGTCGTGGACGCGTTCGCCGGTGGCGACGGGGATGTCGACCTTGGCGGCCACCTTCTCCAGCGCCTTCAGGTTCTCCGGCGGCACCGGCTCCTCCAGCCACGCGGGCCGGTACGGCGCCAGCTCGCGGGCCAGCCGGACCGCGGTCGACGGCGAGAACCGGCCGTGCATCTCCAGCATGAGTTCGGTCTCCGGCCCGATCGCGTCGCGCACCGCCTCGATGAGCGACACGGAGTAGAGCGTGGCGGCGTGGTCCAGTTCGAAGTGTCCGGTGCCGAACGGGTCGATCTTCAGGGCCCGGTAGCCGCGCGCGACGACCTCCTGCGCGGCCTTGTGGTAGGCGTCCGGCGTCCGCTCGGTGGTGTACCAGCCGTTGGCGTACGCCTTGACCCGGTCCGTGACGCTGCCGCCGAGGAGCTGCCAGACCGGCACCCCGAGCGCCTTGCCCTTGATGTCCCAGCAGGCCATCTCGACGACCGCGATGCCGGACATCACGATCTCCCCGGCCCGGCCGTAGTCGCCGTACTTCATGCGGCGGACCAGGTCCTCGACGGCGAAGGGGTCCGAGCCGAGGATGTGGTTGGCCTCGGCCTCGCGCAGATAGCCGATCAGCGCGTCGGTGTGGCCCAGCATCCGGGTCTCGCCGACTCCGGTGACGCCCTCGTCGGTGTGCACCCGGACGTAGGTCAGGTTCCGCCAGGGTGTCCCGACCACGTGGGTGGTGATGCCCGTGATGCGCACGCCAATTGCCCCCTGTGCTCGCCATGTTCGAGATTTCGTCACACGTTCGAAATGTTGGCGTGACAGTAGAGATGCGGCCCGGGGGGTGTCAATGGTTCGCGCACAGAACGCCCGCGGGACTCCGCGCGCGGGGCGGCCGGCGTCCGCATCGGCGGCCGCGAGGCGGCGTGGCCGGGGTGTGGATGGCGGTAAATGACCAGGGGTGTCGCGTACCGCCGTGCCGGAACTCCCGGTTCCGCACAGAACTTTCACAGCCGCTCCTAGGAACGTGACCGAGCGCGAACCTAGTCTTCCCGCGTCATGGACTACTGCCACGCGTGCCGACGGCACCTCAACGGCGCCCTCGCCTGCCCCGGCTGCGGCACCCCGGTCGACGCGCTCCGCGCCGCGGAGCCCGCGCTGACCGGCGGCCGGCCGCGGCAGGACCCCGCCGGAACCCGGACTGCCCTGTACGGCGAGGGCTCCGGATACGCCGGTGACGCCCTTTCGGCCCCCGACTCCCCGGACGCGTACGGCAGTTCGGCGGGGCAGGGAGAGCCCGGCGCCCCGGCCGCCGCCGCTCCGGCCTCGACGGCCCGCCCGGAAGGGGCCGTCGCGGACGGCGCGCGGGATCGGGGTGGTCGGCGGCGGCCGGCGGAGGCGGGAGACGCGGACGGACCGGACGCCGGGGCCGGTGACAGCCGGCGGGACCGCAAGGCCGCCGCGCACCGGCGCCGTCGCCGGCGCACCCTGTTCGTCGCGGCGTGCTTCGTCCTCGCGGCCGGCGGCCTGAGCCTCGCCGAACTGGGCGTCGACGCACCCGGGTCGGCGCCCGAACCGGCCACGGCCGCGTCGCCGGACGGCTCGGCGTCCGGGGCGGCGAACGCCACCGCCCGGCCGGCGGGTGACCCGTCCGGCGCAGCCTCGCGGACCGCCGTCTCCGCCGGCTCCGCCTCGCCGTCCGGCACACCGTCGGCGTCCGCGTCCCCCGAGGCGTCGGCGACGGACGGGCCGGACGCGGCCGTCGCGGGGTCGGCGAGCCCGGACGCCCGCCCGGACCGGCCCACGTCGGCCGCGCCGGCCCCCTCGGCCCCCCGGGCGACGGCCCCCGCCACCACCGCTCCCGCGACCCAGGCGCCCCCGCCCGCACCGACCCCCTCGCGGACGTGCAGCCGCTTCCTGTGGTGGTGCACCTAGTGCCCTGACCGGAACGGTTCACCGGCTCGCGACGCCCGGCACCGCACCGGACACCGCGAGCTGTCCGGCGAACTCTTCCGGTCAGGGCGCTAGCCGACGCCCTGACCGGAACGGTTCACCGGCTCCCGCCCCGCCCGTCCGGCGCGCCCGCCGGTCAGTCCGCGGCGCCGTCCGGTGCCAGCATCCGCACCAGCAGGTCCCGCAGGGCCAGCCGCTCCGCGTCCGAGAGCCCCGCCAGGGGTTCGCGGGCGAATCGCAGGGAGTCGCGCAGCCCCTCGGCCACGGTGCGCCCCTCGGCCGTCGCCGCCGCCAGCTTCACGCGGCGGTCCGCCGGGTCCGGGCGCCGCTCCACCAGACCGCGGGCCTCCAGCCGGTCCACGATCCCCGTGACGTTGGACGGCTCGCACCGCAGCTTCTGCGCCAGCCGGCGCATCGGCAGCGGCTCCAGCGAGAGCAGGCCGAGCAGCCGTGCCTGGGCGCCGGTCAGGGCGTGCTCGGCCGCGGCGTCCTCGTACTCGTCGTGATACCGGGCCACGACCGTGCCGATCAGCTCGACGACCTCCAGGGTCAGGGGGTCGATCCGGGGTCTCTTCTGGGTGGCCATGCCGTCGAGCCTACCCGGTTACTTGACATCATGAAATATTCAGGAGCATGGTTGTTTCAGGTAGTGAAGTAGTTCTTCGCTCCCGCAGTACCGCCAGAGCCGCGAGCCCCTCACCGTGAAAGGCGCACCTCATGTCCCAGACCCCCCAGCTCCCCGCCGTCAACCGCGAATGGCAGCTCGTCAGCCGTCCGGTCGGCTGGCCCAAGCCCGAGGACTTCGCCCTGGTCGAGGCCGAGGTGCGGCAGCCGGGCGAGGGCCAGGTCCTGGTACGCAACGCCTACGTCTCCGTCGACCCGTACATGCGCGGCCGCATGAGCGCCGCCAAGTCCTACGCCGCGCCCTTCGAGCTGGGCGAGACGATGCAGGGCGGCGCGGTGGGCGAGGTCGTCGCCTCCAACGCCGAGGGTATCGCCGTCGGCGACCACGTGCTGCACTTCCTCGGCTGGCGCGAGTACGCGGTCGTGGACGCGGCGCAGGCCGTCAAGGTCGACCCGGAGGCCGCTCCGCTCTCCACCTACCTCGGTGTCCTCGGCATGACCGGCCTCACCGCCTACGCGGGGCTGCTGCGCGTCGCCTCCTTCAAGGAGGGCGACTCCGTCTTCGTCTCCGGCGCGGCGGGCGCGGTCGGCAGCCAGGTCGGCCAGATCGCGAAGCTGAAGGGGGCCTCGCGTGTCATCGGCTCGGCCGGCTCCGACGAGAAGGTCAAGCTGCTCGTCGAGGAGTACGGCTTCGACGCGGCCTTCAACTACAAGAACGGCCCGGTCTCCGAGCAGCTGCGCGAGGCGGCGCCGGACGGCGTCGACGTCTACTTCGACAACGTGGGCGGTGACCACCTGGAGGCGGCCATCGGCTCGCTCAACCGGGACGGCCGCATCGCGATCTGCGGCATGATCTCGGTCTACAACAACACCGAGGCCGCCCCCGGCCCGAAGAACCTGGCCCGCCTGATCCAGACCCGCGGCCGGATCCAGGGCTTCCTGGTGGGCGACCACTACGACCTCCAGCCGGAGTTCGTCCGGGAGGTCGGCGGCTGGATCCGGTCCGGTGAGCTGAAGTACACCGAGACGGTTCTCGAGGGCATCGAGAACAACCTGGAGGCGTTCTTCGGGGTCCTGCGCGGCGACAACACCGGAAAGATGATCGTCAAGCTCTGATCCGCCCGGCGGCGCGGGGCGGGCCTGTCGCTCGCCTTCCGGTATGCGATAACTTCTTTCCGAAACCGTCGCGATCGTGGGCGCGAGTCGCGACCGGCCAAGGAGGAGCGCACCGCATGTCCATCCAGCAGTCCGAGGTCCTGTACACCGCCGTCGCGACCGCCGAGAACGGCCGCGACGGCCGGGTCGCCACCGACGACGGCAGGCTCGACGTCGTCGTCAACCCGCCGAAGGAGATGGGCGGCAGCGGCGACGGCACCAACCCCGAGCAGCTGTTCGCCGCCGGCTACAGCGCCTGCTTCCAGGGCGCCCTCGGCGTCGTGGCCCGGCAGGAGAACGCCGACGTCTCCGGCTCGACCGTCACCGCGAAGGTCGGCATAGGCAGGAACGACGACGGCTTCGGGATCATCGTGGAGATCTCCGCCACGATCCCGAACGTCGACGCCGGCACCGCCCGCGCGCTCCTGGAGAAGGCCCACCAGGTCTGCCCGTACTCCAAGGCGACGCGCGGCAACATCAGCGTGACGCTTCTCTGAGGCGTTCGCCGCGCACGGCGGGAGGCCGCACCCGGACCCCGGGAGCGGCCTCCTCGCGCACCCGGGGTCCGGGCGTGCGAGGAGGCTCCGGAAGGCGTCGCCCACCCCGTGCCGCGCGGCACGCCACCCCGATACAGTTCCCCCCATGCGCGATCTCGGGGTGGGTTTCGGTCATCTGGTGCGGGGCCAGCGGTGGGTGGTGCGGCACGGCAGGCAGTACGGCTTCGGCCTGCTGCCCGGACTCATCACCCTCGTCCTGTACGCGGTGGCGCTGGTCGCGCTCGCCCGGTACGGCGAGGGCCTCGTCACCTGGTCGACGCCGTTCGCCGACGACTGGACGAGTCCCTGGTCCGGTCTCTTCCGCGGCTTGCTGACGGCCGTCCTGTTCGCCCTCGCCCTGCTGCTGGCGGTCGTCACCTTCACCGCCGTCACCCTGCTGATAGGCCAGCCCTTCTACGACAGCCTCTCCGAGAGGGTCGACCGGGACGTCTCCCCGGACGGCACGGCCCCGGAGTCGGGCCTGCCCCTGTGGCGCGAGCTGTGGATCTCCGCCCGGGACAGTCTGCGGATCGTGGTGCGGGCCGCGCTGTGGGGCGTGCTGCTCTTCGCGCTCGGCTTCCTCCCGTTCGTCGGCCAGACCGTCGTCCCGGCGCTCGGGTTCCTCGTCACCGGCTTCTTCCTCACCGAGGAACTCGCCGCCGTCGCCCTCCAGCGCCGCGGGGTCGACCTGCGCGCCCGGCTCACCCTGCTGCGCGGACGCAAGACGCTCGCCTGGGGCTTCGGGACGCCGCTGGCCCTCGCCTTCGTCGTGCCCTTCGTCGCGGTCTTCCTCATGCCGGGCGCCGTCGCGGGCGCCACCCTGATGGCGCGGGACCTGCTCGGCGAGGAGACCGGCGAGTCCGCCGTCGAGGCCGAGGGCACGGGCGACGCCGGGGCCGCTACCGCGGCCTCCGCGGGCGGGGCCGCCGGGACCGCGGAGACCGCCGCCCCCTGACCGGGAGGCCGCCCGCCCGCGGGCGCACGGCTCAGAGGGGTCCGGGTCCGCCGCCGGCGGAACCGGGGGAGTCGCTGAAGGCGACGGCGCCGCCGCGGCCGTCAGTCCTCGCCCAGCAGCCGCAGGAAGTCGCCGAACGCGGCGGGCATGTCCACCGACTCCGGATCCAGCAGCCACTGGTACTGCAACCCGTCCATCACCGCCACGAGCAGCGGGGCGGCGCGCTCCGGCGTGAGGCCGCCCGGCAGCCGCTCCCCGTACTCGGCGCGCAGCACCGCGGCCATGCTCGCGCGCACCGCCGTGTAGCGCCCGGTGAAGAACGCGCGCGCCGGATGCCCCTCCGTGACGCTCTCGCCGAGCAGTGCGGCGAAGGTCTGGATGACGCCGGGCCGCATCGCGTTGTACTCGACGAGCTGGAGGAGCAGGTCGGCCCGCCACGCGCCGTCCGGCACGGCGTCCCACCGGTCCCGTTCCGCGAGGACCGCGACGAGCAGCGCCTCCTTGGTCGGGAAGTGGTGCAGCAGGCCCTGCTGGGTGAGTCCGACCCGCTCGGCGACCGCGGCGAGGCTCGCCCCGCGGTAGCCGCGCTCGGCGATCACCTCCAGCGCCGCGCGCACGATCTCCGCGCGCCGCTCCTCGCTCCTGGTCCTGGCCGCCATGGCGTCACCGTACGGCATGACCTCCCCCGGATTGTCACGGCAAGGTGACGAAACCTACCGGTCCACAGGTGGCCGATGCAGGATGAGAGGCCGCAGACCGCTTTCGACGAGGAGGTGCCGCCATGGCGGAGACACCGGTGGAGACGGCGCAGGACCGGCGGGCCGCGGACGCGGCCCGCGAGACCGTGGTCGAGGCGGCGCTCGGCCGGCTCGACCTGGACGCCAAGGCCCGGCTGCTGTCCGGACGTTCCATGTGGACCCTGCCCGCGCTCCCCGAGATCGGCCTGGACGCCCTCGTGATGTCGGACGGGCCGATCGGTGTCCGCGGCGTCCACTGGAGCGCCGACGACCCCTCCGTCGCGCTGCCCTCGCCCACCGCGCTCGCCGCGACCTGGGACCCCGAACTCGCCCGCCGCGCCGGCGTGCTGCTCGCCCAGGAGGCCCGCCGCAAGGGCGTCCACGTGCTGCTCGCCCCCACCGTGAACCTGCACCGCTCGCCGCTCGGCGGCCGGCACTTCGAGGCCTACAGCGAGGACCCCCTGCTCACCGGCGCGATCGGCACCGGCTACGTCCGCGGCGTGCAGTCCGGCGGGGTCGGCACCACCGTCAAGCACTTCGTCGCCAACGACGCCGAGACCGACCGCTTCACCGTCGACAACCGCGTCGGGATACGCGCCCTGCGCGAGCTGTACCTGGCCCCCTTCGAGACCATCGTCGCCGGCGCCCGGCCCTGGGGCGTCATGACCGCCTACAACGCGGTCAACGGCACCACGATGACCGAGCACCGCCACCTCGTGAACGAGGTCCTGCGCGGCGCCTGGGGCTTCGACGGCGTCAACGTCTCCGACTGGATGGCCGCCCGCGCCACCCGGGCAGCCGTTCAGGGCGGCCTCGACATCGCCATGCCCGGCCCGCGCACCGTCTACGGCCCGCCCCTGGCGGCGGCCGTCCGGGCCGGCGAGGTGGACGAGGCGACCGTCGACGCGGCCGTCCGCAACGTACTCCGGCTCGCCGCCCGCGTCGGCGCCCTCCGCGGCGCCGAGCCCGCCGTCACCTCGCTGCCCGCCCCCGTGGACGGGCGGGAACTGGCGCGGGAGATCGCCCGCCGCTCCTTCGTCCTGGTCCGCAACGAGGGCGCCCTGCCGCTTCCCGAGGGCCACCGGGTCGCCCTCATCGGCGCCGCCGCCCGCGACGCCCGGATCCTCGGCGGCGGCTCCGCGACCGTCTTCCCCGCCCGGGTGGTCTCGCCCCTGGACGGCCTGAGCGCCGCACTGCCCGAGGGCACCCTGAGCTATGCCGTCGGCGCCGACCCCAACGTCGAACTCCCCGTCGCCGACCAGGGCTTCGACCTGCGCGCGGTCTGCCGCGACGCCACCGGTGCGGTCCTCGGCAGCGGCTCCGCGCCGAGCGGCCACATCCAGTGGATGGGCGACGACCTGCCCGAGGGCGTCACGCACGAGGCGCTGCACACCGTCGAACTCACCGGCACCTTCACCCCGCGCGACACCGGCACGCACACCTTCGGGATCAAGGGACTCGGCGCGTTCACCCTCGCCGTCGACGGCACGACCCGCTTCGACGGCGTCCAGGAGGCCGGCAAGGACGACCCGTTCATCACCTTCTTCGGCGCCCCCGTCCCGCGCGCCCGGGTCGACCTCACCGCCGGGCAGCCGGTCCGGGTGTCGCTCACCCACGTCGTCGAGGTCCCCGAGGACGCACCGATGCGGGTCGTCGGGTTCTCGCTCGCCCACCGGGAGCCGGTGCGCGCCGCCGGCGAGCTGATCGCCGAGGCCGTCGAGGCGGCCCGCGCCGCCGACACCGCCGTCGTCGTGGTCGCCACCACCGACCGCGTCGAGTCCGAGGGCTTCGACCGGAGCGACCTGCGCCTGCCCGGCCACCAGGACGAGCTGGTGCACGCCGTCGCCGCCGCCAACCCGAACACCGTCGTGATCGTCAACTCCGGCTCCCCGGTGGAACTGCCCTGGCGCGACGAGGTCGCCGCGGTGCTGCTGAGCTGGTTCCCCGGCCAGGAGGGCGGCGCCGCCCTCGCCGACGTCCTCACCGGCGCCCACGAGCCCGGCGGGCGCCTTCCCACCACCTGGGGCCCGCTGGCCGACGCCCCGGTGACCCGGGTCGCCCCGACGGACGGGCAACTGGCCTACACGGAGGGCGTGTTCATCGGATACCGCGCCTGGCAGAAGGAGGGGCGGACCCCGTCGTACCCCTTCGGCCACGGCCTCGGCTACACCGAGTGGACCTACGAGTCCCTCACGGTCGAGGGCGGTACCGCCACCGTCCGGGTCCGCAACAGCGGCGCGCGGGCCGGGCGCGAGGTCGTCCAAGTCTACGTCGCGCCCCTGGAGGCGGACGCGGACCGGCCCGCCCGCGCACTCGCCGGCTTCGCCTGCGTCGAGGCCGGTCCCGGCGAGAGCGCCGAGGCCGTGGTCGACATCCCGCGGCGCGCCTTCGAGATCTGGGACACCGCGGCGGGCTGCTGGGCATGTGTGAAGGGTTCGTACGGGATCGAGGCGGGGCGTTCCCTCACGGACCGCCGGCTGCGCACGATCATCGAGGCGTAACGGTACGTCCCGCCGGCGGCCCCGGTCCGGAACCTGACCTCCGGACCGGGGCCCGTCGTCCGGCCCGGACGCTCAGCCCCGCACGGAGAACGCGTACACCGTCTCCGAGCGGTAGCGGTCGCCGGGGCGCAGCTCGGTGCTCGGGAACTCCGGGCGGTTCGGCGAGTCGGGGAAGTGCTGGGTCTCCAGCGCGATCCCGTCGTTCGGGGCGAACGGGGCGCCCAGGTGGTCGGCCGTGTACAGCTGCACCCCCGGCTCGGTCGTCGCGACGGTCAGCACCCGCCCGGACGCCGGATCGTGCAGCTCGGCGACCTCCACCGCGGTCTCCGTGACCCCCTTGTCGAGCACGAGGTTGTGGTCGTAGCCCGCGCCCGTCTTGCGCGCCGTGCGGAAGTCGAAGCGCGTCCCCTCCACCGGCTCCAGCTCCCCGGTCGGGATCAGGTCCGCGTCCACCGGCGTCCACCGCGAGGCGTCGAGGCGCAGTTCGTGCCCGATCGCGCTGCCCGAACCGCTCAGGTTCCAGTAGGTGTGGTTCGTCAGGTTCAGGACCGTCGGCGCGTCGGTCACGGCCTCGTAGGCGATCCGCAGCGCCCCGCGTTCGTCGAGCGTGTAGGCCGCGCGGACCTCCACCCGGCCGGGGAAGCCCTCCTCGCCGTGCGGACTGACCCGCGACAGCCGCACCCCGTACTCCAGCGGCTCCGCGTCCCACACCCGCTTGTCGAACCCGCCGTCGCCGCCGTGCAGCGCGTTGGGCCCGTTGTTCGGCTCCAGGTGGTAGGTCGCGCCGCCGAGCGGGAAGCGGGCCCGGCCGATCCGGTTGGCGTACCGGCCCACCAGCGCGCCGAGATACGGCTCCGGGTGCTCGACGTACCCCGCCAGGCCGGGGAAGCCCAGCGTGACGTCGGCGGCCCGGCCGTCCCGGTCCGGCACCTCGGCCGACTGCACGATGCCGCCGTACGTGAGCACACGCACCCGGACCCCGGCCCGCTCCAGCGTGAAGCGGTGGACGGGGGTGCCGTCGGAAAGTGTGCCGAAAAGTTCGCTCATGCGGGAGACACTAGTGCCGTGCCGTGCCGGGCGCCGCGAGCCGGTGAACCCGTCCGGTCAGGGCACTACGGGGCGGGATCGCGCGCGGTGACGGTCCGGTAGGCGATCTCCGCGAGTCTGGCCTGTCCGTCCGTGCTCGGGTGGAACCAGTCCCAGTGGCTCAACTGCTCCGTTCCGAAGCGGTAGTCGAACACGGCGTCGCCGTCGAAGCGGCAGTGCCGGTCCTGCGCGCACACCTCGCCCAGCACCCGGTTGTACGCCTTCACGCGCTCCTGCACCCGGTCCCGCCGCAGCGTCGCCGCCGAGGTCAGCGAGTCGGCGTCGCCGAGCATCGAGGGGCAGATGCCCAGCTTCCAGATCTGCTTGCCGAGCGCGTTGCCCCGCCCCTGCGACCACAGCCGCTTCAGGTCCGGCACGCTCGACACGTACACCTGCGTCCGGGGCAGCTTCCGGCGCAGGGTGTCCATCGCCTTGCGGAAGGACCGGCGGAAGGACGCGACGGACGTCATGGCCGAGGTGGACGCCCGGCAGGCGTCGTTGGCGCCCGCCATCACCGTGACCAGCTCCGGCCGGCGGGTCGCCGCCTGCGCCATCTGGCCGGGCAGGTCCGCCATCCGGGCGCCGGTCACCGCGTAGTTCCAGCTCCGCTCGGCCGCGCCGGACCTGCCGAGCAGCCGGACCGCGAGGCTGTCCACCCGCGGGTCGCTGCCGGTCGCCCAGGACACCTCGGGGCAGTCGGAGAGCACGCTGCACGCGTCGAACCCGCGGGTGATGGAGTCGCCCACCGCCGCGATCGATCGCGGACTGCGGTCCCAGGCGGGCGTGGGCGTCGGGGAGGCGTGGCCCGCGGTGCGGCCGGCGGACGGGGTGTCGCCCCCGGCGGCGTCGCACCCCGCCGCCCCCAGGACCGCCGCCACCACGAGGGCCGTGACGGCCCGTGAACGGTGGCCGCGACTGCGCATCCCCTGGTCTCCTCGCTCGTTGTACAGGGTTGGTCGGCATCCGCGCCGCGCGGAGGGCCGCACCACGTCGTACCCGGCCGGCCGTCCGCGGACCGAGGAGGGCCGGCCGGCCCGGAACCGCCCCGGACCCCCTCTTTCGGAGGCCCGGACGCGTCCCGCCGGGTGAAACCTCTCCGTTCACGGCGCCTGGACCGACGGTACGTCACACTCCTCGCGTCACCGCACGGTAGCCTCGGCCCGTGGCCGCCCTGCCACTGCCGTTCCGCCAAGTTACAAGATGTCTCGCTCTGTCCGGAGGCCCCAGTGACGACACGTGGAGTTCTCTACGTGCACTCCGCGCCCCGCGCGTTGTGCCCGCATGTCGAGTGGGCGGTCGCGGGGGTGCTCGGCACGCGCGTCAACCTCGACTGGATCCGGCAGCCCGCCGCGCCCGGCACCTGGAGAGCGGAGTTCTCCTGGAAGGGCGAGGTCGGCACCGCCTCCAAGCTGGCCTCCGCGCTGCGCGGCTGGCACCTGCTGCGCTTCGAGGTCACCGCCGAGCCGTGTCCCACCGCCGAGGGCGAGCGCTACAGCTGCACCCCGGAACTCGGCATCTACCACGCCGTCACCGGCATCCACGGCGACATCCTCATCCCCGAGGACCGGCTGCGCGCCGCGCTGCTGCGCTCGCAGCGCGGCGAGAGCGAGCTGGAGGCCGACCTCGCCAAGCTCCTCGGCAAGCCCTGGGACGACGAACTGGAACCCTTCCGCTACGCGGGCGAGGGCGCCCCGGTCCGCTGGCTGCACCAGGTCGTCTGACCGCGGGCCGCCCCCGGAACACGCCGAACGCCGTGGGGGGGGCCCCCCCCCCCCCCCGGGGGGGGGGGGGCCCCCCGGGGGGCCGGGCGGGGGGGGGGGGGCCCCCCGCGGCCCCCCCCCCCCCCCGCGGGGGGGCCCCCCCCCCCCCCGCCGGGCGGGG